>NZ_MVHG01000140.1 GCF_002086125.1 Mycobacterium arosiense ATCC BAA-1401 = DSM 45069
CAGCCCACTACGCTGCCACCTGTACCCACCAATGAACGACTCTCCTTCGCCGTGGACCAGTTCACGGGGTCCGGTCACACCGGCTCTGTGTCACAACGGGATTGGCCCGGGAGCCCTAAGGAAGCGGGATTAGGAGATTCTATCAAGGCGGAACGGCAGGACCACCGTGAGCGGCTTGCCGTACCACGTTGTGCCGCATGCATATCGGGGGCCCACGGTCTTGTCCCGGCCCTCCAGATAGGGTGAACCCGGCTGGGTCACCCCATCGGCGTTCGAGGGAGAAAAGGTGAATGTCTGGTGGCCCGTGAAAGCGGGGCCGTCAGAACATTTTTCCCAATTTGGAACGTCGTGCTCGACGGTCCAGACATGTCCGAGTGCCATGGTGGCCGGTGCGCTCCAGCCTTGGTCGCTCACAACTTTGCCGCTGCAGTGGTCTGCCGATTCGCACGTCGACGAGATCGTCCAAGTGCTGCGCACCGTTGCCTCGTTATGAAATGCGTAATCCGTCGTTGCGTACGCACCGTCCGATGTTGCCGCGTACGTTCCGTTGATGGAGTAATCGCCGTTGATCGCCCCAGCTGATGGCATGTCGCAGGCCCAACCAAGGACTGCTATCGTCAGCGTTGTCGCGGCGAATGAATTGTGCCATGGGCCCATGGTGGCTCCCTTGAGGTGACGAATTATAGATCTGCTATGTCGCGCCGTACGGAACCGGCACCGCGGCCGTGGTCGACCTTATCACCGCTGTCGATTAGTGCGTGGCCGAACGGCTTTGGTCGGACTGGAGAAGGCGGGACGAAAATGTTGCTGTGACGTGGGCCCGGTGGGCAGCACGCGCAAGCGCGAGAACCCTTGCGCGACGGATATGCCGTCATTGCGCTCAGCAAACGCCTATGCACGAATCTCAGTTCCATTTGAACAGTTGAACTAGTAGTCACCGCCCGGCTGCAACGGCGCGTAGGCAGTAATGCATAGTGTGGCTTGAGCGGCTCTAACGAACCCTGCTTCTTGCGTTGGCGTCGCTTGCGGAAAGACGTACGGTACTTGTCTTTCAACAACTTCTGGGCTAAATCCGTTGTGGAGCATCTGACATACAGTGTTGGCCGTGTCCAAAGTTATCTGAACATCCGGCGGGGTATCGCCGACGTTGAGGCCCTGGCTGCTGACCATCGTTAAGAAGTCTGTAGCTGCATCCGCGTGGGCAGGTGCAGTCATAGCAATCGACGTGGAGGCGAGCAGCGCGGTAGCGATAGCGAGTTTCATCTTCGCCATGACCGCAATATAGACCACGCGGACCGCGAAGTGTATCGATGGCGCCGCCATTGGCGCGAACAGAGCTCTACAACTCCGGCGCGAAGCCGATGCCCGAGGACCACAAACCCCGCTGGCTGCGCAGGCGACGTGTGAAGCACCTCCAGGACCAACCAATGGCACCCGTACGGCTGGCGGGGATGCCCGGAGGTCAGCAGGGTGCGTGACAACTGATCAAATAGCGGTGACCGCACGGTTCTAGGTGCGCATACTTAGGCAACCAGGCGCTGAATGCGCAGTTTGCGCTGTGTTTGCAGTCGAATAGCACGAATAATTGACACGCTGATGGCGCCGCTTTACAGTGGTCGAGGTCGACGCCACGCCTACCCACATAGGAGGTACGTCATGGTTAGTGCGATTCCCGACGACATCCGGCTATTCGGACCGCTTAAGCCCATGCGATTTGAGGCCCACATTGAAGACTGTGTGGTATCCGAAGGGCAGATACCCAGCGACCTCTGTGGCGGTTTCTACCGGATCGGGCCCACCTGGAAGCGCCCAACACGGCAGGGGTTCAACGGCTTTGCGGCCACTGATGCCATGGTGCAGGGCCTCGTGTTTCGCGACGGCAAAGCTGACTTCACCAACAAGTGGGTCAAGACCCCCAAGTACCTGCTCGAAGAAAAGCACGGGGTCGGACTTTTTGAGTGGACCGACGGTACCTACAACGACTGGCGCGGCTATGGCATGGGCCGCGTCATCACCAATGAGTACACCGATGGGGTACCAAGCGGCAGCCCGATCGTGAACGTGTTCCCGTTCGCCGGCGAAGTCCTTGGCTCAGCTGAACAAGGCCTCCCCCCGGTAGCGATCGATCCGCTGACGCTCGACACTCGCGGTATTGTGCCGTGGTCAGTCAAGCTCTCACCAGGAATGACCCCGCCGGCATGCTTCGGCGACAACTCGTTTACCGCCCACCCTAAATGGGACGCTGAGACCGGAATGCTGTACGGCTGGGCATACCGCGACACCGAGCCCTACGTGACGCTGCATTGGGTGCATCCGGACGGCCGAGTGGAATCGCGCGCTATCGGCGACGCTCCCTACGCGCAAAATGCGCATGACATGTGGTTGACGGAAAATTACGTGGTGATCCCGTTTCAGCCATTCATAGTTGGTCAAGACCGCATCGATCGGGGACTTTCTGTATTCGGATGGGATCCGACCCTGCCCACAAAACTGGCACTCATCAATCGGAATGACATAAATGGTCCGATTAAATGGATCACCGCTGATTTCAACACCGAATATATCATGCATACGATGTCGGCTAACCATGCAGGCGATACATTAATTCTTGACGGGCCTATATTCGACCGGCCACCATTTCCGTTCGAAGATGAAGTCGAATTCGGCGTGGACTTCGTTCCATTTGGCTCCGGAGTAATCGGCCGTTGGACAATCGACCTGACTACAGGATCGGTTAAAAGTGAGCGGCTTGATGATCGTGCCGTGGAGTTTCCCAAGGTTGACGAACGCTACTACGGGAAAAACTACACCTGGGGATTTCTGGCGGCGGGAGACAGCCTGTGGTCGCTCGACACCGTGATTAGGCGCAACGTTCACACGGGTGCAGAACAAAGCTTCACCATCGATACCGAAGAACAATCAGCGGTGCTCTTCGAACCCACATTCGCCCCTCGCGCACTCAACGCCCCCGAGGGCGACGGTTATTTGATAGTGCCGATCTCGCACTTCATGGAGAACACTTCAGAGTATCAGATATTTGACACCGAGGACTTCGCTTCGGGGCCCGTTGCACGGATCGAGCTGCCGTTCCAGATCGGATGGACGCCGCACGGGCATTACATGGATTTTAACGGCTAATCCGAAAGGTAGGAGGGTAATCGATTGACGTTCTTCAAATCGACCGAGCAACTGTACGATGTCTTCACCGGATTCATGAAAGACATGGCGGCAGATCCCGAACTCGGCCCCAAATTCGTCAAATCGAGAACTGCGTTTCGCATTAACTACACCGACCCGGAGGCATCGATCCTCGTTGACTGCAAGCATGACCCTATCCAGATCGTCGAGGGGCCATCCAATACCCAGCCCGACGTTGAGCTCACGATGAAGGCCGACAATGGTCATCTGTTCTGGATGGGTCAACTCAAGATCACTACTGCGATCACACGACGCAAGGTGAAGGTCAACGGTCAGATCACGAAAATGATGAATTTGCTGCCAGCGCTCGACCCGGCATTCGCCAGATATCGCACCTACCTTGCGGAAAACGGCTACGACGATCTGCTGGTCACTGAAGGATAGTGCCAGCACGACTAGTCTCCTCTCACCTTGTCCATCACCAGGACGCATGACGGGCCTGGACTAGCTGGAGGCGTTTACGGTGTGCGCACGCAAATATGTTGTGCCTCAGCCGATTTGATGCTTGTCCTTGCGTGACCGTACCCCGCTACTTCGAAGGATGAGAGCGTGGCGATTGTGAATATGGTGTTAGGCGAATCGGTGATGCGACGGCGGTCCTTGCCGACTCAAGAGAATTCGGTGCGACGGCTGCAGCAGCAGACCCCCTAGACGGGGGTGGGGGAGCGCAACACTGACGCGTCGTCGCGTACAAAACGCATTCCATTTTGAGAATAGATACGCAAAGCTATGTCTAGCCACGGCCGCAATGCTATGTTGCGTAGTGAGACCGAACACGACACCAGGTGCGAACCCAAGTGGGTCAGGTTGGGGCCGCCATGGACCGTTAGACGGCACCAGGCGCTCGGCCTGGCAGCGGCATTCTGAACTGACATAGGGAAGGGCCACCGATAATGATTCTTGCCGACGGGGCCTTGCCGGCGCCCCCGCAGTTGGTCGCGATCCTCGATCCGCGGATCTTGTTAGGGATTTTCGTCGTGCTCGCCCTAGCAGCCATCTTCGTCGCCGCGGGGATGGCGATTTCTAATCACGATGCGCTGCCGATCGTTTGCTGCTTGGCTGCCCTTGTCGCTGCGTTAAACGAGCCCATCTATGACATCCTGGGCAAAATTGTCTATGCCAACAACAACCCGATGGCATACCACGCCTTTGGCAGGTCCATCCCCCTATTTCTCGTCCTGGGCTACGTCCCGTGGGTGGGACTGGCGCCCTACCTAGTCTTCAAAGCGATGGAGGCGGGAGTCTCGCGCCGGCGACTACATCTTGCGGCGTTCATCCTGTTCGTATCGGTTGCCTGCGTGGAGTTTTTCGGCAATTCGCTGCACCTTTGGACTTACTACGGCCAGGCGCCCATGAAGTATCTGGGCGTCGCGCCGCAGGCCGTGACCTATCCCATGGTCGGAGGATTCTTGTTGTACGCATTGGCCAGTACACAGCACGGCTTGCGCCGTTTGGCAACGGGTTTCACGATCTCCCTAATCATTCTTCCCGTCGGCTACGCGGCAACGTCCTGGCCCGGCTATTTCGCGCTGTACTCGGATTTGCCTACGGCAGTTAACTGGCTCATGTCGGCCGCGCTGCTCTCACTGTGTGCGGCGATGGCCGTGGGCGCTACCTACCTAGCTAGTCGCTGGCGCAGCATGTTTCAGTCTGGGTCGAACGATGCACATTCACCTACCCCCCTTCAAGGCGCGGCGCTTGGCAAGGGCATCTCACCGACCACCGAGCCATCCACAGCAGGGTGGCGATGACGAACGCGACGTCGTCGGTTCGAAGAGCCGACACTTGTTTCGCCAATGCCGGCCTCGGTAATGCTGATTCTTCTCGGGGTGGCCGCGATTGCCGCTACGGCGCTGGCCGTGTGCCGGGCGAAGTTACGCCATGACAGCCTGCCCTTAGCATGTTGTGTGGGCGCGGCGGTGTCGGTTCGATGTAGACGAAGCTGAGGTGGTGGTGAGCCGGTAGCAAATCGGCCAACAGAAAGTGTCCGCGGTGCGGCGGTAGAAAGCATCGTAGGTGACGTGTTCGCGGGCGCCGCGATTTCGCCGGGGCGTGGAGGCAAACGAGGAGCCTGGTGACTCCTGATGCATTGTTGTACAACAATCTGGTGTATATCGCGGTCTGAGCTTTTGCCAGCCGGGTGCGTAGCCGGCCGCGGTCGGCCGAAGCGGCCCGTGCCGTCGTTGGATAAGTACCAATGTGGATTTCCGAAGCGGCACGATCCGTTGTGAGTCCGACTGCGCCGCACGTAACTTTGTCACCGCCCTTCGCCACGGCGGTGCGGATCCGCCTGCGCTCCGAGATCACCGGCGAGACGCCGAAAGCCTGGATCTTATCCGTTATATAGTTTAATGTCTTGGTCTATGAAGGTAGCCATTCGGCACCCGGTAGCTGGAGCGGGTAGGCCGAGGTTCTCTTTGTCGGGGCTCGGTTGCGGTGACGCTGGCGACTATCTGGGCCCCCAGCCATGAACAGCCAGAAATCATCCATCGCTTTGATCGTCGCCGCGGTTGCGGCGGTCGGGCTGGTGGTGGCGCCACCTCAGGTGCACGCCGCGCCTGCGCCCGACGTCGAATACGTCTACGACGTGGTCGTGCGGCGCCACTACGGCTTTCCCAACAACGACGCGCTCAGCTACGGCCACGGAATCTGCGACAAAGTCGGCCAGGGTGACGGCTACGGGCAGATCATGAGAGACGTCAAGAGTGACGTCACCCCCAACGATGAGTTCGCAGCGAATTACCTGGTGTCCTACGCGGTCGATCTTCTCTGCCCTGAGCTGATATGGCAGCTGCGGAACTCCGCCGCCGGCTACCAGCCGCCAGGCGGAGCAGCTGCGCCCAGCACTTACTACTAAACACTTTCCTCGCTTACGAGGTGCTGGCTGTCACTGCTATTCGGACGCCTCCATGCCGGCAGCCCCGCCCTTCCGCACGCCAACGGTCAGGCGCAACACGTTGTTGATTCGGAAGCAGCTAAATATTTTGCTTATTAACATCTAGACGCCGCGGCAGCGTTGTGGGTAGCCTACTTTCATGCCGGGCTGGGTCGGGTCGGTCCTTGACTGGATATCAGATGGTCAACAAGCACGCTTGTGACGACGGTCGACGAGTTCGAATTACCGCTGCTGCAGCCTGTTTGGGAGTTTCAGGGAACGTCCGAGCGTTCCCACACCTGCAGGGTCTCCGAGTACCGTCCACCGCCAGCTCTCGGTTCATGAGGGAGTAGAAGTTGGACATGCAGCATCAAGCCGTATCTCTGCCGGCTGCGGTGGTTTTGGCCGCCGGGGCGCTGCTGGGGCCTCCGATCGCGAACGCGGATGGGGACAACAACACGCTGATACCGAATAACAAGCGACTCAACGACAGTGTTGTCGCCAACGTCTACACGGTTCAGCACCAGTCGGGTTGCAACAACGACGTCAGAATCAGCCCGCAACTTCAACTCGCCGCCCAGCGGCACGCGGAGGACGTGCTGAACAATCGCGCCCTCGACGGCGACGTTGGCTCCGACGGTTCCACCCCGCAAGACCGGGCTAACGGGGCCGGGTTCAATGGCCCGGTGGCAGAGACGGTGGCGATCAACCAGTCCATCGCCATCAGCGGCAACGACTTGATCAACCGGTGGTACCACGACCCCGCCGACCTCAATATCATGTCGAATTGCGCCTACAGCCAAATGGGGGTCTGGTCACTGAATAGCCCGGATCGCACTGTGGTCGTGGCGGTCTACGGCCAGCCCCAAGGGAGCGGGGGAAAACCGCCCCCGAGCACAGAAGGGCAGAACGTCCCGCTAGATCCCAGCCCCGATTATGACGCCAGCGACGAACTCGAGTTCGGTATCAGATGGCTGCCGTGGATTTTGAGGGGCGTGTATCCGCCGCCAGGGCAGCCACCAGAATAATGCTCGACTCGGCCCTCGCAGGTGGCGCCGAACCTCGGCTTCAGTCCGCCGACGGCTGGAGGCCAACTCGTAGCCGCATCAGGCCGGGATACGAGCGCCGTGACACCTTCCGAGGTGTCACCGGTAGTGACCCTGGTTAACCAACCCATGACAAGCAATTCACCGTGTCGGTCTGGCCCGAAGCTCCATCATCGATCGTCAGCTGGGCTGTGACCAGCGGGCAATGTTCCGCCTCCGGTTGCAATATATGACGACGAGCATGCGCCGACACCTGCTGCGGTCAGCACGGGACACGTTACTTAACCGCTTCTGTACAGCTCACCATGGATGGCCAAGGCAAGCGGCGAACGGCTGCCCAACAACCATCCTTACGAGGACATCACGATGGCAGATGTCGCGCCACCCATTGGTCGAACGCCGGCATTTGCGACGAATGTGACGGTCCCTCAACGATATTCGGCCGGCTACCGGCTGCGGCGACGCGCAGAGGGGTCGCGCCGGCCACACGAGCGGCGCGGCATGGAATAGGCTGTATGACCGGACCCCGTGAACTGGTCCACGGCGAAGGAGAGTCGTTCATTGGTGGGTACAGGTGGCAGCGTAGTGGGCTG
>NZ_MVHG01000141.1 GCF_002086125.1 Mycobacterium arosiense ATCC BAA-1401 = DSM 45069
CAACATCGCCATCGGGTTCCTGGGGACGGTGGCTGCCGGCGTGCTCGTGTTCGCGATCGCAGCGCGGTTGCGGAGGGCGCGATGAGGCCCGACCTGACCGGGTTCAGCCGCGCGAGCAATCGCCGGGTGGCCGGCGTGTGGGCGGTGTTCATGCTTGCCGTCGCCGGCTGGTTGGTGGGCGGCTACATCGGCGCCGTCGTCGCCGTGGCGGTGGGGGCCGCGCTGGTGTTCGCGCGCTGGTGGGGTCAGCCGGCGTGGTCGTGGGCCGTGTTGTGGCGGTGCGGCCGGCGTCCGCTCGACTGGGCGGCCCCGACCACCGTGGCCAACAACCGGTCCGGTGGCGGCGTGCGCGTGCAAGACGGCGTCGCGGTGGTCGCGGTGCAGTTGCTGGGCAGGGGCCACCGGGCCACCCGGGTGACCGGCTCGGTGACCGTCGAGACCGAAAACGTGTTGGACATCGTCGAATTGGTGCCGATGCTGCACCAGGCGCTTGGCCTGCAGCTCGACTCGATCAGCGTGGTCACCATCGGCTCCCGGCACGGCACCATCGGGGACTTTCCGCGGGTTTATGACTCCGAGATCGGAACCCCGCCCTACGCGGGCCGGCGTGAGACGTGGCTCGTCATGCGGCTGGCGGTGATCGACAACGCCCGGGCCCTGTTTTGGCGCACGACCGTTGGCGCCGCGGCCATTTCGGTCGCACAACGCATCGCCGGATTGCTGCGCTGCCAAGGGATGCGCGCCAAGGTGGCCACCGCAACCGACCTCGTGGAGCTTGACCGCCGGCTGGGGTGGGACGCCGTGTGCGGAACCGCGCAGCGATGGAAAGCCATACGCGGAGAAGCGGGTTGGATGACGACCTATGCTTATCCGGCCGAGGCGATCACATCACGCAACCTTTCGCAGGCATGGACGCTGCGCGCCGACGAGGTCATCCAGAACGTGACGGTTTTCCCGGACGCCAGGTGCACCGCCACCATCACCGTGCGCACACCCACTCCCGCGCCGACACCGCCCAGCGTCATCCTGCGCCGGCTCAACGGCGAGCAGGCCGCCGCGGCGGCCGCGAACATGTGCGGCCCCCGTCCGCATCTGCGTGGCTTGCGGCGCAGCCCGCTGCCGGCGGAGCTGGTCACCGAGATCGGACCGTCGGGCGTGCTGATCGGCAAACTCAGCAACGGTGACCGGCTGCTGATGCCGGTCACCGACGCCGGCGAGCTGTCGCGGGTGTTCGTCGCCGCCGACGACCCGATCGCCAAGCGGATCGTGATCCGGACCGCCGGTGCCGGCGAGCGGGTGTGCGTGCACACCCGCGACATGTCGCGTTGGGTCAGCGTGCGCATGCCGGAGATCAGCGTGGTGAGCAGCCCGCGCCCGGCACCGCGAACGAGCGTCAGCGTCGTCGAATACGCCCCGCGACGCGGGAGCGGCGGGGGCGCGCCCGAGGGCGGCATCGAGGCGGCGATCTCACCCACTCCGCGCCCGGCGACTGTGATCACCATCGCCCCGGCGGGAACCGAACTCTCCGAGGGGCATCGGAACGGCTTCGAGGTGATCATCGAGCAGATCGGGCCGGCGGTGGTCAACGTCAGTGCAGCAGGAGAGGATTGGCTTGTCGAGATGGACATGTTCCGCGCCGAGAACCGCTACGTCAGTCTCGAGCCGGTAGGCATCTCGGTCGGCACGTAGCAAATCAGCAACGCGAATTTTGAGGCACGGTGTGATGAGCGCACGCAGCGGATGCGGCGACAGCTCGATTCGGTTGAAGTCGGCTGTCCGCGACCCCGGCGACCCTAACCGCGGTGCCCGGGATGGGGGGACATGATGGGTGATTTGCAAACTGCGCGAAGGCATTTCGATCGTGCCATGGCGATCAAGAGCCGACAGGGCCGGGCGGCGGCGCTGCCGGAGTTCGTTGCCGCCACCGACGCCGACCCGTCGATGGCCGATGCGTGGTTGGGCCGCATCGCGTGCGGTGACAGCGACCTGGCGTCGTTGCGGCGGCTCTACGCCACCAGCGAATGGCTGCACCGCGAGACCACGCGCATCGGACAGACGCTCGCCGCGGAGATCCAGCTGGGTCCCTACATCGGCATCACGGTCACCGACGCGTCACAGGTCGGGCTGGCACTGTCGTCCGCGTTGACGATCGCGGGGGAGTACGCCGAGGCCGACAGGCTGCTGGCCAACCGTGACCTGCTCGATTCCTGGACTAACTACCAGTGGCACCAACTGGCCCGCACGTTCTTGATGTACCGGACGCAACGCTGGCCGGACGTGTTGCTGGCGGCCGCCGACGAGTTGCCGGCGCAGGCCATCGTCATGTCGGCGGTGACCGCGTCGATCTGTGCATTGGCCGCCCACGCCGCCGCACACCTCGGACAGGGCCGGGTCGCGCTGGACTGGCTCGACCGCGTCGACGTGATCGGGCACACCCAGTCGTCGTCGCGCTTCGACGCCGATGTGCTGACGGCGTCGATCGGCCCGGCCGATATTCCGTTGCTGGTCGCCGATTTGGCCTATGTGCGCGGGATGGTGCACCGCCAGCTGCGCGAGGAGGACAAGGCCCAGATCTGGCTGTCCAAGGCCACCATCAACGGCGTCCTGACCGAGGCGGCCAAAGAGGCACTGGCCGACCCGAACCTGCACCTGGTCGTCACCGACGAACAGACCATCGCCAGCCGCACCGACCGATGGGACGCCTCGTCGGCCAAGAGCCGCGACGAGCTCGACGACGACGCCGCCGCCGACGTGCGCGCCGAGCTGTTGGCCGAGGGACGCAAGCTGCTGGCCAAGCAGGTGGGACTGGCCGCAGTCAAACAAGCGGTCGCGGCGCTGGAAGATCAACTCGAAGTGCGGATGATGCGGCTCGAGCATGGCCTGCCGGTGGAGGGTCAGACCAACCACATGCTGCTGGTCGGCCCGCCCGGCACCGGTAAGACGACCACCGCCGAAGCGCTGGGCAAAATCTACGCCGGCATGGGTATCGTGCGCCACCCCGAGATCCGGGAGGTGCGCCGTTCGGATTTCTGCGGCCACTTCATCGGCGAATCCGGGCCGAAAACCAACGAGCTCATCGAAAAGTCGCTGGGGCGAATCATTTTCATGGACGAGTTCTACTCGCTGATCGAGCGCCATCAGGACGGCACGCCCGACATGATCGGCATGGAGGCTGTCAATCAGCTCCTAGTGGCGCTGGAGGCGCACCGATTCGACTTCTGCTTCATCGGGGCGGGCTACGAAGATCAAGTGGACGCTTTCCTCACCGTGAACCCGGGCTTGGCGGGCCGGTTCAACCGCAAGCTGCGTTTCGAGTCCTATTCGCCGGCGGAGATCGTCGAGATCGCGCACCGCTACGCCACGCCGCGCGCCAGCCTGCTTGACGATGGCGCCCGCGAAACGTTTCTGGACGCGGCGACGACCATCCGCAACTACACCACCCCGGGCGGCCGCCACGGCATCGACGCCATGCAGAACGGTAGGTTCGCCCGCAACGTCGTCGAGCGTGCCGAGGGTTTTCGCGACACCCGGGTGGTGGCGCAAAAGCGGGCGGGTCAACCGGTGACGGTCGTGGACCTGCAGATCATCACCTCGGCCGACATCCAGGCCGCGGTGCGCAGCGTGTGTTCGGACAATCGCGACATGGCGGCCATCGTCTGGTGACGCGGTTATGCCGGCTCGAATCGGAAAACGGGCAGCCGCCCCGCCAGCGCTTCGAACTCGTCGGGAGTGCCGTCCCGCACCATCCCCGAGCGTTTCGCGAACGCCACCCCAACCGGGACCTCGGTTGGGAACGCCCGCAGCACCGGTCGTGCCTCGCTGGCGGAGAGTTCGACGATCCGCACGGGGCGTGACCGTCGGCCGCGGCTCAGGGTGCCCATGCCGGCCGCCCGGGCATTCGCCGCCCAGTCGGCGCCGGGATAGCCGGCCACGACGTACAGGCCACCCCGAAAGTTGAACGGCGTCATCGGGGTCCGCCGTGGTTGACCCGACTTGCGGCCGGGCACGGTGAGCACCATCGCGGGGCCGGTCGGGATGCCGAGCCGTTGGACCGCCATCATGAACTTGTTCATCGGTTTGAGGTAGCGCGGGGGACGTGGACCGGTCATCTGGCGACTCCTTCATTCTGGTTGCTGAACATGGCTCGGTGCTGGAAAACCCAGTGCGCGAACGGGACTGGAGGCCGGTCGAGGATCTTCTCCACGTCATGGGTGACCAGGGCGGCCTTGTCGAGCGCCTCGGACTGCATGGCGAGGTAGGCGTCGGCGAATCCGGGATTGAACCCCAGGCCGACGAACCGTTGCCGCACGGCATCCGCGGGGATCTCGCGGTACTGCAGCGGCCGGCCCAGAACGGCGCCGATGACCTCGACCAGCTCCGCGTTGGTGAAGGCCTGCGGGCCGGTCAGCGGGATGCGTTGTCCGACAAGCTCATCGGTGAGCAGAGCGCGTGCCGCCACCGCGGAGATGTCGGTCTCGACGATCGGCGCCGACGATGCCGCGGCGTAGGGTCCGGCGACCACGTCGCCGGCGCGGATCTGGGCGGACCACATGCCGGCGAAGTTCGAGGCAAACATTGTGGGCCGCAGGCTGACCCAGTCCAGCCCCGAGTCGGCCGCGAGGCGTTCGGCCTCCCGGTTGCGGTCCCCCCGGAACCGGGACGGCTGCCGGGCGAGGTCGTCGTCGGCGTTGATCGCCGACAGCGCCACCAGCTTGGTGACACCGGCGCGCCCGCACCGGGCCACCACGTCTTCCAGTTGCCCGCCCAGCGCCCGCGAATTCAGGAAGACCGCGGAGGCACCCGGTAGCGCCTCGGCGGCCGAACCGAACACCTCCACCCCCGAGGGAAATCCGGCCGGCCCCGGCTGTCGGGTGACCGCCCGCACGCGGGCCCCCGCGGCCAGCAGTTCGGTGACGAGTGGGCGTCCGACGTTGCCGGTCGCTCCGGTGACGACGATGGTCATGACAGGTTTCCTTCCGTGAACTTCCTGCACTGCTGAAACGACGGGGCAGAAGGTGGGAAAGTTACACGGGAGAACTTGTAACTTTTCGCCCCAGCCGATCGTCGAAGAGTCATGAACCAGTCGCAGTCGGCCGGCGACCAGGTCGGCGAGGCCTGGCGTCGGCACCACCCCTACCTGGTAAACCTTGCCTATCAGATGCTGGGAGACATCGGGGATGCGGAAGACGTTGCGCAAGAGGCCTTTCTGCGGTTGTCGCGCGCCGACGTGAGCGAGATCGAGGATGCCCGGGGCTGGCTGACCGTGGTCGCGAGCCGGCTCTGCCTGGACCAGGTGCGTTCGGCCCGCGCCCGATACGAACGGCCCGGCGAGGTTGCCGATCAACCGGCGCCGGGCCGCTTCGACCCGGCCGACCGGGTCACCCTCGACGACGAGATCCGCACCGCGTTGCTCGAGGTCCTGCGCAGGCTCAGCCCCGGTGAACGGGTCGCCTTCGTGCTGCACGACGTGTTCGGCGTCCCATTCGACTCGATCTCGCAGACCGTGGGCCGCCCGGTCGGCACCTGCCGCCAACTGGCTCGCAGGGCACGTGCGAAATTCCAGGCGGCACAACCGAAGCTGACCGATGTCGCATCCGCTGAGCATCAATTGGTCACCGAGAAGTTCATGACCGCATGCGCCAACGGTGACCTCGAAGCGTTGGCCGCCGTGCTGGATCCGACGGTGTGGGGCGTGGGCACCATCCTCGCCGACCCGGCGCCGCCACAGCAGATCAACCGCGGGCCGGATGCGGTGGCCACCAACCTGTTGCGCTACCTGTGGCCGGACGTGACCCTGGTCAGCGGTCCGGTCGGCGGACCGGTGTTGCTGGCCTTCAGCGGGCGCCGCCTGTTCGCCGTCATCGTGCTGACGATCCGCGGGTCCCGGGTGTGCAAGATCGAGGCGATCGCCGACCCGTCGGCGCGGGCTTAGTTCTGCTCGCCCGCGTGGTCTCCGCCGTGCGGACGCGACGCGAAGTACCCCGCGATGGTCGCGGTGATCTCGAGAAATTTGCGTCGGGTGGCCGGGGCCATCTCGTCGCCCACGTCGATCACGCCGCCGGGCCGCAGGTGGGGGTCGAAGGGCACTTCGATCACCGGCCGGCCATGATCGGTGAACTCGCGGGCGAGCAGGGCCCGGGTGCGTTTGTCGGCGTGGCCGTCGGAATCGTTGAGCACCACGATGGTGTGACGCAACAGTTCGACCAGGCCCTGGTCCGCCAGCCACTCCATGGTCCGCGCGGCGGCGGATGCGCCGTCGGCCCAGGGGGAGGACACCACCATCAGCGCGTCCAGGTCGCGCAGGACCTCCTGGGTGAGCGGCGCGTCCATGGTCGAACCGCAGTCGATGACCGAGATCGTGAAATGGCGGTCCAGTCGCAGCGCGGCTTCCCGGTAGATCGCCGGGTCGAGCACCCGGCGCGGGCCCGACGCCGGTTCACCGGCGAGGACGTGAAGACCCGCGACGTTGCGGCCCAACCGCGCCACCACGTCGTCGAACGACCGCAGGTTCTTGTCCGCGGTGAGCTCCCAGAACGAGCCCGTCGACGCCGGGTCGATCCGGCTGCTGAGCCGGCCGAACGCGGTGTCGGCGTCGATCGCGACCACGTGGTCTTGCCTGCGGAGCGCGGCGAACAGCGAGCCCACGCTCCCGGCCACCGACGTCTTCCCCACGCCCCCCTTGCCCAGGACGCCGACCTTGTGGTTGCCGTACAGGCGGGTCCGGATGGCCGCTTCGAACTGAGCCTCCTGCCGCTGGGCCGGCGACGGGCCCAGGGTGATCAGCCCGAAGGTGATCAGCCGCAGGAGGCGTCGCCAACCGCGATCGGGTAGCTCTGCGGGCGCCTGCGGCGGCGCAACAGCAGTAGCCTGGGTCGCCTGCTGGGATGACACCGTGGGCGG
>NZ_MVHG01000142.1 GCF_002086125.1 Mycobacterium arosiense ATCC BAA-1401 = DSM 45069
TGTGGACCAAGACCGCCGACCAAATCCTGGACAGCATCGCCAACTACTGCCGACGAATTAACGACTCAGGACACTAGATGGTGCCCGCCTAGATGCCCGAACTGCCCGAAGTCGAGGTGGTGCGCCGCGGCTTGCACGCCCACGTCGTCGGCAAGACGATGACTGCGGTGCGGGTGCATCACCCGCGCGCGGTGCGTCGTCACCTAGCGGGGCCAGCGGACCTCACCGCCCGGCTGCTGAACGCGCGGATCACCGGCACGGATCGGCGCGGCAAATATTTGTGGCTGCTGCTCGACACGGAACCCATTGGGCAGCAACCGGATACGGCACTGGTAGTCCACCTCGGCATGAGCGGTCAGATGCTGCTCGGTGCGGTGCCGCGCGCCGACCACGTCCGAATCTCCGCGCTGCTCGACGACGGGACCGTGCTGAGTTTCGCCGACCAGCGCACCTTCGGTGGGTGGATGCTCGCCGACCTGCTCGAGGTGGACGGCAGCGTGGTGCCCGAACCGGTCGCGCACCTGGCGCGTGACCCGCTGGACCCTCGCTTCGACCCGGATGCGGTGATAAAGGTATTGCGGCGCAAGCATTCCGAAATCAAGCGGCAGCTTCTCGACCAGCAGGTGGTGTCCGGTATCGGCAACATCTACGCCGACGAGGCGCTGTGGCGGGCCAAGCTGCACGGTGCACGCCTGTCCGACACGCTGAGCCGCAAGCAGTTGACCGCCCTGCTGGACGCGGCCGCCGACGTGATGCGCGACGCGCTGACCGAAGGTGGGACATCGTTCGACTCGCTGTATGTCAACGTCAACGGCGAATCCGGATACTTCGACCGATCGCTGGACGCCTACGGCCGTGAAGGCCAAGCCTGCCGCCGCTGCGGGGCGGTGATGCGTCGGGAGAAATTCATGAATCGCTCCTCGTTCTATTGCCCGAAATGTCAACCGCGCCCGCGGGGTTGAGCGGGTTTTGGCGCAGATGAATTAATCGAAGATGTCGCGGCGCAGCGTCCCGGTGGGCAGCGCCGGGTCCACGAACCACTCGTGGCTGAACAGCGCACCGAACACCTGGGGCGGCAACCGCAGCAGCAGCCCGAACACGCGCGCGACCAGACCGGAAGCGCCGATCTGGGAGCGGTGCGCGGCGAACGCGTCCCGCTTCTGGCGCGCGAACCCAAAGACGTTGACCCGATGGGTGATTGTGGCGCGCGGGGCGTATGCGCCGCGGACGATGTCGCGCTCGTAGGGCTGTGGCAGCCGCAACACATGCGCGACATCGCTGACCCGAAGCAACATTTCGCGCGGCATCGTCACCTCGAGTACCCGCGCGATGGCGGCGAGCTCGGCCGCCCGCTTGCCGACGCGGTGCACCTGAACGTGGTCGCGGTGCCCGTAGCCGCCGTTGGGCTGATAGCTCAGCAGCAGATCGGCGCGTTCGTCGCGCAGGATGCCGGCCAGCCGCCCGGCCGCCTCGTCGAGGTCCGCGCGGCCGAATCGGGTGCGCCCGGGCGGATCCGGGTAGAACAGCGGACCGTAGCCGCTGTCGGCGTACCCCAGGCACTCCACCCGATGCGCCCCGAGAATGCTTGCGCTTAACCGCAATTCGTCCAGCCGGTCGTTGTCGTCCTCGTTGTGGACGCGCCCGTCGGTCGCCGTGACCACGACCACCCGGTGCCCAGCGGCCGCCGCCCGCGCCAGGGTGCCGCCCGTGAGCACGACCTCGTCGTCCGGGTGGGCGTGGAAGGCGACCACGATGGACATGCCAGACAGTATGCCCGCGCCTCGAAGTTCGGACGCCCGGTAGAAATAAGCCATGGCCGAACTATGGGTGGAACGCACCGGGACTCGCCGATACACCGGGTACAGCTCACGAGGGGCGCAGGTGCCGATCGGATCCGAGGACGTCGACGGCGTGTTCACCCCCGGCGAGCTGCTCAAGATCGCGCTCGCGGCGTGCAGCGCAATGGCCAGCGACCTGCCGCTGGCCCGCCGGCTGGGCGACGACTACAAGGCGGTCGTCAAGGTCTCCGGCGCCGCCGACCGCGAGCAGGAACGCTATCCGCTGCTCGCGGAGACCCTGGAACTGGACCTGTCGTCGCTGGCCGACGACGAGAAGCAGCGCCTGCTGGCCGTGGTCGACCGCGCGATCGATCAGGTCTGCACGGTCGGGCGCACGCTCAAGTCCGGAACCACCGTGAACCTCGAGGTCAACGATGTCGGAGCCTGACACGCGGCTCACCGCCTGGGTGCACGGCCAGGTTCAGGGCGTCGGTTTCCGTTGGTGGACCCGCTGCCGGGCGCTGGAGCTGGGCCTCACCGGCTACGCGGCCAACCGGCCCGACGGCCGCGTTCTGGTGGTCGCCCAGGGGCCGCGCTCGGCCGGTGAGAAGCTGTTGCGCCTGCTGGAAGGCGGCACCGCCTGGCCGTCGCCCCCCGGGCGCGTCGACAAGGTGGTCGCCGACTGGTCACAACCGCAGGAGCGGTTCGAGGGTTTCGTCGAGCGGTGAACGGCGGCGTCGGGCTCGCGCTCTGCGGAGGCGACAGGCACCTTCCCGTGGCTGATGTGACCACTGTGACCAGTGCGTCGACCGCCCGAATCGCCGCCCGTATTTCGGGCCGTCCGACACCCCGCGGTGCCGCCGTCCGGGCCGATTTGAGCGGTAGTCTGGCTCGCCGTGTACCTCAAGAGTCTGACGCTGAAGGGCTTCAAGTCCTTCGCCTCGCCGACGACTCTGCGGTTCGAACCGGGCATCACCGCCGTCGTCGGCCCCAACGGCTCGGGCAAATCCAACGTCGTCGACGCGCTGGCCTGGGTGATGGGGGAGCAGGGAGCGAAGACGCTGCGCGGCGGGAAGATGGAGGACGTCATCTTCGCCGGGACGTCGTCGCGGGCCCCGCTGGGCCGCGCCGAGGTCACCGTCACCATCGACAACTCCGACAACGCGCTGCCCATCGAATACTCCGAGGTGTCCATCACGCGGCGGATGTTCCGCGATGGCGCCAGCGAGTACGAAATCAACGGCAGCAGTTGTCGTTTGATGGATGTTCAGGAGCTGCTGAGCGACTCCGGGATCGGCCGGGAGATGCACGTCATCGTCGGGCAGGGCAAGCTCGACGAGATCTTGCAGTCGCGACCCGAGGACCGGCGCGCGTTCATCGAAGAAGCCGCCGGGGTGCTCAAGCACCGCAAGCGTAAGGAAAAGGCTCTCCGCAAACTCGACGCGATGTCGGCGAACCTGGCCCGGCTGACCGACCTGACCACCGAGCTGCGCCGTCAGCTCAAACCGCTGGGCCGCCAGGCCGAGGTGGCCCGACGGGCGGCGACCATCCAGGCCGACCTCCGCGACGCCCGGCTGCGGCTGGCCGCCGACGACCTGGTCAACCGGCAGGGTGAGCGGGAGGCCATCTTCGAGGCCGAGGCCGCCATGCGGCGCGACCACGACCAGGCCTCCTCGCGGCTGGCGGTGGCGTCCGAGGAGTTGACGACGCACGAGGCCGCGGTGGCCGAACTCTCCGGCCGCGCCGAGTCGGTTCAGCACACCTGGTTTGCGCTGTCCGCGCTGGCCGAACGGGTCGCCGCGACCGTGCGCATCGCGAGCGAGCGGGCGCAGCACCTCGATGTCGAGCCGGTCGCCACCGGCGACACCGACCCCGACGCGCTGGAAGCCGAGGCCGACCAGGTCGCGGCCGCCGAACAACGGCTGCTCGCCGAGCTGGACGGTGCGCGCACCCGGCTGGACGCCGCCCGCGCGGAATTGGCGGAGCGCGAGCGGGAAGCCGCCGAGGCCGATCGCGCCCACATGGCGGCCGTGCGCGCGGAGGCGGACCGGCGCGAAGGCCTCGCCCGGCTGACCGGCCAGGTGGAGACGATGCGGGCGCGCGTCGAATCGATCGACGACAGCGTGGCGCGCCTGTCCGAGCGCATCGAACAGGCCGCCGCCCGCGCGCAGCAGGCCAAGGTGGAATTCGAGACCGTCCAGGGCCGGGTCGGTGAACTCGACCAGGGCGAGGTGGGCCTGGACGAACACCACGAGCGCACCGTCGCCGCGTTGCGGCTGGCCGACGAGCGGGTGGCCGAACTGCAGGCCGCCGAGCGGGACGCCGAACGCCAGGTGGCCTCGTTGCGGGCCCGCATCGACGCGCTCGCGATCGGGCTCGACCGCAAGGACGGCGCGGCGTGGCTTACCCAAAACCACAGCGGCACAGGTCTTTTGGGCCCCATGGCCAAGCTGGTCAAGGTTCGTTCGGGTTATGAGGCGGCGCTGGCCGCGGTGCTGGGATCGGCGGCCGACGCGCTGGCCGCCGAGAGCTTCGGCGCGGCCCGCTCGGCCGTCGCCGCGCTCAAGGAGGCCGACGGCGGCCGCGCCGCGCTGGTGCTGGGGGACTGGCCCGCCGACCAACCCGCGCCGCAGGCCGCCCCGGCGGGTGCGCTGTGGGCACTCGACCTGATCGACGCGCCCGCCCGGCTGCGCGGCGCGATCACGGCCATGCTCTCCGGCGTCGCGGTGGTCGACGACCTGGACCGGGCGCTGGCGGTGGTGGCCGCGCATCCCCAATTGCGTGCGGTCACCCTCGACGGCGATCTGGTGGGCGCCGGCTGGGTGAGCGGCGGCTCGGACCGCAAGCTGTCCACGCTCGAGGTGACCTCGGAGATCGACAAGGCCGGCGACGAGCTGGCCGCGGCCGAGGCCCGGGTGGCCCAGCTGAGTGCGGCGCTGTCCGGGGCGCTGACCGAGCAGGCCGCCCGTCAGGACTCGGCCGAGCAGGCGCTGGCCGCGCTCAACGAATCCGACAGCGAGATCTCGGGGATGTACGAACAGCTGGGCCGGCTGGGCCAGGAGGCCCGGACGTCCGAGGACGAGTGGAGCAGGTTGCTGCGGCAGCGCGAGGAGCTCGAAGCGAGCCGGAGCCAGACCGTCGCCGAGGTCACCGAACTGGAGACGCGGCTGCGCAACGCGCAGGAGACCCAGCAGGCGCCGACGGAAGAACCCGTGGACCGCCAGCGGATCGCCGCCGCGACCGAAGCCGCGCGCAGCGTCGAGGTGGAGGCGCGGCTGGCGGTGCGGACCGCCGAAGAGCGTGCGAACGCGGTGCGGGGGCGCGCCGATTCGTTGCGCCGCGCGGCCGCGGCCGAACGCGAAGCCCGGCTGCGGGCTCAGCAGGCGCGGGAGGCGCGGCTGCGCGCCGCCGCGGTGGCGGCGGCGGTGGCCGACTCCGGGCGGTTGCTGGCGCAGCGGTTGAACGGGGTCGTCGACGCGGCGTCCAAGGTCCGCGACGCGCTGGCCGCCGAGCGCCAGCAGCGCGCGGCCGCGATGGCCGCGGTGCGTGACGAGGTGAACGCGCTGAGCGCCCGGGTGGCCACCCTGACCGACGCGCTGCACCGCGACGAGGTGGCCAACGCCCAGGCGGCCATGCGGATCGAGCAGCTCGAGCAGATGGTGCTCGAGCAGTTCGGCATGGCGCCGGCCGACCTGATCGCCGAGTACGGCCCGCACAACCCGCTTCCGCCGACCGACCTGGAGATGGCCGAATACGAGCAGGCCAAGGAGCGCGGCGAGCAGGTCTTCGCGCCCGCACCGATTCCCTACGACCGGGCCACCCAGGAGCGGCGGGCCAAGCGGGCCGAGCGGGAGCTGGCCGAACTGGGCAGGGTCAACCCGCTGGCGCTCGAGGAGTTCGCGGCTCTCGAGGAGCGCTACAACTTCCTGTCCACCCAGCTTGAGGACGTCAAGGCCGCCCGCAAGGACCTGCTCGGGGTGGTCGACGAGGTCGACGCCCGCATCCTGCAGGTGTTCAGCGAGGCGTATGCCGACGTCGAACGCGAATTCACCGAGGTCTTCACCGTGCTGTTCCCCGGCGGCGAGGGCCGGCTGCGGCTGACCGACCCCAACGACATGCTCACCACCGGCATCGAGGTCGAGGCCCGCCCGCCGGGCAAGAAGATCACCCGGCTCTCGCTGCTGTCCGGCGGCGAAAAGGCGCTGACGGCGGTGGCCATGCTGGTGGCGATCTTCCGGGCCCGCCCGTCGCCGTTCTACATCATGGACGAGGTGGAGGCCGCGCTCGACGACACCAACCTGCGGCGGCTGATCTCGCTGTTCGAGCTGTTGCGGGCGCGCTCGCAGCTCATCATCATCACGCACCAGAAGCCGACGATGGAGGTCGCGGACGCGCTCTACGGCGTGACCATGCAGGGCGACGGCATCACCGCCGTCATCTCCCAGCGGATGCGTGGCCAGCAGGTGGACCAGTTGGCCGGCGCCATGCAATAGCGCCCCGAGGTGGTGGCTGCCGGGCGCCCACGCCGCCCCTGAAACAATGTCATCGTGTCCCAAGGTCTTTGGATCGCCGTCGCGGTCGTCGCTGCCCTGCTCGTCATCACCGCGCTGGTGCTGGGGCTGCTGCGGTATCGCCGCCGCCGGATCAGCTTCGCCGCCCGCACCGAACCCGGCGCGATCGACCGCTCCGGCGGCTACACCGCCTCCTCGGGCATCACCTTCAGCCAGACCACGACGGCCGACCGGCTCGACACCACCGGTCTGCCCGCGGTAGGCGACGACGCCGCCGTTCCCCGCGACGCGCCGCGGCGCACCATCTCCGAGGTCGAACTTCCCGAACCCGAACCCGAACCCGAAGCCCCGGCCCCGCCGCCTCCGAGCGTCCAGGCCCCGTCCGCACCGGCGGCCCGGGCC
>NZ_MVHG01000143.1 GCF_002086125.1 Mycobacterium arosiense ATCC BAA-1401 = DSM 45069
CAACCGATACCGCGAAGCCGTCGTCACACCGACAGCATCACCTCAAACCCCGTCGCCATATGGGAGACACCCCCTAGCCCGATGGCGGCGGCCCGTCCCCCGCAAGCGGGAGGTGCCCCCGGCGCCAGGCTTCGCCGCGCTTGCGACCGCCGCTGCCTGGCGGCGCGCCTCTCAGGTCTGTCTCAGGCGGTGGGACGAAACTAGGGCTGTGCGAATACTGGTCGTCGACGACGATCGCGCGGTGCGCGAGTCGCTGCGTCGCTCATTGTCCTTCAACGGCTACTCCGTTGAGCTGGCCCATGACGGGGTCGAGGCCCTCGAACTGATCGCCAGCGACCGCCCCGATGCGCTCGTCCTGGATGTGATGATGCCGCGTCTGGACGGGCTCGAGGTGTGTCGCCAGCTCCGCAGCACCGGCGACGATCTGCCGATCCTGGTGCTCACCGCGCGCGATTCGGTATCCGAGCGGGTCGCCGGGCTCGACGCGGGCGCCGATGACTATCTGCCGAAGCCCTTCGCCTTGGAGGAACTGCTGGCCAGGATGCGCGCGCTGCTGCGCCGCACCAAGCCGGAGGACGATGCCGAGTCGGTGGCGATGACGTTCTCCGACCTGACGCTGGACCCGGTGACCCGCGAGGTCACTCGCGGCCAGCGCCGGATCAGCCTGACCCGGACCGAATTCGCGTTGCTGGAGATGCTGATCGCCAATCCGCGCCGCGTGCTCACCCGCAGCCGCATCCTTGAAGAGGTGTGGGGATTCGACTTTCCCACCTCGGGCAACGCGTTGGAGGTCTACGTGGGCTATCTGCGGCGCAAGACCGAAGCCGATGGTGAGCCGCGGTTGATCCACACGGTGCGCGGGGTCGGGTATGTCCTTCGGGAGACACCGCCATGACGATGCGGGTCCACCGATGATCCGGTTCCCCCGGCCTCAACGTCCGCCGCTGCGCCCGCCGTTGCGCGCGACGCCCTCGTTGTCGCTGCGGTGGCGGGTGATGCTGCTGGCGATGTCGATGGTCGCCATGGTCGTGGTCCTGATGGCCTTCGCTGTCTACGCCGTGATTTCCGCCGCGCTGTACAGCGACATCGATAACCAACTGCAAAGCCGCGCCCAGTTGTTGATCGCCAGCGGATCACTGGCCGCCGACCCGGGCAAAGCCATCGAAGGCACCGCCTATTCTGACGTCAACGCGATGCTGGTGAACCCGGGTCACGCGATCTATACCGCCCAGCAGCCGGGTCAGACCCTGCCGGTCGGCGCGCCGGAGAAGGCGGTGATCCACGGTGACTTGTTCATGTCGCGGCGCACCGCCGGCGACCAACGAATCCTCGCCGTGCACCTGCAGAACGGCACGTCGCTGCTGATCTCCAAGAGCCTCAAGCCCACCGAAGCGGTGATGAACCGGCTGCGCTGGGTGCTGCTGATCGTCGGCGGTGTCGGTGTGGCGGTCGCCGCGGTGGCGGGCGGCATGGTCACCAGGGCCGGGCTGCGCCCGGTGGCGCGGCTGACCGAGGCGGCCGAGCGGGTGGCGCGCACCGATGACCTGAGACCCATCCCCGTGTTCGGCAGCGACGAATTGGCCAGGCTGACCGAGTCGTTCAACCTGATGCTGCGCGCGCTCGCCGAGTCCCGGGAGCGGCAGGCCCGGCTGGTCACCGACGCCGGCCACGAACTGCGCACCCCGCTGACCTCGTTGCGCACCAACGTCGAGCTGTTGATGGCTTCGATGGAACCGGGGGCGCCGCGCCTACCCGAGCAGGAGATGGTGGACCTGCGGGCCGATGTCGTCGCGCAGATCGAGGAATTGTCAACGCTGGTAGGCGATTTGGTGGACCTCACCCGCGACGACGCCGGGCAGGTGGTGCACGAGCCCGTCGACATGACCGAGGTGATCGATCGGAGCCTGGAGCGAGTCAGGCGGCGGCGCAACGACATTCATTTCAACGTCGACGTCACACCCTGGCAGATGTACGGCGACGCGGCCGGGCTGTCGCGCGCGGTGCTGAACCTGCTGGACAACGCCGCCAAGTGGAGTCCGCCCGGTGGCCACGTCGGAGTCACGATGCGCCAGCTCGACCCGTCGCACGCGGAGCTGGTGATCGCCGATCAAGGCCCTGGCATTCCACCGCAGGAGCGCCGGCTGGTGTTCGAACGGTTCTACCGGTCGACGACGGCGCGGGCCATGCCGGGCTCCGGGCTCGGGCTGGCGATCGTCAAGAAGGTCGTGCTCAACCACGCCGGAATGCTGCGCGTCGAGGACACCGTGCCGGGAGGCCGGCCCCCGGGTACCTCCTTCTATGTGCTGCTGCCCGGCCGGCCGATGCCCGCCTCGAGCTACTCGACCGCCGCCGGCGAAACGCGCACCGATCAGGTAGACGCCACGGCCGACCACCCCAAGGCGGCGCCCGGCGACGAGGCGAACTCTCGGGAATCGGCGAACGTTATCTCAGTGGACTCTCAGTCCGCGCGGGCAAGGTAGGTCTGCGGCTACTGTTGAACCCAGCCGTCGACTTGCCGAAACACTTCAGATAGAGGAAGAGCGACTTAGCGACATGACGAATGACCCGAGGTATTCGCCACCGCCGCAGCAGCCGGGCTACCCGCCCGCGCCGAATCAGCCTGCGCCCGTCCCGAGCCATGCGGGGTCCTCCGGCTACGCCCCCGGACAACAGCAGCCGTACAACCAGCAGTACGACTGGCGCTATCGGTCGCAGCCCTCGTCGTCGCCGACCACGCAGTTCCGCCCGCCCTACGAGCCCTTCAGCACCACCGGGCCGGGCCGGATCTCCGGGGGAACCGGGGTAGGCCCGATACCGACGGGCACCGGCCCGGTTCCCGGCATGCCGCCCGGAATGTCCGGCCAGCCGGAACCCCAGAAGCGTTCTCGCACAGGCCTGTTGGTGGTCGGTGCGCTGGCGATCGCGGTGGTGTCGGCCGGTATCGGTGGTGCCGCGGCGACGGCCGTCGAGCTCGGCACCCACCCGACGGGCAACGGCGGCGGCCGGGCGATCGGGGCGGCGCCCAGCGTCCCTGCCGCGAACATGCCGCCGGGCAGCGTCGAGGGGGTCGCCTCCAAGGTGGTGCCCAGCGTGGTGATGCTCGAGACGGACATCGGGCGACAGTCCGAGGAGGGCTCCGGCATCGTCCTGTCCACCGACGGGCTCATCCTGACCAACAACCACGTGATCGCCGCCGCGGCGGGACCGGCCAAGGGTCCCGGCGGCCCGCCTGGGGCTTCGCCCGGGGCCCCGGTGCCTCCGGGCCTTCCTGGCGGACCGGGCGACGGCGGTGCCGGCGGGCCGACGGCGAAGACCACGGTGACCTTCTCTGACGGTCGCACCGCACCGTTCACGGTGGTCGGCGCCGACCCCACCAGCGATATCGCCGTCATTCGTGTGCAGGGCATGTCCGGGCTCACGCCCATCTCGCTGGGCTCCTCGTCGGACCTGCGCGTCGGCCAGCCGGTCGTGGCGATCGGCTCGCCGCTGGGTCTGTCGGGCACCGTGACCACCGGCATCGTCAGCGCGCTGAACCGGCCGGTGTCCACCACCGGCGAGTCGGGCAACCAGAACACCGTGCTGGACGCGATCCAGACCGACGCCGCGATCAACCCCGGTAACTCCGGTGGCGCCCTGGTCAACATGAACGGCCAACTGGTGGGGGTCAACTCGGCCATCGCCACGCTCGGTGCCGATTCGCCGGACGCCCAGAGCGGTTCGATCGGCCTGGGCTTCGCGATCCCGGTCGATCAGGCCAAGCGCATCGCCGACGAACTGATCGCCACCGGCAAGGCGTCGCACGCCTCGCTCGGCGTGCAGGTGATGAACGACAAGGGCACCCCCGGCGCCAAGGTCGTCGACGTCGTCGCGGGCGGCGCGGCCGCATCGGCCGGCGTCCCCAAGAACGTCGTCGTCACAAAGGTCGACGACCGGCCGATCAACAGCGCCGACGCCCTGGTCGCGGCCGTGCGATCCAAAGCGCCGGGCGACAAGATATCGCTGACATTCCAGGATGCCGCCGGTGGCGGCAGCCGCACCGTGCCGGTCACCCTCGGGAAGGCGGATCAGTAGTGAGAGTGGACGAACCCTCGCCGACGGGATTGTCTGAGCTCGGATATACGGTTGCTCCCATGGAAACGGGTGCGGAATTGGTAGTTGGCCGGGCTCTGGTTGTGGTGGTCGACGATCGCACCGCGCACGGGGACGAGGACCATAGCGGTCCGTTGGTGACCGAGCTGCTGACGGAGGCGGGATTCGTCGTCGACGGTGTGGTCGCTGTCGCCGCCGACGAAATCGAGATCCGAAACGCGCTGAACACCGCGGTGATCGGCGGGGTGGACCTGGTGGTCTCGGTGGGCGGGACCGGCGTCACCCCGCGCGACGTCACCCCGGAGGCCACTCGCGAGATCCTGGATCGCGAAATCCTGGGCATTGCCGAGGCCATCCGCGGCTCGGGGCTGTCGGCGGGCATCATCGACGCCGGCTTGTCCCGCGGTCTGGCCGGCGTGTCCGGCAGCACGTTGGTGGTCAACCTGGCCGGCTCCCGCTATGCGGTGCGCGACGGGATGGCCACGCTGAATCCGTTGGCGGCCCAGATCATCGGGCAGCTGTCGAGCCTGGAGATTTAACCCACGCCGGTTGCGGTCGTAGCGCGCAACCTCGTGGCTTATTTCGATTCGGCTTCCGCGCGGGGTCCGTGCTCCGGTGGGGGCGTGGTCGCCACACTCCCGTGCCTGCCCGGCGAGTCGCCGTTGGTTTGCGCGAGTAGGTCGCGAATCTCCTTGAGCAGGACGACCTGCGCGTCATCGGCCGGCTCGACCTCACCCCGCTTGCGAAGCGTCGTGTAGGGCAAAACGACCAGGAAGTACACCACCGCGGCGATGATCACGAAGTTGATGGCGGCCGACAGGACGTCGTTCAGGTCGATGGTCTGGCCGCCGCCGATGCCGATGCGCAGGATGCCGAGATTGGACTTCTGGTTGACGCCGATCCGGTTGATCAACGGCTTGATGACGGCGTTGGTGAAAGCCGTGACCAGGGCGGTGAAAGCAGTACCGATGACGACCGCGGTGGACAGGTCGATGATGTTGCCCCGCGAGAGAAACTCCTTGAACCCTTTGAGCATTGGGGATGGCCTTTCTGGGACTGGACAGCGTTTGCCGTCGGCTGGCAGACCAACAACGGCCAGGCACTCAGTGCAGGGTGAGCGTGACGATCTGGCTTAGCGCCGACCCTGCCACCGTGTTCGCCACACGAGCCGGCAGCGCAACTAACACTACGCGGTCACTACCGGCGGCCGGACTCTTTTCTTTGGCCGATACCAGCACCACCACGGCGTCAGTGGCCACCACCTTCGGGGCCGCGTGCGAATCGTCCGGCGAGCCGCTGGCCGGCGCCGCGAGCACGTCGACCACGTCGCCGACCCGCACCAGGTCGATCAGGGCGCCGTCCGCCAGATGCAGCGGCACGATGCGGGCGTCGGGCCCCGCCTTGGGCTCGATCGCGGCCTCCGCCAGCCGGCTGCCCAGCAAACGGACGTCGGTGAGCACCTCGCCGCGGCGGACCGGACCGGCCGGCGTCGAACCCACCACGGCATCCATGTCGGCTCGCGCCCCATCGGGAACCGTTGCGGCCAAACGCTTTTCGAGCCGAAGATCGGCGGAAGACAAGGCGGCGCCGGGCCGCAGGTCGTGGCCGGCCACCACCACCTGCGCGTAGTCACCGGCGGGGTTCGAGCGCAGCGCGGCGATTCCGGCCAGCACGACGAGACCGCCCGCGGCGACGCGGCGTGCCAGCACGGTACGAGTCCAGTCCGGGCGCAGCCAGAGCGACAGCCTGCTCAATAGGCTTGGATTCAGCGATGATTCGCCCACGCCGCAACGGTAGGCGCAACCCGGTGCTCGGGCCGCTCGCCGGCACTGCCGGTGTGGATAACCCTCAGCTGGTCGCGGCGGCGGTGGAAGCGGCCGCGCTGCTCGACTTCTCGCTGGAGCCGGAGCCGGACTTCTCGCTGGAGCCGGAGCCGGACTTTTCGCTGGAGTTCGAGGTGCTCGATCCGGAGTCACTCGACGAGGAGCCGTTGGTCGAACCCGACTTCTTTCCGGACTCGCGGCTGTCGGTGCGGTAGAAGCCGCTGCCCTTGAACACCACGCCGACGGAGTTGAAGCGCTTGCGCAGCCGCCCCGAGCACCGCTTGCAGGTGGTCAGCGCGTCCTCGGTGAAGGCTTGCACGATATCGAAGCGATCGTCGCACTCGGTGCACTGATAGCTGTAAGTCGGCACGAAAACCTCCGGATGATTGCAAACCTGGTTAGCACTCTAGCGTCTCAAGTGCTAGAACCGCCACGTGACATGTCTCATTCCCGATATGTCAGCGGGCGACAAGATTCCATTTTCCCTGGCCCAGTCCCATCTTTGTTGTCACCTCAATGGCAAAAGTGACACGAAATGGGACAAATGTGGCCTAAATGCTCATGCGTCGACCCTGGGGATTGAGCTCGGCGTGGATCCATGGGCTAGCTGTAGGAGGTCACCACGTTGGTGACGCCGGTGGCGAGTCGTGATGCTGGTGGCTGGCCGCCAGCGGCAGAGTGTGGT
>NZ_MVHG01000144.1 GCF_002086125.1 Mycobacterium arosiense ATCC BAA-1401 = DSM 45069
ACGGCCCGAACGCCCCGGGCACGTCTCGCCAGGCGATCCCACACCGGTACCGATAAATAATGCCCTCGACCATCGAGCGGGCATCCTGAAAGGGCCTGCCCCGCTTGCCTGTCCGAGTCGGAAGCAAATCTTCAATCAACGACCACTGAGCATCGGTGAGCAACTGAAACCGCGACATGACTCAAGCCTCGGGCACAACATCCAAAATCTTTGCCAGACACGCCCTAGTCCCCCCGCATGAGCAGGGCGACCTGCTCGCTCATGATGCCGCCGTTGCCGGTGACGAACGCGGTGTGGCACTCGGGAACCTGCGCGTCGCCGGCCCGGCCCATGATCTGGCGCGCGCCGTCGACCACGTGGTGCATGCCGCCGGCCATGCCGGCCTGACCGAAGGACAGCTGGCCGCCGGCGGTGTTGAGGGGGAAGTCGCCGCGGTAGGTCAGATCGTGCTCGTTGACCCACGACATGCCCTGGCCCTTCGCGCAGAATCCGGCGTCCTCGAGGCTCATCAGCACCGTGATGGTGTAGCAGTCGTAGATCGACGCGATGTCGACGTCGGATCGGTTCAGCCCGGCCATCGCGAAGGCCCGGTCGGCCGCCCGGGCGATCGGGGTGCACAGCAGGTCCTCGGCATAGGTCGGGGTTTTGAAGGCGATGTGTTCGCCGAAGCCCTTGATCCATACCGGGCGGTGGCGGCCGCGGCGGGCGACGTCCGCGTTGGCGATCAGCACGCCCGCTCCCCCGTCCACCCGCATCACCGCTTCCAGCATGTGAATGGGGTCGGCGATCATCGGGCTGTCCAGCACGTCGTTGACCGTGATGGGGGTGCCGTGGAAAACCGCGCCGGGGTGGGCACCCGCGTTGGTGCGTTGGTCGACGGCGATCTTGGCGACAGCGGCGGGGTCGTAGCCGAATTCGGCCGCGTAGCGCTGAGCAATCTGCGCGTAGGGCGCGTTCTGGCCCACGTTGCCGTAGGGAATCTCGAACTCGGCCTGCGGCGAACCGTAGTTGTTCGACGATGCCCCAAACCAATTCGGGTCGGGCGTGGGTCGCCGCTGCGACCGGGGCACCGCCGCCGAGCCGGGCACCACCGCCAGCACCGCGTCGCAGATGCCGAGTTCGACGGCCGCCGCGGCGCGCCAGATCATCCCGGCGGAAGTCGCCCCACCGAGATCGACTCGTTCACCGAAATCGAGTGCGATACCCAGGTATTCGCACAGGGTGGCCGGCGCGAACATGGCCGATTCGGCGATGCCGTGGGTCAGCAGGCCGTTGACGCGGCCGGGATGCACGCCGGCGTCCTCGATCGCCAGCTTGGCCAGCGCCGCGTACTGGTCGAGGGTGAACAGCGGCGCCCGGGTGGGTCGGCGCTGCGCGGGCAACTCCGCGATGCCGACGATGGCGGCCTCGCCGCGCAACCCGGTCACGGCGGGACTCCCCGGATCGGCAACTCCACCGTGGCCATGCCCGGCATCAGGATCGTGTCGTCGCGACGCCCGGCGATGACGAGATCGACCAGCCCGGTCCCGGTGTCGCTGCGGCGCTTACCGGTGACCTCACCACCGAAGCTCAGCGACTCGCCCGGATAGGCGATCGCCCGGTTCTGCACCGAAAAGGACACCAGGCGGCCGCGCCCGCCGATCCAGTCGCCGAGGGCGCGGGCCAGCAGCGCCGCCTGCAGCGGGCCGTGCACCAGGACGTTGTCGTAGCCTTCGACATCGCGAGCCCACTGCTTGTCGTAGTGAATGCGGTGGCCGTTGTAGGTGGCGGCGCTGAAGAAGAACATCTGCGTTTCGTCGACGGTCACGGTCAGCGCGGGGATGCGCTCCCCGACCGCGATGTCGTCATAGAACACCTGCTGACATGTCATGGGCGGGCGATCATCGAGGTCGACGCTTCGGCCAGCAGGTCGCGATCCTGGTTGCGGTACACCGTGTGCCAGGTGACGAGGACGAATCTGCCGGAGCGGCCTTGCTTTTCGACAATCGAGGAGATGGTGCGGACCATTTCGATCTCGTCGCGGTGATAGGCGGGCAGGTGAAAGGTGAAGCTTTCGCCGCCGGCCATCCGCTTGGGCGCGCGCGGAAACGCCAGGCTGCCGGAGACCGCCCCCGACGATCCGTCGGGGCGCAGCGATTCCAGCGGCGATACGCCGAGGATGGCGTACTGCAGGAACAGCGGGGGGCAGATGATGTCGCGATATCCATTGGCCCTGGCGTAATCCGGATCGAAGTACAGCGGATTGTGGTCGCCGACCGCCGCCGCCCACCGCTGCCAGTCGCGCCGGTGCACCTCACCTCTCGCCGACGCGGCGACCGTGCCCACTCGCGCCGCCGACTCCGCATCGATCAAACTGTCCTCCCTCAACCGCGCTCCCTTTCGTCGTCCATGCTCTGCGCAAGCCAGCCGGCGGCGACGTCGGCCCCGCCGCCGAATGTCGAACCCAGCCGTGCCCGCTCGCTCCACAGATGCAGGTCGGTCTCGGTGACATAGCCCATGCCGCCGTGCAATTGGTGAGCGTCCAGCGTGATCAGCCGCGCCGCGGTGGCCGCGTGCATGCGCGCGACGGCCGTCTCCCGGGTCGCGATGCGCCCGCGTCCCAGCCAGAACGCCGCCGCTTGCGCGGCCAGTCGCGCGGCGGCCAAGGCGATGTGCATGTTGGCGACGAGGTGCTGAGCGGCCTGAAACGAAGCGATGGGCCGGCCGAATTGGTGACGCAGCTTGGTGTAGTCGACGGTGCGGTCCAGCACGGCCTGTCCGACGCCCACCAGGTCGAGCGATCCCAGGGCCACGGCGGTGTTGGTCACCCGGCGCAGCGCCGGTGCGGTGATCCCGTCGAGCGCCGCACCGGCCTTCACGCCGTCGAAGCGCACGGCGAACGCCCGGACGCCACCGGCCATGTCGAGCGGTTCGACGCCGACACCGCCGGCCCGGACGTCGACGACGAAGACAAGGGTGCGCTCGGCGGCCGCGGCGGATACCACCAGCAGATCGGCGACGTCGGCATCGAGGACGTAGTCCGCGGTGCCGCTGAGCCGCCACCGCCCCGCGTCGGGATCGGCACTCAGCACCGGGGCGACGACGGCGGCGTCGCGGGCGTTGTGCAGCGCGGTGGTGGCCCGCACGCTCCCGGCGGCCAGCGGCGGCAGCCAGCGGGCCTTGAGCTCCGGGGAGCCGAGTTGATCGATGGCCAGCGCGGCGAGAATGCTGCTGTGCACGGTCGTGGGGCACAATGCGCGGCCGGCCTCGGTGTAGAAGACGGCGAGGTCGTCGAGGGAGCCGCCGACCCCGCCGTACTCCTCGGCGATGGCGAGGCCGAAGACGCCCGCGTCGGCCAGCGCCTTCCAGAGTGCCGGCGTGCCGCGGTCGGCGCCGGGTTCGCCGAGCGCCCGCACCAGGGTGATCGGGTTCTCGGCGGTCAGCAGCGCGCGTAGCGCCGCGGCGAAGTCGCGCTGTTCGGCGGTCAGGGTCGGTTTCATGGGTGCTGTTTCATGGGTGCTGTTTCATGGGTGCGGTTTCATGGATGCGGTTTCATGGATGCTGTGCGAGGTCCAAAGTCAGCGTCCATAGGACGGCATCGCGTGTCCGCGCTGGGCGATGATGTCGCGCAGCACTTCGTTGGTGCCGCCGCCGAAGCGCATCAGCGGGGCGGCTCGGTAGAGCCGCTCGAATTTGCCGGCCAGCGGGGCCTGTCGGCTGCCATGCGCCAACAAGCCGTCCGGGCCGAGCAGATCGAGCGCCAAATCGGCGATGCGTTGGCGCAGTTCGCTGGTGAACACCTTCTCGACGCTGACTTCGACGGTGGGTATGACACCGGCGTCGCCGTCGAGGATCGAAGCCGCCTCGTAGCCCATCAGCGTGGCCACCGCGACGTCGGCCTCCGCCTGCACCAGCCGGCGACGAAGCGACGGATCGTCGGCCGGGACGGTCCCGTCGCGCCGCGGCCGGCGCGCCAGCTCGCGCAACTCCTCGACGGCGCGTCGCAAGTCGCCGGCGTTGGTCAGCGCGCCGCGTTCGAGATCGAGCGCGCCGGTGATGTAGGTCCAGCCGCGATTGACCTCGCCGACCAGATTGGTGGCCGGCACTCGTACGTCACGGAATCCCACCTCGTTGGTGCGATAACCCGACCACGCGTACAGCGGGCGAATTTCGACGCCCGGGTTGTCGATCGGCACGATGATGACCGAAATGCCCCGATGCCGGGCGCCGCTGGGATCGGTACGGACACATAACCATTCGTGCGTCGCGCGATGGGCGCCGCTGTTCCAGATCTTGGTGCCGTTGATCACCCATTCTTCGCCGTCACGGGTGGCGCTGGTCCGCAGGCCGGCCAGGTCGGTCCCCGCTTCCGGTTCGGAATATCCGACGGCGCAGATCATTTCGCCCCTGGCGATCAGGGGTAGCCATTCGGTTTTGTTGCGCTCGGTGCCGTGCCGCATGATCATCGGCGCCACCGACGTCACCGTGAGATCCGGGCCGGGCACGCCCCAGTATTCGAATTCGCTCATCAGCAGGTGCAGGTGCATCGCCCCCAGCCCGAGACCGCCGTACTCGCGCGGCCAGTTCAGCCCGAACCAGTCCCTCTCGCCGATCTTGCGGCGGAACCGGGCCACCTCGCCCTGGGGATATTCCAGGTCGTGCTCGGCGAGCTCGGCTCGCAATTCCGGCGTGACGTTTTCGCGCAGAAATTCACGAATCTCGGTGAGCCAGGCGCGCTGTCCCGCGTCGAGTTCGAAATCCATTCCGGCGCCTATACCTTTCTGCCGGTACCTTTCTGCCGGTACCTTTCTGCCGGCCTTACACCAGGCAGCGCCAGCGTAACGCCACGGCGAGAATGCGCCCCGGATTTCGCCGTGGCGTCACCCGGGTCGGCCCTCCCAGGGTCGACGGCTCAGCTGTAAACACTCAGCTGTAAACACACTGTCAAACTCCCGTTAATACACGTCGGCGCTCTCGCGCATACGCGGACGGGCTGCAAAGATTTTCAGATCGGCTGGTCGACGCGGACCAGGAACGCTGCCCAGTTCCGGCCTGAGGGAGTAGTCATGCCCACTGTTGAGATGCGCCTCCGCCAAGACCTGCGCAACTACGCCATCGAATTGCGGCAGCTCGCGTACACGCTGCCGCTGGGCGTGGGCGAGCACGGTCTGCTGCAATTGTCCGACCGCATGCGCGCCGCGGCCGACCAGATGGTCCGTAAGGGCGCCTGACCGGCGTCAGCCGCCCCTGAGGCGGATCTTCCAGCGCACGAAGCCCAGGTACACGGCGCTGATGACGAACAGCATGCCGACGTCGAACCACCACGTCGCCAGGGTGTGCCTCCAGTGCGAATCCTTCGGGGTCAGCGGGCCGGGCACCAGCTTGGTCAGGTCGGCGGTGGAGGCCGACGCCGCGAATCCCCACCGCGCCGGCGTGGCCCACGACATCTGGTCGAGGCCGACGCGCGCGGTGACCGGAATCATCCCGCCGGAGAACACCAGCTGCGACATGACCGCCACCACCAGCAACGGCATGATCTGTTCGTTGGACTTGGCGACGGCCGACAGGGCCAGCCCCAGCATCGCCGAAGCGACGCACGTCAGCGCGACGTCGGCGAACAGCTCCAGGCCCGGCTTGCCCAGCGCCACGGCACCCTGGGTGGGGGCGCCCTTGCCGAGCACCGCGATGACGCTGACGATCGCCGACTGCACGATCGCGAACACGGTGTACACGCAGACCTTCGCCAACAGGTAGGCCGACGTGGACAGGCCGACCGCCTGTTCGCGCAGGAAGATGGCTCGCTCACCGATGAGGTCGCGGATGGTCAGGGCGGTGCCCATGAACACCGCGCCGACGTTGAGCAGCACCAGAATCTGGCCGGGCTCATTGGGTGCGGCGCCCATCGGGTTCGGGATGCCGAACCCGACGTCGCCGGGCACCGACATGGACAACGACCCCATGATGAACGGCAGCAGCGCGAGGAATACGAAGTAGCCGCGGTCGGAGACGATCAGCCGCATCTGGCGGCGGGCGATCGTGGAGAACTGCCGGACCAGGCTGGTGTGCGCCGGATCGCCGAGCTCGGCGGGTTGCTCCGCGGGCGGTGGGGCGGGCGGCGGGCCCGTGCGGGCCAGGTAGCGCGCGCGGGAACCGTC
>NZ_MVHG01000145.1 GCF_002086125.1 Mycobacterium arosiense ATCC BAA-1401 = DSM 45069
CGCCCCGGCCGCGGCGCCGGCTGCACCTCCGCCGGAGGCACCGCCCCCGGCGCCCCGGCCCGCCGCGCCGCAGCTGCCCCAGCAGCCGCCGGTGACGATGTATCTGCACTTCCCGTTCGTCACGGTGCCCATTCCGATCACCCCGCCACCCCCGCCGGCGCCACCGGGCCCGTAGCGCGTGGCAAACGGTCTCGACTGAGCGCACACTGACAGGTAGGGCACGAGCGCCAAGGAGGTCGCGTGGGCGAGCACAGTGGATTCGGATTTGACCCCGACGAATTCGATCGAATGATTCGGGAAGGCAGCGAAGGCCTGCGCGACCTCGTCGAGCGAGTCAGCAAGTTCGTGGCCGGTCCCGGTACCCGGACGGGCTGGTCCGCCGTTTTCGACGACCTGTCGCGGCGCCCGCGCAGTGCCCCGGAAACCGCCGGCGAAGCCGGCGAGGGCGTGTGGGCCATCTACACGGTCGACTCTGGCGGCGGGGCGCGTGTCGAACAGGTCTATGCGACCGAACTCGACGCGCTGCGGGCGAACAAGGACAACGTCGACCCCAAACGCAAGGTGCGGTTCCTGCCCTACGGCATCGCGGTCAGCGTCCTGGATGATGACGCCGAAGAGACTGCCTAACAAGCGTTTTCGGCTCAGCCCTGACCCACCACGTTCGAGCCGCCGGAGTTGCTGATCTTCGGCGCTCCCGAGTGGTAGGTGACCTTGTTGTCGAAGCCGGAGGCCTCGATGCTGTCGACGGCCTCCACGGTGATCGTATTCTGCACACCGGACACCGACAGGCTGGTGCAATGCCCGGTGATCGTCACCGTGTTGGAAACCCCACTGACGCTGACGATGTTGTCGTTGCAGGCGATGGTCCGGTTCTCGTTGATGCCGGAGACGCTGAGCTCGGTGCCCGGCGGGGTGCGGGGTGAAGTCGACGGCGAGGCTGACTTCCGGCGGGAGGTCGACGGGCCGGGGCTCGTCGAAACGCGGGGCGGGCTGGACGTTTTGGAGACGGTCGGCGGCGTGGCGATGATCGACTTGAACCCGGAAAGCTGGTGTGCGGCAAAGGCCGCGATGCCACCGGCCAGGGCCAGCACACCGATGGCGACGACCGTGCCGGCGATCCACCACACCCGGTTGCTGGGCGGGCGTTGCTGGGGCGGGCCGAGCGTGGGGCCACCGTATGTCCACGGGGCGCCCGCCGGGCCGGGGGGATAGCCGGCGGGCTGCGTGCTGCCCTGCTCTGAGGCCCGCGCCGCCTCGGCGAGCGGGCGCTCGAGTTCCCGGATCCGGTCTTCCGGGTCTTCGTTTGCTGCCATGGAATGAATATGCCATTGGCTTCTGCGTTCACGGCCGGTTCGGTAGTTTTTACGATCGTGCCCGATTTGCCGAATCGCCAGGTCCTCCTTCGCCGCCGGCCCTCCGGGCTGGTCCAGCCGGAGGACACGGAAATGGTCACCACGCCGGCGCCCGAACCCGCCGACGGCGAGGCGCTGTTGCGCACCACCTACGTCGGCATCGACGCCGCCGCCCGCACCTGGCTCGACGACCAGCCCAGCTACCTGCCGCCCGTGCAGCTGGGCGAGGTCATCCGGGCGGCCGGGATCGGCGAGGTGGTCGCGTCGCGGTGCAACGCCTACGCCGTCGGCGACGTCGTCACCACGCTGACCGGCTTTCAGGAATACGCGCTCATTCGCGACGACCTGTTCAGCACGCCGATCCCCGGCGAGGACGACCAGCTGGCCATCATGTCGGTCTACGGGCCGACCGGCGCCACCGCCTATTTCGGAATGACCGACATCGGCCGGCCGCAGCCCGGGGAAACGGTGGTGGTGTCGGCGGCCGCGGGCGCCACCGGGTCGGTCGCCGGGCAGATCGCCAAGATCGCGGGCGCCCGGGTGGTCGGCATCGCCGGCGGGCCGGAGAAGTGCCGGGCGGTGGTGGAGGACTTCGGCTTCGACGCGTGCATCGACTACAAGAACGACGATGTCGCGGCGGCGCTGAAAAGGCATTGCCCGCAACGAGTCAACGTCTACTTCGACAACGTGGGCGGGCCCATCCTCAACGCCGTGCTCGGCCGGCTGGCCTCGCACGCGCGCGTCGTCCTGTGCGGCGTCATCTCCAGCTACCTGACCGGCGAGCACCCCGGCCCGGCCAACTACGTGAACCTGTTGTCCAAGACCGCGTTGATGCAGGGCTTCAACGCGCTCGATCAGTGGGGCCGCTTCGACGAGGCGTTCGCCGCGCTACGCCAGTGGGAGGCCGAGGGCCGACTTCACCACCGGCAGACCATCTTTGAGGGCATCGAGTCGTGCGTCGATGCCCTCAACGGCCTGTTCACCGGTGTCAACATCGGCAAGACCCTGGTCAGGCTCAGCGAACCCACGTCCCGCTAGGGACGCCGCCCCATGCCGCGCCGAGCGTGGGGCTCAGGTACGAAATCCCTTGAGTTTCCGTCCATATGCCCCACGCTCGGTGGGCCGCGGCGCGCTAGGCCTCGCCGAGCACGCGGTGCAGCGCCTTGCGTGCGTCGGTCAGCGCCTCGAGCACCCTGGTCCGGGTCTCGGCGAGCTGCTGCTTCTGTTCGTCGGTGCCCGTCCAGGCGATGGTGCGGGCGAGGCCTGCGATCTCGAAGAGCTCCTTGCGGATCTTTACCACGTCGCCGAACTTGGCCGCCCGGCCCAGGAAGGCGTGCGCGGTCTCGCTGCTGATGCCGCGCCAGGCCAACAGGTTTCGGCCGAGTTCTGTCAGCGTCGCCACACCGCCGTCGACGGTGACCACGCCGCGTCCGGCGAGGATGCCGATCGCAAGCTCCGCGATGTCCTGGGGCGGGGTGAACGCGCCGCCGGTGGCATCGGATACCCGTTGCACCACCTGTGCGGCATCGGCCGGCCCGTCCAAGAGCAGCGCCGCGGTGACGAACGCCGCGCGCTTGAGACCGTGACGACCCTTCTTGCCGAACGGCGCGAAGCCGGGGCCACCAAAGCCCGGCCCGCCAAAGCTCGGCCCGCCGAAGCCCGGACCACCAAAGCCCGGACCACCAAAGCCCGGCCCGCCGAAGCCCGGCCCGCCGACACCACCGAAGAATCCATGAGACATGACTGTTTCCCTTTCTAGAACCATCAAGCTCCTTGATACCAGCGCCAGCGGCTATGTCAACTAGCTTGATGGTTGGGTTTGAAGTCCCTGGAAGCGGGCGGCACTGCTGCTATCGTCGCTTGTTTATGCCAGGGGGATCGCGGCGACGGAGCGGCGAGCCGGTCGTGACCGGCGAAGTCGCGCACGGATCGCGACGGCAGGATGCGGGCCACCCCACCGCGTGGTGTTATAACACCGTTTGCGAGAGTTGCCTGGGGAGATCGCGCCGAGCTTGACGAGCCGGCTTCAACGATTGGTGGTTTAGATGGATCGTCGCAGCATGATGCTGATGTCGGGCCTCGGCATGATCGGGGCTGCGATGCGCTTGCCGGGTGCCTGGGCCACCCCGTCGGCGCCCGAAGCGCCGCCATCAGCGGGCGGCGGGCCTTTCATCTTCGCCGACGAGTTCGACGGCCCGGCGGGTTCGGCTCCCGATCCGGGCAAATGGACCGTCCAGACCTGGCAGGACGACGTGTTCCCGCCGGTCGCGGGGATATACCGCGACGACCGCCGCAACGTGTTCCAGGATGGCAATTCCAACCTCGTGCTGCGTGCCACCCAGGAAGGGGACACCTACTACGGCGCCAAACTGCGGGGCAACTTCCGCAGCATGATCAACCAGACCTGGGAAGCGCGGATCAAGCTGAATTGTTTGGAGCCGGGCCTTTGGTCGGCGTTCTGGGGCGTCAACGAGGACCCGCTGCCGGACGGCGAGGTCGACCTCTTCGAGTGGTACGGAAACGGTTCGTGGCCCCCGGGAACCACGGTGCACGCCGCGTCGAACGGCAAGACGTGGGAAGGCAAGTCCATCCCCGGCATGGTGGACGGCAACTGGCACACCTGGCGAATGCATTGGGGCGAAGACGGATTTCAGTTCGCCCGCGACGGCGCGCAGTACTTTACCGTGCCGAACAAGCCCATCCACGTCCACGGCGGCGCCCCCGACGACTTCCGCTGGCCGTTCAACAATCCCGGCTACTGGATGACGCCCATGTTCACCCTGGCGGTCGGTGGCGTCGGCGCCGGCGATCCCGCGGCGGCCACCTACCCGGCGGACATGCTCGTCGACTGGATCCACATCTGGTGACTATCGCTGGGCTTTGAGCACCTGGACCAGATTGAACTGCCAGCGCTCCACCAGGCGGAAGCCCAGGTCGTGCGGCACCGCGAAGGCGGTGCTCGCCCAATAGACCGGGCCGGGCGGCAGCGCCGGTCCCCGTTCGTGCGGCGGCTGCGACGGGTCGGCCTGCGTGATGATCCAGACGACACCGCACCGGCCCAACGGCCCGGCGACCACCTCGGGGATGAGGTTGGTGTCGAACACGTCGTTGCGGTCGGTCGCCCGCTGCCACAGGGTGAGGTCGATCAGCTTGCGATAGGCATCCGGGCGCGCCGCCATCAGCGGACGCATCGGGGCCGGCATGAACGTCACCGTGTCGTTGACCAGTAGGCAATCGCCCGGCGCGGCCTTCGCGGTGATCAGATCGGCCACCTGGCTGTAGTCCATGCCGTATTTGGCATACGGGTTGCGTTGCACCCGAACGTAATTGGGCGCGGCGGCCACGGCGAAAAGGCCGACGAGCGCCGTCGTCACCCATGGCCTGGTGGGGCCACACGCGGCCACCGCGCCGGCGCAGACGCCCAGGATCAGCGCCAGCGCCGGCGCGGTGAAGCACAGGTAGCGCGGGGTGTAGATCGGATGAACCAGCGCCGAATACGTCACGATCGCGGCCGTCGGCGCCGCGAGCCAGGCCGTCGCCAGCACCAGCAACCGGCGCTGCGACTCCATCAGACGCGCGGAACCACTGAGCCACAACACGATTGCCGCGCCGATCAGCAACGCCGACAGCACGGCGAACGGCGGGCATCGCTCGAAATACTGTTGCATCACCACGTCTTCGATGGTGCGGTGGCCGATGGGTGCGACCCAGCTGATCTGGTGTGCCTGCCCGGCGACCGTCATCAGGAACGGCAGCAGCGCGGCCACCGCCAGGGCTGACGCTATGACGAAGCCCGCCAACGTCTTTCGGGACCGGTGGAAGACGCCGATGAAAACGGCGTAGGCCGCCAGCAGCAGGGCCAGGTACGCGTCGAGCACGATCGAGCAGGCCAGCGCGATGGAATACCACAACCACAGCCAACCGGTGTCGCGGCGTGCTGCGTAGACCAGCAGGACCGTGAGCCATACGGCGGCCATCATCGACATGGCGTACGGGCGCGCCTCGATGGCCGCCCACGTGGTCCGGGGCAGGATCGCGCAGAACGCGCCGGAGGTCACCGCGACGGTCCGGGAGGAGAACTGCTTGCCCAGCACGACGACGCCGGCGGCGGCGGCCCCCACCGCCAGGGCGCTGGGCGCGCGCGACCAGAACTCGGTGGGTGGAAAGACCTGAAACCACCCGTGCATGAGCAGGTAGTACAAACCGTGGACGGCGTCGACGTTGCCCAGCATGTGCCACATCTGAGTGAGTGACCGGCTGTAGGCGGCCGAGATGGTCGCGGCCTCGTCGTACCAGAAGGAGGGCCGGGCCGCACCGGCCAGGCCCACCGCGACGGCCAGCACGGCGACGAGCAACGGGTCCAGCGCCGCCGCGGCCGCCGGGCGGCGACCCGTCAGCACGCCGCGGCGACTCGGTGACTCTTCGGTGGTTCCGATGCTCACCGAACCGCCCGGGACGTCGCGGTTTGGCTGAACACACCGCTATGTTGCCAGAAGCGCCCGGCGCCGATCGGAGGACTCAACGCGCCGCTCATTCGAACGTATGAGCGGCTCCTCACCTTCTCGTGGGTAGCTGTGGGTGGATTCCGCCGAGGGTCAGATAGATCATTGAGGTCAGTGCTTG
>NZ_MVHG01000146.1 GCF_002086125.1 Mycobacterium arosiense ATCC BAA-1401 = DSM 45069
TACCTCCTCGACGAACCACCTGACATGACTCCAACCTTCCCAAGAAGTGGAGTCTCCAGACATCCCGGGGCGGTTCACGACGACACGCCCGCAGCACCTTCCCAATTCTGCGCAAACAAGGCGTAGTTTCAACCCAACTGACAGGTGATTGCGACATGGTGACAACCATCAAGACCTATGCTCGCGACCTGGCGCAGTGGTGGGGACATATCTCGGACAGCGCAAAGCGTTGGAACACGGTGCAAATCAACGACTTTGGCAACTTTCTCACTGCGGTCCGACGCGATGAGTTCGACCCGAAGGTTCGTCAATGTCACCCAAGGCGGGCGGTGTCCGAAGCAACTGTTCGGCCGAGGTTGCGCCCAGTACTGGGCTTCTATCGCTATACGCCAGCTGCGGAACGACGTCGCACCGTTCCTCTACGAGCAGGTTCGTGGCAGCTTCGGAATTAGCGGTCGTTCCTCGAGCACGTCGCCAGTCGCAACCCACAACACCGTGTAGCAGTTCGAGTACGTGTGCCACACAAGGAGAGTCCCATTCTTGCCCCGGGTGTAATTGACTATCTTCTTTGACGCCGAAGCGCAGCGCTCTCCGAGCACCTATGGTGGTACGGCGATCTGCGTTATCACCTGCTGTTCTCGCTGCTGGCTGGCCGAGAGGGGTATGCCCGCCCGACTGGATTCCCAATGGGGTGCATTGCGTGCTGAGCACAGTGCCTCCTGTTTGGGCCAGCAGATAAGCCTACCCGCAATGGCGGCACGGCTGCTGGGCGAGGGCGCCGACCTTTACGACATAATTCATCTCGACAAGCGAGCGGACCGGGCCCTGCCTAGCGGGTGGTGCACCCTGCCGCCGAAACAGTTGTGCGACAAAGGGATACCGGTTTTATATGCGATAATTTCGCCACCGACGCCACTCACGAACCGGAGCTTCGTCGCCAGCTTGAGTCAACGCAGCGGCTCATCGAAACCAGGCGGGCGGTGTTTATGGCCAAGTACGGCACTTTGATGGGTCATGACAGTGTGTGGTTGCAACGCCGCCGCAACGAGATCGACTCACCAAACCGGATCCTGCTGTCCATCAACGACGTCACCGACCGCGCCATCCGTGGCCCCGGCGCCGACGAAGAGTTTGCATGGTCCAGTCGGCAGATGCCGCACGGCAGACCCATCCCTTTAGAAGACCAGAGCGTGGACGCGAGCTTAGATAGCTCTGCGAATCTAACAGTCCACCCGAACCCCTGCCGCTGAAAGTCGATGCCGACCAGTGAGGCTCCCGTTTCGCGGCGCACTGCGCCAATCAGCGGTCTAGGTAGGACATCGACGGTTCATCCATCGTGACCACGTTCCCGCCACCAATCGCCGACGATCAAGTGACTTGGACCGATTCCGTACTCCGGGCTAGCAGTTACATAGCCCTGGTGATATAGATAGAGTCCGTGGCTACGGGGGCGAGGGCGTACGAGGTGCGTGAGGACGTCGTTGACTTCCTCGATGACGCCGCAGACTTGACGATGCGGTTTTTGGCTCCACGGGAAGCTCTTTCGGTGTCCGCGGTGTTCGTGCTGAATCGCGTGGGACGCGAGGGGCCGATGCGGCTGACGACGCTTGCCACCAGTGAGGGCGTCAGTCAGCCGTCCATGACCCAGCTGGTGCAGCGATTGGAGCGCCAGGGACTGATGACGCGATGCTCTGACCCGAGCGACGGCCGGGCGACCCTGGTGGCCATCACGCCCGCTGGGCGGGAGGTGATGGCTCGTCGCAGGCAGGTCCGAGCACAGCGGCTCGCAGAGTTGTTGGAGACGCTGACCGACCAGCAGCAGGAGCGCCTGCTCTGGCTGTCGGTGCTGGCCGCGGGCCCAATCATCCGCCAACTCGTCGAGAACGCCGAAGTCTGCCTGGCCCCTGGCCGGGCAGCCGCTGATCGAAAGGTGTGTGGGTGAAGGCGATTCCGGTGGGCCACTGGGTGGCTCGCGGTGTCTCGAAGCTGGGGAAAGTATGGGTCCCCCTGGTCGTCATCCTCGTCCTCGCCATCTCGGGACTGGTCGTCTCGCGTCTGCACAAGGTCTTCGCATCGCAGGACCTCAACGCTAATGCCGGAGCGGGAATCGAAATCGTGCAGTTCAACCCCAAGGTGGTGGTCTACGACGTGTGGGGGCCGCCGGGAGCCACCGCGCAGATCGGCTACTTCGACCCGGATGCGAAGGTGCATCAGGTCACTACCGTGCTTCCGTGGACCGTCACCCTGTCCACCACGCTGCCGACGGTGAGCGCCAGCCTGATGGCACAGGCCAACGGCGACCAGATTGGATGCCGCGTCACCGTGAATGGAATCGTCCGTGAACAGCAGTCCGCCGACGGCGTCCACGCCCAGACCTACTGCCTGGTGAAGTCCGCATGACACACGCCACCACGGAGACCACGTCGTCGGGCCACCGGCCCTATTTCCCGCATCTGCTGCGCATCCTGTCCCTCCCGATCGTCATCTTCTGGATTTTCGTCGCGGTCGTCGTCAACACGATCGCCCCGCAGCTCGAGGTCGTGGGCGAATTGCACGCGGCGCCAATGGCGCCCGAGGACGCGCCGTCGATGAAGGCCATGAAGCTGATGGGCGCCAACTTCAAGGAGTTCAACTCCAACAGCACGGTCATGGTCGTCATCGAAGGCCAGAAGCCACTCGGCCCCGACGCCCACAAGTACTACGACGACATCATCGCCAAGCTGCGCAAGGATCCCGAACACATTCAGCACATTCAGGACTTCTGGGGTGACACGCTGACTGCGGCGGGTGCGCAAAGCGCCGATGGCAAGGCGTCCTACGTGATGATCAACCTTGCCGGCGAGCAGGGCATGACCCTGGCCAACGCGGGTGTCGAAGCGGTTCGCAAGGCCATCGAGGAGACGAAGGCCCCCCACGGCGTGCAGGCCTACGTCGCCGGGCCTGCCGCCCTGACCCGCGATCAACACGTAATCGGCAACGCCAGCCTCGGCGTGATCACCATCATCACCCTGGCTGCCATTGCGATCATGCTCTTGATCGTCTACCGCTCGATCGTCACCACGCTGATCCAGCTCTTCCTCACATTCCTCGCCTTGCTCACCGCCCGCGGCGTGGTCTCGGTGCTGGCCTTGCACGGTGCGTTCGGGCTCACGACGTTCGCGGGCAGCATCCTCACGATGCTGGCGATCGCGGCGGCCACCGATTACGGCATCTTCCTGTTCGGCCGGTATCGCGAAGATCGCGGCATGGGGCTGGATAAGAACGACTCCTATTACGCCACCTTTAAATCCGTGGCACCCGTCATCGTGGGGTCTGGTCTGACGATCGCTGGTGCGACGTACTGCCTGAGCTTTTGCCGGTTGCCCTACTTCGCCACCATGGGTGCCCCGGTCGCGATCGGCATGATCGTGGTGGTGCTCATCGCCGTGACGCTCGGCCCGGCGGTGCTATTCCTCGGCAGCAAGGTCGGCCTCTACGAATCCAAGCGGCCACCCAAGAGCGTCTTCTGGCGCAAGGTCGGCACCGCGGTCGTGCGTTGGCCCGCACCGATCTTCGTGGCCAGCCTGGCCGTGGTGCTGATCGGCCTGGTGGCCATCCCGGGGTACAAGCCGGCCTACAACGACCGCTACTACCTACCCAGCGATGCCCCGGTGAACGTCGGCTTCGCCGCGGCCGACCGGCACTTCTCGCAGGCCCGGATGAATCCGGACATCCTGATGGTCGAGGCCGACCACGACATGCGCAATCCCGCCGACATGCTGGTGTTGAATGCGGTGGCGCGCAACGTGATGCACACCGAGGGCATCGCGATGGTGCAGAGCATCACGCGGCCGTTGGGTATCCCGATCCAGCACAGCTCGATTGCGTTCCAGACCAGCGTCTCGGGGCAGACAAGCAACTTGAACCTGCCGTTCCAGCGCGATCAGCTGGCCAATCAGCTCAAGACAGTCGACTCGATGAACCAGTCCATCGCCATCATGGAGAGGCAATACCAACTCTCGGTGGAGCAGACCAACCTCACGGTGGCCTCTGATAAGACGTCGCAGCAACTGCTTGAGGCCATCAAGGAGGTGCGCGACCACATCGCGGACTTCGATGACGAGTTCCGGCCGTTGCGTTCGTACTTCTACTGGGAGAAGCACTGCTATGACATCCCGATGTGCCACGCGCTGAGGTCGCTGTTCGACTCGCTCGACGGCATCGACGAGACGACGAATCTGACTGAGGAGAACCAGAAGAACACCGACAAGCTTGCTGACCTCGCCCCTAAGCTCACTGCGCTGCTGCCGAAGACTATCGAGCAGATGAAGGTCAGCAGGGATCTGACGCTCGCTTCCTACAACTCGCAGAAGGCTCTGCTCGACCAGATGCAGGCCACCAACGACACCGCGCTCGCGATGGGCACTGCCTTCGACGACTCCAAGAACGACAGCCTTTTCTTCCTGCCACCAGAAGCGTTCACCAATCCCGACTTCAAACGCGGTTTGGAGATGTTCCTGTCCCCGGACGGCAAGTCCGCACGCATGTTCATCACCCACGAGTCCGACCCCGCCACCGTCGAGGGCATCGCCCGGGTGAATTCCGAGCGCAAGGCCGCACAAGAGGCGCTGAAGATGTCGTCGCTGTCGAACGCCAAGATCTACCTTGGTGGGGTGGCGGCGACCTATCGGGACATGGCCGACGGCGCCAAGTTCGACTTGATGATCGCGGTGGTGTCGGCGTTGACGCTGATCTTCATCATCATGCTGATCCTGACGCGCAGCGCGGTGGCGGCGGCGACCATCGTCGGCACGGCCGCCAGTTCCATCGCCGCATCGTTCGGAATCTCGGTGCTGTTGTGGCAAGACCTGTTCGGCAAACCGATCGAGTGGCTAGTCATGCTGATGTCGGTCATCATCTTGCTGGCCGTCGGATCCGACTACAACCTGCTGCTGGTATCCCGGTTCAAAGACGAGATCCACGCCGGCCTGCACACCGGGATCATCCGGTCGATGGCCGGCACTGGGGGCGTCGTCACATCGGCCGGGTTGGTCTTCGCGGCCACCATGGCGGGCATGCTCTACAGCGACCTAATCGTGCTGGCGCAGATGGGATCCACCATCGCGATCGGCCTGCTCGTCGACACCTTCATCGTGCGTTCGCTGCTGATGCCGTCGATCGCCACGATGCTCGGCCGGTGGTTCTGGTGGCCCCAGGTGGTCTACCCACGCGGAGATTGGCACATCAAGTCCCGCAACCACGCAACCCCCCAAGGTGGCGAGGAAGAGGACACTGCGTTCGTGCCGGTGACGCACTGACCGACGCGCTCGCGAACCGTTCCAGGCGTTCCAACCAATAAGTTGGAGAGGCGAGCCCGGGAGTTCAACCGGGTGCTGATGCCAGGCGGCCTGGCGCTCTGGCGTTTCAAAGTTGGCGATGAGCCGCGGATACTCACCAGTGCGATCGGACAAGGTGTCCACCTGACGTTCATCCGTCGGCAGCCCCAATGAGCTGCAAATCAGCTGTCCAGTGCAGGATTTGGCGTTTATGCCGAGTTGATTCGCCAGCCTGACGACGGTTTCGAATCGACGCCGCACGCATATCTCATCGCACGAAAATCCGTAGGGCGTCACGCGCCAGACGGTCAAGTCCAGGGACGTGGTGTACGGGGTCGTCTTGTGATTCTTCGAGATGATGGTTCAAGCGGTCAGTGCCGCAG
>NZ_MVHG01000147.1 GCF_002086125.1 Mycobacterium arosiense ATCC BAA-1401 = DSM 45069
ACCTTCAATCACTCGGCTACGACACGCCGGTCACCAAATCGGTCCCCGACTCGTACACCACCTTGGCGGACGCAACCTCGACGGTATCGTCAAGCACACCAAGACAGCCGAAGCGCTCATCCCTACTACCGGTTCTTTTGCAAGCGGCCGTGCTCCAACAACGACTATCTGCCGACATTCAACCGGCCCAATGTCACCCTTGTCGACGTATCGGCGACCAAAGGCGTGGAACGGGCTACTGAAAAAGTGGCCTGACCCCGTTCGGTTGATCCACGGCTTATGAGAGTCTTGCAGCCCACGACGTGGGCAGGAAGGCTCAACAAGATCATGGCGACGAGGAAGCGGCACAGCCCCGAGCAGATCGTGCGCAAGCTGATGGCGGCCGATCGGTTCCTGGCCGAGGGTAAGGACACCGCGGCGGTGTGCCGCGAACTGGGTGTCTTCGAGGCCACCTACCACCGGTGGCGTAACCAGTTCGGCGGGTTGAAGGCCGAGGACGCCAAACGCCTTAAGGACCTCGAACGCGAGAACACCACCCTCAAACGCCTGCTGGCAGACGCGGAGTTGGAGAAGGACGCGCTGCGGGAGATCGCGAAGGGAAACTTCTAGGCCCGGAACGTCGGCGAGCGGCCGTTCGTCACCTCCAGCGGGTGCTGGGGGTCAGCGAACGGTGTGCCTGCCGCGTGACCGGGCAGCACCGCGCAACCCAGCGACACGCACCCGCTTCGACTACGCCGGAGGATCCCAACGCCGCCCTGCGAACCTGGCTTCGCCAGTACGCCAAGGACCACCCACGACGCGGGTTCCGACCTGCGTATCACGACGCCCGCGCTGAAGGCTGGGCAGTCAATCACAACAAGGTGCAACGCCTTTGGCGCGAAGAGGGGCTTCGAGTACCGCAGCGCCGACGCCGCAAACGCCATGGCAGCTCCACCGCACCAGCGACCGTAATCGTCGATGCGCCCAACCGGGTGTGGGCGGTGGACTTCCAGTTCGACTCCACCACCGACGGACGTCCAATCAAGATCGTTTCGATCATCGACGAACACACCCGCGAATGCCTCGGTGGGATGGTTGAGCGCAGCATCACCGGCGAGCACCTCATCGCCCAACTGGACCACCTGGCCGCCGAGCGTGGCACCTACCCGGCCGTGCTGCGCTGCGACAACGGACCCGAATTAGCCTGCAGCGCAATGGCCGACTGGGCCGCCGGGCAGGTCGGCCTGCACTTCATCCCACGCGGCGAGCCGTGGCGAAACGGCTACGTCGAATCCTTCAACTCCCGCATCCGTGACGAATGCTTGAACATCAACAGCTTCTGGTCGATGGCCCAGGCCCGGGTGCTCATCAGCGACTGGAAGCACGAGTACAACCACCATCGCCGGCATTCGTCACTGGGCTACCAGGCGCCAGCCCGTCACGCTGCCACCTGTACCCACCAATGAACGACTCCCGTTCGCCGTGGACCAGTTCACGGGGTCCGGTCACTCATGCGGTGGTCCTTATGATGTTGCGACCGTAGCCTAGTCTCGGTGAAACAATGTGGTTGAACCTCTTGCGTTACGGCTGAAGGTTCATTCTGTCTAAAACGTCGCCAGTCAGCGAGGTTTCAGGAATTGGTGGATGTAGTCGTGCCATTGCATCTGTTGTAGGTCGCCGTGGCAGACGTGGCCGTCGTATTCCCAGCGCGTTAGGCAGATCCAAGTGTCGACGTTGAGCCAGGCGGGGAAGTGGTTGGCTGAGATGACCTCGCCGTGCAGCTCGTAGTGGCGGCCGGTCGCGTCGGTCATCACCATCTCGACGGTGGTCGGGACCAGGGTGGTGTAGTCGTGGTGGACGCGGTTGCGGGTGGCGACGATGGGAATCAGTGTGTCGTCGCGGTAGATCCAGCCGCCTTTGGTGGGATCGCCGCCCGGTATTTCGAGATGACCCTTCCAGTCCGGGTTCAGATCCGGGTGATCGTGAGCCAGGCAGGCGAACATGAAGGTGTCGCTGAATACACCGGTCATCCAGGTGATCGGTGGCATCGTAGCGTGCTGTTCACTGCGCCCCTGACCCCACGAGCGATCCCGCACATGAGCGCAGTCCACTCGATAAGTCTTGCCGCGCAAGGTCAGTTCACCCCGAGCGCGCATCGCCTGCTCGAAGTGCAGGCCCGTAGCCAACAGCATCGGCTGCATCAGCGCCTCCGTCTCGATATCAAAGGCGTTCTGGCGTGCGTCGTCGACATAGCGCAATCGATGTCTTTTCAGCGGCTCAATCGTCTGCACGTGGTAGCCGTTGTCGAAACGGTAGTCCCACAAGTCATTGGCGAGCATCTCCTCGTCGGTAAAGCTTGTCCAATTGAACAGCTCGGACTGCAGCGCATGTGACTTGATGCCCTGCCACACCCACGCGCCACCGCTGACAACACCGAGGTTCGGGTGATGCCACAGATAGTTCATGGCATGGATATTTTCTTCTGGCACACTGAAACCGAAGTAGTGCGTTTCGGTCAACGTCGGCGAATGATTCAACTCTTTAAACTGCGGATGCAGCAAGTCGCAGTCGGGTGTGGCGGTCAGAAACGAGACGTTCTTGGTTTCCCAGAATGCCTGGTCTTGCGCTTCGGTGGTCATGTTTGCTCCCGTCCATGTAGTCACGTCACGTTTCGACACGCTGCCAACACGGCTGCAATAGCGGCTCGTGTTCTTCGCGTTCGGCATCTGTCATGTTGCGCTGTAGCGCGCCGAGGGCAACTAGAAGCATGTAGGCGGCCAGTTTCTTGAAGTACTCGAAGTCACGCAGCGGCCGCCCGCCCGCGGCGTGATATGTCGCCAGCCATTCCTCCTCGCTGGGCGGCATCAACAAGCCGCTGTCAGGCTCGGGCGCGAACAACTGGTTGACGACGCATTGCATCGCCAGATCGACCTCCGCGCGGCCCAGCGTCGATACCTCCCAGTCCAAGACAGCGACCAGGCGGTTTCCGTCAAACATGTAGTTATGCAGGTTCGCATCGCCGTGGATCAGTTCGGGTTCCCCGCTAGGCAGATTGTCGAGCAACCACCGCCGCACCGGCACCAATCGTGCGAAGTGCGGCAGGCGAACCCATTCCCAGGTTTGCCAGTACCAGTTGATACAGCGCTCCAGCGGTGCGCTGCCGTGCGCATTCATCACGAAGTTTTCCAGCCCGCTCGCTGAGATGTCGGTGGTATGAATAGCAACGAGGGCTTTCATGACCTGGCCGAGCATCTCCTCGCGATCGGCCGGCGAGACCTCCACAAGTGGCCCGCGCAGAAAGCACGCGGTGTGAGGCAAGATTCCGCGTGCACGCGACATCGTGTAGCCGGGTACACCAAGCCAACGACCATCAGGGTCTAGCCACACCGGCTCGGGCACGGGCACGCCGCTGCCTTGCAGGGCCCGTTGCACCTGGAATTGCCGCGCCATGTCGTATTCGAAGAAGAGCCGCCGCTCGGTTGCCGGCGCGTGACGCAGCACGAGTTCACGGGTAACCCGGCCTAGGCCGGACTCATAACTTGCGTCGAACAGCACGATGCCGCTCGACGCCCCGACTTCGCCAACATCACCGATCACTGTCACCTCGACGCCGCCCGCGACATCCCGCTGGTTCTCGATAAACCGGCGAATCTCCTCGCCGCCAACTTTGTGCACCACGGCCTTGCCGGTACCGATCACCGAACTGAGCATCGACTGCACATCAGCCATCACCAAAGTCCTCGCATTCGATACAGGCGCAACAGCCGTGATGACACCGCGGACTCGCTGCCCGCGCAGTTGTCACACGTGACCGGGCTGTCCTGCGCGGTCTGCAACAGACGTCCACTGGCGAATCGGAAACCATGGCACCAGCGAGGATGCATTTTCGTACCTCCAGCTCGTCAACCACGACGATCCGCTGTTTCGCGCGAACACGACGATCGCTAGGACATACGCAGGCGAGGCGGGCACGATAACCGTTCCCACGACGTCAGTCAGCGAAGGCGAGGTCGCAAGTATTGTACTGGTCTTGACAGTATCATTATTGCAGTAGTCTCCAAGAATGCCCATCGCGCGACTGGTCGAGCGCATTAACGGCTTCGTCGCCGCTATGCCGGAACCAAATCACGGCGCCGGTCGGCGATGAACTCATCGAGCAGGCGGCCGAACGCCAGATCACTTCCACTGTTGGTGGTTGCCGACCTTCACAGGCTTCAATCAACAGCTAACTGCTTACCCGCCCATCAAAGCCTGGATATTGCATTGTGATTGACAGTAGAGAAGCAATTCCATCATGCGTGTGACCGCGGATCGAATGTGCACTGGACAAATTCAGTGCCTAAAACCAGTGCGGTCGGTGATCGCCGGCGTAGATGCGGTCGTTTTGGCCACTGGCCGCATCCCACTCGACGGGAATGCCCGCGAGCTCGACGGCAACGTCAGGCAGCTTTGCACTATCGGCGATGCGCTTGGTGTACGGCCGCTCGCCACGGCGACCTATGAGGCGCAGAAATTCGCGCGGCTGATCGGCGAGCCCAATGCTCCGAGAAACGTTGCGGAGGCTTACTTTGCAGCCGACGACCCAAGCATTTATCCAGCCCCGGCAGGCTGATCGCAGTCATTTCGGCCACGGGCCCGACCGAGATGAGAGGAGCTGTCGGCGCATGCGAATGACCCCGCTACCGTTGGACCAGTGGGACGATCAGGCGCGTGATGCGTTGACCAGTGCCGTCATCGACGTCAATCTCAACGGTGTCTTTCACTGTGTGCGGGCGGTGCTGCCCGACATGTTGACCGCCCGATGGGGACGTATCGTCAACATCTCTTCATCCAGTACCCACTCGGGCACCCCGATGAAGTCGCATTATGTCGCAGCGAAATCGGCCGTCAACGGCTTGACCAAAGTGCTCGCCCTCGAATACGGCCCCCATGGCATCACCGTGAACGCGGTCCCCCCTGGTTTCATCGATAATGCCGCGCGGCGCGGCGATTCGACGAGATCACTATCGACGGTCTCATTGCGGCTACCCCCGTGCGGCGAATTGGTAGCCGCAAGACATCGCCGCCATGTGCGGCTTCCTGGTGTCCGAGGACGCCGGCTACATCACCGGCCAGATCATCGGCGTGAACGGAGGGCGTGTTACTTAGCGCATCACACTCGAATTTGCGTAATCGACCTTGGCGGAGATCTCCTCAAGCGTCGACGCTCGCAGCCCCCATTTCGTCCAGATGAATATGTGCAACCGTTCTGCTTGTGATTCCAACATGCTTGACATCATTGGCGACGTTAGCGGATTATGTTGTGTATCAGATAAATCCGCCGAATAGTCCGGACAAAAGATTAAGCATCGCCGGTCGGTGATCTGGCGCGACAGAGGGGAGTTCAGTGCAAACTCCACAGCTCGACGTCGACTTCTCAGATCGCGTGTCGGCGGCCGACGTTCCCGGTGCTTGAAGAGATCTGTGCCGTCGGACGTGTCGTATGGAACGGGGCAGCCGGCGCTGAACCGCCCCGGCGAGTCCGGAGACTTACTGGTTTGAGGACTCAGCCAGCGGCTGGTCTCCGATTCTGAGCGTAGT
>NZ_MVHG01000148.1 GCF_002086125.1 Mycobacterium arosiense ATCC BAA-1401 = DSM 45069
AATCGCGCCCGCCGAGGGCCGCCTGGAGCGGCTGCGCGGCCGGCTGGCCAGGTCGCAGAACGCGCTCGGGCGCAGCGTGCTGGGTCTGCTCGGCGGCGGCGACCTGGACGAAGACGCCTGGCAGGACGTCGAGGACACGCTGCTGATCGCCGACCTGGGCCCGGTGGTCGCCGAATCCGTCATCTCTCAGCTGCGCTCCCGACTGGCCAGCAGCGACGTGCGCTCCGAGGCCGACGCCAAGGCCGTGCTGCGCGACGTGCTGATCAAGGAGCTCCAACCCGGCATGGACCGGTCGATCAGGGCGCTGCCGCACCCCGACCACCCCTCGGTGTTGTTGATCGTCGGCGTGAACGGCACCGGAAAGACCACCACCGTGGGCAAGTTGGCCCGCGTCCTGGTCGCCGACGGGCGACGCGTCGTGCTGGGCGCCGCCGACACCTTCCGCGCCGCGGCGGCCGACCAGCTGCAGACCTGGGCGGCGCGGGTCGGGGCGGAGGTGGTGCGCGGGGCCGAAGGCGCCGACCCGGCCTCGGTGGCGTTCGACGCCGTCGACAAGGGCATCGTCGCGGGCGCGGACGTGGTGCTCATCGACACTGCGGGGCGGCTGCACACCAAGGTCGGGCTGATGGACGAGCTCGACAAAGTTAAGCGGGTCGTAACACGGCGGGCCGCGGTCGATGAGGTGTTGCTGGTGCTCGACGCCACCATCGGACAGAACGGGCTGGCCCAGGCGCGGGTGTTCGCCGAGGTGGTCGAGATCACCGGCGCCGTGCTGACCAAGCTAGACGGAACGGCCAAGGGCGGCATCGTCTTTCGGGTTCAGCAGGAACTCGGTGTGCCGGTCAAACTCGTCGGGCTGGGGGAGGGTCCCGACGACCTGGCGCCGTTCGAACCGGCGGCTTTCGTCGACGCGCTGCTCGGCTGAAATCCCTTACACGGCGAGCGGGACGTTAATCCCGCCGAAACACGGCCGCACCATCGCCGAAACAACGATTGCGCAATCTTCTGGTCAGGTCGTCAGACGCGTGTCTGGTGGCCGATCGTGGGCCGACCGGAGGAGATTGCGAGTGACATACCCGATACTGGGCCAGCCCAATACCGGCGATACCGCCTGGATGTTGGCCAGTTCCGCGCTGGTGCTGTTGATGACGCCGGGTCTGGCGTTCTTCTACGGCGGTATGGTGCGCGCCAGGAGCGTGCTGAACATGCTCATGATGAGCATCAGCGCGATGGGCGTGGTCACCGTGCTGTGGGTGCTCTACGGCTATTCGATCGCGTTCGGTGACGACGCCGGCGGCGTCGTGGGGAAGCCGACCTCCTTCTGGGGCCTCAAGGGCCTCATCGGCGTCAACGCGGTGGCCGCCGATCCGAGCAAAGGCGTTGCGGCAACCGACATCCCGCTGGCGGGCACCCTACCCGCCACCGTGTTCGTGGCCTTCCAGCTCATGTTCGCGATCATCACCGTCGCCCTGATCTCCGGCGCGGTGTCCGACCGGCTGAAGTTCGGCGCCTGGCTGGTGTTCGCCGGTCTGTGGGCGACGTTCGTCTACTTCCCGGTCGCCCATTGGGTTTTCGCGTTCGACGGCTTTGCCTCCGAGAAGGGTGGCTGGATCGCCAACAAGCTGCACGCGATCGACTTCGCCGGCGGGACGGCGGTCCACATCAATTCCGGTGTGGCGGGCCTGATGCTGGCGATCGTGCTCGGCAAGCGTCGCGGTTGGCCCGCCACGTTGTTCCGGCCGCACAACCTGCCGTTCGTGATGCTCGGCGCCGGATTGCTGTGGTTCGGTTGGTACGGCTTCAACGCCGGATCGGCCACCACCTCCAACGGAGTCGCCGGGTCGACCTTCATGACGACGACGGTCGCGACGGCCACCGCAATGCTGGGCTGGATGCTCACCGAACGCATCCGCGACGGCAAGGCGACGACGCTGGGCGCGGCGTCGGGCATCGTCGCGGGCCTGGTCGCCATCACGCCGTCCTGCTCGTCGGTCAACGTGCTGGGCGCGCTGGTGGTGGGCCTGGTGGCCGGCGTGTTGTGCGCGCTGGCCGTCGGCCTGAAATTCAAGCTCGGCTTCGACGACTCGCTCGACGTGGTCGGCGTGCACCTGGTCGGCGGACTGGCCGGCACGCTGCTGGTGGGGCTGCTCGCCGCCCCGGAGACCCCGGCCATCAACGGCGTCACCGGCGTATCCAAGGGATTGTTCTACGGCGGCGGCGGGGCCCAGCTCGAACGCCAGGCAGTCGGCGCGTTCAGTGTTCTCATCTACTCTGGGGTGGTTACGCTGATCTTGGCGTTGATCCTGAAGTACACCATCGGGCTTCGTCTCAACCCAGAAGCGGAAGCCGCGGGCATCGACGAGGCCGAGCACGCCGAGAGTGGCTACGACTTCGCCGTGGCTACCGGTTCGGTTCTGCCGCCCCGGGTCCCTGTGGCGGATACCCGCAACGGGCTGGAGGAGGAGCGAGTGGGCGACAAAGTGGAGGCAGAGCAGTCATGAAGCTGATCACCGCGATCGTAAAGCCGTTCACGCTCGATGACGTGAAGACCAGTCTGGAGGACGCGGGCGTCCTGGGGATGACGGTCAGCGAAATCCAGGGCTACGGACGGCAGAAGGGTCACACCGAGGTCTACCGGGGCGCCGAATACTCGGTTGACTTCGTGCCGAAGGTGCGCATCGAGGTCGTCGTCGATGACTCCATCGTCGACAAGGTCGTGGACAGCATCGTCCGGGCGGCGCGCACCGGCAAGATCGGTGACGGCAAAGTGTGGGTGAGCCCCGTGGAAACCATTGTCCGGGTGCGTACCGGCGAACGCGGAACCGATGCGCTATGACATCCGCTGTCAATTGCTGATTCGACCCGGGCGGGCCGGGAGGGCATGACCCCGAACGACCCCGACTCGTCCGGGCACCCAGCCGTGACAGAAAGCGCCTGCGGGGCAGTCGATCTGGCTGCCGCGCGGCGCCAGCTGTTGTCTGAGGGCAGCAGGCTGCACGCCGCCGAGCTGCGACACGCCTGGCTCGATCTGCACGAATCGTGGTTGATGGCCAAGGCGGCCGGGATCGGGATTGCCGACGACAGCGGCTTCGCGCTCGTCGGGATCGGCGGATTGGGCCGCCACGAGCTGTTGCCGTATTCCGATCTTGACCTAATGCTGTTGCACGACAACAAGTCCGACGACGTACTGGGCAAACTCGCCGACGAGTTGTGGTATCCGCTGTGGGACGCCAACGTTCGGCTCGACCACAGCGTGCGAACCGTCTCCGGGGCGCTCGGTATCGCCAACGCCGACATGATCGCCGCGCTGGGCATGCTCGACGCCCGCCACATCGCCGGTGACGCGCGATTGTCCGACGAACTGATCGCCGGCGCACGACGGCAGTGGCGCAGCGCGATCCGCTCCCGGATGAACGAACTCGTCGAGATGACGCAGGCCCGCTGGGAACGTTGTGGCCGCATCGCGCAGCGGGCCGAGCCGGACCTGAAATCGGGCCGCGGCGGCCTTCGCGATGTGCAACTGCTCGACGCGCTGGGCGTGGCGCAACTGATCGACCGCCACGGCATGGCCCGTCCGGAGTCACCCGGGGGTTCCCTCGACGACGCCCACCTGACGCTGCTCGACGTGCGCACCGAGCTGCACCGCGTCTCGGGCCGCGGACGCGATCAGCTGCAGGCCCAATACGCCGACGAGATCAGCGCCGCTTTGCACATCGGTGATCGATTCGACTTGGCGCGCAAGCTATCCGATGCGGGACGCACCATCGCCTACCACGCCGAGACGGGCATCCGGACCGCCGAGAACGCCCTGCCGCGCCGCGGGGTGACGGCCCTGGTGCGGCGGCCCAAGCGGCGCCCGCTGGACGAGGGCGTCGTCGAATACGCCGGGGAGATCGTGCTGGCCCGCGACGCACGCCCGGACACCGACGTGGGTTTGGTGCTGCGGGTGGCGGCGGCCTCGGCCGACACCGGGCTGCCGATCGGCGCCGCCACGCTGAGCCGGCTGGCCGCCAGCGCGCCGGAGATGCCGGTGCCCTGGCCGCGAGAGGCGTTGGACGACTTGCTGGTTGTGCTGTCCGCCGGACCTACCACGGTGGCGACGATCGAGGCGCTGGACCGCACCGGGGTGTGGGGGCGGCTGCTGCCGGAATGGGATGGGATCCGCGACCTGCCGCCCCGCGACGTCGCGCACAAATGGACGGTGGACCGCCACGTCATCGAGACGGCCGTCAACGCCGCGCCGCTGTCCACCCGGGTGGCGCGACCCGACCTGCTCGCGCTCGGCGCGCTGCTGCACGACATCGGCAAGGGCCGCGGCGTCGACCACAGCGTGCTCGGGGCGGGCCTGGCGCTGGAAATCGGGGCGAGGCTGGGCATGGCGCCGGTCGAGGTCGAGCTGCTCGCCCAGCTGGTGCGCCACCACCTGCTGCTGCCGATCGTGGCCACCCGCAGCGACCTCAACGACCCCAAAACCATTGAGCGCGTGGTGAAAGCGCTCAGCGGCGACGCGCTGTTGCTCGAAGTCCTGCACGCGCTGACCGAGGCGGACTCGAAGGCCACCGGTCCGGGCGTATGGAGCGAGTGGAAGGCATCGCTGATCGAGGACCTGGTGCGGCGCTGCCGGCTGGTGATGGCCGGCGAGCCGCTTCCCGAAGTCGAACCCGCTGCGCCGCAATACCTTTCGCTTGCCGCCGACAGCGGCGTTCACGTGGACATCAAACCCGGCGGCGGCGAACGCCTGGACGTGGTGATGGCCGCGCCGGATCAACGGGGACTGGTGTCCAAAGCCGCCGCCGTGCTGGCCCTGAACTCGCTGCGCATCCATTCGGCATCGGCGAGCACCCATGAGGGACTCGCGATCGTCGAATTCGTGGTGTCGCCGCTGTTCGGCTCGCCACCGGAAGGGGGGCTGCTGCGCCAGCAGTTCACCGGCGCGCTCGGGGGCGACGTCGACGTGCTGGGCAGTTTGGAGAAGCGCGACAGCGACGCCGTCAGCGCGGCGGCCAGCCGGGCCGGGGAGGTCCAGGTCGGGGTGCCCGTCACACGGTCGAGCGCACCACCTCGCATCCTGTGGGTTGACCCGGTTGCACCCGATCAGTTGATCGTCGAAGTCCGCGCCATGGACCGCCTCGGGTTGCTCGCGCTGCTGACCCGGGCGCTGGAGCGCGCGGGCACCGACATCGTCTGGGCGAAGGTCAACACATTTGGGTCGACGGTGGCCGACGTCTTCGCCGTGACGGTGTCCGAACAAGCGGTCGCCGCGGCCGGCGACGCCGAGCACGGCGCGCGGGACGCGGTCGAGCAGTCTCTGCTGGCGGTGCTGGGCGGCCCGGCCGTCGAGGTGCTCGAGGAGCCCGTCGGCGACTAGGGCGTGTCTGACAAATGGGGTAGCCAGAGGGTGATGGCGCGTAGGACTGCTGCGCCGCGGTAGACGACGGCGA
>NZ_MVHG01000149.1 GCF_002086125.1 Mycobacterium arosiense ATCC BAA-1401 = DSM 45069
AGACCGCGACCTCGGCCGCACCCCCGCGGCCACCACCACTGAGGAATAATCACCACCACCACCCCAGGGGGTCAATTTTCACTTGCCGCCAGGGGGTCAAAATTCAGATGCCGTCGACAGACGTGTCGGCGCGTCTGCGTCACGACGTCGAACATCTGGCCTCATTGGACCGCCGTACCACGTCGCCTGGGGAGCGTCGCTCGGCGGACTGGATTGCTGCCCGTCTCCGTGACATCGGCGCTGTCGAGGTCACCAGCTGCCGGTTCCGCAGCCAACGCTCGTGGGCGCCTGCGACTCTGGCGCATGTTGCTGCCGCAATGGCTGCGGCGGCTCTGGCCGGCGTCGTCGGGCGGTTGCTGTCAGGTGCGGTGGCGGCATCCTACGAGCTCGATGTCAGCGGCCGCAGCCATTGGTTAAGACGGCTGCTGCCGGCCAAGGCCGGCGTTTCGGTTACCGGGCGGATTGCTTTGTCCGGTGACCCTTCGTCCGGTGACGCGAAATCGGATAAGACCCTCGTGTTAGTTGCCCATCACGACGCCGCGCACAACGGGATCGTGTGGCATCGTCGCACCGTGGCGCTCAACCGCATGTTGTCTGAGCGAACCGGGGAAACGATGCCCACGCATCTCCCCGCACTGATGGCGATGGCAGCGAATATCTTGCCAATGCGGTCCATTCGAGTTAGCGCTCAATTCTTTCTTGGCGTGGTCGCACTGGCTGCGATTCAGTCGATGCGCAGCTACACAACGCCGGGCGCGAGCGATAATGCGACTGGCGTCGCTGCGGCTTTGGAGGTCGCCGACCGGCTGCGTTCACGCCATTTGCCCGATATGGAGGTCGTACTGGTGTTTCCCGGTGGCGAAGAAGTAGGCAACACAGGCATGCGCGCATGGGCGCACCGATACGCAAAACAGTTTGACCCGGCCCGCACCCTGGTCGTCGGTCTTGATTCGCTGGGAAGTGGCGGACACTTGGTCGTGGCCCGCCGCGAAGGACTCAGTGGACGCATGGATCCACACGATGTGCAATTCGCTAGTCGCGTCGCGACTTCGGCGGGAATCACGCTAAAAACCGTGTCTTTTCCCAACGTCTGCGACACCACCATCGCACGGAATAAGGGCTTGCGCGCCATCTCGTTGCTGTCTTACGAAAGCGGATGGATTCGTAACCTTCACCTGAGCACAGACACGATTGAGAACGTTCGCTGGAATACCGTCCGCGATGCCGTCAATCTGACCGAACGGCTAGCCTTGGCCTGGGCCGACAGATGCCCTGATGAGTGAACAACCCACCCGAAAAATAGGTGCGGCGTTTATTGCAAGTCCTCCGCAGAGAAGACGTCGATCGGCCGCACCGGCGTCAACATCACCAGTGGTATCTGGCGGCTCGTCGACTTCTGGTAGGTGAGGTACGGCGGGTACAGGTGAGCCATGTAGGACCACACTTGATGCCGTTCCTCGCCTTCGGGCTCGCGCCACGTGGCCTCGAACGCCTGGGTCGCGATCTGGACGCCGATTGTGTTGCTCGCCAAGATATTCAAGTACCAATCCGGATGGGTGTCGGCGCCCCCCTTCGATGCGACGATCACTATCTCGCCACCGAAGTTGCCGTAAATCAATGGCCTGACGTAAACCTTCGCCGACTTTCGGCCCACGCATCTGATCAAGCAGTGCGTCGTCATCTCACGGCCCCCGACCGCACTGACGTCGAAGATATGGCCCCGCGAGCCGCCGGAAGTCAGGTAGGTGTCGAGGTGCTCCTTGATCCAGTTACCTCTCGCAGTCCGGATCGCTGCGGCATCGGCGTCGGCCATGGATGACTCCTGAATTCAACAAGTGAGGGTGATCGGACTAATCTACGTTGCTTTTCTCTGGGTGATCCAATCGTCGCAGCTCCCGCGGTCGGGTTCGCAGGTGACTAAGGTTGAGCACGATGCGGTGGCGGGGTGTGCGTCACGTCGAGTTCGCGGTGCTCGACTACGACGACTCCATCGCGTTCTACGACGCGTTGATCGGCTGGCTCGACTACAGCAGTTTCTCGTCGCTCAAAATGGAATACGAGTCGACGTACTACATGACGCGAAACGTCAACCCACACAGCTACATCGGCATCCAGCCCGCGCGCACGGGTGCGAAGCTGACGCTACTACGCGGTCTTCTTCGACGACCCGATCAACGGGATTCATTGTGAACTGGCATGGCTGCCGAAAGTGCCTACCCCCCACCAACTTTGGCCATTCTATCGCGCCATCCGCGCGTTCGCCAGGAGCCGACCGGATCTGGCGAAGACGGTGCCGAGCGTCGCCTGGCAGGCCAGGAGGACCCTTCCGGCTCGGTGATTCGGCGCATCGGGTCGCAGCCACGTTTGTCGGAGGCGGCGCCTAGCATGCGATGCCAGATACGCACGCTGCGACGTGGGAGGCACCGCATGAAGTTCATTTCGACCCGCATCATCACGGCCGACGTCGGGCGGCTCGTCGACTTCTACCAATTGGTCACCGGGGTCTCGGCGATCTGGGGCAATGAGCTGTTCGCCGAGATCTACACGCCGATCGGCACGCTGGCCATCGGCAGCGACAAGACCGTCCCGCTGTTTGGCGAGGGGTCCGCCGAACCCGCGGCCAACCGCAGCGCCATCCTGGAATTCATCGTCGAGGACGTGGACGCCGAATACGAGCGGCTTCGCGAGCACGTGGCCGAGGTCGTGACGGTGCCTACCACCATGCCCTGGGGAAACCGCGCGCTGTTGTTCCGGGATCCGGATGGAAACCTGGTCAACCTGTTCACCCCGGTGACGCAGGAAGCGCGGGCGAAATTCGGCCTGTGACTTGAGGCCGGGCAGCGGATCCCAATTGCCGCTTGCCCGGATGCCGGTATCGAGAAAGTCTTATCGGATGGCGACTCTGAGGCGCACGGCGCGACGGACGGCGAGCGCGGTGGTTGGCGGCGGGTTGGCGCTGTCCGTTCTTGGTCTGGCCGGCGCGCCCGTCGCCGCGGCGGCCCCGGCCCCGGCGCCCACCGGCCACTGGTGTCCGGGCGATCCATGGGACCCAAGTTGGGGCAACGTCTTGGACTGGGACTGGCATCAATGCCACGACTGGCAACGCCCTGGAGGCCCGTCCGCCCCGGCGGGCTGGGGCCCCTGGGGGCCGCCACCGGCGTGGGCGCCGCCGCAGCCACCCCAACCGGCCTGGGCGCCCGGGGCGCAGATGATGTGGAACCCGACCGGTGCCGGCAACTGGGGAATCTGGAACAACGGAATCTGGACCCCCATCTGAGCGCGCCTGGTAGCAGGGCTTGACTCTGAGCAAGCGGCCCTTGGCCGTTCGCATCGCCGGCCGCCCGGCGTTAGGGTCAGCCGTGGTCGCTGGGGACCGCGCCGTGCCGCCCGAGGAGCCTGACCGCAAGGCGGAAGCGCTGGATGAGCGCGAAGACGTTCTCGCCAGACGCGAGGCGGAGTTGAAGAGGCGCGAATTTCAGGCCGGCAGTCGAGACCGCGTGGCCGACCAGCGTGAACAGATCGCCGACCAACGCGAATGGGTGGCCGACGACCGCGAGCAGCGAGCGGACGAGCGCGAGGGCACTGCCGCGGAGCGCGAACGCGAGCGCCTGCGGCGCGTGGACGAACAAGTCAAGCGCCTGTGAGCCCGCGCTAGTCGAGAGCAGGCCAACGTCGATCGGGAGACGACACAAAGCGAACGAAGCCGCGGCAAGGCTTAGCGGGGTATCCGTGGGAAGCGCTCACGGGAGAGTTCAATACCGGCACTTCGGAAACACGGGTATTTAGCCGTCGAAACTATACCGGTGTGTAATAATTTTGCTCTGCATGCGATGCACGTCATGGTTCGATTAATGAATGACCTGCGCCACAAATTTTGGCTCGCAATAAATGTTATTGCTAGCCTCCCTGCCCATGGTCGTTATTGCAACATTGATGTCATTGATCAATCAGGTCTCCGGCACGCCCTATATTCCGGGTGGAGACTCTCCCGCAGGGACCGATTGTTCGGGACTCGCGTCCTGGGTTGCTAATGCAGCATCTGATAGGCCCGTTTTCGGAAATCGATTCAATACCGGAAACGAAGAGGGCGCATTGTTGGCGCGCGGCTTTCAATATGGAACCGCCCCTAACGCGTTGGTCATCGGCTGGAACGGTGGCCACACGGCGGTGACACTGCCGGACGGAACGGCGGTCTCCAGCGGTGAGCGGGGCGGGGTGCACTTGGGTGGTGCGGGTGCCTACCAGGCCGGATTCACGCATCATATGTTCCTTCCGCTACCCGCGGAGGACGCGCCGCCGCCGGACGCTCCTCCGGCCCCGCCGGACGCTCCTGCGCCGCCGCCGGACGCTCCTGCGCCGCCGCCGGACGCTCCTCCGCCCCCGCCCGACGCTCCTGCGCCGCCGGACGCTCCGCCGCCGGCCGTTCTGATCGACGCTCCGGCGCCACCGGCTCCGCCCCCGCCCAGAATGTGAGTTTCCGTTATCCGGCTACGCAGGAATTGCGAATCAATAACGAATTGGGCCTGAAGTAATTCGCTATAAAAGGTGTTCGATCGGCACCGCAAGACGCTTTCGCAGCGGCTCTACCGATAGTGAAATGCGACCGGTGTCGTGCAGTTCTGTGAGCTCCGCCACTTGGGCGCGCGGCGAAAGTGGTCTTATGGGTCATGGGTGACTCATGAGACCACTTTGCATTAACCATTACCTAGGGAAATTAGGGCAGCGTCCCCGCGTCGCGGCGCCGCGGCACCACCCGCGGCCGATAGGCTGGCGCTGCCCGCGGAATCGGGCGGACGCAACCGGAAGCCGCGAACCTAGGTGGGACCGCAATGATCTTCATCGTCGTCAAGTTCGAAACAAAACCCGACTGGACGGACCGCTGGCCGGATCTCGTCGCCTCGTTCACCGCGGCGACCCGGGCCGAGGAAGGCAATCTGTGGTTCGATTGGTCGCGCAGCTTGGACAACCCGGCGGAGTACGTCTTGGTGGAGGCTTTCCGCGACGATGAGGCGGGCGGCATCCACGTCAACAGCGACCACTTCAGGCGCTTCATGCAGGACGTCCCGCAGGCGCTGAAGTCCACACCCAAAATCATCAACCAGACCATCGATGCCACGGGGTGGTCGGAGATGGGCGAGGTGGCGGTCGACTGACCCGCGACTAGGGCGTGTCTGGCAAAGATTTTGGATGTTGTGCCCGAGGCTTGAGTCATGTCGCGGTTTCAGTTGCTCACCGATGCTCAGTGGTCGTTGATTGAAGATTTGCTTCCGACTCGGACGGGCAAGCGGGGCAGGCCCTTTCAGGATGCCCGCTCGATGGTCGAGGGCATTATTTATCGGTACCGGTGTGGGATCGCCTGGCGAGACGTGCCCGGGGCGTTCGGGCCGT
>NZ_MVHG01000015.1 GCF_002086125.1 Mycobacterium arosiense ATCC BAA-1401 = DSM 45069
ACGGCCCGAACGCCCCGGGCACGTCTCGCCAGGCGATCCCACACCGGTACCGATAAATAATGCCCTCGACCATCGAGCGGGCATCCTGAAAGGGCCTGCCCCGCTTGCCTGTCCGAGTCGGAAGCAAATCTTCAATCAACGACCACTGAGCATCGGTGAGCAACTGAAACCGCGACATGACTCAAGCCTCGGGCACAACATCCAAAATCTTTGCCAGACACGCCCTAGTCGCACGCGCTCGCGATCGCCACGCATCTCACTGGTGGCGACCCGCTGCGCCCGGCTGCGCCGCGCTCGCGATCGCCACGTCTCACCGCCGGCGACCCGTCATCTGCCGTTTGCCTGCCGCTCAACCTCGCGATGCAATTAGCTCATGGCGACCACCTACACCGGTTGTATGCGATGCACCGTGTTCGGCACGGGTTACCTCGGTGCCACCCACGCGGTCGGGATGGCGGAACTGGGACACGATGTGCTCGGCATCGATATCGACCCGGGCAAGGTTGCCAAGCTCGCCGGGGGCGACATCCCGTTCTACGAGCCCGGCCTGCGAAAGCTGTTGAAGGAGAACCTGGCCGCGGGTCGGCTGCGGTTCACCACCGATTACGACATGGCGGCCGACTTCGCCGATGTGCACTTCCTGGGCGTGGGCACGCCGCAGAAGAAGGGCGAATACGGGGCGGATCTGCGCCACGTCTACGCCGTCATCGATGCGCTGGTGCCGCGGTTGACGACCTCGGCGGTGTTGGTCGGCAAGTCGACCGTTCCGGTGGGCACCGCCGCCGAGCTCAACCAGCGGGCCGCGGCGCTGGCGCCGCACGGGGTCGACGTCGAAATCGCGTGGAATCCGGAGTTTCTGCGCGAAGGCTACGCAGTGCGGGACACCCTCAACCCGGACCGGATCGTCCTGGGCATCAAACCAAATTCGTCGCGGGCCGAGGCTGTCGTTCGTGAGCTGTACGGTCCGCTGCTCGACGCCGGTGTGCCCTTCCTGGTGACGGATCTGCAGACCGCGGAGCTGGTCAAGGTATCCGCCAATGCCTTTTTGGCAACCAAGATCTCGTTCATCAACGCCATTTCCGAGGTATGCGAGGCGGCGGGCGCCGACGTCAGCCTGCTGGCCGATGCGCTCGGCTACGACGCCCGGATCGGACGCCAATTCCTCAATGCCGGTTTGGGTTTCGGCGGAGGCTGCCTGCCCAAGGACATCCGCGCCTTCATGGCGCGCGCCGGTGAGCTGGGAGCGGACCAGGCGCTGACGTTCCTGCGCGAGGTGGACAGCATCAACATGCGTCGGCGCACCCGGATGGTGGAACTGGCCAGCGCGGCCTGCGGCGGCTCTCTGCTGGGCGCCAACATCGCCGTGCTCGGTGCGGCCTTCAAACCCGAATCCGACGATGTGCGTGACTCACCGGCGCTCAACGTCGCCGGCCAGCTGCAGCTCAACGGCGCCGCCGTCAACGTCTATGATCCCAAGGCGCTGGACAACGCGCAGCGCCTGTTCCCGACGTTGAACTATGCGGTCTCGGTCGAAGAGGCCTGCGACCGCGCGGATGCGGTGCTGGTGCTCACCGAATGGCGCCAGTTCGTCGACATGGACCCCGATGACCTGGCCGACCGGGTGCGCGCCCGCGTCATCGTGGACGGCCGCAACTGCCTGGACGCCGCCCGCTGGCAGCGGGCGGGCTGGCGGCTGTACCGCCTGGGCGCGCCGCGGCCGTAGCGGCAAGCACTGCGGGTTTTGCTTCAGCACGATTAGAAACGCTTGCCGACGGTCGCATTGTCGATAGCCTTCAAAAGGGCTATACCGCATGCATTTTCGATTCGTGACAGGATTGTGTGATTTGACGACGACCGCTGCCACCGAAACCACTGTCGAAGTCGTTCCGCTGTCGGGGTGGACAGGAGCCGTGATCGACGGCGTCGACCTGTCCGCGCCGCTGAGCGAAGCGGAGAAGGCCGTCATCCGGTCGGCCTTGCACAAGTGGAAGGTGGTGTTCTTCCGCAACCAGGACCTCGACCACGCCGCGCAGATCGCGTTCGGTGCCCAATTCGGCGAGGTCACGCCGGCCCATCCCTACGAAGGCGATTCCGCGCCCGAGGGTTTCCCGCAGATCCATACCGTGTCACCGGCCGCCTACGATCGCCGGTACGGTTCGGAGTACCGGCACAAGGAGGGCTGGAACGGCCCCAACTGGCATGCCGATGTGACACCTCTGATCAACCCGCCGTCGCATTCGATACTGCGCGCCGAAGTGGTCCCGCCCTACGGCGGTGACACGCTGTTCACCAATGTCGCGGCCGTCTATCAAGGCCTTTCGCCGTTGATCCGTGGATTCATCGACGGGCTGCGCGCCGAGCACCGGTTCGGCGCCACGTTGTCTTTCGAGCGCAGCGCCGCGAAGATCGGCGACCTGGTGCGCAGCAATCCGCTGGCGTCGATCCATCCGGTGGTCCGGGTGCATCCCGAGACCGGCGAGAAGGTGGTCTACGTCAATCAGTTCTTCACCCGGGCGATCGTCGACCTGTCACCGCGGGAAAGCCGGTATGTTCTGGACTTGTTGTTCGAGCAGATCGCGCGGCCGGAATACTCGGTCCGGTTCAAGTGGGAGCCGGGAAGCGTTGCGTTCTGGGACAATCGGGCTACGCTGCACCTCGCCCCGCGCGATTACGAGCACCTCGGCCAGGAGCGGGTGCTGCACCGCATCACGCTGGTCGGCGATATCCCGGTGGGGCCCGACGGACGCCGATCGGAGCCCTTAGAGGGCGAGTTCTTCGGTGCCGCCTGATGGCCGCGGTCCTGCCGGTCGTGCCGGCCGGCTGAATCCGGTATCGGGCGGCCGCTTTCCGGTACTGCTAGCCTGCCTGAGCCTGGTTGTCATCGTCGCCGGGTGGGAAGTCGCGGCACGATCCGGCATCTTCTCGCCCAGTCTGCTGCCCGCACCGGAGGCCGTGATAAAGGCCGCGCGCCAGATGGGCGATCAGGGAACGCTGTTAGCCGACGGTGCCGCCAGTTTCCGGCGCGCATTGTCCGGCTTCGCCCTGGGCTCGGCGGTTGCGGTCGTGGTCGCGGCGCTGACCGGGACCAGTCGTACCGCACGAGCACTGCTGGAGCCGGTCATTCAAGTATTGCGGCCCATCCCCGCGATCGCGTTGGTGCCACTGGCCATCCTCTGGTTCGGGATCGGCGAGGAGTCGAAACTCTTCCTCACCACCGTGGGTGTGTTCTTTCCGGTCTGGGTCAACTCTCATGCCGGCATCGCCGCGACCCGCACGGATTTTCTCCGGGTGGCCGCATCGGTCGGCGCCACCCGCAGCCAGGTGTTCGGTTGGGTGGTGTTACCGTCGGCGCTGCCGTCCATCCTGACCGGTCTACGCCAGGGTATCGCGATGTCGCTCACGTTGATCGTCGCCTCCGAACAAACCGGTGTGACAGAGGGTTTGGGCTTCCGCTTGGACCAGTCGCGGTTGTTCAGCCAGCCCGACCGGTTGTTCGCGTGTCTGGCCGCATTGGGGATCGTCGGGGCGCTCACCGACCAGGTCTTCCACCGCGCCACCCGGCGGCACGTGCGCTGGGCGACAGAACAAGCGTGAAAGGCGGGCGCATCGAAGTATCCGGACTGACCGTCAGCTACCGGGGTAGCGCAACACCGGTGCTGCGCGACGTCGACTTGGTGGTCGACGGCGGATCCTTCCTCGCGCTCCTGGGTCCGTCCGGATGTGGGAAATCCACGCTGCTCAATACCATCGCCGGTTTCGTGCGACCCGTAGCCGGTGCGGTGCGGTTCAACGGTGCGCCAGTGGCCGGACCGGGCGCCGAACGCGGCGTGGTGTTCCAACGCGACGTGCTGTTCCCTTGGGCGTCGGTGCAAACCAACATCGGGTTCGCACTGCGTGCGGCGAAAGTGCCACGCGCGCAACGCCGAAAGCGCACCGTCGAATTGCTGGAGGACGTGGGGCTTTCTCCATCGCTGCTTGGCCGGCTGCCGCACGAACTCTCCGGCGGCATGCGCCAACGCGTGGGCATCGCCCGCGCCCTGGCGGGCAATCCGGAAGTTCTGCTGATGGACGAGCCCTTCGGCGCGTTGGATGCGCTCACCCGTTCGCAAATGCAGGACCTCGTCGTCGAGCTCTGGCGGCGATCGGGAACCACCGTCGTCTTCGTCACCCACGACGTCGACGAGGCGGTGCGCATCGCCTCGTCGATAGTCGTGATGAATCAGCACGGCGTCCTGCTCGATCAGATCGACAACCCATTGCCGCGGGCGCGCCCGTCGGGTGCCCTGGCCGAGCTCGCCGGCTACCCGGCGCTGCGCCGTCAGCTGCACGATCAACTGCGACCCGCTCCCGCGATCATTGCGACATGCAAGGCCAAGCCATGACGGGGCAACGTTTCCCGCTGGTTGCGCTGGTGTCCGCGGCGATACTCGCCTGCGCCGTGTCGTCTGGGTGCGCAGGAGCGGGACCGTCGGACGCGGGCCGACTCACCCTGGCGTGGGTGGTCGACCCTTGCTGGTCGCAGGTGCCGGTGGCCGCAGACCTGGGCTACTTCACCGGCGCCGGGGTGAAGGTCAAGGTGGTTCCGTTCCCAACCGGCGCGGCGGCCCTGGAGGCCCTCGTCGGCGGCGCGGTCGACGTCGCTAGCGGTGGTGACGTCCCCACCGCAGCGGCGGCGCTGAAGAACACCCGGTTGCGGATCGTTGCGGACGGGTCACGATGGGACGGCGGCCGTTTCATCGCGCGCAAGTCGGCCGGAGTGAACTCGATAGCAGACCTGGCCGGGCGGCGCATCGCGGTCCCACTGGGCAGCAGCGCGCACTACTTCGCGACAAAGTTCCTCTCCCAGGCCGGGTTCGCCGCGAGCGCCATCAACTCCCAACTGATCCAAACCGGACCCGGCGAAATCCCATCGGCGATCGCCAACCACGATGTCGACGTGGTTGCGGTGTTCCAGCCCGAGCTCGCCAAGGCTGTCGATGAATTGCATGGCGACTCAGTCGAATTGCAAGGATCACCTAAGTACAACCAACACAGCATGTATCTGGCGAACGAAAACACGGTAGCCACGAAGAAACTCGAATTATCCAAGTTTCTGGAGGCAATCCACCGCGCCGACGGCCCGCTGAGCGCTCAAGACCCGGCTGCGGTGTCCGCGGTCGCGCGGGCCATGAAGCTCGATGAGCGCCTGGTCACCGGCGTGCTGCGCGAGTTCGTGTTTCGTACCGATCTCGGTTCTGATCTGCCGGCCGATCTGGCGGACCGCGCGCACTGGGCGCAGGCGCTGGGGCGTATCCCCGGCGACGCCGTCCTACCCGACTATCGATCCATCATCGACCCGGCACCGTTACGGGGGGCGCAATGACAGTCCACTTGGTCGGCCTGGGTGGGACCATCTCCATGGAAGAGACCGCGCAGGGCGCGATTCCGGCCGCCGGTGCTGCCCAATTGGCCACGCGGGCCGGGGGTTTTGATGGCGCCCTGGACGTCGCGGTGCTGGGCGGGTCCGAGATCGATTTCGCGATCCTGGAACAACTTGTCGCGGCCCTGGACCGCCTGGTTGACCAGGGCGTCGACGGCGTGGTCGTCACCACCGGCACTGACTCGATCGAAGAAGTGTCGGCATGGCTGTCCTATCGGGCGCAGTGGCCGATTCGCGTTGTGGTCACCGGCTCCATGGTCACCGGTGCGCGCCCGGACAGCGACGGCCCCGCCAACCTCGCCGACGCCCGGGCCGTCGCCGCCGACCCCGCGCTGGTCGACCCGGCCGTGGTGTTCGGCGGCCGCATCTATTCCGGCCGCGAGGCGGTGAAGATCTCCGGGCTGGCACGTGACGCCTTCGACGCGCCGGGCCGCGGGTCGCTGGGCATCGTCGGCAACGGTGAGGTGCGGTGGCATCGGCTGCCGCCGCGGGGGAACGCCTACGGCCCGCCGGGTGGCCCGGTTCGCCCGGCGCCGATCGTCGTCGCCGCGCTGGGCGATGACGGCGCGCTTCTGACGGCGGCCGGTGCCACGCACCCGGCGGTGGTGGTGGCGGCCAACGGCGCCGGGAATCTGCCGCCCGCCCAGGCGGCGGCCGCCGCGGCGCTGCTCGAGCGCGGCGTGCTGGTCGTCATTACGACACGCGCGGCCGACACCCTGGTGGCCGGCCGGTACGGCTATCCGGGCGGTGGCGCCACGCTGGCCGCCCGCGGGGCGGTGTTGGCTCCGGGTCTGTCGCCGCACCGAGCGCGGCTGCTGGTCACGCTGGGGATCGCCCAGGGTCGCGATGTGGAGGAGTTGCGAGCCCTGGTGGCCGCCGAGGCCCGATGATCGGGCCCAGCACGCCAAGCGCCGCCACGGCGGTGGTGGTCACCGCGACCGGCCACAACGCCCCGCCGACGTGGGCCACCACCGAGGTGAGCAGCAGCGGAATGAGCCCGCCGATGATGGTGGAACTCTGGCCGGACAACGACATCCCGGTGTAGCGCACCCGGGCGGGGAAGGAATCGGCGAGGTATTTGGGCAGCGCGCCCCAGATGACCCAGAGCGGCGCTCCGATCAGCACCTCGGTTATCAGTAGCGACGGCAGCGTGGACGAGGCGGCGAGCACGGCCAGCAGCCCCACCGCGGGCAGCGTGAGCAGTGCGAGCAGGCCGCCGCGGATCACGTTGTTGGCGCCGACGCGATCGGCGAGCCAACCGCCCAGTACGGTCAACGCCCAGAACACGGTGACGTGCACGGCCGAGATGCCCAGCAACACCGAAGATGACGGCAGGCCAAGGGTTTTGGTGCCGTAGCCGGTGAGGAACACGGTCTCGATGAAGAACGGGACCGTCACGCCGCCGAGATAGACCGCGAAGCAGATCAACATTGTGCGACCGTGCTGACGAACCGCCTCGCGCAACGGGAACGGTGACAGCTCGCCGCTGCGGCGCAACGCGGTGAACTCCGGTGACTCGATCACCCGCAACCGGATGAACAGGCCGACGACACCGAGCGCGAGGCCGAACACAAAGGGCACCCGCCAGCCCCAGGTCACGAAGCTGTGCTCGCTCAGCGTCGACGCCAGGATGAACAGCGATCCGGTGGCCAGGCCCTGACCCACGGCGGAGCCGGTCTGCACCAGCGATCCCCAAAAGCCGCTCCTGCGTCGTGGGCTGGTCTCGGTGACCACCAGCACCGCCCCGGCCCACTCACCGCCAAGCCCCACGCCCTGCAGGAAACGCAACAACACCAGCAAGGCGGGCGCCGCCCAGCCGATCGCGGCGTAACTGGGCAGCAGTCCGATCAGAAAGGACGGGATCCCCATGATCAACAGCGTGGCCACGAGCATCTTCTTGCGTCCGAGGCGGTCACCCAGATGCCCGAACAAGACCCCGCCCAGCGGCCGGGCGACGAACCCGACGGCAAAAGTGCCCAGTGCGGCAAGCACTCCGGCCGTCGGGGAGGCGCGCGGGAAGAACAGCGGACCGAAGACGAGGGTGGCCGCGAACCCGTACAGGAAAAAGTCGTACCACTCCAGCACGCTGCCGGCGAGGCTGGCCAGGGCCACCCTGCGCATGCCGGGCCCGGCTTCCTCGCCGCCGGGCCGCCCCGAAAGCTCGGTGCTTTCCTGTGCTGCGATCGTCATTGGGGTCTCCGATGGTCGGCCGGCCGGGTTCACGCGCAAACCGCCGTGACGGGCGAAATGAGCGGCGCGAGTGGGGCACGCAGAGATCGCAGCGACGACGATCGCCCGCGCGCCCCATCTTCGTTGCGGTGTCGGGTCGCGGTCGACCGCAGTCTTTCCCGTCGTGTGGGTCATCCGGCGCGCCCGCCCAGCTCAGCGCCGTTTTACCGCGGTTAACGACGGTTGGAATCAGATTGAACGCAAAAGATTCGCCTTCGGGCGCCGGCGCCTAACCGCCACCACATCAATTAGCTTGCGGCGCAAGGGATAGCCGGTTATGCCCGGGCGCGCAGCACCGCGCGGGGGTACTCGCCGCCGTCGTCGCGGAACTCGACGTCGACGTCGTCGAACCCGGCCGAGCGCAGCGCGTCGACAACCGGTGCCGGATCGGGGATTTCACGAAACGGCAGGCTGGCCGCGACGTCCTCGGCGTAGTGATGACCCGCCACTTGCGGATTCAGCGAAATGTCGGCGATCACGAGCCCGCCCGGGGAAAGCACCCGGCGCCATTCGGCGAAGGCCTTCTGCGGCTCGAGCACGGTCCAGATGAAGTGCCGGGCAGTCACGGCGTCGAAACTGGCGTCGGCGAACGGCAGCTTTTCGGTGACACCTTCGACGAACGTGACCGCGATCCGCCCGTCGGCGGCCTTGGCGCGAGCGTGCGCCAACATGGCCTCGGATGCGTCGACGCCGCTCACCTCGTGGCCGAGCTCGGCCAGCAACAGCGCGACAAAGCCCGTGCCCGTGGCGACGTCGAGCACGCGGGAGGCTGGGGGGATCGGGCTCAGGGCGTCCAGCCAACGTCGACGCTCCGGCTCCGAGGAGATGCCGTGCGCGGCCCGCTGATCGTATTGCGAACCTTCACGCTCCCAGAACTCGCGGATCGCCGTGCGGGCGACCGGAAGGCTCGCAGTGGCATCGGGCATGAGCACCTCTCGGGGACAACGGCATTCGGCGGGCCGGGCTGTCGGCGCGCCGCGACGAGCCGGACGTCGACGACAAGTCTGCAGTGCGCGCCGCCGTCACCGCAAGGCACGCGGGCCCGGCGAGTAGCCTGACCCGCGTGGACTATGCCGGAAAATTCCTCGACGAGAACCGGGCCTTCGCGGAGCTCTTTCACGATGCCGACGAGTCCACGCCCGTGCCCACCTGCCCGGACTGGACCCTACGGCAGCTGTTCCGCCATGTCGGGCGCGGCGACCGCTGGGCGGCGCAGATCGTGCGCGAAAAACTCGACAGCTACCTCGATCCCCGCACGGTGGAAGGTGGCAAGCCGCCTCCGGATCCCGCCGGCGCGATCGCCTGGCTGCACGGCGGCGCCCAGCGGCTGATCGATGCCGTCGAACTGACCGGGGTCGAAACCCCGGTCTGGACGTTTCTGGGGTCACGCCCGGCGAACTGGTGGGTCCGGCGCCGGTTGCACGAGGTCGCGGCGCATCGGGCCGACGCGGCGATCGCGCTGGGCCGCGAATTCACCCTGGAGGCCGCGGTGGCGGCCGACGGCATCACCGAATGGCTGGAGCGGGTGGCGATCCAGGCGGGCGCCCAGGGGGCGCCGCTTCCGCTCGAGCCGGGTGACACCCTGCACCTGCACGCCACCGATGCCGGGCTGGGCGAGGCCGGCGAGTGGACGGTCACCGTCGAGGACGGCCGGATCGCCTGGTCACACGAGCACGGCAAGGGCAGCGCCGCGCTGCGCGGTGGCGCGACCGAGCTGCTGCTGGCGATCCTGCGCCGGCGGCCACTGGCCGACACCGGCGTCGAACTGTTCGGCGACGACGGCGTGTGGGAGCGCTGGTTGGACCGTACGCCTCTCTAGTGCAGGGATCGCACGGTAACTTGCACACCATGACCACATCGGAGATCGCCACCGTTCTGGCGTGGCACGACGCCCTCAACTCCGCGGACCTCGAGACGCTGACCGCGCTGTCCAGCGACGACATCGAGATGGGCGACGCGCACGGGGCCGCGCAGGGCCACGAGGCGCTGCGCACCTGGGCCACCTCGCAACGGGCGAGCACACAGCTCGGCCAGCTGTATGTGCACGACGGCATCGTCGTCGCCGAACAGAAAGCGACCGGCTCCGAGGGGGCGGCCACCAACGCGCTGGCATTTCGCGTCGTCCGCGACCATGTCACCTCGGTGTTCCGGCACGACAGCCTGGCCTCGGCGCTGGCGGCCACCGAACTCACCGAGTCCGACGCCGTCGATTAGGGCCATCAAGCCATTAGGAGCCATCCATGCGCGGAATCATCCTGGCCGGCGGGTCGGGCACCCGCCTGCATCCCATCACCACGGGCATCAGCAAACAGTTGCTGCCGGTCTACGACAAACCGATGGTTTACTACCCGCTGTCCACCCTGATGATGGCCGGCATCCGCGACATCCTGGTGATCACCACCCCGCACGACGCAGCGGGATTCCAGCGGCTTTTGGCCGACGGCTCGCAATTAGGCGTCAACATCACCTACGTGACGCAGGAAGAGCCCGACGGTCTGGCCCAGGCGTTCGTCTTGGGCGCCAACCACATCGGCAACGAGTCGGTGGCTTTAGTGTTGGGCGACAACATCTTCTACGGCCCCGGCCTGGGTACCAGCCTGAGCCGCTTCCAATCCATCAGCGGCGGAGCGGTTTTCGCGTACTGGGTGGCCAACCCGTCGGCCTACGGTGTCGTCGAATTCAGCGACGACGGCCGGGCCCTGTCGCTGGAGGAAAAGCCCAAGACGCCGAAATCCAACTACGCGGTGCCCGGCTTGTACTTCTACGACAACGACGTCATCGAAATCGCCAAGGGCCTGAAGAAATCGGCGCGCGGCGAGTACGAGATCACCGAGGTCAACCAGATCTACCTGAACCGGGGCCGGCTCTCGGTCGAGGTGATGGCCCGCGGCACGGCCTGGCTGGACACCGGAACGTTCGACTCGCTGCTGGATGCCAGTGACTTCGTGCGCACCCTGGAACGCCGCCAGGGCCTGAAGGTCAGCGTGCCCGAGGAAGTGGCGTGGCGGCGGGGCTGGATCACCGACCAGGAACTGGCCGAACGCGCGCACAGCCTGCTCAAGTCCGGATACGGCGGCTATCTGCTGGACCTGTTGGAGCGGAGCCGATTTCAGTAGGTTTGGCCAGCACCGCGGCGATCGCCGTGGTCAGCGGCACCGACAGCGCCAAGGCCATGCCGCCCACCGCGGCGCGGGCGATCTCGATGGCCACGCTCTCGCTGGTCAACACGTCGGTCAATGAGCGGTCGGCCACACTGAACAGCAACAGCAGCGGCAGCGAACTACCCGCGTAAGCGAGCACCAGGGTGTAGACCGTGCTGGCGATGTGATCGCGGCCCACCCGGATGGCGCCGACGAAGATCGCCCGCCGCGAGCCGCCGAGGAGGGCGAGCTCGAACACGGTTGAGGCCTGGGTCACCGTCACATCGTTGAGCACACCCAGCGACCCGATGATGAAGCCGGCCAGCAGCAGGCCGCCGATCGACACGCTGCCCAGATACGCGCTGACCGTGTTGTTCTGCTCGTCCGACAGCCCGGTCAGCTGAGCCAATTGTATTGCCGCCCAGGATAATCCGGCGGCCAACAGTAGGGCCGCCAGGGTGCCCAGCAGCGCGGCGCTGGTCCGCAGGTTGACCCCGTGCGCGAGATAGATGACCGCGTACAGGATGGCGGCTGATGCGACCAGGGCCACCGGCACCGCCGGCGCGCCATCGCGCAGCGCCGGCAGCAAGAACGTCACCAGGACCACGAACGCCACCAGGATGCCCACCAGCGCCAGCAGCCCGCGCCGCCGCGCCACGGCCACGATCACCACCGCGAACGCGATCGCCAAACCGGCCAGTGCCCAGCCACGTTCGAAGTCGTAGAACGCGTAGCTGGTGGCGCCCTGGTCGTCGACCTGGCGGACGAGCCGTATAGGGTCTCCCACAGCGAATTTCGGTTGCCCTGGGCCGGGGGAGGACTCCAGCAGCGTCTGGGCGCCGGCGTTGGGGCCGGAATCGATCGACACCCGCGTCAGGACGCACCGTCCCGCGCCGGGTGGCGCCGGCTGCGGCGCGCCGGTGAGGACCTGGCTGACCGACGGGCTACCGCAGTCGCCCATTGCGCTGGACAGCACGTGCCCGGCCTGTGTGCTCACCGCGCCGCCGGCGGCATTCTGCAGCGGCATCGGGATGTCGACGTGCTGCCGGCTGGGCCACAGCACGATCGCACCGACGGCCACCGCCACGCCGATCGCGACCAACAACCCCACGACGATCCGGGCGGGCAACGGGTCAACGGCGGCTGGGCCCGACGGCAGGTTGTGCGAGTGCGAGTGGGTCACCCGGTCGAGAGTAGAGGCGCCCGCGCCGGTCCTTACGGTCGATAGCCGGCGAGGAAATTGCCGAGCCGCTCGATCGCGGCCGCCAGATCGCGGGACCACGGCAGCGTCACGATGCGCAGGTGATCCGGTTCCGGCCAATTGAAGCCGGTGCCCTGGGTGACCAGAATCTTTTCCTGCAGCAGCAGATCGAGGACGAGCTGTTCGTCGTCGTCGATGTCATAGACCTCGGGGTCGAGCCGGGGGAACGCGTAGAGCGCACCCGCCGGCTTGACGCAGGACACGCCGGGGATCTCGTTGAGCTTGGTCCACGCGACGTCGCGCTGCTCGAGCAGCCGCCCGCCGGGCAGCACCAGGTCGTCGATGCTCTGATGGCCGCCCAGGGCCACCTGGATCGCGTGCTGCGCCGGGACATTGGGGCACAGCCGCATGTTGGCCAGCAGGTTGATTCCCTCGATGAAGCTGCTGGCATGGTCCTTGGGCCCGGTGATCGCCAGCCAGCCGGCCCGATAGCCGGCCACGCGGTAGGCCTTGGACAGGCCGTTGAAGGTCAGGCACAGCATGTCCGGCGCCAGCGTGGCCAGGTTGATGTGCTTGGCGTGGTCGTAGAGGATCTTGTCGTAGATCTCGTCGGCGAGCAGCAGCAGCTCGTGCTTGCGCGCCAGATCGACCATCTGGGTGAGCACTTCGCTGGTGTAGACCGCGCCGGTCGGGTTGTTCGGGTTGATCACGACCAGCGCCTTGGTCCGCTCGGTGATTTTGGACTCGATGTCGGCGATGTCGGGCTGCCAGCCCTGCGTCTCGTCGCACAGGTAATGCACGGGCGTGCCGCCCGCCAGGGAGGTCGACGCCGTCCACAGCGGGTAGTCCGGCGCCGGGATCAGCACCTCGTCGCCGTTGTCCAGCAAAGCCTGCAGCGTCATGGTGATCAGCTCGGACACCCCGTTGCCCAGATAGACGTCGTCGACGTCGAAGCGGGGGAATCCGTCGACCAACTCGTAGCGGGTCACCACGGCCCGGCGGGCGGGCAGGATGCCCTGCGAGTCGGAGTAGCCCTGGGCGTACGGCAGGGCCTGGATCATGTCGCGCATGATGACGTCGGGCGCCTCGAAGCCGAACGGCGCCGGGTTGCCGATGTTGAGCTTGAGGATGCGATGCCCCTCGGCCTCCAGCCGCGCGGCGTGCGCGTGCACCGGCCCGCGGATCTCGTACAGGACATCCTGGAGCTTCGACGACTGCGCGAAACTGCGCTGCGGCCGGTGATGAGCCGACGCGTGCAGGGGCAGCTGATGGGTGGTCACACCACCAATGGTGCCATCACTGTCCACTGAATTTTGCTGTCAGCGGCGAAGACGCTGGTCAGCGCTTGCCCGGGGGGCGCGCCCCCCGGGCGATGCCCAGGCCTTTGACCGGTGGCTGCGACGGTGCGTCGTCGCCGTTGGTCTCCTTTGCCGGCTCCGCTTTCGGCGCCGGCTCCGGGTCGGCCTTTCCAGCTTCCGCCTTGGGCGAATCCCCCTTGGGGGCCTCGGCCTTGGGGGCCTCGGCCTTGGGGGCCTCGGCCTTGGGGGCCTCGGCTTTGGGGGCGGCCTTCTTGGCCCCGGGCCGCTTGGCGCCCGCGGCGATGCCCAGCCCCTTGACCGGCGCCGCGGGTGCCTTGGGTTCGGCCTTGGTCTCGGCCTCGGGGGCCGCCGCTTCAGACTTGGCCTCCGCCTTCGGGGCCTCGGCCTTGGCCGCCGGCGCCGCCTTCTTCGCGCCGGGCCGCTTGGCGCCACCGGCGATGCCCAGCCCCTTGACGGGTGCGGCGGGGGCCTTGGCTTCGCCACCGGCCTCCGCCGGTGCCTCCGTCGCCTTGGCGGAGGACGCGGCCTTCTTGGCGCCCGGCCTCTTAGCCCCGCCGGCGATGCCCAGACCCTTCACGGGTGCGGCCGGCGCTGTCGCGCTCTCGGCCTTCGGGGCCGCCTTGGCGGGCGCTTCCTCGGTCTCCTTGGCCGGCGCCTCGGCGGGCGCGGTCGCGGTGGCCGTCGAGGCCTTGGGCGCCTCGGCCGCGCGCTTCTCGGCCTGCCTGGCGGCCGTGCCCTTCTCCGGCAGCGTCGCCTTGTCGTAGTCGAGGGACCCGAGCAGGATCTGGGCGACGTCGAGCACCTCGACACCGCTGCGGCCGGCCTCTTCCTGACGGTCGTTGACGCCGTCGGTGACCATCACCCGGCAGAACGGGCACGCGGTGGCCACGGTCGCGGCCCCGGTGGCCAGCGCCTCGTCGACGCGCTCGTGGTTGATGCGCTTGCCGATGTGTTCTTCCATCCACATCCGCGCGCCGCCGGCGCCGCAGCAGAAGCTGCGCTCGGCGTGGCGTGGCATCTCGGTCAGGTTCGCCCCCGCGGCCCCGATCAGCTCACGCGGCGCCTCGTAGACCTTGTTGTGCCGGCCCAGGTAGCAGGGGTCGTGATAGGTGATGTCCTGGGAGACCGGGGTGACCGGCACCAGCTTGTTGTCGCGGATCAGCCGGTTGAGCAGCTGGGTGTGGTGCAACACCGAGTAGTTCGCGCCCAGCTGCCGGTATTCGCGGCCCAAGGTGTTGAAGCAGTGCGGGCAGGTGACGACGATCTTGCGGTCGACGGTCTCGGTGCCCTCGAACACCCCGTCCAGCGTCTCGACGGCCTGCGCGGCCAGCTGCTGGAACAAAAACTCGTTGCCCGACCGGCGCGCCGAGTCGCCGTTGCAGGTCTCGCCGGTGCCCAGCACCAGGTACTTCACCCCGGCGATGGCGAGCAGCTCGGCGACGGCCTTGGTGGTCTTCTTCGCCTTGTCGTCGTACGCGCCGGCGCAGCCCACCCAGAACAGGTACTCGTAGCCGTCGAAGCTGTCGACGTCCTCGCCGTAGACCGGCACGTCGAAGTCGACCTCGTCGATCCAGTTGGTCCGGTCGCTGGCGTTCTGGCCCCAGGGGTTGCCCTTGGTTTCCAGGTTCTTGAACAGCACCGACAGTTCGGAGGGGAACTCCGACTCCATCATCAGCTGGTAGCGCCGCATGTCGACGATGTGGTCGACGTGCTCGATGTCCACCGGGCACTGCTCGACACAGGCACCGCAGGTCACACAGGACCACAGCACGTCGGGGTCGATGACCCCGCCCTGCTCTTCCGTGCCGACCAGCGGTCGGGCCGCCTGCTCGGGGCCGGAGCCCATGACCCGGCCGAAGCCCGACTCGGGAACATGGTGCGCCTCGGCGTGTTCCTCGCCGGCCAGCTTCTCGCCGACCCCGCCCTCCGGCGTGCTCTCGACGGGACTCTCCTTATCGCCCAGAATGTAGGGCGCCTTGGCCATCCAGTGGTCGCGCAGGTCCATGATGACGAGCTTGGGCGACAGCGGCTTGCCGGTGTTCCAGGCCGGGCACTGCGACTGGCACCGCCCGCACTCGGTGCAGGTGGCGAAGTCCAGCATGGCCTTCCAGCTGAAGTCCTCGACCTTGCCGCGGCCGAATTCGGCATCGTCCGGCGGGTTTTCGAAGTCGATCGGCTTGCCGTCGTGTTCGAGCGGCAGCAGCGGGCCCAGGCCGTTCGGCAGCCGCTTGAAGATGACGTTGATCGGCGCCGTGAAGATGTGCAGGTGCTTGGAGTGCAGCACGATGATCAGGAATGCCAGCATGACCGCGATGTGCAGCAGCAGCGCCGTCGTCTCGATGGTCTCGTTGGCGGGCCGCCCCAGCGGACGCAGGATGGCGCCGAACAGTTGGGACAGGAAGGCCCCGTTGCCGTAGGGCAGGGTGCCGTTGTTCACCGCGGATCCGCGGACGAACACATAGGTGAAGATGACGTTGAAGATCATGAACAGCACCAGCCACGCACCGCCGGTGTGTGAGCCGTAGAACCGTGACGCGCGGCCGATCTCCCGCGGGCTGCGCATCAAACGGATGACGGCGAAGGTGGCGATGCCGAGGAAGACGGCGGTGGCGAAGAAGTCCTGCAGGAAGCCCAGCGCGTCCCAGCGCCCGATGATCGGGATGTGGAAGTTGTCCTGGAAGAGCAGCCCATAGGCCTCGATGTAGACCGTGAGCAGGATGAAGAAGCCCCACATGGTGAAGAAGTGCGCCAGGCCGGGGATCGACCACCTGAGCATGCGACGCTGCCCGAAGACCTCGGAGACCTCAGCCCAGACGCGTTTGGCCGGCTCGTCGGCGTGCCCGGGCGCCGGCTTGCCGGATGTGATCAGCTTGAACAGCCACAGGACACGCCGTGCGGCGAGTGCGGCCACGACCAGCGTCATGCCCATGCCCACGATCAGCCTGATGAGCATCTGCGTTGTCACAGAAGGTCTCCCCAATGCATAGAAATTCGGCCTGTGCCTATTTGCCTGCTAAGCCCCGCTCATAGTTACATCTCCGCGGCTTTCAGCGCGAGAAAGGCTGCCCTAACTTGGCAGTTACCGGTGCCTCTGGCCTGTTGATTAGTACCCGCGCATTCAATGTGACGCTTGTCGAAGTGATGAGCGCCGCCGAATTCGCTAGATGACCTTTTGTCGCGGTCTTTGGGCGGGCCGCGCGCAATTCGTCTCGTCAGCGCCCGAACGGCGGATGAAAGATCGGCGGCTGCGGCCGCGTGCGGGTGGTCGTCGGCGCCGCGGTGGTGGTGGCCTGCGACGTCGTGGTGGGCGGTGCGGTCGTGGTCGTCGTGCTCGGCGGCGCGGTCGTGGTGGTCGTCGTCGACGGCGCGGGTGTCGTGGTGGTGGCCGGCGCCTCGGTGGTCGGGGGCGGCGGTGCCGGGATCACGGTCACGGTGGTGCTGTCGTCGGGTCCGGTGATGGTGACCGTTTGCGGTGGTGCCGGGCTGGTGGACGGCGTGGGAGCGACCGGGGTGGACTTGGTGGACAACAGGTCGATCGCCAAGATCAGGGCCACCAGCACCGCCGCGCCCGCTCCGGCCACGCTCAACACCAGCGCCGTGCGTTTGTACCAGGGCAGCGGCCCCGGGGCGGTGCCGTAGCGGCTGCCGGTCGCGTCGTCGAATTCCCTTGCCTCGTTGGCGTACTCGCCGGTGGCGTCGCGGCCGGTGTAGGGCACCGGCTCGTCGTGGTCGGCGTCTTGCGACCACGCCAGGGCGTCGTCGACGTCGGTGGCCTGAGCGGCCCACGCGGCCTGGGTCATATCGAGGCCGGTGCCGACCATTTCCGTCGGTGTTTCCACCGCGGCGGCCGCGGCGGTCGGGGCGACGCCCGAGGCGTAGTGCGGGCCGAGCACCGCCGCGCCGAGGGCGGCGCTGAGCGCAGGCTGTGCAGTGCTGTGCACCGGCACCCCGAAGCGCTGCGACAAACGCGCTTTGAGCAGCGGGATGTGCGCGCCACCGCCGGCGATGGCCACGGCGCTCGGCCCGGCGTTCGCAATTCCGTTGCGGCGCAACAACTCCTCGACCGACGTGAGGAACCGGTCCAGCGGCGCGGAGAGCAGCTGCTCGAATTCGGTGCGGGACAGGTGGGCACCGTCGCCCGAGGCCCCGGCGATGGTGCCCACCGCGGCCGTCGAGAGTTGCTCCTTGGCGCGCCGACAGGCGCCGAGCAGGCGGGCCTTCGACCCGATCCGCGCCGCGCCGCCGAGCATGGCGGTGCTGACGTCGGAGGCCAGCAGGTGATCGAGGATCAGCTGATCGATCGCATCGCCGGAGAATTCGGTGTTCCGCGCGGCCGGGCCGACGGGCGCAAAGCCGGCCCTGGCGTCCATCAGCGTGACGGTGGTGCCGCCGGCGCCGAAGTCGCACAGGGCAATGACGCCGTCGGCCGCGAATCCGGGGGTGCCGCGCAGCGCCGCGAGCGCGGCCGTGGCGTCGGAAACCAGCATCGGCGCCACCCCGCCGCGCGCCAGATCCGATTGTGCGAAGAACTCCTCCCGCAGCGCCGCGAACTGGGCATCGGACCAATAGGCCGGCACCGCGATGGTGATCGGTGACCCGTAGCCGACCACCCGGGCCATGGCTTCGATCGCCTCGACCGTCAGCGCCGCACCCAGGTACTTGGTTCCGTCGGCCGCCACCAATGGCGCCCGGTCGCCGACGCGTTCCACGAACCCACGCAGCACCAGGCCGGGCTCGGTCAGGTTCGGATTCTCTTCTGGCAGGCCAACTTCGGTGGGACGCTGCTCGAACAGGGTCAGCACCGAGCTGCGGGTGATCGGAGCGCTGCCCGCGCGGGCCGCTACCAGGTTGGCCACCCCGATTGATAGGCCGAGCGACTCGCTCATGTCCCGCACCCCTGTGTCAGTTTCGTTGCCGTCGCACGGTGGTCCTCACCGTAGCGACCCGTGGATTGCAGCGAGTGTAGGGCTTCTCCGGCGCGCTGCCGTGCAACCGTGACGGAATTTATAACCGACTCGCTAACGCAGGCCCGGCGGCACCGTGACCGGATTCGGCATCCCCGGCACGGTGATCACCGACGGCAGCTTCGGCAGATGGTGGTGATGCGATGGCTGCTGCGTCGGTCGCCCGGTGGGCTGCTGCTGCGTCGGCTGCCGCGCCGGGGGCTCTTCCGCGCTGCTGCTGGGCGAGGACGTCGTCGTGGTGGTCGTGGTGGTGGTCGTCGTCGGTGTCGTGGTGGTGGTCGTCGTCGTGCTCGTCGTCGTATTGGGGACGTGGCTGCCGTTCTGTCCGTGGATGAGTTCGATGACACCGAAGACGATTAACCCGATCAGGATGGCGACGGAAACCAGCCAGGCGATGAGCATCGCCGGTTTGCGATACCACGGAGTCGGCTCGGGCTCCTGGTCGAAGGGGTCGCCGCCGTCGTACTGCTGGAAGTCCTGGGGCGGGTTCGGCGGGGGACCGGCCGGCGGAATCTCGCCGGTGGGCGGCTGCTCGCTCACACCGAAGTCGCCTTGCTGGGTCGGCCGGTTGTGGAAGTCGTCGCGTGGGCCGTTGGATGCCACGGCACCGATGGTACTGACCTCGCCTGCCAATCTCCTGATGCCCGCCCGGCCGGAGGTGCGAGGCTTTGCCCAGGAGGTGTCGATCTCGTCGATGCCGACCAACCGTCCCGGGCGTTTGCACGATCAACCTGACAACGCTTGTTCGAGCCCGGTATCCCTCTGCAATGGGTGAGCTGACCTCGTGCCGTTCCACGATCACCTGGTTGTACGCGAATTACGCGAGGTCAACTACACAAGCGCCCACAATCGGACTGTGGCGGCCGACACACTCACCGAATCTCTCACCGGGCCGAATCTCGTTTTTGTACAATATAACTCGCGACTGAATCAGCTGTGGCGCACCCAAAATTTGTGACTGCTCGCTTTCCGCGCCGATGTGGGAAGTTAAACGGCAAGCCCGCACCGAGCGCCGCGCCTGGGCAGCCAACGCGCAAGCCGAGCGGAAAACCGCTGGGTACGCGAATGCCTTGACCGCACCGGCGACCAATACACCCGCCAGCACAGCAGTGATGCAGGTTATGCGACTTCGAGCTCCGGAATTAGCGGCGAGCGATTTTGACACCCGAGCACACAGTTGCGACGCACACAGTAAGGAGATGATGACGATGACCGACCGGCTTGCCGATCAGCTGCGCTAGTGGCTGCGGACGATCCGGCGGACCGCGGATGGTGGTTAACCGTCCGCGCTGAGGCGGAGTCGGCTGGAAGCGCAGGTCAGGCCGACGCGGAAGCTTCGCAGAGCGCAGTTGGCACCGGCGCGGAAGCCGCAAAACAACTGACAGGCGCCGTGGTGGTCATTGCGCTCGTCGCGGCAATCTCAGGCATGCTCTACGGCTACGACACCGGCGTCATCTCCTGGGCTCTATTGCAGCTCACCGAGGACTTCAACATCACGGCGGGCTGGAAGCAGGTCATCGCCGCCAGCATCCTGCTCGGCGCCGTCATCGGGGCCTTGACATGCAGCTGGCTGTCCGATCGGCGCGGCCGGCGCGGCACACTGTTGATGCTGGCGGTGGTGTTCATCATCGGTGCGCTGTGGTGTGCCGACGCGCCGGATGCCGTCGTGCTCTCGCTGGGGCGGTTGGTTCTGGGCTTCGCGGTCGGCGGGGCGACGCAGACGGCACCGATGTATGTAGCCGAGCTCTCGCCGCCCGCCCACCGGGGACGGTTGGTGCTGTGCTTTCAAATTGCCATTGGGGTGGGCGTCCTCATCGCCAGTCTCGTCGGGGCATTGGACACCATTTCGTGGCGAGGGCCGATCGGAATGGCATGCGTGCCCGCCGCAATCATGTTGTGGCTGTTGCTGCGCCTTCCGGAGAGTCCGCGCTGGCTGGTCAAGCAAGGTGATCGAAAAGCTGCGCAAGCCGTGTTGGAGCATGTCCGGCCCGACGGCTACGACGTGGGCACCGAGCTGGACGAAGCGACCGAACTCGCGCGCGTCGAACGCACGGCCAGCACCCGGGGCTGGCACGGGCTGCGCGACCGCTGGGTGCGTCCGGCCCTGGTTTTAGGTTGCGGAATTGCGGTGTTCACCCAGCTCAGCGGCATCGAGATGATCATTTATTATTCGCCGACCATATTAACCAACGATGGCGTATACCGGTCCGTAGCTCTGCAGTTGTCGGTGGGCTTGGGTGCGGCATACCTGATCGCCCAACTGGTCGGATTGGCCATCATCGACCGGATCGGCCGGCGCCGGCTCACTCTCGTCATGGTGCCGGGCGCGGCGATCAGCCTGTTCGCATTGGGCCTGTTATTCCTGACCAGCGACAACGGGCACGATGTGATTCCCTACATCGTGATCTGCTTGATCGCATTCATGCTGTTCAATGCCGGCGGTCTGCAGCTGATGGGCTGGCTGACCGGCTCGGAGACTTATCCGCTGGCGGTGCGACCGGCGGCCACCGCCGTGCAGTCGGCGACGCTGTGGGGAACCAACCTGCTCATCACGCTGACGATGCTGTCGCTCATCAATGCGATCGGGCCCGGGCTCTCGATGTGGCTCTACGCGTTGTTCAACGTGGCGGCGTGGATCTTCGTGTACTTCCGCATGCCCGACCTCACCGGGAAAAGCCTGGAGGAGATTGAAAACAAACTCTTCGAGGGGAAATTCCGGCCTTCAGATTTCACGCGCTGATGCATTAGTTGCGCGGCAAACCGTTTCGGGTGCTCGACGGCGCGGTTACCGTCAGTTGCGCGATACGAATCCGCCGATGAGCCGTGCTGATAGACGCGGTCACACACGTTGGCGCGAGTCACCCGCGATGTGTTCGCCATCCCGGGCAAGCTGTCCTCATGGAGCGGGTGTTGCTGACCGTGGGGCACGGGGCGGCCGGCCGGGAGCGGCTGGGGGCGTTGCTTGCCGGGGCGGGCGTTGCACTGGTGGTGGACGTGCGGCGATACCCGGCCAGTCGGACCAATCCGGACGTGCGGCTCGAGGCCCTCGAGTGCTGGCTGCCGCACGGGGGGATCGACTATCGGTGGGAGCCGCGCCTCGGCGGCCGACGGCATGTCGCGGCCGAAGAACCGGAGCCGGACAGCTGGTGGACGGTGGCCGCGTTCCGCGCGTATGCCGCACACACCCGGACGCCGGAGTTCGACGCGGCGCTGGACGAGGTCCTCGCCGATGCGGGCCGGCGCACCACGGCGGTGATGTGCAGCGAGAGCGTCTGGTGGCGCTGCCACCGGCGGCTGATCGCCGACGTGGCGGTGCTCGCCCGCGGGGTGCCCGTGCGGCACCTGATGCCCGACGGCCGGCTCAGTCCGCACCGCCCCTCGGCGGGAGCCCGCCGCCGCCCCGACGGCCGCCTGGTCTGGGACGGTTGAGCTTTCGAGCCTTTAGAACGTGTTGACCTTCTCGACGCTGACGAACATGCCGTGCTTGGTCTGGTCGTTGGTGAAGCGGGTGCCGTCCGCGTTGGCGACGATCGTCCAGCCCTGGGCCGCGTAGGTCTTGTAGTCGATGGTGACGGTCGGGATGGCGCCCAGATTGCCCAGCACCCACTGCACCTTGCCGCCGCTGTTGACGCTGACGCCGTTGGCGTGCTCGCCGTCCTGCATCGGGGAGTTGGTGAAGGGTGCCTCACAGCCGACGGTGTCCTTGTTGATCTGGCAGCGCGTCATACCGGATTTGGTCTCGATGAAGACGTAACCGTTCTCGTCGGGCGGCAGCGGGATGGCGCCGGCCGGGTTGGTCGGGCTCGCCGGCGCGGTCGGTGTGCCCGGGGCCGGGGCGGCGGTGGCCGACGGCGGCGTGGACCTGGGTGTGGGGAAAGATGGTTCGGTGGGTCCCGCTCCCGGCGAGGCCACCGGTCGGCCCCCGATGACGGAGCTGCAACCGGAGACCAGCTCCGAGCCCGCCATCATGGCTACGAGCAGCAGCGAACCACCGAGCAGGCTTCGCCGCGCATTCTTCGAAAACCGCACCCGCCGCTCCCCAGACGATTCATCTAGCGGCACTCAGGTTACGCACCGCGACGCGAAAGTCGCTGCCCTGGCGCAGGTATCGATATAGAGCCGATGGCCCAGGTTTATCACCGCGTGACCGACCCGTCGGCCAGCCGATCCATTGCCAGATGCTAGAGGCCCAACAGCTTTTCGGCGTTGCGGTGGCTGATGGCGGCCCGCTCGTCGTCGGACAGCGGCAGGCTCTCGAGGAAGGTGCGGGCGGCGACCATCGACCCGAACGGGTAGTCGGCGGAGAAGGCCACGCGGTCGATCCCCACCTGGGCAACCAGGTTCGCGTACGTCGCGTGGTCGTTGAAGTTGGCGAACGTGTAGTAAAAGTTCTCCCGAAGGTAAGAGCTGACGGGGCGTTGCAGACCGGTCAGCTCCGGTGTCAGCGTGGCGTCGAAGCGCGGCAGCATGAATGACGTCGCTTCACCCATGTGCCCGATGATCATCTGCAGCGCCGGGTGTCGGTCGAACACGCCGCCGAGGATCATGCGCAGCGCGTGGGTGGCGGTGTTGATGTGCCAGCCCCAGCCCACCGTGGCCAGCGCGAACGTGACCGGCTCGGCGAACCCCGCGTAGCTCGACTCGATGACGCCCGCCGGGGGGATGGTCGGATGCAGGTAGATCGGCGCCTGTAGGGCGGCCGCGCGGTCCAGGATGGGCTCGAAGAACGGGTCGTCCAGATAGCGGCCGCGGCTGTGGCCGTTGATCACCGCGCCGCGGAAGCCGAGCCCGCGCACCGCGCGCTCGAGTTCCTCGGCCGCCTGGTCGGGGGCGCTGGTAGGCACGGTGGCAAAGCCCGCCAAGCGATTTGGGTGGCGCCGCACCGCCGCCGCGAGCCGGTCGTTACAGTCCCGGGCCAGCCGCACCGCCTCGTCCGGATCCAGTTGCTCCACCCCGGGCGCCGCCAGCGACAGCACGGCCAGGTCCACCCCGGCCTCGTCCATCGCCGCGATGCGGCCGTCGCCGAGATCGCTGGCGGGTTCGACGATGCCGGCTCGCGACGCCAGCCAGGTGCCCGGGCCTTGTAGGAATTCCGTTATGGCGTAATGCTCTTCGAGGGCGATGACGCGCATCTGGTTATCCTTCGAGGGCTCGGGCGGCCGCGCCCCAGTACGGCAGCTCGTCGCGGTTGGCGGCCAGGCGGATGGTTTTGGTGTAGCCGTACTCGGCCAGCGTCTCCTGGGCGTGCTCGCGGCCGAACCCGCTGTGACCCACGCCGCCGAATCCGCTGCCGATGGCCACCCGGGCGTAGTTGTTGACGAAGACGGCCCCGGCCCGGATCTGCCGGCTCACCCGCAGCGCCCGGTCGCCGTCAGCGGTGAACACCGCGGCGACCAGTCCATAGGGCGGCGATCCGCACCGCCTCGGCCTCGTCGGTGAACCGGATCAGGGCGACGACCGGACCAAAGATCTCCTCCTGGGCCACCCGCATGCCTGGCGTGACGCCGGTCAGCACGGTCGGCGCGACGTAGAAGCCGTCGGCGAGCCGCGGATCCTGCGGCAGCGGAGCCTGGGCGGCGATGCGGGCGCCTTCGGCGACGCCGATGTCGAGGTACTCCAGGACCTGCTTGCGCTGTGCCCGGGTGACCAGGGGCCCCACGTCGGTGGCGGGGTCGGCGCCGTCGCCCACCCGCAGCCGGCGCACCGCGGCGCACAGCTTCCGTTCAAATTCGGCATAAATGTTGTCCTGCACCAGGATTCGCGACGATGCGGTGCACGCCTCACCCTGGTTGAAGAAGCCGCCGTCGATGGCGGCCAACAGCGCCTCGTGCAGGTTGGCGTCCTCGAACACCAGCAGCGGGTTCTTTCCGCCCAGCTCCATCAGCGCCGGCGTGAGGTTGCCGGCCGCGGTGCGCAGCACCGCCGAACCGGTGAGCGGCGATCCGGTGAAGGAGATCTTGCCCACCAGTTGATGTTCGGCCAGCGCGGCGCCCACCTCGCCGCCACCCGCCACGGCGTGCACCACCGGGTCGGGCAGCACCGACTGGATCAGCTCGACCAGCCGCAGCACCACCGAGGGCGTCTGCTCCGGCGGTTTCAGCACGACGGCGTTGCCGACGGCCAGCGCGGGAGCGACTTTCCCGGCGGTGTGGATGGGCGGCCAGTTGAAGGGCACTATGCCGGCGATGACGCCGTACGGCTCCAGCGTGGTCAGGTCGAAAACCGGGCCGTAGTCGCGCGCCTGGCTCGGCAGCACCTCGACCATTGCGCCGAAGTACTCGAAGATCCCGATCGCGGCTTCCACGTCGAAATTGCGCGCCTGGGTGATCGGCTTGCCCATTTCCCGCGATTCGAGGGCGGCGATCTCGTCGGCGTGCGCGCGGATGACGTCGGCGATCTGCCGCAGATAGCGGCCGCGTTCGCGGGCCGGACGTCGTTTCCAGGTCAGGTGCGCGGCCTGCGCCGCGCGCACGGCCCGGTCCACCCCGTCGGTGCCGGCCCCGTGCACCACGGTGACGACCTGCCCGGTGGCGGGATTCTCCACGACGAAGCGGTCGTCGGGTGACGCCGACGACCACGCGGTGCGGATCGTGGTGAGGGGTTGCTGGTCCATGGGCATTGCCACGGTATGCCCGGCGGCCTGATCAGCACCAACGATATCTACTGATGGTTCTCATCATCGGCGGTGATAATCGCCGGTGTGGAGCTTCGTCACCTCAAGTACTTCTTGGCCGTCGGGGACGGTCGGAGCTTCACCGAAGCGGCCAAGCGGCTGCACGTGGTGCAGTCCGGGGTGTCGGCCACCATCAAGGCGCTCGAGCGCGAACTGGGCGCAGAGTTGTTCGTCCGGGGCCCGGCCGGCGTGGCCCTGACCCCGGCGGGCGAAGCGCTGCGACCCCACGCCCGGGCCACCCTGGACGCCGCCCGCGCGGCGAAGGACGCGGTGAGCGCCGCCCGGGGCACGGTGCGTGGCACCGTCACGGTGGGGACGTTGACGTCGGTGAGCGTCATCGACGTGCCGACCGTGCTGGCCGAACTGCACTCCCGGCATCCCGAAATCGTGGTTCACCTGCGCGCGGCCAGCGCCGGGTCGGCCGGTCTGGCCGGGCAACTGCGGGACGGGGATCTCGACGTCGCCTTCCTGGTTTTCACCGGACCGCCCCCGGCCGACCTGCGCACCCGGCTGGTGGCCTCGGTTCCGCTGCTGCTGGTCGTCCCCGAGGACCACCCGCTGGCGCGGGGCGAGGCGGTTTCGCTGGCCGAGCTCGCCGGCATGTCCTTCGTCGACGGGCCGCCGGGATACGGCAACCGCGCCGTGGTCGACACCGCGTTCGCGGCCGCCGGCGTCCCGCGGACCGTCGCGGTGGAAGTGGCCGACATCGGCACGGCGGCGATCTGTATCCGCAAGGGGCTGGGGATCGGATTTCTGAGCTGGTCCATCCTCGAGGGCATCGACAGCTCGGGTCTGGCGAGCGTCCGGATCGCCGGGCACGACCTGCAATGGCGCCTCTACGTCGCGACCTCGGCGAACCGGCAGGCCAGCGCGGCCACCCGTGCGCTGCTGGCGCTCATCGAGGAGGTGGCCGGGGACGCCACGAATTCGTTGGCGCCCCGGGAACAAGGCGGGACCGGGCGCCGTTAACATTATCGACAAGTTGAGCAGACCACACTCAATGCTTGGTTTGACAGCCCACCGCCTCCCGGGGCAGGCTTGAGCGGGGTTCACTCAGCATAGTGACACCAGACAGGCTCTACATATTCAGGAGGAATCACTATGGCTCGTGCGGTCGGTATCGACCTCGGGACCACCAACTCCGTCGTCGCAGTCCTCGAGGGCGGTGACCCGGTCGTCGTCGCCAACTCCGAGGGTTCGCGGACCACGCCGTCCATCGTCGCGTTCGCGCGCAACGGAGAGGTGCTCGTCGGCCAGCCCGCCAAGAACCAGGCGGTCACCAACGTCGACCGCACCATCCGTTCGGTCAAGCGGCACATGGGCACCGACTGGTCCATCGAGGTCGACGACAAGAAGTACACCGCTCAGGAGATCAGCGCCCGCGTGCTGATGAAGCTGAAGCGCGATGCCGAGGCGTATCTGGGTGAGGACGTCACCGACGCGGTCGTCACCGTGCCGGCGTACTTCAACGACGCCCAGCGTCAGGCGACCAAGGAAGCCGGCCAGATCGCCGGCCTGAATGTGCTGCGGATCGTCAACGAGCCGACCGCGGCGGCGCTGGCCTACGGCCTGGACAAGGGCGAGAAGGAACAGACCATCCTGGTCTTCGACCTCGGTGGCGGCACTTTCGACGTCTCGCTGCTCGAGATCGGTGAGGGCGTGGTCGAGGTCCGCGCCACCAGTGGTGACAACCACCTCGGTGGCGACGACTGGGACGACCGGATCGTCAACTGGCTGGTCGACAAGTTCAAGGGCACCAGCGGCATCGACCTGACCAAGGACAAGATGGCGATGCAGCGGCTGCGCGAGGCCGCGGAGAAGGCCAAGATCGAGCTGTCGAGTTCGCAGAGCACCTCGATCAACCTGCCCTACATCACCGTCGACGCGGACAAGAACCCGTTGTTCCTCGACGAGCAGCTGACCCGCGCCGAATTCCAGCGCATCACACAGGATCTGCTGGACCGCACCCGTCAGCCGTTCAAGTCGGTGATCTCTGACGCCGGTATCTCGGTGGCCGACATCGACCACGTGGTGCTGGTGGGTGGTTCCACCCGTATGCCCGCGGTGACCGATTTGGTCAAGGAGCTCACCGGCGGCAAGGAGCCCAACAAGGGCGTCAACCCCGACGAGGTGGTGGCCGTTGGTGCCGCCCTGCAGGCGGGTGTCCTCAAGGGTGAGGTGAAAGATGTTCTGCTGCTTGACGTTACGCCGCTGAGCCTGGGTATCGAAACCAAGGGTGGCGTGATGACCAAGCTCATCGAGCGCAACACCACGATCCCCACCAAGCGGTCGGAGACCTTCACCACGGCCGACGACAACCAGCCGTCGGTGCAGATCCAGGTCTACCAGGGTGAGCGCGAAATCGCCTCGCGCAACAAGCTGCTCGGCTCCTTCGAGCTGACCGGCATCCCGCCCGCTCCGCGCGGCGTCCCGCAGATCGAGGTCACCTTCGACATCGACGCCAACGGCATCGTGCACGTCACGGCCAAGGACAAGGGCACCGGCAAGGAGAACACGATCAAGATCCAGGAGGGCTCCGGCCTGTCCAAGGAGGAGATCGATCGGATGATCAAGGACGCCGAGGCGCACGCCGAGGAGGACCGTCAGCGTCGCGAAGAGGCCGACATCCGCAATCAGGCCGAATCGCTGGTCTACCAGACGGAGAAGTTCGTCAAGGATCAGCGCGAAGCCGAGGGCGGCTCGAAGGTTCCCGAGGACACGCTGTCCAAGGTCGACGCCGCGATCGCCGAGGCCAAGACGGCCCTGGGCGGCACCGACATCACCGCCATCAAGGCGGCGATGGAGAAACTGGGCCAGGAGTCGCAGGCGCTCGGACAGGCGATCTACGAGGCCACGCAGGCCGCCGGCGAGCAGGCCGGTGGCGGCGCGGCGGGCGACGGGTCGGGCTCCGCTGACGACGTCGTGGACGCGGAGGTGGTCGACGATGACCGGGAGTCCAAGTGACGGAAGGCAATCCACACGAACAGGTGACGATCACCGACAAGCGGCGAATCGACCCCCAGACCGGTGAAGTACGGCAGGTCCCTCCCGGCGACACGCCGGGAGGGGCGCCGGCCGGCGAGCCGGCGGAGCAGCCCGACGGCAAAGTCGCCGAGCTCACCGCCGATCTGCAACGGGTGCAGGCCGACTTCGCCAACTACCGCAAGCGGGCGCTGCGCGACCAGCAGGCCGCGGCGGACCGGGCCAAAGCCGCAGTCGTCAACCAATTGCTGGGTGTGCTCGACGATCTCGACCGGGCCCGTAAGCACGGTGACCTGGAGTCCGGACCGCTGAAGTCGGTCGCTGACAAGCTGGAGAGCGCGCTGAGCGGCCTGGGCCTGACGGCGTTCGGCGAGGAGGGCGAGGACTTCGACCCGGTGCTGCACGAGGCCGTGCAGCACGAGGGCACCGGCTCCGAAGGGTCCCGGCCGGTGATCGGCACCGTCATGCGGCAGGGCTACAAGCTGGGTGATCAGGTGTTGCGGCACGCCCTGGTCGGCGTCGTCGACACGGTCGCCGACGAAGGCGATGAATCGGCCGCGACGGACGAATCCACCACGGCGGCAACCGAAGCCGAGCCGGCCGAATCGGACGATAACGTCGGCACATCCGGTGACTAGGCCACACGATCAGCACAAAAAAAGAAAGGTGAGGGGGTGACGCGACATGGCCCAGCGTGAATGGGTCGAAAAGGACTTCTATAAGGAGCTGGGCGTCTCCTCTGACGCCAGTGCCGAAGAGATCAAACGCGCCTACCGCAAGTTGGCGCGCGATCTGCACCCGGACGCGAACCCCGACAACCCCGCCGCCGGCGAACGATTCAAAGCGGTCTCCGAGGCACACAACGTCTTGTCCGATCCGGCCAAGCGCAAGGAGTACGACGAAACCCGAAGGCTGTTCGCCGGCGGTGGTTTTGGCGGGCGCCGGTTCGACAGCGGCGGGTTCGGGGGCTTCAACGTCGGCGGCGATGGCGCCGAGTTCAACCTCAACGATTTGTTCGACGCGGCCGGCCGAAGCGGCGGCACAAACATCGGTGACCTGTTCGGCGGCCTGTTCGGGCGTGGTTCGGGCGCCCGGCCCAGCCGGCCCCGCCGTGGCAACGACCTCGAGACCGAAACCCAGCTGGATTTCGTCGAGGCCGCCAAGGGCGTGGCGATGCCGCTGCGGCTGACCAGCCCGGCCCCGTGCACCAACTGCCACGGCAGTGGCGCGCGGCCGGGTACTAGCCCGAAGGTTTGTCCCACCTGCAACGGTTCCGGCGTGATCAGCCGCAACCAGGGCGCGTTCGGATTCTCCGAGCCCTGCACCGATTGCCGGGGCAGCGGCTCGATCATCGAGCACCCCTGCGAGGAGTGCAAGGGCACCGGTGTGACCACCCGCACCCGCACCATCAACGTGCGGATCCCGCCGGGCGTCGAGGACGGACAGCGCATCCGGCTGCCCGGCCAGGGCGAGGCGGGGTTGCGCGGTGCGCCCTCGGGCGACCTTTACGTGACGGTGCACGTGCGCCCGGACAAGGTGTTCGGCCGCGATGGCGACGACCTCACGGTGACCGTCCCGGTCAGCTTCACCGAGTTGGCTTTGGGCTCAACCATCTCGGTGCCCACCCTGGATGGCAAGGTCGGTGTCCGGGTGCCCAAGGGCACCGCCGACGGCCGCATCCTGCGGGTGCGCGGTCGTGGCGTTCCCAAGCGCAATGGCGGCAACGGCGACTTGCTGGTGACCGTAAAGGTCGCCGTGCCACCGAATTTGGAGGGGGCCGCGCGGGAGGCGCTGGAGGCGTACGCCGCCGCCGAGCGTGTCAGCGGCTTCGACCCCCGGGCCGGATGGGCGGGTAACCGCTGATGGCCAAGGGTCGTAAAGAGGATGCCCGGACCTTCCTCATCTCGGTGGCCGCCGAGCTGGCCGGAATGCACGCCCAAACGCTGCGCACCTACGACCGGCTCGGCCTGGTCAGCCCGCGCCGGACTTCCGGTGGGGGACGGCGGTATTCGGAACGCGACGTGGACCTGCTGCGCGAGGTGCAGCGGCTCTCGCAGCACGAGGGCGTCAACCTCGCCGGGATCAAGCGCATCATCGAGCTGACGAATCAGGTCGAGGCGCTGCAGGCCCGGGTCAAGGAGTTGACCGAGGAGCTTTCGCAGACCCGCGCCAGCCAGCGCCGCGACGTGGCGGTGGTGCCCAAGAGCACCGCGCTGGTGGTGTGGCAGCCGCGGCGGGGACGCTGATTCTCGCATTCACCCGGTGACCGCCAGTGTCTGCGGTGACCCGAGGGGTCACTGTGAGCCCACCCGGATTGAGAACTGCGCGACGGCGGGTTCGCCCGGCCGCGCGCAGCGGTAGCCGCCCCGGCGCAGCGCGTCGGTCGGTGCGGTCATCGGCTCGAAGCAAACGATCGTCTTCGTGGGGTCGTCGGGTGCCGGCGCGAAAATCTGCGCCGCCGGATAGCCCCGCTCGAAACGCACCTCGACGCGTCGTCCGCCACCGGACACCGCGAATACCGCGCCTTCGGCCACCTGGTCGTAGGCATCGTCGAACGTGTTGTTGCCCAACGCCTCTCGCCGCGCCGGCTGCAGCTCGGAATCGCCGGTGGGCAGTCCGGTGTCGTCGAGGCCCAGATGCCCCAACGGCGGGGTCTCGATGACCCAGTCGGCCCGCGGGGCGTCGGGCAGTTGCAGGTAGGGGTGAAAGCCGAAGCACAGCGGCACCGCCCGGTCGGCGCTGGCTCTCACCGTGGTCCGAATCGTCAGCGTCCGCTCGGCCAGCCGCACTGCGACCGTCAGCACATGTGGATATGGGAAGCTGGCCAGCAATCGGGGATCGGCACCGTAATCCAGTTCGGCGGTCAGCTCGCTGTCGGTCTCGGCCGTCACCCGCCAGCCGGGGTAGGCGGCCAGGACGCCGTGGATGGGCAGCCCGTTGGGGTCGGCGCGCACACCGTTTTCTCCCGGCGTCAGGGTCACCGTCGCGTCCTGGGCGGTATAGGTGTTCGCGCCCAACCGATTCGCCCACGGGTACAGAATCGGGATCCCCATCGTCTTGCCGTCGCAGACGTAGGCGTCCAGGCCGCGGCGCTGGCCCAGCAGCTCCACACCGGCGTCGCGCAGCGACGTGCCGACCATCCCCGCCTCGGGAACGAACTGGGCAACCACCGGCGATGCGGGATCGCGCAGCGTGACGACGTGCATGGTTACCTCCATAGCGGGTCGTGCGCAATGCGTTCGGGCGGAGCCCCTTTGGCGATGAGGGCGGCCTTGGTGGCGCTGACCATCGCCGGCCCGCCGCAGACCAGGATCTGCCGGTCGCCCCAGCCGCCGTACTTGGTGACCACGTCGGGCAGCCGCCCGATCTGGTGCACGTGCAGGCCACGCGGCGGCGTGACGTCGGGATAGTCCGCGGCCCACGCCGGGTCGCTGCTGTACTCCGAGACGGGGGAGACCGACAGCCACGGGTTGTGCGAGGCGACCTGCCACAGGGTCGGCAAATCGTAGAGTTCGCAACGGTATCGGGCGCCGAAGAACAGATGGATGCGCGGGTTCACCGCGAACCGGGCCAGGTCCATGATCAGCGCCCGCAGCGGCGCCAGGCCCGTGCTGCCGGCGACCATCAGCACGTCGCCCCCCTCGCGGTCGACCCGCAGACCGCCGTGCGGGCTGGACAGCCGCCACCGGTCGCCGACGCGGGTTTCGCCGACGATCGCGGTGCTGACCAAGCCGCCGGGGACCAGGCGGACGTGAAACTCGATCCCGCCGCCCGGGTCGGCCGGAATGGCGGGGCTCAAATACCGCCAGCGGTGCGGACACTGGGGCACGTGGACGTTGACGTACTGGCCGGGGTGGTAGTGCATCGGCTGATCGAGTTGCAGCCGCACCACCACCAGGTCTCGCGACACCCGCAGGTGCTCGATCACGGTGCCGTCCCACCAGGCGGGGCCCTCCTCGGCGTCCGCGGCCCCGCTCATCACCCCGGTGATCAGGTTCAGCGACTGCTGGGCCGCCGCTTCGACGGAGTCGGTCCATTCCGCGCCCACGTGCGCGCGCAGCGTCGAGAGCAACGCGCGCCGCAGGGTCTCGTAATGCGCCGGCAGCACACCGTATTTGCGGTGATCGCGGCCGAGTTGAGCCAGGAAGGCCACCGGCTCCTGCGCGCGCCGCGCGACCAGTTCCCCATACACCCAGTGCAGCGCATGGCCGAAAGCGAGCCGCTGAGCGGACATTTCGGGCGGGAACAGATCGCGCACCGAGCCGTCGAGGGCGAACCACTGGGTGTAGAAGCGGTGGACGAGCGCGGCGGCATCACCGGCCGGGTCCGCGAAAGCGTCACGCAGCACCCGCAGCGCTTCGGCGTCCTCCAGGCTCACGGGCCCTGATTCTAGGCTCGGCCGCCTACTCAGCCCTGTCGGACGACGTTGGCCGTCCCGACGTTGGCGGTCTTGGGTGAACCCCAGTGATAGAGAACGACGTTGCCGTTACCCGACGCGCTGGCCGCGTCGGTGCTGTCGACCGCGACGTGGTTGGCGCTGCCGGAGACGCTGACGCTGGTGCAGTGCCCGGTCAGGGTGATCGTGTTCCGCGCTCCGCTCACCGACAGGTAACCGGCATGGCAGGGAAGCGTCTTCGTCATACCCGTCCCGCTGACCTGCAGCGTCCCCGCCTCCGGCACCGTCGATGGGCTGCTCCCGGTGAGATCGGTTCGCACCCCGACGGCGAGCAGGCCGGCGTACGCGAGCGCCGCGGCTACGGCGACCAGCCACAGGCCCGGTAGGCCGCCGCTGCGCTGCGGCCGTGTCTGCGCGTCGGGGTCGGCTTGATCGGGGCGCTGCATCGTCTGCGTCATCGATTCGGGGGTACCCCCTACGCCGTAGTGCTCAAAACTCGATAGAGTTGAGCGGAACAGACTCAACATTGACGACGTTGAACTAACCGACAAGCATTTTTGCCAACCCTTCGTATTCGAACGGAGCTCGTCGTGGACTCTTTCAACCCGACCACCAAGACCCAAGCGGCGCTGACCTCGGCGCTGCAGGCGGCCTCGGCCGCCGGTAACCCCGAGATCCGGCCCGCGCACCTGCTGATGGCGCTGCTGACGCAGACCGACGGCATCGCCGCGCCCCTACTGGAGGCCGTCGGCGTCGACCCGGCCACCATTCGCGCCGAAACCGAGCGGGTGCTCGAGCGGCTGCCGCAGGCCAGCGGCGCCAGCTCGCAACCGCAGCTGTCGCGCGAGTCGCTGGCCGCCGTCACCACCGCCCAGCAGCTGGCCACCGAGATGAACGACGAATACGTCTCGACCGAGCACCTGCTGGTCGGCCTGGCCACCGGCGATTCCGACGTCGCCAAGCTGTTGACGGGCCACGGTGCCTCGCCCCAGGCGCTGCGCGAGGGCTTCGTCAAGGTGCGCGGCAGCGCCCGGGTCACCAGCCCGGAGCCGGAGGCCACCTATCAGGCGCTGGAGAAGTACTCCACCGACCTGACGGCGCGGGCCCGCGAGGGCAAACTCGATCCGGTTATCGGGCGCGACAACGAGATTCGCCGCGTCGTGCAGGTGCTGAGCCGGCGCACCAAGAACAACCCGGTGCTCATCGGCGAGCCCGGCGTCGGCAAGACCGCAATCGTGGAGGGCCTGGCCCAGCGCATCGTCGCCGGCGACGTGCCCGAGAGCCTGCGCGACAAGACCGTCATCAGCCTGGACCTGGGATCGATGGTGGCCGGCGCAAAGTACCGCGGCGAGTTCGAGGAACGGCTCAAGGCGGTCCTCGACGACATCAAAAACTCCGCCGGGCAGATCATCACCTTCATCGACGAGCTGCACACCATCGTCGGCGCCGGCGCGACCGGCGAGGGCGCGATGGACGCCGGCAACATGATCAAGCCGATGCTGGCCCGCGGGGAGCTGCGCCTGGTCGGCGCCACCACCCTCGACGAGTACCGCAAGTACATCGAGAAGGACGCCGCGCTGGAGCGCCGCTTCCAGCAGGTGCTGGTCGGCGAGCCCTCGGTGGAGGACACCGTCGGCATCCTGCGCGGACTCAAGGACCGCTACGAGGTGCATCACGGCGTGCGCATCACCGACTCGGCCCTGGTGGCCGCGGCGACGCTGTCCGACCGCTACATCACCGCGCGCTTCCTGCCGGACAAGGCCATCGACCTGGTCGACGAGGCCGCCAGCCGGCTGAAGATGGAGATCGACTCCCGGCCCGTCGAGATCGACGAGGTCGAGCGATTGGTGCGCCGCCTCGAGATCGAGGAGATGGCGTTGGCCAAAGAGGAGGACGAGGCGTCCAAGGAGCGGCTGGAGAAGCTGCGCTCGGAGCTGGCCGACCAGAAGGAGAAGCTGGCCGAGCTCACCACCCGGTGGCAGAACGAGAAGAACGCCATCGACGTGGTTCGCGAGCTCAAGGAACAGCTGGAGGTGCTGCGCGGGGAGTCCGAGCGCGCCGAGCGCGACGGCGACCTGGCCAAGGCCGCCGAGCTGCGGTACGGGCGCATCCCGGAGGTGGAGAAGAAACTCGACGCCGCGCTGCCGCAGGCCGAGGCTCGCGAGAACGTGATGCTCAAGGAGGAGGTCGGCCCCGACGACATCGCCGAGGTGGTGTCCGCGTGGACCGGAATCCCGGCCGGACGCATGCTCGAGGGTGAGACCGCCAAGCTGCTGCGCATGGAAGACGAGCTGGGTCAGCGCGTCGTCGGCCAGAAGAAGGCCGTGACGGCCGTCTCCGACGCCGTGCGGCGTTCGCGGGCCGGCGTCGCCGACCCCAACCGGCCCACCGGGTCGTTCATGTTCCTCGGGCCGACCGGTGTCGGGAAGACCGAGCTGGCCAAGGCGCTGGCGGAGTTTTTGTTCGACGACGAACGCGCGATGGTCCGCATCGACATGAGCGAATACGGCGAAAAGCATTCGGTGGCCCGGCTGGTGGGCGCCCCGCCCGGGTACGTCGGCTACGACCAGGGCGGCCAACTGACCGAGGCGGTGCGGCGGCGGCCGTACACGGTGATCCTGTTCGACGAGATCGAAAAGGCGCACCCGGACGTGTTCGACGTGCTGCTGCAGGTGCTCGACGAGGGCCGGCTGACCGACGGGCAGGGCCGCACCGTCGACTTCCGCAACACCATCCTGATCCTGACGTCCAACCTCGGATCGGGCGGCGACGAGGACATGGTGATGGCGGCGGTGCGCTCGGCGTTCAAACCGGAGTTCATCAACCGGCTCGACGACGTGATCATCTTCGACGGCCTTGAACCCGGCGAGCTGGTGCAGATCGTCGACATCCAGCTGGCCCAGCTGCAAAAGCGGCTGGCCCAGCGCCGCCTCACCCTGCAGGTGTCGCTGCCGGCCAAGCAGTGGCTGGCCCACCGCGGGTTCGACCCGGTCTACGGCGCGCGGCCGTTGCGCCGACTGGTGCAGCAGGCCATCGGTGACCAGCTGGCCAAGATGCTGTTGGCCGGCGACGTGCACGACGGCGACACCGTTCCGGTGAACGTCAGCCCCGATGGCGACTCGCTGATTCTGGGCTGACCGACGTGCGGGGTCCGTCCCACGCCGGGGTGCTTCGTCCTGTAACTGGGTTGTGACCAGCCGGACTTCTTTATTCCGGGCCAATAGCAGATACCCTGTGTGGGATGGTCCCCCTCTGGTTCACGCTCTCCGCGCTGTGCTTTGTCGGCGCGGGGGTGTTGCTGTACGTCGACATCGATCGGCGGCGCGGGCGCAGCAGGCGACGCAAGTCGTGGGCGCGATCGCACGGCTTCGACTACGAGCCTGAATCAACCGACATCCTCAAACGCTGGAAGCGCGGCGTGATGTCGACGGTGGGCGACGTCGCCGCCCAAAACGTGGTGCTGGGTCAGATCCGCGGCGAGGCCGTCTACATCTTCGACCTCGAAGAGGTCGCCACCGTCATCGCGCTGCACCGCAAGGTGGGCACCAACGTCGTGGTGGACCTGCGGCTCAAGGGACTCAAAGAGCCGCGGGAAAGCGACATCTGGCTGTTGGGGGCGATCGGGCCGCGAATGGTGTACTCCACCAACCTCGATGCCGCCCGCCGGGCCTGCGACCGCCGGATGGTCACCTTCGCGCACACCGCGCCGGACAGCGCCGAGATCATGTGGAACGAGCAGAACTGGACGCTGGTGGCCATGCCGATCACCAGCACGCGCACCGAGTGGGACGAGGGCCTGCGCACGGTGCGCCAGTTCAACGATCTGTTGCGGGTGCTGCCGCCGCTGCCGGAGGAGGCCCCGCAGGAGACGGGTGCGCCGTCCGGGCTGCGCAACGCCTCGCCCAGCCGGCCGTTGGCGCCCGCGGGCCGCGCGGAGCTACCGCCCCGGCGCCCGCAGCAGGATGTGACCGGGCTGCTCGGCCCGGAACCGCAGCCGGGTCGCCGCGCCGCCGAGCCGCCGCGCCGCGACCAGCCCCGGCGACCCGATGGGCGTTCGGAAACCGTCCGCCGCCCACCGCCGGCCGGGCGCAACGGCCAGCAGGCCAGCAACTACCAGCGCTGACGGCGGGCCCCGGGTAGCCACAGGGCCGGCGCGACCGCCGTCATTAGGATGTCGCTCATGCCTCGACCCGTAGCCCTGATCACCGGGCCTACGTCCGGAATCGGCGCCGGGTTCGCGCGACGCTACGCGCACGACGGCTACGACCTGGTCCTGGTCGCCCGCGATGTCGACCGCCTGACCAGGTTGTCCGAGGAACTGCGGAAGCACGACGGCTCCGTCGAAATCCTGCCCGCCGACCTGGCCGATGCCGCCGGCCGTCAGCGGGTCTGCGACCGGATCGCCGCCGGGGGCGTGCGGGTCCTGGTCAACAACGCCGGCTTCGGCACATCCGGGGACTTCTGGTCCGCCGATCCCGCGCTGTTGCAATCCCAGCTCGACGTCAACGTCACCGCGGTGATGCACCTGACCCGCGCGGCGCTGCCGGCCATGCTCGAGGCCGGCGAGGGCACCGTCATCAACATCGCCAGCATCGCGGGGCTGGTACCCGGGCGCGGGTCGACGTACTCGGCGTCCAAAGCGTGGGTGATCTCGTTCAGCGAGGGCCTGTCCGTGGGCCTGCAGGGCACCGGGGTTTCCGTGCACGCCGTGTGCCCGGGCTACGTGCACACCGAATTTCACCACCGCGCCGGGATCGACATGGCCAGGTCGCCGTCGTTCATGTGGCTCGAGGTCGACGATGTGGTCGGCCAGAGCCTGGCCGATATCGCCCGCGGCAAGGTGATCAGCATCCCGGGCCTGCAGTACAAGGCCATCGTCGCCGCCGAACGTCTGATGCCGCGGTCCCTGATGCGGGCCCTCACCAAACGAATCGGGAGTGGCCGTGGCCGGACCTGACCGCGAAGAGCTGGCCGAGTTGGTAAAACGCCTTTCGGTCGTGCACGGGCGGGTCACGCTGTCCTCCGGCAAGGAGGCCGATTACTACGTCGACCTACGCCGGGCCACCCTGCACCACCGCGCCTCGGCACTGATCGGCACGCTGATGCGCGAACTGACCAGCGACTGGGACTATGCGGTGGTCGGCGGCCTGACGTTGGGCGCGGACCCGGTGGCCACCGCCGTCATGCACGCGCCGGGCCGGCCGATCGACGCCTTCGTCGTGCGCAAGTCCGCCAAAACCCATGGGCTGCAACGACTTATCGAAGGTTCCGAGGTCTCCGGCAAGCGGGTGTTGGTGGTCGAGGACACCAGCACCACCGGCAACTCGGCCCTCACCGCGGTGCGTGCCGTGCAGGAGGCCGGCGGCGATGTGGTGGGGGTGGCCACCGTGGTGGACCGGGCCACCGGCGCCGCCGAGGCCATTGAGGCCGAGGGGCTGCCCTACCGAAGCGTGCTCGGGCTCGCGGATCTGGGGCTGAGCTAGTTGCCGGCGCGTCATCGTAGCCATTTCGTCAGTACCTTCCGGCGGGCAAGGCCGCGCCGCGGGTGGCCGGTCTGCCTTGCTTCGACCCCGAGCCGCTGAATCATGCGTACCGCCCTTGCGATCCTCGCGTGCGTGGTGGCCTGCCTGGCCGGCTGCTCGTCGTCCAGCCGGCCCGTGCGTCCGTACGGCGCCCAGGGCGCGCGACTCGGCGAGTCGCTGGCCCTGCTGGGCTGGAACATGTCGGTGTCAAATCTGCGCTGGGACGGCGACTACGTGCTGGTCGACGTCGACGCCAGTGTCGCGTCCGCCAAGGACGCGCAAGCTCCGCACGCCAAACCCGAGGACATCCGCTTCGGGCTCTACGGCGCGCTGGCCCACCCCATGGAGACCGCCGGCCTGGGCAGCTGTGACAGCGCGAAGACCGGTGTGCGTGACGCGCCCGCCCCGCTCTCGGCGCCCCGCGACCGGCTCACCGGCACGATTTGCCTTGGGCCGCTGCAGGATCGAAGCCAGGTGCGCGGGGTCTACGGCTACTCGCCGCGCGACCGGATCCCGAACAGCTCGTCGGCCTACCCGGTCGCCTTCCCCGTGGGGTTGCTGCCCACGAATCCCAACGACAGCGGCGGGCTCGCCGTCAAGACCGCCAGTCTGTCGGCATGGCGCGCCGACGGCACGCCGGTGACCAAGATGCAGCTGGGCGATCCGGGAGCGTTCACCGGCAGCGGCTACATGCTGCTGGGGTTGGAAGCCACCGCCGTCGCGGCCCGCTACCGCGACGAGTCCGCCGCGCGCGGCGGCCCGATGATGCTGCTGGCCTCTCCGACCCTGCCCGCCCCGGGGCTGAACCCGGCCTGCTCGACCTATGGGTCGTCGGTGCTGATCCTGCCCGACGCCTCGTTGGACGCGGTGCACGTCAACGCGTCGCTGTGCACCCAGGGCGAGATCAACGACGCGCTGCTGTACGCCACGCTGGCCATCGACGGCACGCACGCCGGGGTGTGGACGCTGCGATGAGCGGACCGGGGCCCACCGAGTGGGCGGCGACCCCGCCCGCCGGCGTCGGCCCGTGGCGCGGCGAGATCCCCGATGACCCGCGGTATGACCCAATCCTGTTGCGCGAGGGCGACACTCGCAACGTCGTCGACGCCTACCGGTACTGGGCCCGGGAAGCGATCATCGCCGACATCGATCGGCGCCGGCATCCCCTGCACGTCGCGATCGAGAACTTCGGCCACGACGCCAACATCGGTTCGGTGGTGCGCACCGCCAACGCCTTCGCGGTGCATACCGTGCACATCGTGGGGCGGCGGCGGTGGAATCGGCGGGGCGCCATGGTGACCGACCGCTATCAGCGGCTGTGCCATCACGACAGCACCGCCGAGCTGCTCGACTTCGCGGCCGACGCCGGCCTGACGGTGGTGGCCGTCGACAACGTGCCGGGCGCGGCGCGCCTGGAGGAGGCCGCGCTGCCGCGCGAGTGCCTGCTGGTGTTTGGCCAGGAGGGGGCCGGCATCACCGACGACACTCGCACGGGGGCAACGCTGACGGTTTCCATCGCGCAGTTCGGCTCGACGCGCAGCATCAACGCCGGCGTCGCCGCCGGCATCGCCATGCACGCCTGGATCGAGCAGCACGCCGATCTGTCCCAGGCCTGGTGAGTCCTCGACGCCGTGCAGGCACGGTCAAGCGCGTGCGGCAGGATCGACAGGTATGGATCAGCTCTGGGTCAACCGCGCGGCCAGTAGCGAAGCCGCTGTCACGCAACGGCACCTGAAACGCCTCTGGGGGCTGCCCGCCACACAGCTCGGGGTGGTGGCCTGGCCGGCGACGCGGCGCGACCGCTGGTTCGGCACCTGGCACTACTGGTGGCAGGCCCATCTGCTGGACTGCCTGGTCGACGCCGAGGCGCGAGACCCGCAGCCGCACCGGCATACCGAGATCAACCGGCAGGTCCGCTCGCACCGGCTGCGTAACAACTTCTCGTGGATCAACAACTACTACGACGACATGGCCTGGCTGGCGCTGGCGCTCGAACGTGCCGACCGGATCGCGGGCGTACGGCGCCGGCGATCCCTGCCCAAGCTCGCCGACCAATTCGTCAAGGCCTGGGTGCCCGAGGACGGCGGCGGGATCCCGTGGCGCAAGTCCGACCAGTTCTTCAACGCCCCGGCCAACGGCCCGGCGGGGATCTTCCTCGCGCGCTACGGGGACCACCTGAAACGCGCTGAGCAGATGGCGGATTGGATCGACCAGACGTTGATCGACCCGGAGACGCACCTGGTGTTCGACGGCATCAAAGCCGGTTCGCTGGTGCGCGCGCAGTACACCTACTGCCAGGGCGTGGTGCTCGGACTGGAAACCGAGCTGGCCGCCCGCACCGCCGTCGAGGTCAGGCAGCGCCACGCCGCCCGGGTGCACCGGCTGGTGGCGGCGGTGGACGAACACATGGCGCCGGCGGGCGTGCTGGCCGGGGCCGGCGGCGGGGACGGCGGCCTGTTCGCCGGGGTGACCGCCCGCTACCTGGCGTTGGTGGCCACCGCGCTGCCGGGCGAGTCGGCCGATGACGTGCTGGCCCGCGACACCGCCCGGCGGATCGTGCTGGCCAGCGCGAAGTCGGCCTGGGACAACAGGCAGACGGTGGACGGACTGCCGGTGTTCGGCCCGTTCTGGGACCGCGACGCCCAGCTGCCCACGGCGAGCGGCAAGCAGGCGGAATTCGTCGAGGGCGCGGTGATGGCTTCCGAGGTCGCCGAACGAGACCTGTCGGTGCAGCTGTCGGGGTGGATGCTCATGGAGGCCGCCTGTAACGTCTCCGCCGAGTCGTAGAACAGGAGCACTCTGTGAGCAACAAGGTCTACCAGGACGCAGAGTCGGCTCTGCATGGCCTGCTGAAGGACGGCATCACCATCGCCGCGGGCGGCTTCGGGCTGTGCGGCATTCCGGAGAAGCTGATCCAGGCTCTGGTCGACAGCGGCATCAAGGACCTCACCATCGTCGGAAACAACGCCGGCGTAGACGGTTTCGGCATGGGACTGCTGCTCAAGGGGCGTCAGGTGAAGAAGGTGATCGCCTCCTATGTGGGCGAGAACAAGGAATTCGAGCGCCAGGTGCTGGCCGGTGAGCTGGACCTGGTGCTGACGCCGCAGGGCACGCTGGCGGAAAAGCTGCGCGCGGGCGGGGCGGGCATCCCCGGCTTCTACACCCGCACGGCGTTCGGCACCAACCTCGCCGAAGGCAAGGACACCAGGGTCTTCGACGGCACCGAATACGTTCTGGAAGAAGGCATTCGGGCCGACGTCGCGATTGTCAAGGCGTGGAAGGGCGACACCGCCGGCAATCTCGTCTACCGCAAGACGGCGCGCAACTTCAACCCGATGATCGCCACCTGCGGCGCGATCACGGTGGCCGAGGTCGAAGAGCTGGTCGAGATCGGCGAGCTGGATCCAGACCAGGTCCACACCCCCGGCATCTACGTGGACCGCATCATCGAGGGCGCCGGCTACGAGAAGCGCATCGAGTTCCGCACCACCAGCGGCGGCGCCGCACGCAAGAGCGACAGCCCCCTTCGCGAGCGGATGGCCCAGCGCGCCGCCCAGGAACTGCGCGACGGCTTCTACGTGAACCTGGGCATCGGCATTCCGACGTTGGTGGCCAACTTCATTCCCGACGGGATAAAGGTGACCCTGCAATCGGAGAACGGCCTGCTCGGCATCGGGGCCTACCCAAGCGAGGACACCGTCGACCCCGACCTGATCAACGCGGGCAAACAGACCATCACCAGCCTGCCCGGCTCGAGCTTTTTCTCCAGCGCCGATTCGTTCGCGATGATCCGCGGCGGCCACATCGACCTTTCCATCCTGGGCGCGCTCGAGGTCGCCGAAAACGGCGACCTGGCCAACTGGATGGTGCCGGGCAAGATGGTCAAAGGCCCGGGCGGCGCAATGGATTTGGTGTCGGGTGTCAAGCGCGTGATCGTGCTGATGGATCACACCGCCAAGGACGGCACCCCCAAGATCCTCAGCCAGTGCACGCTGCCGCTCACCGGCAAGAACGTGGTCGACATGATCATCACCAACCTGTGCGTCTTCGACGTCGAACCGGGACAGGGGCTGGTGCTCACCGAATTGCAGCCCGGCGTGACGGTCGACGACGTCCGCGCCAAGACGGGCTGCGACTTCAAAGTCGCCCTCTGACCCCGTGCCGGCGGTGGCCGGCTACTCGGCCGCCGGTAGCCGTTCGGGTTCCCGGTCCTCGGTGCTCGGCGCCTGCCGCCGTCGCCGATAGCCGCGCGCCGCGGCGATGAACGCCGGCGTCAGCGAGACGACCAGGATGGCCAGCAGAATCTTCTGCAGGTTGTGGTGCACGAACGGCACGTTGCCCAAGAAGTAGCCGGCCAGCGTCACGCCACCGCCCCAGAGGATGCCGCCGACGATGTCGAAACCCAAAAACACCGGGTAGCGCATATAGGACACCCCGGCGACCACCGGTGTGAAGGTCCGGATGAACGGCGCGAACCGGGCCAGGATGATCGCCCAGGGCCCGTACTTCTCGAAGAACGCGTGCGACTCGGTCACGTGGTGCTTCTTGAAAAACCGCGAGTCTTCCTTTTTGAACAGCGCCGGGCCGATGCGCCGGCCGATGAAATACCCGGTCTGGTCGCCCAGGATCGCCACGGTGGCCACGGCGGGAGCCAGCACCCAGATGCTGGCCGGCGGACTGGGGTGCGCGGCCAGCAGGCCGCCGGTGAACAGCAGCGACTCGCCCGGCAGCAGCGGAAACAGCAGCCCGGTCTCGACGAAGACGATGATCAGGATGCCGGGCAGCACCGCCGACCCGAAGACGCCGTTGGCGCCCAACCAATACATGGGGTCGAAGATGTCGGGCAGGGCCGTCACGGCGGTGCTCATGATCACTCAACATACCGGCTTCGGGGTGAGCCCTTGACCATCCTGGACGATACTGAGGGCACCCGGCCGCAGCAGAGGAGTCGCCATGCCCATCGCCACGCCCGAGGTCTACGCCGAGATGCTGGGACGCGCCAAGGACCATGCGTATGCCTTCCCGGCGATCAACTGCACGTCATCGGAGACGGTGAACGCGGCCCTTAAGGGCTTCGCCGACGCCGGCAGCGACGGGATCATCCAATTCTCTACCGGCGGTGCGGAATTCGCGTCGGGGCTGGGTGTCAAGGACATGGTCGCCGGTGCGGTGGCGCTGGCCGAGTTCACCCGTCGCATTGCCGACAGATACCCGATCAACGTTGCGCTGCACACCGACCACTGCCCCAAGGACAAGCTGGACACCTATGTCCGCCCGCTGCTGGCCATCTCGGCCGAACGGGTCGCGGCGGGCCGAGACCCGCTGTTCGGGTCCCACATGTGGGACGGCTCGGCCGTGCCGATCGACGAGAACCTGGTGATCGCGCGGGAACTGCTCAAGGAGGCCGCGGCCGCAAAGATCATCCTCGAGATCGAGATCGGCGTGGTGGGCGGCGAAGAGGACGGCGTCGTGGGCGAGATCAACGACAAGCTCTACACCACGCCGAGCCGGAGCTAGCCGCTGGCGGACTGGCAGATCTTCCACTGGTCGTCGCGGTACTGCAGATCCAGGCTGCGGGTGGAGCGCAGCTGCGGGTCATACGCCATGAACGTGGTGACGTTCGCCTCGGCGTGCTGGCCGTTGACCACGACCTGGTCGATGCTGGCGATCACCGGATACTGCTTGGCCGCCGACACCCGCCGGTAGGTCTCGTCCCACGCGTGCTCGTCGTAGTCGGCGTAGCCGTCGCGGGTGGTGCCGCAGGTGATGGTGCGCAGCGTGGTCAGGTCACCGCGCTGGATGGCGGTGTCGAAGTCGGCAATGGTGTGGCGAACCTGGTCTTCCTGCGAGACGCCGGCGTGCTTGCCGCGGGTGAGCAGCACCGTGCCCAGGATCGCGATCGCCACCAGCGCCAGCACGATCACCACCAGCGCCAGTATCCAGCCCCAGTTGAACTGCCGGGAGGTGCGCAGCTTACTGCCGAACCGGGGTGGAATCGATTGCGGGACTGCCGCTTTGGGTGGAGCGCCGAACTGCGCGGTGGCGTCGGACCCGGGCGGCGTCGCGAACGCCTCGGTGGCGGGTTCGGCGGTGGTGTTGATGATCGTGGTCTCTTTGGCGTCGAAACCGGGCGCGGTGAAGCGACGTTTGCGCTGCGGTCCACTCGGCATCTCTTGGGGGCCGCTCTGCGGGTCGGGCCTGTTGATCACCACGGTCTCGGTCTCGGAGTCGTTGGGGACCATGGGGACGCTCTCGGTGGCGTCTTCTCCGGTTTCGGAGCCGGACTCGGCCCCCCATTCGTCGCTCGATTCGGTGCGAGATTCGCGTGGGTCGAACCCAGGCCGTTTCGCCGCGCCGCCGCGGTCGGGTTCGGATGGGTTGGGCATGAGTACTACTGTCCTCCCGCTTCGTGGGGTAGTTGCAGAGCTTAGCGACCGAGTACCCGGCTCGCGGCGATGGCAGAGGTGCGTCACGGGGGCAAAGCGAGCGATCTGCAGAATAGAGCCATGACGCCGATGGGAGATCTTCTAGGGCCCGACCCCATTCTGCTGCCCGGAGATACCGATGCCGAAGCGGAGCTGCTTGCCGGTGAAAAGCCGGGCATCGTCGCCGCCGCGCATCCGACCGCATCGGTGGCCTGGGCGGCCCTGGCCGAGCAGGCGCTGGCCGACGACGAGGCCATCACCGCCTACGCCTACGCCCGCACCGGGTACCACCGCGGCCTGGACCAACTGCGCAGAAACGGCTGGAAGGGCTTCGGCCCGGTGCCCTATTCGCACGAACCCAACCGCGGCTTCCTGCGGTGTGTGGCGGCGCTGGCGCGCGCCGCCGACACCATCGGCGAAGCCGACGAGTACTCGCGCTGCCTAGAACTGCTCGACGATTGCGACCCGCAGGCGCGCGCGGCGCTGGGGCTCTGACGCCCTAAAGACGCCCTAAAAGCTGTCCGAACAATCGCTGTCGTCGGGGCAGTCGATCTGCACGGTGGCGTGCTCGAGCCCGCGTGCCGACAGCACCGCGCGCGCGTCGTGCAGCACCCGGGTGGAGTCGCCCGCGCTGATCAAATGTGCGGTGCACATGTCCTTGCCGGGGGACAGCGTCCACACGTGCAGGTCGTGCACGTCGATCACGCCGTCGACGGCCACGAGCGCGGCGCGCAGTTCCTCGACGTCGATGTTCCTCGGCGACGATTCGGAGAGGATCCGCAGCGCGTCGCGGGCCAGCGAGACGGCCCGGGGCAGCACCCACAACGCGACCAGGACGGCCACCACCACGTCGGCGTACGGCCAGTGCGTCGTTACCGTCACCACGCCGGCGATCAGCACGCCCAGGCTGCCCACGGTGTCGGCGACGACCTCCATGTAGGCGCCCCTGACGGCCAGGCTGCCCGACGAGTGCGAACGCAACAACAGCGCGACGACGAAGTTGGCGGCCAGCCCGGCCAGCGCGACCACGATCATCGGCACGCCGGGGACGGCGGGAGCCTCGCTGAGCCGCCGGATGGCCTCGTAGAGGATGAACAGCGCGATGCCGACCAGCAGCGCCGCGTTGGCGACGGCGGTGAACACCTCGGCGCGATGCCAGCCGTAGGTGCGGGCGGGCGACGAGCTGCCGCGGCGGGCCAGCGTGACGGCGGCCAGCCCCATGAACACGGCGACGACGTCGGTCAGCATGTGGCCGGCGTCGGCCAGCAGCGCGATCGAGTTGATCAGCAACGAGGTGGCCAGCTCCACCACGAAGAACGCCGTCAGCATCGCTGCGGCCATGATCATGCGCGGAATCAGCGCAGCGTCGTCCGTGTCGGCGGGGGTGTGGTTGTGGCCTGCGCCCATGGCCGGAAATATATGCACATTAACGCATATATGGCAAGGGTCAGAACCAGCGGCCCCAGAACCGGGCCAGCGCGTTGCCCCAGCCCACCAGCACGCCCGGCACACCGGACAGGTCGAACAGTGACAGCACGAGCCCGAAGAACCACTGGTTGAGCACCGGGGCCAGCAGCAAGAACAGCAGGATGACGAAACCCCACTGCCTGGCCGGCGCCAGCGCGCGCTGGGTCTCGCGGCTCAGGTGCGGTTCCAGAGCGTCGTATCCGTCCAGGCCCGGGATGGGCAGCAGGTTGAGCAGCACGGCGGTGAGCTGAAGAAACGCAAGGAAGGCCACCCCGGACCACAACACCACGTGCGGCGGGTCGAAGAACAATCGCGTCACGATCAGCAGCAGCACCGCCAGGGCGAGGTTGGCCGCCGGGCCCGCGAGGCTGACCAGCGTGCGCCGGGCGGGCGTCATGAACCAGGTCCGCACGTAGACCGCCGCGCCGGGCAGGCCGATCCCGCCCAGCACGATGATCACCATCGGCAGCACCAGCGACAGCGCCGGATGACTGTAGCGGCGCGGATCCAGCGTCAGATACCCGCGCACGGCGGCGTCGTGGTCGCCGAACCGCCACGCCGTCACCGCGTGCCCGAATTCGTGCAGGCACAGCGACACCAGCCAGCCGGCGATCACAAAGATGAAGACCCCGGCGTAGGCCAGTGGCCGCGGGCTGGCGCCGGCCGACCAGGCCAGCGCGCCGCCGCCGGCGGTCAAGCCGAGCAGGCCCAAAAAGATCGGGCTGGGCCGTAGCGATTCGTGCTGGGAGGCAGGGAAGCTCACCGATCGAAACTAGCGGACCAGTAGCCAGCCTTCGATGTGGCGGTAGAAGGCCGACCGCCGCGCGGTGCGGGGCGCGGGGACACCGTCGCGCAGCACGGCGACGCCCGTGCTGCCCAGCTGGGCCGCGCGGCCGGTGACCCAGCTGCGCCACAGCCGGCGGAGCCCGCGGCCGTCGACCGTCGCCCGCAGCCCCGGCATCGCCGGCGTCGGCTCGATCCGCACCCCGGCGACGTCGCCGTCGAACAGCGTCGTGTCGTCGACCACCGCCTCGCCATGGATGGACCGTGCGTCATCCGGCGGCACCCAGGCGGCCCGGCCGACGATCACCGCTCCGGTCTCGTCGCGGATCAGCGGCACCCGCCGCGCCGAACCACGCCCGGCCCGCCGCGCCGCCCGGCTCCCGGCCGGCAGGCGATAGATCCGGGTTGCCCGGGTGCGCCGGCGCGGCACGTAGGCCACCTCGATGTCGAGTCGCTCGGCCCGCAGCAGCCGGGTCAGCACCGCGGCCAGCTCGGCGTCGTCGCCCAGCACGACCAACCGCCGATACGGGCCGATGGCGGCGTCGATGTCGGCTTCGCTGACGACGCGGTGGGCGCGCATGCCCTGCAACGGTCGGTAGTTGGGCCGCTGGTTGAACACAAGGACCGCGACGGCTCGATCTCCTTGTGTCACAGTCCGTCCAATCAAGCAGTGTCCAATGTCGTTGTCTGCCAACATCTCCGGCCAGATACGCTCCGCGACGCCGAAACAGCTCGCCATAACGACACGGTCACAACATGGTGTCGACTACGAAAGTTGTTGCAACGCTGCCGGTAAACAACCGGATACTTTACTCCTGCCACAGGGCCGACGTTGCGCGGAATCCCGCCACGAGTGGTTAACGGAACGGAGAACTACCATTCGCCGATTTACCGTCGTCTTGTCAACCGCGCGAATTGGATCGGTCGCGGCGGCTGCCGGCCCTACCCGCTTCCGGTGCTGACCAGGCAGCTCTGCCGCATCGGCGCTGGGTGGCTTTCGATTGTGCTGCTGTGCAGTGGATCTGGGACAGCCTCGGCCGACGAATCGATCGTGATCGACTTGGTGCGGCACGGCCAGTCGACAGCCAATGCGGCGGCCCTGATCGACACGGCGCCGCCCGGAACGTCACTCACCGCGCTCGGTCAGCAACAGGCTCAGACCGTCGCCGGCGTCCTCGCGGCCAACGGCCCGGTCGCCGCCATCTTCGCGTCGCAGTTGATCAGGACGCAGCAGACCGCGGCGCCGCTGGCTTCCGCGCTGGGCATGAATGTGCAGGCGTTGTCGGGGCTCAACGAGATCGACGCCGGCGCCTTCAACGGCCAGCCGCAGGTCAGCCTCGCCGGGCTCGCCTACCTGCTGGCCCCGGTCGCGTGGCTGCTCGGGTTGCGGATCGTGCCGATGCTGGCGCCCGGATCCACCGACTCCAACGGTTTCGAGTTCCGCAGGCGTTTCAACGGCGCGCTCCAAACCGTGTACGGGAATGCCGCGGCCAACGCGGGTGGCTTCAATGGCGTGCTCCAGACGATGTACGCGGGTGCGGTCGCCAACCCGGTCCCCGCCGCCAACGGCAGGATCACCGAGGTCGCGTTCTCCAGCGAATTCGCCATCGGCGTCGGCACGATGATGAGCGTCAAGAACCCCGATCCGTTGCTCCTGCTTTTCGATCCGCTGCCCAACACGGGCATCGTCGTAATTCAGGGCAGCCCCCACGACGGATGGACGCTGGTCAGCTGGAACGGCAAACCGGTGCACCCGGGTTGGTCGGCGGCGAGGAACGGTCGTGGCGCCAACGGCCTGTGCCTGATGTTGGATGCGTCGACCAGGACCGGCGTGTGCGCGACCAAACCGCCCGCGTCGGCAAGTGCTCCGGTCGCGGCGTCTCCTGGCTTAAGCTGATTTGCCCGGCTCCACAGCCGGCCACCGGCGACCCGCGCGGTCGCCAGGCTAGGGTGGGTCACCGGCTGGACCACAATACGCAGGCGAGATCAGGTGGGAGCGTGTCATGCCGGCAATCGTCCTCATCGGCGCCCAGTGGGGCGACGAGGGCAAAGGGAAGGCCACCGATTTGCTCGGTGGGCGAGTGCAGTGGGTGGTGCGCTACCAGGGCGGCAACAACGCCGGGCACACCGTCGTCTTGCCCACCGGCGAGAATTTCGCGCTGCACCTGATCCCGTCGGGGGTGCTGACGCCCGGCGTCACCAACGTCATCGGCAACGGTGTGGTGGTCGACCCCGGCGTCCTGCTGGACGAGCTCAAGGGCCTCGAAGACCGCGGCGTCGACACCTCCAAACTGCTGATCTCCGCCGACGCGCACCTGCTGCTGCCCTATCACGTGGCCATCGACAAGGTCACCGAGCGCTACATGGGCAACAAGAAGATCGGCACCACCGGCCGCGGCATCGGTCCCTGCTATCAGGACAAGATCGCCCGCATCGGCATCCGCGTCGCCGACGTGCTCGACCGCGAGGTGCTGACGCACAAGGTCGAAGCCGCGCTGGAGCTGAAAAACCAGATCCTGGTCAAGATCTACAACCGCAAGGCGCTCGACCCGCATCAGGTGGTCGAGGCCCTGCTGGAGCAGGCCGAGGGTTTTCAGCACCGCATCGCCGACACCCGGCTGCTGCTCAACACCGCACTGGAGTCGGGCGAAGCCGTCCTGCTGGAAGGCTCGCAGGGCACCCTGCTCGACGTCGACCACGGCACCTATCCCTATGTGACGTCGTCGAATCCGACGGCCGGCGGCGCCGCCGTGGGGTCGGGCATCGGCCCCACCCGGATCACGGCCGTGCTGGGCATCCTCAAGGCCTACACCACGCGGGTGGGTTCGGGCCCGTTCCCCACCGAACTGTTCGACGAGAACGGCGAATACCTGTCGAAGACGGGCGGCGAATTCGGCGTCACCACCGGCCGACGCCGGCGCTGCGGCTGGTTCGACGCCGTCATCGCCCGCTACGCCACCCGGGTCAACGGCATCACCGACTTCTTCCTGACCAAGCTCGACGTGCTGTCCAGCCTGGAAACGGTTCCGGTGTGCGTGGGCTATGAGATCGACGGGGCGCGGATCCACGAGATGCCCATGATGCAAAGCGACCTGGCGCGCGCCGAACCCATCTACGAAGAGCTGCCCGGCTGGTGGGAGGACATCTCGCACGCGCGGGAATTCGACGACCTGCCGGCCAAGGCGCGTGACTACGTGCTGCGGCTGGAAGAGCTTGCCGGAGCGCACATTTCATGCATCGGCGTGGGCCCCGGGCGCGAACAGACGATCGTGCGCCGCGACGTGCTGGCAGCCCGCCCGTGACGGATGCCGCCCAGGATCCCAAAGATCTCGACCCCGAATACGAACACCACGGCGGCTTCCCCGAATACGGGGTGGCCAGCCCGGGCCCGGGCTTCGGGCGGTTCGTCGCGGCCATGCGGCGCTTGCAGGACCTCGCGGTGTCGGCCGACCCCGACGACGACGTGTGGGACGACGCGGCCGAACGTGTCACGGCCCTGACCGAGCTGCTGAGTCCGTTTTTGGCCGCCGTGGAAGGGCGGGCGCCCGCGGGGCGCACACCCGACCTGCCCGGCATGGGCAGCCTGCTGTTGCCGCCGTGGACGTTGACGCGATACGAGCCCGACGGCTGCGAGATGCAGGGCCGCTTCACCCGGTTTCACGTCGGGGGCAACTATGCGGTGCACGGCGGCGTGCTGCCGCTGTTGTTCGACCACATGTTTGGGATGGTCTCCCACGCCTCGAACCGCCCGATCAGCCGGACGGCGTTTTTGCACGTGGACTACCGCAAGATCACCCCGATCGACGCGCCGCTGGTGGTGCGCGGGCGGGTCACCAGCACCGAGGGGCGCAAGGCGTTCGTGTCCGCCGAATTGGTCGACGCCGACGGCGCGGTGCTGGCCGAGGCCAACGGCTTGATGGTGCAGTTACTCCCAGGTCAGCCCTGACGCGGCGGTGCACCGCAGGAACCGCACCTATCCTTGAGCCGTGACTGACGGCGTGACCGACGGACGGGACGACGAAACGACGGCGCTCGTCGTGCCCCAGCAAGTCCCGGCACGCGCCGAAGCCCCGTCCGCGGCCCCCGCCGACGGTAGGCCCACGGTGGTGTTGCTCGGTGCCGGCGAGATCGGCCGGGAGCTGGCGATCGACCTGGGGCGCCTCGGGGCCCGGGTGATCGCCGTCGACGCGGTCCCGGACGCGCCCGCGCACGGTGTGGCCGATCAGGCGCTGGTGCTGCCGCTGGGCGACGCCGCCGAGCTGTCCGCGGCGCTGCAACGGCTGCGACCCGACTTCGTGGTGACCGCGACCAACACCCTCGCGGTCGAGGCCCTGGACCAACTCGGCACCGGATCCGGTGGCGACCACACCGTGCTGGTGCCCAGCGCTCGCGCCGTGCGGCTCAGCACCGACCGCGAGGGCCTGCGCCGGTTGGCCGCCGACGAGCTGGGGCTGCCCACCGCGCCGTTCTGGTTCGTCGGGTCACTGGGCGAACTCGAGGCGGTGGGTGCGCACGCCGGATATCCGCTGTTGGTCAAGCCGGTGGCCGGGCAGACGGGGTTGGGACAGTCGGTGGCGGCGCGCCGCGAGGACCTCGGGCCGGCCTGGCAACGGGTGGTGAGCGGTCATGCCGGCCCCGGCCAGCCGCGGGTGCTGGCCGAAAGCGTGGTTGAGGTGGAGTTCTACGTGACGCTGCTGGCGGTGCGCAGCGAAGGCCCGGCGGGCCCGGCCATCGCATTCTGTTCGCCCATCGGTCACCGCGGCTCCCGGGGGCAGGTGCTGGAATCCTGGCAACCGCAGAAGTTGAGCGCGGCGGCGACGGACGCCGCCCGGTCGATCGCCGCGCGGATCGTCAAGGCGCTGGGCGGCCGCGGCGTCTTCGCGGTCGAATTGATGATCAACGGCGACGAGGTGTACTTCGTCGACGTCACCGCGCACCCGACCGACAGTTCCTGGGTGACGCTGCGCAGCCAGCGCCTGTCCGCGTTCGAACTGCAGGCCCGCACCGTCTTGGGTCTGCCGGTGGACACCATGATGGTGTCGCCGGCCGCCACCCGCGCGATCGAGCCGGTCGACTCCCATGATCCCGCCGCGCTGGGCGGCGCGCTGAGCGTGCCCGAAAGCGACCTGCGCGTCCTCGCGCGCGGTTACCGGGCCCTGGCCACCGCACCGGAGGTGGCGGTCGCACGCGAGCGCGCCGGCCAGGTCGCCGGCCGGCTGGCGGCGCCGCGGTCACCCGCCTGAGCCAAGCCGTGATGCGGCGCGAATGCACCGCCGCCAGCCGGGTACGGCGAGAGCCTCGATACCATCTCAGGTCAGTAATCGCTGCGGGTCGGGGGAATCCGGCCGGGGCTTGCCATCCCGGGCGCGGATAGTGTGGCTGAAGGACGCGTACGAAAACGAGGAAAACGAGCATGAGCACAGAACGCGCACACTCCTACGCGGGCGACATCGCGCCCCTGGATGCATGGAAGCTGCTCAGCGACAACCCCAACGCCGTGCTGGTCGACGTGCGGACCGACGCCGAATGGCGATTCGTCGGTGTGCCCGATCTGTCCAGCCTCGGCCGCGAGGTGTTGTTCCTGGAGTGGAATTCCTCCGATGGACGGCGCAACGAGAATTTCGCCGAGCAACTGCGTGAGCAGGTTGCGCCGCCGCAGGGCGACGCGGAACGTCCGGTGCTGTTCCTGTGTCGCTCGGGAAACCGTTCCATCGGCGCCGCCGAGGTGGCCACTGAGCTGGGCATCACACCGGCCTACAACATCCTGGACGGCTTCGAGGGCCAGCTCGACGCCAACGGTCACCGGGGCGAAACCGGTTGGCGGGCGATCGGATTGCCTTGGAAACAGGGCTGAAACGGCGATGACCCCGGCCGACGACGAATCTGTTCGCACACCCGCGGCGCTGCCCGAGGGTGTCAGCCAGGCGACCATCGGCGTGCGCGGCGGGCTGTTGCGCTCGGGCTTCGACGAGACCGCCGAGGCGATGTATCTGACGTCGGGCTATGTCTACGAGTCGGCGGTGGCGGCGGAGCGGTCGTTCGCCGGCGAGGTGGATCGCTTCGTCTATTCGCGCTACGGCAACCCGACCGTTACGATGTTCGAGGAGCGGCTGCGCCTGTTGGAAGGGGCGCCGGCGGCCTTCGCCACCGCCAGCGGCATGGCGGCGGTGTTCACCTCGCTGGGCGCGTTGCTGGGGGCGGGGGACCGGCTGGTCGCATCGCGCAGCCTGTTCGGTTCCTGTTTCGTGGTGTGCAACGAGATCCTGCCGCGGTGGGGAGTCGAAACCGTCTTCGTCGACGGTGACGACCTGGCGCAGTGGGAGCAGGCCTTGTCGGTGCCCACCACGGCGGTGTTCTTCGAGACGCCGTCGAACCCGATGCAGTCACTGGTGGATATCGCCGCGGTGTGCGAGCTCGCCCACGCCGCGGGTGCAAAGGTGGTGTTGGACAACGTTTTTGCTACACCGCTTCTGCAGCAGGGCCTTCCGCTCGGCGTCGACGTGGTGGTGTATTCCGGCACCAAGCACATCGATGGTCAGGGCCGGGTGCTCGGCGGGGCCATTCTGGGGGACAAGGAGTACATCGACGGCCCGGTGCAGAAGCTGATGCGGCACACCGGTCCCGCGATGAGCGCGTTCAATGCCTGGGTGTTGGTGAAAGGCCTTGAGACGCTGGCGGTCCGGGTGGAACACAGCAATTCGTCGGCGTTGCGGATCGCCGAATTCCTGGAAGGCCACCCGGCCGTGAGTTGGGTGCGCTACCCGTATCTGTCCTCGCACCCGCAATACGACTTGGCCAAGCGCCAGATGTCCGGCGGGGGAACGGTGATCACCTTCGCGCTCAACCTGCCGGACAGCTCAACAAACTCAGCCAAGCAGCGTGCCTTCGAGGTGCTGGACAAAATGCGGCTGATCGACATCTCGAACAACCTCGGTGACGCCAAATCCCTTGTGACGCATCCCGCGACCACCACGCACCGGGCGATGGGCCCGGAGGGTCGCGCGGCGATCGGGCTGGGTGACGACGTGGTGCGTATCTCCGTTGGGCTGGAAGGCACCGACGATTTGATCGCCGACATCGACCGGGCGCTGAGCTGATCGGGAGCTAACCGGCCCGTTTCTCGGCGGAGTCGACACGCTCGGCCGCCGCCAGCGTCCCGTCCTGCGCCCGGCGCTCCAGCCAATCCACCACCGGCCGGGCGTAGATCATCTGGCTGGTGATGGCCATCTGGCCGCGGGTGCGGCCGAGGAACGAGATGCCCCAGGCGAACATGGCGGCGATGCGGTTGCGGTGGCCGATCAGGTAGTACAGGTGCAGCAGCAGCCACGCCAGCCAGGCGATGAACCCGGCGAATTCCACCTTGCCGACCTGAGCGACGGCGCTGTAGCGCGAGATCAGCGCCATGCTGCCCTTGTTGACGTACCTGAACGGCTTGCGTTCGGCCGGGTCGTCGTCGCCCTTGACCGCGTGCTTGATGACGGTGGCCGCGTATTTGGCGCCCTGGATCGCGCCCTGCGCCATGCCGGGGACGCCGGGCACCGACATCAGGTCGCCGACGACGAAGACGTACGGGTGTCCCTTGACGGTGAGGTCGGGTTCGACGACCACCCGTCCGGCGCGGTCGGTTTCGGTTCCGTCGGACTGCTCGGCGATCATCGCGCCCAGCGCGCTGGCCTGCACCCCGGCCGCCCACACCTTGCACGCGCACTCGATGCGGCGCTCGCCGCCGTCCTGCTCCTTGATCGTGATGCCCATGTAGTCGACCGCGGTCACCATCGCGTTCAGCTGAACCTCGACCCCCATCTTCTCCAGCCGACGTTGCGCCTTAAGGCCGAGTTTCGGCCCCATCGGCGGCAGCACCGCGGACGCCGCGTCCAGCAGTATGACGCGGCATTCGCTGGGGGTGATGGTCCGAAACGCCCCGGCCAGGGTGCGCTCGGCGAGCTGGACGATCTCGCCCGCCAATTCGACACCGGTGGGTCCGGCCCCGACCACCACGAAGGTCAGGCGGCGTTTGCGCTCGGCCGGATCGGTGGCCACCTCGGCGGCCTCGAAGGCGCCGAGGATGCGGCCGCGCAACTCCAGCGCGTCGTCGATGCTCTTCATGCCGGGGGCGAAGGCGGCGTACTCGTCGTGGCCGAAGTAGGACTGCTGCGCGCCGGCGGCCACGATCAGGCTGTCGTAGGGCGTCACCGTGTCCATGCCCATCAGGTGGGATTTGACCGTCTTTGCGGTGAGGTCGATGGCCGAGACGTCTCCCCACAGCACCCGGACGTTTCGCTGGCGCCGCAGGATGAGCCGGGTGGTCGGCGCGATGTCGCCCTCGGAGAGGATTCCGGTGGCCACCTGATACAGCAGCGGCTGAAAGACGTGCGTGGTCGTTTTCGAGATCACGGTGATGTCGACGTCGGCGCGCTTGAGCGCCTTGGCCGCGGACAGCCCGCCGAAGCCGCTTCCGATGATGACGACACGATGGCGCGACATGCCTGTCCCTTCTGCGTGGGCCTGGGTGCCGATCTTCCCAGCGCATGTCCACCGTACGACGCCACCCCGCAGAAAGGCGAGCATCCGAAGGGACGGGAGCGCCCCGCGCGGCGACCACACCCGAGCGGCGGCGCCACGGCCCCAAACCCATTGCCGGGGGCTGGTTCTCGAGAAGCCATGTAGGCCGACGCTCGTCAAAGCGCCGCGCAGTTACCCGAAATGCCCTGCGTGGTAGAGGATCCCGGTTGGAGTCGCACCGAGTCGACGGCCCGTGTCGCGGCTCCGGCCGGTCACCTGTTGGTCTTCGCTGCGCGAAGTCTCATGTGACCCGAAAATAAATCGGTGATTCCGCAATCCTCGTTTGGTTTCGTGCGCTTCTATGGTCCGACGATGGTCAAACCGCTGCTTCCGGGATCGATGGTTACCGGAAACGTGCAAGCCGACGCCATCGGTGCTGCGAAAGCGAGGACCACGGCGACGACAATTTTGCTGGTACGACGTGACATTAGAACCCTCTTTTGTGTGGGAGACGATTGTCTGATGCCCGACGGGGAAAGTTTACGCGGTCAACCGCTCGTGGCTAAGGGATTTCGTGAATATTGGTCAAACGGATGGTTCACGCTCACGGGTGGTCGCGGCTGATATGGAATTGCAGCAAAATCACCCGCCGGGGGGAAATGGAAATATCCTGCGTCGCTATCCCGGCAAAGCTGAATTGGGGCGCTATTAAACCGCTGCTCGACGGTGGTATGCGCACACTGGATATGAATTCAAAGGGCCCGAACCGGCGGTGTCCGAGTCGCGACGAAACCGCCAAGCAGCCAATCGATTTCACCGCCGGTCGGCGGCACCCGCGGTCGGCCTAGAACGGCCACGCGTTGGCGTCGGTCTTGTACTTGCCGTTGAGGTCGCTGCAGAAGTCGGCGGCGGTGCCGGCGAGCAGGACGTAATACGTCTCGCCACGGCGGCTTTCGTACGAGGTAGGGGTGGTCCAGCCGTTGTTGCACATGGTGGCTTCGCCACCGGCCGCCGACTTGCGCCAATTGGTTTTGGCGCAGGCGATCAGTCCGTCGACGTTGGGTGTGGTGCTCTTGGCCGCGACCAACATCGCGCCTCCCCACTGCCCGTCGTTGCGGCGGTAGGCGCGCGCCGAATCCGGCGTTGTTGGTTTGACAGGTCAACGCGCGGCGCAGCAGCGAGAAGGGGCCCGCCAGCTGCTGGCTGCCGGTCCCGGCCGCGGCGTTGATGAACTGCGCCGCGTCCGAGCCGTCCACCTCCTGGACGACGTTTGGCTTGCCAAAGCTGAAGAGCTGCTGGGAGATTCCCTGCCCGGCCGTAGAGCCGCCCCCGATGATCGGCCCGCTGCCGCTGGACGTCATCGCGGGCAGGGCGGCGACGGGGTCGGCGCCCGCCGCGGGCATGCCGGCGGCGGCGCCCAGGGCCAGCATCGCGATCGCGCTGCGAATCCGGCGCGGGGTGAGTCTCATGACCTTGATTTCAGCACGTGTGCGTAGTCGGCGCGGCGGTCGTCGGCGATCAATCCGGTCAGCAGGTGGTGCGTCTGCAGCGCGATGTACTGATCGATGCTGTAGTTCGTCCCGAAGTGCCAGTGCTTGAGCGCCCAGCCGTGGGCGAGCAGCATGATGTCGAACACGGTGAGGTCGACGTCGACGCCGCGGAAGACGCCCCCGGCGATGCCGGCCTCGATCACCGCGCGCAGCGGTGCGGCGGTGGCGATTTCGAGGTCCTTGATCTGGGCGCGACCGGGCGCCCCGAGCGTGCGGCTCTCCCGGTAGGTCAACACCACGCCGTCGAGGTTGGCGTCGACGATCTCGATATAGCGGCGCACGCCCGCGGTCAGCTGGTCGACGACGTCGTCGCCGGCAGCCGCGATGACCGGTGCCAACTGATCGCGGAACACGTCCAAAATGCGCACGATCGTCGCGAGCAGCAGGTCCTCCTTGCCGCCGAAGTACTTGTAGATCAGGCCGACGGAAACCTTGGCCTCGCTCGCCAGGTCCTGCATGGACATCTGGTGAAAACCGTTGCGGCCCATGACCTTGACCGCGGCGTCGAGCACCTGGCGGCGCCGCGAGTCGGCCCGGGCCGCACGCACGGCCTCTTCGACCGGAAGCTCGCTGTAATCGACGGCCATCAGATGCCCAGGTCCTTGGCGATGATCGCCTTCATGATCTCGTTGGTGCCGCCATAGATGGTTTGGATGCGGGCGTCGACGAAGGCGCGCGCCACGCCGTATTCGCGCATGTAGCCATACCCGCCGTGCAACTGCAGGCAGCGGTCGGCGGTGCGCACCTGCAGGTCGGTGGTCCACCACTTCAGCCGCGCGGCGCGCGCGGCGGTCAACTCGCCCGCCAGGTGCTCGGCCAGGCAGTCGTCGAGATAGGTGCGGGCAATGTCGATTTCGGTGGCCAGTTCGGCGAGCACGAATTGGCTGTTCTGGAAGCCGGCGATCGGTGACCCGAACGCCGTGCGGTAACGCACGTAGTCCAGGGTCTCGGCGAGGATGCCCTCCGCGGCGGCCACCGCCCCCACCCCCAGCGCGAGCCGCTCCTGGGGCAGGTTTTTCATCAACTGATAAAAGCCCTTGCCCTCTTCTTCGAGCAGGTTCGCCTTCGGCACCCGCATATCGGTGAAGGCGAGCTCGCTGGTGTCCTGGGCGTGCAGACCGATCTTCTCCAGGTTGCGGCCGCGGGAGAAGCCCGGTGTGGCGGGGTCGACGACCAGCAGCGACAGCCCGTGATGGCGGTCCGGCGAGGTGCGCACCGCGACGACGAACAGGTCGCCGATCTGTCCGTTGGAGATGAATGTCTTGGCGCCGTTGACGACGTAGTCGTCCCCGTCCGGCACCGCCGTCGTGCGGATCCCGGCCAGATCGCTGCCGGTGCCGGGCTCGGTCATCGCGATGGCGAGCACCGTCTCGCCGGTGACCACGCCGGGCAGCCAGCGCCGTTGCTGTTCCGGGGTGGTCAGGTCGGTGAGGTAGGGCAGCACCACGTCGTTTTGCAGCGTGAAGGCGATGGCTTCGGCGGCCGCACCCGCCCGCTGCAGCTCGTCGATGACGATCGCGTTGTAGCGGAAGTCGGCCACGCCCGGGCCGCCCAGCCGCTCGGGCACCGAAAAGCCCAGCAGTCCCAGCTTTCCGGCTTCGATGAACAGCGAGCGATCCCACTGGCCGTCCCGTTCCCACTTTTCGTGATTGGGTACGACCGTCCGCTGCACGAAATCACGTACCAATTCCCGGAATTGGTGATGCTCGGACGTGTACTCCAGTCGTGTGGCCATCGGTCTGGTGTCAGCGGAAGGCGTCGCTGCCGGTGAACGCCTGGCCGAGGACGAGCTGGTGCATCTCCGGTGTGCCCTCGTACGTCAGCACCGATTCCAGGTTCACCATGTGCCGGATGACGGGGTATTCCAGCGATATTCCGTTGCCGCCCAATATGGTTCGTGCGGTCCGGCAGATCTTGATCGCCTCGCGGGTGTTGTTGAGCTTGCCGAAGCTGACCTGCTCGGGTCGCAGCCCGGCGCTGTCCTTGAGGCGGCCGAGGTGCAGCGAGAGCAGCTGGCCCTTGTGCAGCTCGACGGCCATGTCGACGAGCTTGGCCTGGGTCAGCTGGAAGCCGGCGATGGGGCGGCCGAACTGGGTGCGCTGCGTGGCGTAATCCAATGCGGCCTGCCACGCCGAGCGCGCGGCTCCCATCGAGCCCCAGACGATTCCGTAGCGGGCCTCGGACAGACAGGACAGCGGCCCGCGCAGCCCCTTGGCCTCGGGCAGCATCGCCTCGGCGGGCACCCGCACGTCGTCGAGCACCAGCTCGCTGGTGATGGAGGCCCGCAGCGAGAGCTTGTGATGAATCGTGTTGGCGGAGAACCCCGGTGTCTTGGTGGGCACGATGAAGCCGCGGATGCCGTCGTCGGTGGCGGCCCACACGACGGCGACGTCGGCCACCGAGCCGTTGGTGATCCACAGCTTGCGGCCGTTGAGCACCCAGTCCGAACCATCTTTGCGGGCCCGAGTTTTCATGGCGGCGGGATCGGAGCCGACGTCGGGTTCGGTCAGTCCGAAGCAGCCGAGCAGCTCGCCGGTGGCCATGCCGGGCAGCCATTGTTGTTTCTGCTCCTCGGATCCGAAATTCCAGATCGCGAACATGGCCAGCGAACCCTGCACCGAGACCATCGACCGAAGGCCGGAGTCGGCGGCCTCGAGCTCCACGCACGCCAGTCCGTAGTGCACGGCCGAGGCGCCGCCGCAGCCGTACCCATTCAGGTGCATGCCCAGCAGGCCGAGCTGACCGAACCCCTTGGCCAGTTCGCGCACCGGCAGGTCGCCGATCTCGAACCACTCCGCCACGTGCGGCAGGACGTTCTCGGCGCAGAATTGCCTGACGGTGTCGCGCACCGCGAGCTCGTCGCTGGATAGCGAGGCGTCGAGGCCGAGCGGGTCGTCGGGGTCGAAGGCGGGTGGCGTCTGGGTGCTCATGTGATCAGCCTGCCACCGCCGGGCCGACGGTTACCACCGAAGGGCCGCCGTAGTGAATGCCTATTCATCGCTGACGAATCTAGGTTCACCGCGGCTGCGCGGTCAAGATCGGGCGGCGTCCCGGTAGTCTCGCTGCATGCTTGGGCGCAAGCGGCCGGCCTGGCTCGCGGTGGACGTCATCGCCGTGCTGGTGTTCTGCGCCGTGGGGCGCCGCAGCCACGACGAGGGCCTCAACATCACCGGCGTCGCCATGACGGCGTGGCCGTTTCTCACCGGCACCGTCGTCGGGTGGGTCGTCTCCCGCGCGTGGCGGCGGCCGACGGCGGTGGCGCCGACCGGGGTCAGCGTGTGGCTGTGCACCGTGGTCGTCGGCATGCTGCTGCGCAAGGCGACGTCCGCGGGCGTGGCGGCAAGTTTCGTAATGGTGGCCACGACGGTCACCGCGGTGTTGTTGCTGGGCTGGCGAGTGGCCGCCGCGGTGTCCCTGCGGCGCCGCTCCGGCGTCTGAGCCGACCATGGCGCAGACGGTTGACCTGGCCGTGACCGCGGCCTTCGGCGCGGCCGCGCGGGCGGTGGCCACGCACCGGGGCCTGCTGAACGATCCGTTCGCCGAGCCGCTGTTGTGCGCCGCCGGGATCGACTACCTCACCCGCGCGATCAAGGACCACGTGTTCGCGGCCGACGAGGGCGACGACCCGGCCGTGACGGCGCTGATGGACGCGTTGGCGGCGCACACGCGGTTCGTGGATGAATTCCTGGCCGACGCCGGCCGGGCGGGAATCCGCCAGGTGGTGATCCTGGCGTCGGGTTCGGACACCCGGCCGTACCGGCTGTGGTGGCCCAGGGGCACCACGGTCTATGAGGTCGATCGGCCACAGGTGCTCGACTTCAAAGCCGAGGTGCTGCGCAAGCTGGACGCCGAATTGGCCACCCACCGGTGCGCGGTCGGCACTGAGCTGAGCCGGGATTGGCCGGCGGCGCTGCGCCGGGTCGGGTTCGACGCCGCCCAGCCCACGGTCTGGGTCGCCGAGCAGTTGCTCGTCGGCTACTTGGCGCCCGACGAGCAGAATCGACTGCTCGACGCCGTGACCGCCTCGAGCGCTCCCGGCAGCCGGTTCACGGCCGACCACATGCCCACCTGGAATCCGTTGCAGCTCGGGGCCGAGCGCGCTTTCGTCGACGGCTGGCGGCGGCGCGGCCTGGACCTCGACCTGGCCAGCCTGACCCATCCCGGCGAATACCATTATTTGCCAGAGTATTTGGCGAACCAGGGCTGGAAAACGGCCGGGCGCGACATCACCGAACTGTTGGGTGCGATAGGCCTAGACAAGCGGCGACGGACGGGCCCCGGCGACTCCGAGTTCGTCCCGGAATACCTCACCGCGACCCGCGTTTGAGCCTTGGTGATGCCGGAGTCAACCACGCCCCACGGCCAACTGCGGTTCGTGTCGGTCACTTACGACGACCCGCTGGCGCAACCGCTGCTGGCCGAACTGGCCGTCGAGTATGCGCAACGGTACGGCGGCACACCGAGCGCCCACCTGGCCTGGCTGCCCGTGCCCGAGGCCGAGTTGGCGCCGCCGGACGGCGGACTGCTGATCGGCGTCGTGGACGGGGTGCCGGTGACCGGCGGTGCGTTTCGCCGCTACGACGCCGAGACCGCCGAGCTGAAGCGGATTTGGACCGACGGCGCGCACCGGCGCCGCGGCTACGCCAGGGCGCTGCTGGCTGCGCTGGAGGCCGAAACCCTGGCGCGGGGGTATCGGCGGCTCTACCTGATCACCGGCAACCGGCAGCCCGAGGCCGAGGCGCTCTATGACGCGACGGGATACACCCGGACAACACCGGATCCGCTGCCTAACTGGGGCCCGTTCATTCCGATCGCCTTCGAGAAGTGGCTGAGTTAGGCGTTTGCTGCTGGCTTCGCCTTCACCAGTGTGAATCGTCGGCTTTCGGTGTGAATTCTTGGTGGCGACACGCCGACAACAGCCGCCGTAGGTTCACGCTGAAGACCAAGGATTCTCGCTCAAACCCGTGAATTCGCAGTCGGTTTCGCCTTACTGGGCAAGCGCGACTGCCCGCGCCGTCGCTTCCCGGATCGGGCCGCGCCACACGTCGCCGTGGCCGGGCAACAGGACCTCGGTGTCCAGCAGGGCCAGTGCGTCCAGGCTGCGCAGCGAGTTCTGCTGGCTGTGGCTGAACACCGCGGGCAGCAGCTGCGGCCCACCCCGGCACAGCAGTGGGTGCCCGGTGATCAGCGCGTCGCCGCTGACCAGCGCCCCGTCCACCACGTACGAGCAGTGCCCGCTGGTGTGCCCGGGGGTGAACACCGGCCTCGGGTGACCCGGCAGCGCGGCGGCCACCTCGGCGGTCAGCGGCCGGGTGGCGGGAATGCCGTCGCGGATCAAGCCGCCGCTGCGCAGCACGTGCAGGCCCCACGCCGCCCACCGTGGCCGCCAAATGCGCAGGGCCACATCGAAAACCGATGCCTGTTGCAGGTACTCCCGCTTGGCGTGGCCCACCTCCTCGGCGTGGCAGTACACGGCGGTGCCGTATTCGCTGGCGAGCCAGATCGCCGAGCCCAGGTGGTCGATGTGTGCGTGCGTGAGCAGGACGGCGCGCACGTCGCCGGGGCCGTAGCTGAGCTCCCGCAGCGACGACAGCACGGCCTCGCGGTCGCCGGGATATCCGGCGTCGATCATCAGCACGCCGGTGCCGTCGACGACCAGCGTCCAGTTAACGGCCTCTCCCTGGGCGAGGTACACCGTATCGGTCACTTGAACCAGAGCTGGTGCCGATCCCATGCCCGCGAGTGTAGGGCGCGGCGGGTCGCGACCCTTGGCGCAGGAGCGATCGCAAGCGCGGCGTAGCCGGGCGCGGCGGGTCGCGACCCTTGGCGCAGGAGCGATCGCAAGCGCGGCGTAGCCGGGCGCGGCGGGTCGCGACCCTTGGCGCAGGAGCGATCGCAAGCGCGGCGTAGCCGGGCGCGGCGGGTCGCGACCCTTGGCGCAGGAGCGATCGCAAGCGCGGCGTAGCCGGGCGCGGCGGGTCGCGACCCTTGGCGCAGGAGTAGAAAGAACGAGTGGCTGAACTGAAACTCGGATACAAAGCTTCCGCTGAACAATTTGCACCGCGCGAGCTCGTCGAACTCGCTGTCGCCGCCGAGGGGCACGGCATGGACAGCGCAACCGTCAGTGACCACTTCCAGCCGTGGCGGCACGAGGGTGGGCACGCGCCGTTCTCGCTGGCCTGGATGACCGCCGTCGGCGAGCGCACCAAGAGGCTGGTGCTGGGCACCTCGGTGCTGACCCCGACCTTCCGGTACAACCCCGCCGTCATCGCGCAGGCGTTCGCCACGATGGGGTGCCTGTACCCGGATCGCATTTTCCTCGGCGTCGGCACCGGCGAGTCGCTCAACGAGATCGCCACCGGATACGAGGGCGAGTGGCCGGAGTTCAAGGAACGCTATGCCCGGCTGCGCGAATCGGTGCGGCTGATGCGCGAACTGTGGCTGGGCGACCGCGTCGACTTCGAGGGCGAGTATTACCACACCAAGGGCGCCTCCATCTATGACGTGCCCGAGGGCGGCATCCCGATCTACATCGCCGCGGGCGGTCCGCAGGTGGCCAAGTACGCGGGCCGCGCCGGCGACGGGTTCATCTGCACCTCGGGCAAGGGCGAGGAGCTGTATAAGGACAAGCTGATGCCCGCCATGAGGGAGGGCGCGGAGGCGGCCGGCAAGAACCCCGACGACGTCGACCGGATGATCGAAATCAAGATCTCCTACGACACCGACCCGGACAAGGCGCTGGAGAACACCCGGTTCTGGGCGCCGCTGTCGCTGACGGCCGAACAGAAGACCGGCATTCACGACCCGCTGGAAATGGAGAAGGCCGCCGACGAGCTGCCCATCGAGCAGGTCGCCAAGCGCTGGATCGTGGCTTCGGATCCCGACGAGGCGGTCGAAAAGGTGGGCCAGTACGTGAAATGGGGCCTGAACCACCTGGTGTTCCACGCACCCGGCCATGACCAGCGCCGGTTCCTCGAGCTCTTCGAGAAGGACCTGGCGCCGCGGCTGCGGCGACTGGCCTGAGGGGCCTTTGCCCCGGTGTCGGTCCAGTGACAGCGATCTATATCGCGGCCCCCGAGCCGGAGACCGGGAAGTCGACGATCGCGCTCGGGCTGCTGCACCGGCTGACCGCGACGGTCGCCAAAGTCGGTGTGTTCCGCCCGATTACGCGCTCCGACGACGGTGAGGACCGCGACTACATCCTGGAACTGCTGTTGTCGCGGACCACCGCGGGCCTGACCTACGAGCAATGCGTCGGCGTCACCTATGCGCAGCTGCACGCCGACTTTGACGCGGCCATCGCCGGCATCGTCGACGCCTACCACGCGGTGGCCGAGATGTGCGACGTGGTGGTGATCGTCGGCAGCGACTACACCGATGTGGCCCGGCCCGCGGAGCTTTCGACCAACGCGCGCATCGCGGTCAATCTCGGTGCGCCGTTGTTGCTGACGGTCAGCGGCAAGGGGCGCGCGGCCGCCGAGGTGGCCGGCGTCGTCGAGGTATGCCTCGCCGAACTGGACGCCCAGCATGCCCACACCGCCGCCGTGGTGGCCAACCGCTGCGAGCCGGCCGAGCTGACCGAGGTCGCGCAGGCCTTGGGTAAATTCGCCCAGCGCAGCTACGTGCTGCCCGACGCGCCGCTGCTGTCCGCGCCGACGGTGGCCGAGCTGCAAAAGGCGGTCGGCGCGACGCCGGTCAGCGGCGAAGAGTCACTGCGCGAACGCGAGGTCACCGGCGTGCTGGTCGCCGGGATGACCGCCGACCACGTCCTGGAACGGTTGCGCGACGGCATGGCGGTCATCACCCCCGGCGACCGCTCGGACGTGGTGCTCGCCGTCGCCAGTGCCCATGCGGCCGAAGGCTTCCCGTCGCTGTCGTGCATCGTGCTCAACGGGGGATTTCAGCTGCACCCGTCCATCGCCGCCCTGGTCGCCGGGCTTCGGCTGCGCCTGCCCATCGTCGCCACCGCATTGGGCACCTACGACACGGCCGGTGCGGCGGCCTCGGCCCGCGGCCGGGTCACCGCGACCTCGCAACGCAAGATCGACACCGCGGTGGAGCTGATGGACAGCCACGTCGACATCACCGATCTGCTTGCCCAGCTTGCCATTCCGATCCCAACCGTGGTCACGCCGCAAATGTTCATTCACCAGCTGACGCTGCAGGCACGGTCGGATCGTAAGCACATCGTGCTACCCGAAGGCGACGACGACCGTATCCTGCGGTCGGCGGGCCGGGTGCTGCAGCGCCGCGTCGCCGACCTGACCATCCTGGGTGACGAAGCCCAAATCCGCCAGCGCGCAGGAGAACTCGGGGTGGACCTAGGCGACGCGACCGTCATCGATCCGCGCAGCAGCCCGCTGCGCGACGAGTTCGCCGACCAGTACGCCGAGTTGCGCAAGGCCAAGGGCGTCACGGTCGAGCAGGCCCGCGAGACCATGTGCGACGCCACGTATTTCGGCACCATGCTGGTGCAAAACTCCCATGTCGACGGCATGGTGTCCGGCGCCGCGCACACCACGGCGCACACCGTACGGCCGGCATTCGAGATCATCAAGACGGTCCCGGACGTCTCCACGGTGTCCAGCATCTTCCTGATGTGCCTGCCTGACCGGGTGCTGGCATACGGTGACTGCGCGATCATCCCGAACCCGACACCGGAGCAACTGGCCGACATCGCCATCTCCTCGGCGCGCACCGCCGCGCAGTTCGGCATTGAACCGCGGGTGGCGATGCTGTCGTACTCGACCGGCGACTCCGGTACCGGTGCGGACGTCGACAAGGTCAGGACGGCAACGGCATTGGTGCGCGAACGCAATCCCGCCTTGCCGGTGGAGGGGCCCATTCAATACGACGCCGCGATCGAACCGTCGGTCGCGGCCACCAAATTGCGGGACTCGCCGGTGGCCGGTCGCGCGACGGTGCTGATCTTCCCCGACCTGAACACCGGCAACAACACCTACAAAGCGGTGCAACGCAGCGCCGGCGCGCTCGCCATCGGGCCGGTGCTGCAGGGCCTGCGCAAGCCGGTGAACGACCTGTCGCGGGGTGCCTTGGTTGAAGACATCGTCAACACCGTGGCCATTACCGCGATCCAGGCGCAGGGGCAGCCGTGACGGGCTCCGGCGTGGTGCTGGTGATCAACTCCGGCTCGTCGTCGCTGAAATACCAGGTGGTCGACCCCGATTCGGGTGCGGCCCGGGCGACGGGCCTGGTGGAGCGGATCGGAGAGGAATCGTCGGCGGTTCCCGACCATGACGCCGCGCTGCGCCGCGCGTTCGACGCGTTGGCCGACGAGGGCATCGACCTGAATTCGAGCGGGATCGTCGCGGTGGGGCATCGGGTGGTGCACGGCGGCAACACTTTTTATCGGCCCACGTTGCTGGATGATGCGGTGATCGGCCGGCTGCACGAATTGTCGGAGTTGGCCCCGCTGCACAACCCGCCCGCGCTCAAGGGCATCGATGTCGCGCGGAAACTGCTGCCCGGCATCGCCCACATCGCGGTGTTCGACACCGGATTCTTCCACGAACTGCCCCCGGCGGCGGCCACCTACGCGATCGATCGCGACCTGGCTCAGCGGTATCAGATCCGCCGGTACGGCTTCCACGGTACGTCGCACCGCTACGTCAGCGAGCAGGCCGCCGCCTTCCTGAAGCGGCCCGTCGACGACCTGAAACAGATTGTGCTGCATCTGGGTAACGGTTGCTCCGCGTCGGCGATCGCCGGCACCCGGCCGCTGGACACCTCGATGGGTCTGACCCCGCTGGAGGGGTTGGTGATGGGCACCCGCAGTGGCGATATCGATCCGAGCGTCGTCGCCTATCTGTCGCACGCGGCCGACATGGGGGTCGACGACATCGAGTCCGTGCTCAATCAGCGGTCCGGCGTGCTGGGGTTGTCCGGCCAGCGTGACTTTCGCCGGCTGCGCACCATGATCGAGTCCGGCGACCGGGCGGCGCAATTGGCCCTTCAGGTGTTCACCCACCGGTTGCGCAAGTACGTCGGTGCTTACCTGGCGGTGCTGGGGCACACCGACGTCATCAGCTTCACCGCCGGCATCGGCGAGAACGATCCCGCGGTGCGCCGCGACGCGATGGCCGGCATGGAAGAACTGGGCATCGTGCTCGATGAGCGCCGCAACCTCGACGGCGGCAAGGGGGCGCGCCGGATCTCGGCCGACGATTCACCGATCGCGGTGCTGGTGATCCCGACCAACGAAGAACTGGCCATCGCCCGCGACTGCGTGAGCGTGCTGTCGTCGTAGCCGGTAACCGTCCGGCCGGGGCCTGTGCACAGTCGCACCCGCAGAGCGCGGTTGGCGTGCGATGGTTCGCGGCATGAGGCAAGCGCCGTTCATCGGCAGCGAGGAGCTGGCGTCGGGAAGGCTGAGCCGTCACCAGCTGCGGGCGGCCTATCGCGCGGTGTTTCCGAACGTGTACGTGCCCGCACACGTCGAGCCGTCGCTGCAGATGCGCATCCGGGCGGCCTGGCTTTGGTCGGGCCGCAGGGCGGTCGTCGGGGGAGCGGCCGCGGCGGCGCTGCACGGCACCGAATGGATTCCCGACGGTGTTCCCGTCGAGCTGATCCACTCCAACACCCGTCCCCCGGACGGGGTGCTGACGCGCCGGGACAGGTTGGGTGCCGGCGAAACTCAGGTCCGCGACGGGCTGCCCGTCACGAGTCCGGAGCGGACCGCCTTCGATATCGGGAGGCGGGGCGCGGTGCGCTCGGCCGTCGTGCGGCTGGACGCGCTGGCCCGCGCGACGGGTTTCAAGACCGACGACGTGCTGCGTGTCGCGAGGGCACACCCTGGTTCGCCCGGGCTGCGGAGGCTCGAAACCGCGCTGGAACTCGTTGACGCAGGAGCGCAATCCCCTCGGGAGAGCTTCCTGCGGTTACTCCTTATCGACGCCGGCCTGCCCCGGCCGCAGACCCAGATTCCGGTGCTGGGGGTCGACGGCCTGCCCTCGGCCTACCTCGACCTGGGCTGGCGCGACCCGATGGTCGCCGTCGAATACGACGGCGACCAACACCGCACCGACCGGCAGCAGTATGTCAAGGACATCCGCCGGATGGAGATGCTCGAGGAGCTGGGGTGGATCGTCGTCCGGGTCGTCGCCGAGGACCCGCCGGCAGCGATCATCCGCCGGGTGCGGGCGGCGCTGGCGAAATCCACTGTGAATTCACGGTATTCAGCGTGAAAATATGGCGGCGACACGCCAATAATCCCCGCCGTAGGTTCACACCGAAAGCCAACGATTCACACTCGACGCAAAGGCACGCCGGAAAGGCGCGCCAAAGAGCAAAAGGCATGCCAGAGAGCTAGAACGTGCTGGTGGGGCGCACCCTGTTCGCCATGTCCACCAGCGCGTAGCGGTGCCGCTGGGTGGGCGCGACGCGGGCCAGGTTGCGCAGCGACGCCTCGACGCCGAGCCGCAACCCGTGCTCGGTGAACGGGAAGCCCAGGATGTGGTTGGTGCTGGCCTTGTTGTCCTCCAGCCAGTCCATCGCGCAGCCCAGCACCAGGGCGCGGATCTGCAGCACGCGGGGCTCGGTGGGCGGCAGCGCCTCCACCCGCCGCGCCGCGTCGCGGATGTCCTCCTCGGTAATCTCGCGCTTGGTCCGGCCGGACAGCAGCGTCACCGCGCTGGTCAGCCGCGCGGTGGTGAAGTGTCGCGAAGTGGCGGGCACCTCGTCCAGCGTGCGCACCGCGGCGGCCCGATCCCCTTCCGCCGACAGCGTTCTGGCCAATCCGAACGCGGCCGAGATCACCCCGTCATTGGTCTTCCACACCGTCTCGTAGAACTTGTGGTCGTCGACCTCGCCGGCCAACTCCGCGGTGGCGGCCAGCGCCAGCTTGGGCGCCAGCTCGCCGGGAAAGGTGTCCAGCACTTCGGTGAAATGCGTTGTGGCCGAATCGTAGTCGCCGGTGAGCAGCTCGGCGACGGCCTTGTACCACACCAGCCGCCATTGCCAGCCGACCCGCGCGGCCAGGTCGTCGAGCTTGCGGGTGGCCTTGGCCACGTCGCCGAGGTCCAGCAGCGCGCGGACCTCCATCAGCGGCAGCTCCACCGACTCGGACACCTCGACGCCATCGGCGTCCAGGGTGCCGTGTCGCGCCGCGCGCAACGAATCCAGCGTCTGCACCGGCTGGGACAACACCGTCGCCTGCAGCACCGGAGCCGCGACGTCGGCGGGATCGACCAGCGGAACCTGCAGTGCCGTAACGATTTCGCGGGCGGTCAGCTTCTCCGAGTGGACCTGACCGTCCAGGTAGACGTCGGTGTGCGCGACCAGCAGGTCCACCCCGAACGTCGAGCGACTGGGGGAAAAGATCGTCGACAAGCCGGGCCGTGGAACGCCGCTGTCGTGGGCGACCACCTCGCGCAGCACGCCCATCAACTGGGCGGACATCTCCTCGGTGCTGCAGAATCGGCGCCGCGGGTCGGGGTCGGTGGCGCGACGCAACAACCTGCGGAAGGAGTCGTAGGTCCTCAGCACCGGGTCGTCCTCGGGCAGGCCGTCGACGTAGCGGCCGTTGCGGGTGGGCAGGTTCAGCGTCAGCGCGGCAAGCGTGCGGCCCACCGTGTAGATGTCGGTGGCCACCGTCGGCCCGGTCCGCACGATCTCGGGCGCCTGGAAACCCGGTGTGCCGTACAGGTATCCGAACGAATTGATCCGTGACACCGCGCCCAGGTCGATCAGCTTGAACTGCTCTTCGGTGCGCATGATGTTCTCCGGCTTCAGGTCGTTGTAGACCAGGCCGATGGAGTGCAGATAGCTCAGCGCGGGCAGGATCTCCAGCAGGTAGGCGACGGCCTCGGCGACGGGGAGCTTCTCACCCTTGCCGTGCTTGAGCGGCTGCCCACCGACGTACTCCATGACGATGAGGCCGACCGGATTGTTGTGCTGATCCTTGTGCTCGACGAAGTTGAAGATCTGCACGATCTGCGGGTGGACCACCTCGGCCAGGAACTGTCGTTCGGCCATGGCGATCGCCTGCGCCTCGGCGTCGCCGGAGTGCACCAAACCCTTGAGCACCACCGGTCGGTCGTTGACGTTGTGGTCGACCGCCAGGTAGACCCAACCCAGACCGCCGTGGGCGATGCAGCCCTTGACCTCGTACTGGCCCGCGACGATGTCGCCGGGATTGAGCTGCGGCAGAAACGAATACGGGCTGCCGCAGGACGGGCACCAGCCCTCCGACGTGCCCTTGGATTTCTTGCTGGACCGGCCGACCGGCTTTCCGCAGTTCCAGCAGAAACGCTTGGACTCCGGCACCACAGGATTGGTCATCAGGGCTTCGAGTGGGTCGATGTCCCGCCCGCGCGGGATCTCGACCAGGCCACCGCCGAGCTGCCGGACCGCCGGCAGCGATCGCGTCGCGACCGTCAGGCGGTCCTGCGGATCGGTGTCCAGGGCACCCAGCGAGATGTGCGGAAAGTCGTCGTCATCGTCGTCGTCGAAATCGGGACGGAACAGCGCCTGCGTGGCCTGCAGCCGCCCGGTCGCCGCGCCGGTCTGGACGTCGGCCGGCTGCGTGCCCGGGGCCGCGTCCTCCGCCCCGGTTTCCGGGTGCTCGGTTTGCTTGTCCGGGTCGGCCATCAGTCCAGATACCTCGGTGTGGGCGGGGCCGGCGCGGGGCCCAGCACCGTCAACCACTTGCGGTACAACGTGTTCCACGTGCCGTCCCGGCGAATCCGTTCCAGAGTTCCGTTGACGAACCGCACCAGTCCGGTGTTGTTCAGGTTGACCCCGATGCCATAGGGCTGGGTGGCCATGTTGGGCCCGACGATGTGCAGATACGGGTCCTCTTCTACCAGCCCCGCCAGTATTGAGTCATCGGTGCTTACCGCGTCGATCTCGCGCTGCTGCATCGCCACCAGGCAGTCGGCCCAGTTGACCACCGACACCACGACCGGCGGCGGATCGATCTGCTGGATGCGGTGCAGCGACGTGGTGCCCTTCGCGACGCAGACGCGCTTGCCGGAGAGGTCGGAGACCTTGGCGATCGGCGAGTCGCGCGGGGCCAGGATGCGCTGGTTGGCGTCGAGGTAGACGGTCGAGAAGTTCACCAGCTTGCGCCGGTCGCAGGTGATCGTCATGGTCTTGACCACGATGTCGACCTCGGAGTTTTGCAGCGCGGTGACCCGCTCGTCCGACGCCAGGATCCGGTACTCGACGTGCGAGGGCGCCCCGAAGATGTCGCGCGCGATCTCGCCGGCGATGTCGACGTCGAAACCGGTGATCTCGCCGGTGATCGGGTCGCGGAAGCTGAACAGGTTGCTGCCGATGTCGAGCCCGACGATCAGCCGGCCGCGGGCGCGGATGTCGGCGACGGCGGCGTCGGCCTCCGCCTTGGTGGGGAACGGCCGCAGGCTGGCCGTCAGGTCGCAGTTCTGGTTCGGGCCGTCCGGGGGCAGCGGCGGCTGCGGCGGCAACTGCTCCATGCCGACCGGTGTCGGCGGCGGCAACGTCGGCACGCTGGCCACTCGCAACGATTCCGTGTGTCCGCAACCGGCCAGCACCGCCACCACGGTGGCCACGGTGCATGCCCGGCGAAGCATCCGCAGCCGGAGCATCATCGATACTCTTTCAGCCTCGGCCACAGGCCCAGCGCCACCGCGACGGCGGCGCCGAGGCTGAGCACCACGCCACCCACCTGAGCGCCGGACAGTCCGCTGCGCGCGTTGATGACGTCGTTGCGCAGCGTGATGCGGCCCTGGTCCATGGCCTTCACCAGCTCGCCTTCCAGCTTGTCGAACGCCGGGGTGGAGTCTTCCTCGCTGCTGCCCAGCGCCACCTGCGTGGCGGCCCGGTAATTACCCACCGAGATGTAGGAGGTGATCCGGTCGTTGGCCTGCCGCCAGCGCAGCAGCAGCTGGTCGGCGCCTTCGAGGTCGGGCTTGTCCACAGCGTCGCTGCGGGACATGTACTGGTCTAGCTGGCGGTGCATGGAATCGATGCGCTGGTAGAACGATTGCTTACGTTTCTCCTCGTCGCCGCGCCGGATCAGCGACAGGGTTTCGTCGGCACGGGCCTGCTGGGCGGTGATCGCGACGTTGGTGACCGTCTTGAGGGATTCCGCGGCAGTGTCCTTCGCGCTACGACTGGCCGTCGTAGAAATGGTCAGCGCAGTTCCAACCCAAACCACCATGACGAGAATAGCGAGTGCGCCCACCACCAGGCCGGGGTTGATTCGGCGTCGGGTGCGCCGCGCCAGCCAGCGGTGGGAGAACGCGCCGAAGACCACGGTGGCGCCGACCACCATGATCACCGGGGCCGGGATCTGCGTCGACGCGGTGGTTTCGGCGTCCACCCGCTCCGATGTCGCCTGATAGAGCCGCGCCGCGTCGGGCAGGATCGTCGACTGCATCAGGCCCGATGCCTCCGAGAGGTATGACGAGCCGACGGGGTTGCCCTCCCGGTTGTTGGTCCGGGCGATTTCGATCAGGCCGGTGTACACGGCCAACTCGGCGTTGATCCGGCCCAACAGCTGCACCAGCGGTTCGTCGGTGAGCCCGCTCGAGGCCCGGGTGACGGCGACGGACGCGTCGGTGATGGCCTGCTCGTAGCGCTGGCGCACGGGCTGCGGCTCCGCCTCGGCGATGAACGCGGTCGCCGCCGCGGCGTCGGCCACCGACAGCGTGGTGTAGAGCCGCCCGGCGGCGAACGACAGCGGCTCGGTGTGGTTGAGCACCGTGGTCAGCACCTGCTGCCGGTGGTTGATGGTGGTCGACGTGGCGAAGGCGCTGATGCCGCCGAGCACGGCCAGCACGATGCCGATGGTCAAGATGCGCCCCGGCGTCGTGGAGATGAACCACCACCGCGGATGAGCCGGTTCGGCCGGCGATCGCGATCCCTGCGGCTCGGTCGACGGGTGTGCCAGCTCAACCGTCACGTTTGATCAGCCCTCATCTCTCGGCCACTCGATTTCGCTGCATCGACCTCTATAAGCAAAGTCTAAGAGCATGTTCGGGTGGATGGGTGGAGGCGGACGCAATTGGCGACGCCCCAACCAAGTCTGCATATCCTGAATCGGTGCAGGGCGACGGTGACGGTTGGGTGATCTCCGAGCGCGGCGCCCACTACTGGGGCCGGTATGGCGCGGCGGGTTTGCTGCTGCGGGCCCCGCAGTCCGACGGTACGCCCGCGGTGCTGCTGCAGCATCGCGCCGTGTGGAGTCATCAGGGCGGAACCTGGGGGCTGCCGGGCGGCGCTCGGGACAGCCACGAAACGCCGGAACAGACCGCGGTCCGCGAAGCGAACGAGGAGGCCGGGCTGCTCGGCGAGCGGCTGGCCGTGCGCGCGACCGTGGTCACGGCCGAGGTCGCAGGCATCGCCGGCACGCGGTGGAGCTACACCACCGTGATCGCCGACGCCGCCGAGCTGCTGCACACCGTGCCCAACCGGGAAAGCGCCGAGATGCGCTGGGTCGCCGAAGACGAGGTGGCCGACCTGCCGCTGCATCCGGGCTTCGCGGCCAGCTGGCAGCGGCTGCGCACCGCGCCGGCGGTGTTGCCGCTGGGCGACGGCGACGGACGACGGCGATACCTGCCGCGCACGATCGAGATCGAGACCGGCGTCTTCGTCTGGTGCATGCCCGGCCCCCCATCGCAGGCCGACCAGGCGCCCTCGCAGCTGACCCGCCGGATCAGCTCGCTGCTGCCAGCGCCGAACTGAGCCGTGCGGCCGCCGCCCGCGGGTCGGCGGCCGCGGTGATCGCCCGCACCACCACGATGCGCCGGGCACCGGCGTCGAGCACCTCGGGCAGCCGGCGTTCGTCGATGCCGCCGATGGCGAACCACGGCTTGTCGGTTCCCAGCCCGGCGGCCGCCTGCACCAGCGGCAGGCCCGGCGCCTCGCGGTCCGGTTTGGTGGGCGTCGGCCAGCACGGCCCGACGCAGAAGTAGTCCGCTTCGCTGCGCGCGGCGGCGGCGGCCTGGTCGGCGCCGTGGGTGGACGACCCGAGCAGCACGTCCGGCCCGAGGATGTCGCGCGCGATCGCCAGCGGCAGGTCGCCCTGCCCGAGGTGCAGCACGTCGGCGCCGGCCGCGCGGGCGATGTCGGCGCGGTCGTTGACGGCGAACAGGGCGCCGTGCCGGCGCGCCGCGTCGGCCAGCACCTGGCACGCCGCCAGCTCGTCGCGCGCCTCCAGCGGGCCGAACCGTTGCTCGCCGGCCGAACCCTTGTCGCGCAGCTGGATGATGTCCACGCCGCCGGCCAGGGCGGCGTCGGCGAACTCGGCCAAATCGCCGCGCTCGCGGCGCGCGTCGGTACACAGATAGAGTCGCGCCGCGGCCAGCCGGGCAAGACGTTGATGCACACCGAGACGCTAGCGCGCTAGCGTGGAGCCGAAGAGAACCACTGGACACGGGAGTCCCGGGTAGTCGACTGACTGCGGGGCTGAGAGTGGGCACAGCCGGAGCCTTCCGGACCTGCCCTTACCGTCACACCTGATCCGGATCATGCCGGCGAAGGGAGGCTCGACCATGACCGGGATGTCCTCGGGACCCCCATTGGGGTCCGTGGCCGTCGTCGGTGGCGGCGTCATCGGGCTGGCGGTGGCGCGCCGCGCCGCGCAGGCCGGCTGGTCGGTGCGGGTGCATCGCGGCGACCAGAAGGGCGCATCCTGGGTGGCCGGCGGCATGCTGGCGCCGCACAGCGAAGGCTGGCCCGGTGAAGAGAGGTTGCTGCGGCTGGGCCTGGAATCGCTGCGGCTGTGGCGCGAGGGCGGTTTCACCGACGGGCTGCCGGCCGGGGTGATCACCGCGCGCGAGTCGTTGGTGGTGGCCGTCGACCGCGCCGACGTCGCCGACCTGCGTACGGTCGCGGAGTGGTTGTCCGGCCAAGGGCACCCGGTGGTGTGGGAGTCGGCGGCCCGCGACGTCGAACCGCTGCTGGCGCAGGGCATCAGGCACGGTTTCCGGGCGCCCACCGAACTGGCCGTGGACAACCGGGCGGTGCTCGACGCGCTGGCCGCCGACTGCGAGCGCCTCGGGGTGCAATGGGCGCCGCCGGTGCACGACCTGTCGCGCGTCGAGGCCGACGCGGCGGTGATCGCCAACGGCATCGATGCGCCGGCGCTGTGGCCGGGCCTGCCGGTGCGCCCGGTCAAGGGCGAGGTGCTGCGGCTGCGGTGGCGAAAGGGTTGTATGCCGTTGCCGCGACGGGTGATTCGCGCCCGGGTGCACGGACGGCAGGTGTACCTGGTGCCCCGCGCGGACGGGGTGGTCGTCGGTGCCACCCAGTACGAGCACGGGCGCGACACCGCCCCGGTCGTCTCGGGGGTGCGCGACCTGCTCGACGACGCGTGTGCGGTGCTGCCGGCGCTGGGCGAATACGAGCTGGCCGAATGTGCCGCCGGGCTGCGCCCGATGACCCCCGACAATCTGCCGTTGGTGCATCGCCTGGACGCGCGGACGCTGGTCGCCGCCGGCCACGGCCGGTCGGGATTCCTGTTGGCCCCCTGGACGGCAGAGCAGATCGTGTCCGAACTGTCCCCGGTGGGAGCACACCGATGATCGTGCGCTGGGACGAGTTAGAGCGAAGCGCTGCGGGGGTACCTCCCGCTTGCGATGAAGAGGAGCGGCGCTGATGATCGTCGTGGTCAACGAGCAGAAGGTCGACGTCGACGCGCACGTCACCGTTGCCGCGTTGCTACAGTCCCTGGGTTTCCCGGACCGAGGCGTGGCCGTGGCCATGGACGACGCGGTCCTACCGCGATCCCGTTGGGCCACAGAGCTTTTCGACGGTGCCCGGCTCGAGGTGGTGACGGCGGTGCAAGGTGGCTAGATCCGAATTGCCCAAACTGACCATCGCAGACCGCAGCTTCGCGTCGCGGCTCATCATGGGGACCGGGGGAGCGAGCAACCTCACGGTGCTCGAGGAGGCGCTGGTGGCCTCGGGCACTGAGCTGACCACCGTCGCGATACGCCGCGTCGACGCCGAGGGCGGCACCGGATTGCTCGATCTGCTCAACCGGCTGGGCATCACCCCGTTGCCCAACACCGCAGGCTGCCGTGGCGCGGCCGAGGCGGTGCTCACCGCGCAGTTGGCGCGCGAGGCGCTGAACACCAACTGGATCAAGCTCGAGGTGATCGCCGACGAACGCACGCTGCTGCCCGACGGCGTCGAATTGGTGCGAGCCGCAGAGCAATTGGTCGACGACGGGTTCGTGGTGCTGCCCTACACCAATGACGATCCGGTGCTCGCGCGCCGGCTCGAGGACGCCGGCTGCGCGGCGGTCATGCCGCTGGGTTCGCCGATCGGCACCGGCCTGGGCATCACCAACCCGCACAACATCGAGATGATCGTCGCCGGGGCAGGCGTTCCGGTGGTGCTCGACGCCGGCATCGGCACCGCCAGCGATGCCGCGCTGGCGATGGAATTGGGTTGCGACGCCGTACTATTGGCGACCGCGGTGACCCGTGCCGCCGATCCGGCGGCGATGGCCGCCGCGATGGCCGCCGCCGTCACCGCCGGCTACCTGGCCCGGCGCGCCGGACGGATCCCGAAGCGGTTCTGGGCGCAGGCTTCCAGCCCCAGCCTGAGCTGATGAGTCGCTATGTCGCGCTGGGCAGTTCGATGGCAGCAGGCCCGGGCATCCGTCCCCGCGCGGCGGGGGCGCCGCGGTGGTCGGGCCGATCCGCACGCAATTACGCGCACCTGGTCGCGCGGAGTCACCGCTACGACTTGGTGGACGTCACCTTCTCCGGGGCGACCACCGCCCATGTGCTCTCCGAAAGCCAGCGCGGGGCGCAACCCCAGATCGCCGCGCTGGACGGCACCGAGAGCCTGGTCACCGTCACCATCGGCGGCAACGACGTCGGCTACGTCCCGCTGTTGATGGCCGCGTCGCTGCCACGGGCATTGCGGCACCTCCCGCTGCTGGGGGACCGCATCGTCGAACTGCTGGACCGGCAGGCGCGGGATCGGGCCCTGGACGCGGTGTTCGAATCGCTGTGCGCGGTCGGCCGGGAGGTGCGCCGACGGTCGGCGGGGGCACGGATCTTCTTCGTCGACTACCTGACGATGCTGCCGCCGCCGGGTGTGCCGGCCGCGCCGCTGTCGACCCCCGATGCCGACCTGGGACGCCACGTGGCCGCGACGCTGGAAACGATGACGGCCGATGCCGCCGCGGCGACCGGCTGCGGACTCATCCGCGCCGCCGCGGCCAGCCGCGAACACCACGCGTGGTCGGCACAGCCCTGGACCAGCCTGCCGACCCGCTTGGGTGTGTCGCTGCCCGGACGCCCCGCCGCCGTACACCCGAACGCCGACGGTATGCGCGCGGTAGCGGATTTGCTTGCGGCTGCGCTGTAAACGTCAGCCGTTGGCGCGCCACCACCGGTAGAGCGCGGCCACGTCGGTGTTTGACGCGCGGAGATAGCTCAGCGTGTTCGTGGCGTCGGTGGTCCAGATGATCTCGGCGCCGTTTTGGTATGTGCCGCAGGCCGCCTGACCGGCGCTGCCGGCGGCGCCTTCCTTGTGCCAGGGCGACGGCGACTGGGTGGCGTCCCCGCACGGGGTCAGCACGTCCTCTTTGATGGTGGCCTTGAACGAGGTGGCCAAGTTGTCGGCATTGGTGAACAGCACGTACTTGGCCTGAACCGGACCGCTCGGGTCGGGACTGTGGCCGCAGGTGAGCACCGCCAATTGCGTGCTGCGGTCGATGGTTCCGGCGGTGCAGTTGTTCAGGCCGTAGCCCTTCGACAGCGAGGCCGTAAGTGCGTTGATATCCGAGGCGTTGCCGGTGGTGGCGGGGTCCGCGCCCGCCGTGACGCCGCCCGCTAAGCCCAGACTGGTCGTGAGTGCCGTTACCGCCGCCGTCCTGCGCACGTTGCTGAAATCAGACATGAAGGACTCCTTAACGGCGACTTCTAAACACGGATAGTAGGGCTATGTCGTGGTAAAGCAATACGTTCCGTAGGCAATTATCTGTGTGGGATTCCTTCCCCGGCTCAGGCGCAAGAGGCGCAGGCAAATGGCAGTGCTGTGCGACTCGCCGCGCCGAATAACGAATTGTGTCCCCGGCCCGGCGCTAATCGAGCCACCCGGCGAATGTTTGGTGTCGCCGACGCGTTGCGGCCGCGCCGGTCTAACGGTGATTTTTTCATTGCTGGTGCCGATCAGAGCGCGCTCGGGTATGGTTAGCACCGCTTTACGTCAGCTAACTTCTCTTGACTGGAGAATCCATGACACAACCCCCTTTTCCGCCGCCCGATTATCCGCCGCCGTCTCCCGGTTACCCGCCGCAGCAGCCGGCCGGCCAGGCGCCGAATAACTATCTGGTGTGGTCGATTCTGGCGACGCTGTTCTGCTGCCTTCCCTTCGGAATCGTGGCGATCGTCAAGTCGAGCCAGGTCAACGGGTTGTGGGCGCAGGGGCGCTACGCCGAGGCGCAAGCGTCCGCCGACAGCGCCAAGAAATGGGTGATCTGGTCGGTGGCCATCGGTGTCGTCGCGGGCATCATCTACGGCATTTTGATGGCGGCCGGCGCGCTCAACATGAACACCAACGCGGCACTCGCTGCGATGTTCTAAAGCCGCTGGAGTTCGATCATGATGACCCGCTGGGGGCCGGCGCAGGCAAGTCTCGGTGCGCCACTGATGGTGGCGGCAGCTACGACGCTGATGTGCGCCGCCATCTGCGCGGGTGACCCGACCACCCCGAACGGCCCGCTGCCGGTTTGCCCCACCAAGGCGTTGTTGGGAATCGACTGTCCCGGCTGCGGCAGCTTGCGGATGGTGTACGCACTCTTGCACGGCAACTTGTTGGCGGCCGCCAGGTTCAACGCGTTGGGCCTGGCGGCTGTCGTGCTGCTGGCGTGGGCCTACTGTTCCTGGACCTACGGGCGCCTGGTGGGTCGGCGGATTCGCAGCTGGCAGCACCGGCGCTGGGCCGCCGTCCTGACGCTGTCACTGGTGCTGGCCTGGTTCGTGGTGCGCAATATCCCCTTTGCGCCCTTCAGCGCGCTGCATGTCTGATACCGCCGTGTCCTGGTCCGGGCCGGCCGGGCCGCGGTCTAATCTTGGGCGCGATGGTGAACAAATCCACGACGATTCCGGCGATGCTGGCCGTGATCGTCCTGACCGCGTTGTCGGCCGGCTGCTCAGATCGGGCGTCCGGCTCGCAGCAAACACCGCGCGCCGCGGCCGAATTCGCCGCCGGCCTGCGCGACAAGGTCACCACCGACGCGATGATGGCCCACCTGTCGAAACTGCAAGAGATCGCCAACGCCAACAACGGCACTCGGGCGGTAGGTACGCCCGGATACGAGGCCAGCGTCGACTACGTGGCGAACGTCCTGCGCGGCAGCGGATTTGACGTGCAGACCCCCGAATTCTCGGCGCGCGTGTTTCACGCCGAGAAGCCGGAGCTCACCGTCGGCGGTAAGTCGGTCGAGGCGCACGCTCTGGACTTCAGCCTCGGCACCCCGCCGGACGGGGTGAGCGGGCCGCTCGTCGTGGCGCCGCCGAACAATCTGGGCTGCGCGGCTTCCGACTATGCCACGTTGGCGCTGCGGGGCGCCGTGGTGCTGGTGGATCGCGGCACCTGCCCGTTCGCGCAGAAAGAAGACGCCGCCGCACAGCGCGGCGCCGTGGCGATGATCATCGCCGACAACGTCGACGAACAACAGATGGGCGGCACACTCGGCCCGACCACCGAGGTGAAGATTCCGGTGCTGAGCGTGACCAAATCGATGGGGGTGCAGCTACGCGGTCAGCCCGGCCCCACCACGATCAAGCTCACTGCGAGCGCCCAAAGCTTTCGGGCCCGCAACGTGATTGCGCAGACCAAGACCGGGTCGGCGGCCGACGTGGTGATGGCTGGGGCGCACCTGGACAGCGTGCCCGACGGCCCGGGTATCAATGACAATGGATCGGGCGTGGCCGCGGTGCTGGAAACCGCTGCGCGACTTGGGAGTACGCCGCCGGTGCACAACGCGCTACGGTTCGGCTTCTGGGGTGCGGAGGAGCTCGGACTGATCGGGTCGCGCAACTACGTCGAGTCGCTGGACTTGACGGGGTTGAAAAACCTTGCGCTGTACCTCAATTTCGACATGCTCGCGTCGCCGAACCCGGGCTACTTCACCTACGACGGCGACCAATCGCTGCCCGCGGACGCGCGCGGCCAGCCGGTGGTGCCCGAGGGCTCGGCCGGTATCGAGCGCACGCTGGTCGCCTACCTGAAGTCGGCCGGCAAGACCGCGCAGGACACCGCGTTCGACGGCCGGTCCGACTACGACGGGTTCACCCTGGCGGGCGTCCCCGCCGGCGGCCTGTTCTCGGGGGCCGAGGGGAAGATGTCGGCCGACCAGGCCAAGTTGTGGGGCGGCACCGCCGACCAACCGTTCGACCCCAACTACCACCAGAAGACCGACACCCTCGACCACATCGACCGCACCGCACTGAGAATCAACGGCGGCGGTGTGGCCTACGCGATCGGTCTGTACGCGCAGGACCTCGGCGGCCACAACGGTGTCCCCGCCATGGCGGACCGCACGCGGCACGTGCTCACCAAATCATGATGTCCCGGCTTGCCGCGACACTGTTGCTGATCGCCGCGCTGGCGGCCGGGTGTTCGGACACCAGGCCGGGGCTACCGGCCGCCACCCCGGACCTTGCGCACGGTCTGGCCAAGCGGGTGGGCGTCGAGGGCCTGCTGACCCACCTGCGCGCGCTGCAAAACATCGCCAACGCCAATGGCGGCAACCGCGCGGACGGAACACCCGGCTTCGAGGCCAGCGTGGACTACGTGGCCAAGGCGCTGCGCGACAAGGGTTTCGACGTCCAGACGCCGCAGTTCGACCGGCTCTATACCGTGTCGTTGGGCAAGCCGGCGCTGACCGTCGCGGGCCGCACCTATCCCGTCGACCAGGCTTCGCTGCTGGTCCAAACGCCGCCCGGCGGACTGACCGGCCAGCCGGTCCGGCCGGCCCGGCCCTCGGGGTGCACGGCCGGCGATTACCCGGCAACGCTGCCCAAGGGGTCGATCGCCGTCGTCGACGACGCGCACTGTTCGGTGGTCGACAAACAGAACAGCGCAGTGGCCAAGGGCGCGAGCGCGCTGATCGTGCTCAGTTCGCCCACCGGGCGGGGCGCGCCGCCCACGCTGTTCACCCCCGGATATTTCAAGCAGCTGACCGTGCCGGTCGCCGTGCTGGGTTCGTATGGCGCCGCCGCGCTGAGCGGCTCCACGGCACCGGTACGCCTGGTGCTGGATGCGCGCAACGTCAAGATCACTTCGCGAAACATCGTGGCGCAGACCAAGACCGGGTCGGCCCACGACGTCGTCCTGGTGGGCGCGCACCTGGACGGCTCCCGCGCCAGCCCCGGGATCAACGACGACGGTTCCGGGGTGGCCGCCGTGCTGGAGACGGCGCTGCGACTGGGCCCGCTGGCCCCTGTGAACAATGCGGTGCGGTTTGTGTTCTGGGGCGCCGAGGAGGACGGCCGAAACGGCGTGATGGACTACGTGTTCGGCATGGACCGCGAGCAACTCAACGACATCGCGCTCTACCTGAACTTCACCATGCTGGGGTCGCCGAATGCGGGATTCTTCACCGACGACGGTGATCAGTCCGGCCCGCCCGCCCCCAACGTCTCGGCCGCTGACGTGCCCGAGGGTTCGGCCGGCATCGAACGCACCCTGGCCGGTTATCTGAACCTCGCCGGCAAGCGTCCCGCCGACATGCCGTTGGACACCAGGGCCGACTACCACCCGTTCATGGTGGCCGGCGTGCCGGTAGGGGGCATGACCACCGGCGCCGCGCAGCCGAAATCCCCCGTGCAGGCCCGGTTGTGGGGCGGCCAGGCCGGCGTGCCGTTCGATCCCAATTTCCAGAGCCCGCGCGACACCGTCGACAACATCAACCGGGAAGCGTTGGCGGTCATGGGTTCTGGCGTCGCGTTCGTCGTCGGCAGCTATGCGGAGTCCATCGGTGGGGTCAACGGGGTGCCGCCACACAACAAGAGGCATCGCACCCGGGTGCCGTAACCGCGCGGCTTGTCGGCGCTCTGCGGCGTGATCGAACCTACCTTTTAGCAGCCCCGCGTCGGGCCCTTGTTTGCTGGGTCCTCGATTCCTGCTGCCGGGACGGCTGATACCTCTAGGATGAGTTTCCTTGATGCTGCGCCATAGCCGGTCGGGATGAGGTTGGTCATGAATAGCCGTGCGCTCAGGTCGGCACTCCTGTGGGCGTCGGCGATGGTCGTGGTGGCCGGTTGCACGACGTTCGTCGACGGACGCGCCCTGTCGATGCTCAACGACCCGTTTCTGGTCGGCGGGTTGCCCGCGACCAACGGACCCAGCGGGATCCGTTCGAACGCGCCCAGGCCCACCGGCAAGGTGCTCGATACCGACAACGGCGCCATCGACGCCCTGGCGCTGCTGTCGGTCAACGACATCGAGGACTACTGGCAATCGGTGTACGACCAATCGCTGCAGGGCAAGTTCGTTCCGGTCGGCAAGATGGTGTCCTACGACTCGACCGATCCGAGCAGCCCGCTCGTGTGCCACAACGACACCTACAAGCTCGTCAACGCCTTCTACACCGGCAAGTGCAATCTGATCGCCTGGGACCGGGGCGTATTCATGCCCATGGCGCAGAAGTATTTCGGCGACATGTCCGTCACCGGCGTGCTCGCGCACGAATTCGGACACGCGCTGCAGCAGATGGCAAAGCTGGTGACCAGACGGGACGCGACCATCGTCCACGAGCAGCGGGCCGACTGCTTCGCCGGCGTCTACCTGTACTGGGTCGCCGACGGCAAGTCGCCCCGTTTCACGCTGAGCACCGCCGACGGTCTCGACCACGTGCTGGCCGGGATCATCACCACGCGGGACCCGGTCATGGACAGCGAGACCCAAATCGACGACGCCCACGGCTCCGCCCTGGACCGGATCGGCGCCTTCCAAATGGGATTCCTTAACGGCGCCTCGGCCTGCGCGGCGATCAACCGTAAGGAAATCGAGAAGCGCCGCGGCGACCTGCCGAATGCCCTGCGGGTCGACTCCACCACCGGCACACCCGAGACCGGCGAGGTCCCGATCAGCCGAGACACCCTGTCGAATCTCATGGAGCTGCTGGGAAGGATCTTCGCCCCGGCGAGCCCTCCGGCACTGACCTACCAGCCGGCCGACTGTCACGACGCCAAGGCCACCCCGCCGGCGTCCTACTGCCCGGGCACCAACACCATCGTGGTCGACCTGCCCGGCCTCGCCGCCATGGGCACGGTCGCCGACGAGAAGCAACAGACCCTGCCGCAGGGCGACGACACCGCGCTGTCGGTCGTGATGTCCAGATACGCGCTGGCCGTCCAGCATGAACGCGGCCTGCCGATGCAGAGCCCATGGACCGCGCTGCGCACCGCATGCCTGACCGGTGTTGTACATCGCAAGATGGCCGAGCCGATCGACCTGCGCTCGCACAACCAATTGGTGCTGACCGCAGGCGATCTCGACGAGGCGGTCGCCGGCCTGCTCACCAACCATCTGGTCGCCAGCGACGCGGACGGCACCAGCGTGCCGGCCGGGTTCACCCGGATCAACGCGTTCCGCGGCGGCGTGACCGGCAACGCGGACGCCTGTTACTCGCGCTATCCCGGCTGACCGATCACCGGCCGATCAACCGATTTCTACGAGCCTGGGGATCACTTCATCGCCCAGGCGGCGAACGAAACCGACCGGGTCCGGATTGCCGGGGAACGGACCGGCATTGACCAGCTCGACGCCGAGTTCGGCGTAGCCCTCGACGGTCCTGAAGTATCCGTCCAGGTCCTCGAACGGATCGACGAAGTAGCCGACCGTCTTGCGGATCTCGCCGGGGTCGCGTCCGACCGCATCGCAGTGACGGTGCAGCACCTCGATCTTGTGCTTGACCGCGTCGACCTCGGCCATCGTGGAATTCCAGATGTCGGCGTACTGCGCGACCAGACGCAGCGTCTTCTTCTCCCCGTCCCCGCCGATCAACACCGGGGGACGCCGAATCGGTTGTGGCGCACAGATCGTCTCGGCCAGCTGATAGTGCTTGCCTTCGTATGGGCCGTCGTTGTCGCTCCACATCTGCCGGCAGATCTGCAGTGTTTCCTCGAGCATCTCGAAGCGTCGGCTCACCGGCGGATACGGAAAGCCGAGGGCGGCGTGTTCCCGGTCGTACCAGGCCGCGTCGAGTCCCAATATCGACCGGCCCTGCGACAAGACGTCCAGCGTCGTGACCGCCTTGGCCAGCAGCCCCGGGTACCGGTAGGTGACGCCGGTGACCAACAGGCCCAGGTCGATCCTCGCCGTGTGTGCGGCCAAGAAGCCCAGTGAGGTGTACCCCTCCAGAAACGGGTCCTCCACCCGCCCCATGGCTTCCATCTGAAAGAAGTGGTCGGCCAGGGTGAACAGCGTCGCGCCGCCTTGCTCGGCCGCCGCGGCCGCCGCGGCCAGCGTCGGGCCCAGCCTGGCCGGGTCTCCCGGTAGGAAGTCGATGAAATGCAATCCCAATTCCATTGCCGCTTACGCCCTTTCGCGTTCTTATTGCTCGGTCAAGCGCTCGAGTAGCGACAACGCGTCGACGATGACGCGCCGCTCGGCCTCGGTGTAGCGCTCCTGGATGGTGCGCGCCAACCACTCCTCCCGGGCGCGCCGGCCACTTTCGGCGCGCCGTTTGCCGACCGGGGTCAGCGAAATTACTTGGCGTCGCCCGTCATTCGGATCCGGGGCGCGCTCGATGAGCCCGCGTTGGCTCAGGGCGGCCAGGATGGTGGCCATCGACTGCGGCCGCACCTGTTCGGCACCGGCCAATGCGCTGGCCGAGGACGGCCCCTCTTTCCACAGCCGGGTGAGCACCGCGGTCTGTGACGGTGTCAGACTGTCGGTGGCGATGTCCTTCAACCGGCGCCGTAGCCGGCTGAACACCACCCTGATGTCGCGCGCCGCCGCCACCGCGGAGTCGCTGATGCCATCCACGCCATCACTCTAAATTAGACAGTTGAAACTGTCCAGTTTTGGCTGTCTATTTCCGCCCGAGCAGCTGCAGCGCCGCATCGACGGCCAACGCCGGTACGTTCAACGTCTTGGACCGCAGATCGTGGCGGGCACTGGCGATCTCGACGACGGCGGCGGTCCCGGTGACCAAGGCGGCCGCGGCGCGCAGTTCGTCGGGCGTGCCGAACGGATCGGACGTCCCGTGCGTGAACACGGTCGGCACGGTGATGTCAGGCAGGTGCTCGGTGCGAGTGCGTTCGGGTTTGCCGGGGGGATGGACCGGATAGGAGAAGAGCGTCAGCACATCCACCGCCGCCTCCGCGGCGGCGACGACCATGGACGTCTGCCGGCCGCCATAGGAATGCCCGCCGGCGATCAGCGGTCCGTCGGCCAGGCCGCGGCACACCCCGATGGCCTCGACGATGCCGGTCCGGTCGGTGGCGGCGGAACCCGACGGTGGCCCGGTGGGCCGGCGGCGCCGGTAGGGCAGGTTGTAGCGCACCGCAAGCCAGCCCCGTTGCGCCCACTCGTCGCAAACCTGTTGCAGCAGAACGGCGTCCCGGTTTCCGCCGGCGCCGTGAGTTAGGACCACCACGCCTGTCGGGTCGCCCACGGGAAGGTGCGCGATGCCCGCGATCTCGTCGAGATTCATGCGATCATGACAGCCGAAACAGTGGGGAGACGAGGCCGTGGCCGCGGCCCAGCGGATATGCGGCGCGCAGACATTCGGTCACCCAGCGCTTGCCGAACTCGACGGCGTCCGGAACGGTGAAGCCGTGCGCCAGCGCGCACGCGACGGCGCTGGCGAGTGTGTCGCCACCGCCGTGGTCGTTACCGGTCGCGATCCGCTGGGCATCGAATACGTAAAAGTCGGCGCCGTCATAGAGCAGGTCGCTGCTGCGCTCCGATGACCGTAAATGACCACCCTTCACCAGCACCCATTGCGGGCCCAGCGCGTGCAGCGCCTTGGCCGCCGCCCGCTGCGACTCGGCGTCGACCACGTCGACATCGACCAGCAGCCGCACCTCGTCGAGGTTGGGCGTCACCAGCGTCGCTAACGGAAACAGTTGGCTGCGAAGCGAATCCAGGGCGGCCGGCGCCATCAGCGCGTCGCCGTGCATGGACGCCGCCACCGGGTCGACGACGAGTGGAACCGACAACCCCAGCCCCCGCCAGGTGCTGGCGACGGTGTCGATGATGCGGGGCGACGCCAGCATTCCGGTCTTGGCGGATTGAATGCCGATGTCGGCGACGACCGCCTCCATCTGCCCCGCGACCACGTCATCGGGCACCTCGTGAAAGCTCTGCACGCCCAACGTGTTCTGGACGGTGACGGCGGTGACCGCGACGCACGCGTGCACGCCCAGCAGCGCCATGGTGCGCATGTCGGCTTCGATGCCCGCGCCGCCCCCGGAGTCCGATCCGGCGATGGACAGCACCCGCCGCGGCGTGGTGCCCGGCGATGGTAGAGGCAGAACGGGAGGCAGCTCGCTCATTGTGCCGGATCACCGCGACCCGGCCCCCGCAAGCGGGAGGTGCCCCCGGCGCCCGGCCGCGCCGCGCTTGAAATCACGGTTGGGTGATCGGCAGGTACACCCGGTTGCCGTGCTCGGCGAACTCACGCGACTTCTCGGCCATGCCCTCGCTCATGGCAGCCTCGATCGCCTCCTCGCTGTCGAGGCCGTGTTTGGCGGCGTAGTCGCGAACGTCCTGGGTGATGCGCATCGAGCAGAACTTCGGTCCGCACATGGAGCAGAAGTGCGCGGTCTTGGCCGGTTCGGCCGGCAGCGTCTCGTCGTGATATTCCCGCGCGGTGTCCGGGTCCAGCGACAGTGCGAACTGGTCGTTCCATCGGAACTCGAAGCGGGCCTGGCTCAACGCGTTGTCGCGCTCCTGCGCGTGCGGGTGGCCCTTGGCCAGATCGCCCGCGTGCGCGGCGATCTTGTAGGCGATCACCCCGTCCTTGACGTCCTTGCGGTCCGGCAGCCCCAGGTGTTCCTTGGGGGTGACGTAGCACAGCATCGCGGTGCCGGCCTGGGCGATGATGGCCGCGCCGATCGCCGAGGTGATGTGGTCATAGGCCGGGGCGATATCGGTGGCCAGCGGGCCCAGCGTGTAAAATGGGGCCTCCTCGCACCACTGTTCTTCCAGCCGCACGTTCTCGACGATCTTGTGCATCGGGATGTGACCCGGGCCCTCGATCATCACCTGCACGCCATGGGATTTGGCGATCTTGGTCAGCTCGCCCAGGGTGCGCAGCTCGGCGAACTGCGCGGCGTCGTTGGCATCGGCGATCGATCCCGGCCGCAGGCCGTCGCCCAGGGAGAAGGTGACGTCGTAGCGGGCGAAGATCTCGCAGAGCTCGTCGAAGTTGGTGTACAGGAACGACTCCCGGTGATGCGCCAGGCACCAGGCGGCCATGATCGAGCCGCCGCGCGACACGATGCCGGTGACCCGCTTGGCGGTCAGCGGCACGTAGCGCAGCAGCACACCGGCGTGCACGGTCATGTAGTCCACGCCCTGCTCGCACTGCTCGATCACGGTGTCGCGGTAGAGCTCCCAGGTCAGTTCGGTCGGATCGCCCTTGGTCTTTTCCAGCGCCTGATAGATGGGCACGGTGCCGACCGGCACCGGCGAGTTGCGCAGGATCCACTCGCGGGTCTCGTGAATGTTCTTGCCGGTGGACAGGTCCATGATGGTGTCGGCGCCCCAGCGGGTGGCCCACACCATCTTGTCGACCTCCTCGGCGATCGACGATGTCACCGCCGAGTTGCCGATGTTTGCGTTCACCTTGGTCGCAAACGCCTTGCCGATGATCATCGGCTCGCTCTCGGGGTGGTTGTGGTTGGCCGGGATCACCGCGCGGCCCCGGGCGACCTCGTCGCGCACCAGCTCGGCGGGCATGCCCTCGCGGGCGGCGATGAACGCCATCTCCGCGGTGATCTCGCCGGCGCGGGCGCGCTGCAGCTGGGTGCCGCGATCGCGGACCACGCCGGGGCGCGCCGGCAGTCCGGCCGTCAGATCGATCGTCGCGTCCGGATCGGTGTAGGGCCCCGAGGTGTCGTACAGGTCGAAATCGTCGCCGGTGGACAGGTGCACCCGCCGCAGCGGCACCCGCAGGGTGAGCCCGGCTGGGCCCTCGATCTCGCGGTAGGCCTTGCTGCTGCCCCAGATGGGTCCGGTGGTGACGGCCGGCTCAACGCTGTGCGTGGTGGTGCCGGACGCAGTTCCGGAAAGGACATCAGTCATTTTTCATCTCCCTACGCCGGCATTACCCGGTCAGGTTCGTACGGTCGACGGCCCCGAGCCGTCCTCTCAGCGCACTCGGCGTGCGCTCCCGCGTCGTATGGATGGGTCCGCATGCGACGTTACCCCGACGGCCGACCGCGTGGCAGGGTGCGATGGCCTTTTCAGCCGGGACGGTAGCCGCGGGCGTTCGCGGAGTGGAAAAATGCAAACGTGCGACAGCGCAGGCGAACAGGGGAATCGTCATCCGAGCCGGGCGGCGCGCGATTTTCCGAGCCGACCGAGCCGGCCCCCGGATACCTGAACATCGGCGCGTTCCGCTTCTGGTTCGTGGGCCAGCGGTGGGAATGGTCCGACGAGGTGGCCAGGATGCACGGCTACGAGCCCAACGAGGTCGAGCCGACGACCGAACTGCTGTTGTCGCACAAGCATCCCGACGATCGCGCGCACGTGCAGGAGCTGCTCGACTACGCACTGCAGTCCGCCGAGTCGTTCTCCAGCCGGCACCGGTTCATCGACACCGCCGGCACGGTGCACGACTCGATCGTCGTCGCCGACCGCATGCTGGACGAGTCGGGCACCGTGCTGGGCACCGCGGGTTACTACATCGACCTCACCAACACCTTCGACGAGACCCGCCAGGAGGTGCTCGACACGGCGCTGCCCGACCTGTTCGAGAGCCGCGCGGCCATCGAGCAGGCCAAGGGCGTGCTGATGTACGTCTACCGGGTCAGCGCCGAGCAGGCGTTTCGGGTACTGCAGTGGCGCTCGCAGGAGACCAATGTGAAGCTGCGGTCGCTGGCCAGGCAACTGCTCGCCGAAGTGGCCGCGCTGCCGGTCCCGGCGGCGGCGCTGCAGAGTCAGTTCGACCATTTGCTGCTGACCGCTCACGAGCGAATTCCGGCCGAGCCCGGCGGGTAACCGGTGAATCGACAAACGGGCAGGTCGGGTACGGGTTAGTCTCGGGCCATCTGCGATGCGCGACCGCGCGTCTGTGCCGCGTCTTCGGGCTTAGCAGGCAGCAGATCCCAACGTTGGCTGTGGCGAAAGGCATGAAAGTTGTTGGCGGTCGAACACGAGGCCCACGACGGCGTAGTGGTCGTGAGTGTCAAAGGCGATGTCGACTCCAGTAACGTTGGTGAGCTCGCCGCTCACCTGACCACGGCGGTCGGGCTGGCCCTGACACCGCCGGTGCGCCCGGTGGTGATCGACTTGCTGGCGGTCGAATTTTTCGGGAGCGCGGCGCTCAACGCGGTGCTCGACTGTCATGACAACGCCAAGGTCGGCGGGACCGCGGTGCGGCTAGTCGCCGACCACGACCAGGTGCTGCGGCCGATTCAGGTCACCGAGGTGGACCGGGTGTTCGACATCTACCCCACCCTGACCGCGGCGTTGCAGCGACGACGATAGCCATGAATGCGCGACTGCCGGCTGACCTTGCCGGCAAAACCCGGCCGCGAGGTTGCCCTCGCGGGAAGCGCCCCGGCGGCCCGACCCGATTAGGCCTCCTCCATCGCCTCGCCGAGCTCTTCGAGAAGCTTGTTGTGGTGGTTGCTGGCCAGCAGGTGTCCGGCAGCGATGACCAGGGCCACCGGCCAGTCGATGAGTTCGAGGGCCGCCAGGGCCGCCAACCCGCCGAAGTAGGCCAACTGCTCTGGCCTGGGGATTTCCACCTGGCCGATGGCCGGTAAATTCACCGCGAAGGTCTCACCCTCGCGGATCTTGGCCACCGCCTCGCGCTGGGGGGTGCCGCGCCGCGACTGCTTTTCCGCCATCATTTGCCTTTCGGTAACGAAGGGTTTCCCGCCTCGCTGGGTCACGCGTACAACGTCGGACCTATGTCGACGATGACCGACCCCGGGGGCGATCCGCTGGTTTCGTCGTTTGCTTCGGTGCTCAGGGTGCCGTTACTGGAACTCTATGCGCTGTTGTGGCGCGTCGGGGTGGTCGAAATTCGGAACCCGGAACGGGAGGCTCGGCGAGATCCGACGGAGGCTCGGGATCTGATTTGTCCGGACCCGTCAGCACACGCGACAGCACGCCGGTTGCGACCGTCGCCGCCGCGGCGGCGCCCAGGCCCTGGGCCCAGCCGAACGGTCCGAGCGGCGTACAGCCGAGCAGCTGGCTGACGCCCGGCGTGCTGATCAGCACCCCGACCAGGCCGAGCGAACCCAACGCGGTGAGCACCACCAGCGGGGCCTGCGACTCCAACAGCGTCTGGCCCAGTTCGGTCCCCACCAGCGCGACCAGCGCGACGGTCGAGGCGCGTTGCGGACTACTCAGCGGGCCGCTGAGGCCCGCCATCGCCCACGCCGCCGTCGTCGCCGCCGCCGTGGTGACGCCCCGGATGGTCACCGCCTGCCACAACGCGGCCTGATCCGCGCCGCGTAACTGCGGGTTGATCGGACCGCTGGGCTTGCTCACCGCGAGTGCGGCGGCCGGCAGCGCATCGGTCATCGTGTTGACCAGCAGCAGCTGGCGCGTGTTCAGGGGCGACGTGCCCGTGATGGCACTGCCGATGATCGCGAAGATCACCTCGCCGGCGTTGCCGCCGAGCAGCACCGACACCGCCGACTGGACCCGTCGCCACAACTGGTGTCCTTCCCGGATGGCCTCCATCAGCGCCTCGATGCGGCCGTCGACCAGCACCACGTCGGCCACCAGGTGGGCGGGATCGCTGCCGTGGGCGACGACGCCGATGCCGACCGTGGCGGACCGGATGGCGGCGGCGTCGTTGGCGCCGTCGCCGACCATCGCGGTCCGCACGTCCGCGTTCTCGAGCGCCTGGACAACCTGGACCTTGTTCTCCGGCGTCATGCGGGCGAAGATCACCCGCTCCGCCGCGACGCGCTCTTGTTCCTTGCGCGACAAGGCCTCCCATTCGGCGCCGCTGATGACCTGATCGGCGGTCACGCTGAGCCCGAGTTCGGCGGCGATGGCCTTGGCGGTGATCGGGTGGTCACCCGTGATCAGCTTGACGCCGACGCCGAGGCCGTCGAGGTCGGCGAGCAATTGCTTGGCCTTCGCGCGTGGGGTGTCGGACAGGCCGAGGAATCCGGTCAGCGTCAGCCCGCTGGTGCAGTACTCGGCGATGTCATCGGGATTGTCCGCGATCGCCCGAGCCTGTTGCGCGGTCAGCTCGCGGCGCGCCACCGCGATGACACGCAGCCCGCCCGCGGCGAGTTCGGCGACCGTGCCCTCCATCGCCCCGGTGTCCCCGCTGGCGGCCAAGACCACCTCGGGCGCGCCCTTGACGGTCAGCTCGGTGCCGGTCACCGAGGCGGAGAACGACCGACCGGAGCGGAACGGCAGGTGCGCGGTCCGCGGTGTGGCTGCCGCGCCGTCGGCGGACCCGGCCTCCGCACCAGCCTCGACGATGGCGACATCGGTGGCGTGCACTTGGGTGCCGCCGTTCGTCACGGGCGCGGCGTGCACGGCGCAGCGCAGCACCTCCTCGCGCGAGTGTCCGGCCGCCGGGTGAACCTGCGAGACCCGGAGGCGGTTCTCGCTGAGCGTCCCGGTCTTGTCGAAGCACACGACCTGGATGCGGCCGAGCGCCTCCACCGAGCGCGGAACCCGCACCAGCGCGCCGAACTTCGTCAGCCGTCGCGCCGACGACGCCTGGGCCAGCGTGGCCACCAGCGGCATTCCCTCGGGAACGGCGGCGACCGCGATGGCGATGGCGCTGCCCACCGCGTGCTGCAGGGGGAGGCGGCGCAACAGCCCGAGCGCGCCGACCAGCGCACCGCCGGTGATGCTCACCGGAAGCGCCTTCGTGGTCAGCTGGCCGAGCTGGTGCTGCAGACCGATGTCGGAGGACAGCTCACCCGAGATGAGGTCGGCGGCGCGGCGCTGCTGGGTGTCGGGTCCGACCGCGGTCACCAGCGCCACCGCGGTGCCGGCCACCACGGTGGTCCCGGCGAACACCATGCAGCGGCGCTCGGCGAGCGGCGCCCCCGGCGTCGCCTCGACCTGCTTCTCCACCGACAGCGATTCGCCTGTGAGCGTCGACTCGTCGACCTCGACGTCGACCTCTTCGACGACGCGGGCGTCGGCGGGCACCACCTCGTGGGTGCGCACCTCGATGACGTCGCCCGGCCGCAGTTGCGCGGCGTCGACGAGCGCGTACGTCCGCTCACCGTCCGCGCCGATGACGACCTTGCGGGCGGGCGGAACCTGTTGGGCTAGGAGGTAATTCAACCGCTTCTCGGCGCGCAGCCGCTGCGCGGCGGCCAAAATCGAGTTCCCGGTCAGCACGGTGCCGACCAACATCGCATCGACGGGCGAACCGAGCACGGCGCTGGCCGCCGAGCCGAGCGCCATCACTGGGGTCAGCGGGTCGGACAATTCGGCGCGCACGGCCTTGGCGAGCTGCCAGACCGCTTGCACGGGCGTCTCCGCCACGCGCAGGGGCGCGGGGGTGCCTCGCTCCGTCGGGGCGGGCCGCGGAAAATCCTGCTCCGGCAACGCCTTACGGACCTGCTCGACCGGCATCGCGTGCCATTCGTGCGTGGCCGCCGGGTGCGGGGTGTCCGCATTGAGAACCCCGCGGGCGAGCAGATAGCCCGAGAGCAGACCGGCCGCCGCGCCGACGTTCACCGTTTCGGATCCGAGGTTGCCCCGCACGCCCGGGATCATGAACAACGACCCCATCGCGGTGGCGCCGGCCGAAATCCCGATGCCGCGCTGGGTCGCGGCGGCGGCCGCGGGCAGCGCGTGCAGCACCCGCCAGACGGCCGCCAGGTCCGGCAACAGCAAATCGGCGTTCCACAGCGGGGCGGCGCGACCGCTCGCTGGCAACACGCCCAGCGCGAGGTGCGACGACGAAATAGCTTGTGCAGCCATAGATGACAGCACGGCCACGGTGCGGCCGGCCTCTTGCAAATCGTCCACCGCGGCGGCGAGTGCGTCGTCGACTGATTTGTTGGTCCCGCTCTTGCACGGCCGGACCTCGTCGAACGCCGGTCGCAACTCGTCGAGGGACTCGTGGTCGACCGTCAGCAGTTGCGCCCCGCCGCGGTTGGCCTCGCCGACCACCGCCGAGGCGAGCGGGTCGTGGGCGGGCAGGAACAGCGCCTCGACCTGCGCATCGGACCGGACGCCCGAAACCTTGCGCCAGCCGGGGCGCAGGCCGGTGTTGTCCAGCATGAGCTGGGCGCGGCTCCACGCCGCGGCCAGCTCGCTGTCACTCGCGCCGCGGATGCGGGCCACCCGCAATGTGTCGGTACACAACACGCGAGGGTCGATGACGATCGTGTCGATCTTGTTCAGCCGCCGCAGGCTTTCCGGCCGCAACGGGAGCACTGAGTGTCGCTCGGCCAGGCCGCGACCCAGCGTTGCGGCGAACGCCTCGGGGGTGGTCCGGTTGGCCTTGGGGGTTGTTACCTGCACCGCGGTGGCGGCCATGTTCAGGTTGCGGGTGCCGGCGCCGATAGCTCCGGCGCTGAGCGCCTGGAGGAGCGCGAAGCGACCGGGAGCCCGCTCCCTGCCCCGCGACGGCTGCGGTCGCCGCGAGCGGTAGGTCAGCGGTTGGTCGGCGTGCCGCGCGAGCTCGGGTTCGTGCTCTTCCCACGCGCGCGCCTCGGCGCGGCACTCGGCGACCTTCAACAACTGCATCGTCAGCCCCAGCGACAGCGACGTCGGCGACTGAGAAAGCGTTTGGCTGGTCGCCTGGACCAGCGTCATCACGGTGTCGGTGGCGGGGCCCCCGATCCGGTCCTCGAGCCGGCGGCGCAGCCAGGGCTGGTAGTCGAAGAACGTGATGCCCGCGGCGATGGTGACCGGCAGTCGGGGCAGCCGCGTCGCCCGGCCGAACAGCGCCACCCCCAGCCCCGCCGCATTGGCGGCCACGGTGACCGCCCTGGTCGCCAGCACCAGGCCGTCGCCCGGCAGGCTCGCCGACGTCGCCGGCCGATCGGCACCTTGTGAAGGCGCGCAACGGTTTTCGGATTCCTCGACGACACCGCACAGGTCGCTCAGCGAAGTGTTTGGATCGTCGAGGTCCACGACCACCCGGGACAGGGGGTAATTCAGCTTTGCTGACGCCACGCCGGGATGGGCCAGGATGGCCTCGAGCACGGTCGGACCGAGTGGGCCGTCGGCCGCGTCGGCCAGCCCGCGCACCTCGATCCACGCGCGGTTGTTGCCACGCCAGCAATGCCGGCGCAGCGTGGCGCGGGTGAGTTCGCCGGAGAGCGCCTTGGCGCCCTCGCGCAAGGGGATGGTCGCGATGTCGATACTGGTTTCGATACTCGCTCGCGCCAGATCGGTTGTCGTTTGTAGGCCCGCGAAAACCAGTCGCGACGGCAGCGACCGTCGCAGAGACGTTGTGATACTCAAGACTTCAGTAAGGATTCCGTGTCAGTTGGTGCTGCGCAGCGCGGCGCTGCCGGCGCGACGGCCGGTGGCCTTCTTGGCCGGTTTACTGGCGGCCGCCCGTTTGGTGGGGGCCTTTTGCGGTGGCGACTTGCGCGGTTGGGGCTCGGGTTCGGGCTTGGTCGGCACCGTCGTCAGCTTTGCCCGGGGCGGCGGGGCGGACTCCTTCTGTTGGCGGGCGATCCGCTGTAACAGCAGAGCGCTGCCGCCGACCGCCAGCAGCAGCGGCCACTCGACCAGTCCGGCCACGCCCAGCGCGCCGATCGCCAGCGCCGCTGCGGGCGCCGAATGGCTGCCGCTGTTCATGCCGCGCTTGATGCCTTCGGCGGCACCTGTGACGCCGCCGATTACTCCGTTGACCGCCGCGCCGCCCACGGCACCGGCGGCCGCGGTCGTCGCGTTCGCCGCGCGGTTCACCGCCTGACTCACGCCTCGGACTGCTCCGCCGATGACACTCATGATGACTCCCTGGCTTTAATTGCTTCTGCCGCGAACCGGTGTCGGCAGCGGGGGATTCCCGCTGAAGGCAGCCTTGACAACAAAGCAATATGGTTTTCGCTGATCTTTAAAGACTGCCACCTCGCCATCGCGCAGACAACGCGAAGCCGCATCAAATTTGCCTGAGCTTAACGCGATGGTGCACCCAATCCGGGTAGGAGGGACCGGGGCTAGGGCGTGTCTGACAAATGGGGTAGCCAGAGGGTGATGGCGCGTAGGACTGCTGCGCCGCGGTAGACGACGGC
>NZ_MVHG01000150.1 GCF_002086125.1 Mycobacterium arosiense ATCC BAA-1401 = DSM 45069
ACCCGGCGGGGCGATCTCTTTTCTGTCGACCCGAGGGTCTGACTCCAACACGCCGCGAGACGGCTCGAGACGCCCCGCCCCACAAACCCCTAATTCAGCAAGCTCCTAGCCCGGCAGCACCGGCGCCGCCCCGGGCACCGCCAGCCCGGGCACCTCCGACCAGCCCTGCTGACCGTCGGCCGACGGCGAATACTGCAGCACCCCTTGCGGTCCCGCGACATAAGCGGTCGACGGGTTGGCGACCACGGTGGTCACCGGCATCTGCAGACCGTGCGGCGGCGCGTCGGAGTTCACCCCGTCGATGTTCACGTAGGACACCGGGTGGCTGGCGTCGGTGCGGGTCACCACGAGGTCGTCGCCGGTACGCCACGACAGCGACACCACCGAATTGCCCAACCCGAATCCGAGCCGGCGCGGGAAGGTCAGGGCGTACTGCCCGGCCTGGGTCTGCTCGACGCTGGCGAGAATCACCTGACCGCCGATCACCATCGCGGCGCGGGTGCTGTCGCGGGACAGCTGCAGGTCGGTGATGGGTCCCGGGAACCGGGTGGCCACCGCCACCGAATCCACCGGCAGCCGGGCCGGCTGCCCGGAGGCCGGCTCCTGAATCGCCCGTAACACGTTGTTGCCGTCGATGACCACCCAGACCACGTCGTCCAGCGACCAGGTCGGCCGCGACAGGCTGTGCCCGTCGGCGGACTGCACCGCCTCCTGTCCGAGATCACCGATCCATAGGGACGCGGCCATGTCCGGGGCACCGCGGTGCAGCGTCACCACCGACGCCACCTGCCGGCCGTTGCGCGACAGCGCGGCGCCGGTCTGATCGCCCATGCGCCCGAATGCCCCGGGCACCACGGTGGTGTGCTGGCCGTCCAACGACACCAGTGAACCGTTCACCAGCGCATGCAATCCCGCGCCCGCGCCGTCGGCGGCGCCGGGATCGGTGGCCGCGACATCGGAGGTGGTCCACCCGTCGCGGAACCGGTCGTCCAGCGGCGCCCCGTCGGCGTTGATCACATAGGGGCCGCGGATGTCGGCCCTGGCCAGGGTCCAAATGATTTGTGCCGCAAGCAATTGCCGGCTGTGCGGATCGGTGGTGGACAGCTTCTCGAGCTCGACGCGCGCACCGCCGTAGCCGCGTCCGATGCCGTTCTTGCCGCCGTCGGCGCGGGTCACCGGACCACGCAGCCGCAGTGGCGGGGCGAGTAGATTGCGTACGGTATGCGCCATCTCGGGCCGCGGCCCGGCGATCAGCTTGGAGATCAGCTCGGTGGCCAACTGGTCGTGGTCGGGCACCGCGACGTAACGCGGGTCGGGGACCACTGTCTTGCCGGTCGGGTCGGCGAAGTACAGGGTGTTGCGTTTGTAGGTGGACTGAAACTGCTGCCAGTCCAGGAAGACCCCGTTGGGCAACCGGTCGATGCGCCAGCCGCCGGAGGTCTTGACCAACTCGATCGGCCCGGGGTCGGGCAGCACGCCCTCGGCGGTCTCGAACACCCCCACGTCGGACAGCGAACCCAGGATGTCGGCCCGCATGGTCGCCGAAACCCGCTCGGCCGCACGGGTTTCGACGAACACCACGTGGTCGATCAGCAGCGCGCTACCGGCGTCGTCCCAGGCGTTGGACGCCGATTGGGTGAGGAACTGCCGGGCGGCCAGGTGGCGGTTCGCGGGATCGGCTGTGGCCTTGAAGAATTCGCGTAGCAGCACATCGGGGTCCATGCCCGGCGTCGGCTTGGGCAGGTTGGACGGCGCCGGCCGCTCGACGGTGCCGATGGCTTGCGGCGCCGACGAGCTGGGCACCCCCGCGCAGCCGGCGACCAACATGGCCAGCATCAGCAGGCCCAACAGCTTCCGCGCGGCGACGATGCGGGCCGGCGCGGCGCGCTGAGGAGCCGGGCGATCAAGACCCCGCATCACAGGGTCCTCTCGGCGTGCTCACGCTGGCGCAGGCGGTCCTTGCGCTCGGCCGCGCCGGCGTGGGCGGCCGGTTGCGGGATCGGCTTCATGGGCAGCGGGCTGGTGGTGACCTTGTGACCGCGCACCAGCGGCAGCGTGAGCCGGAAGCACGAGCCCTCACCGGGTTCGCCCCACGCCTCGAGCCGGCCCTGGTGCAGTCGCGCGTCCTCGATGCTGATGGCCAGGCCCAGCCCGGTGCCACCGGAGCGGCGAACCCGCGAGGGGTCGGCCCGCCAGAACCGGCTGAACACCAACTTCTCCTCGCCGGGCCGCAGCCCGACGCCGTAGTCGCGGACCGTGACGGCCACCGTGTCCTCGTCGGCGGCCATCCGGATCTTCACCGGCTTGTGTTCGGCGTGGTCGATGGCGTTGGCGATCAGGTTGCGCAGGATGCGCTCCACCCGGCGGGTGTCGACCTCGGCGATCACCTCTGCGGTCGGCAGGTCCACCTGCAGTTCGATGCCGGCGTCCTCGGCCAGATGCCCGACGTTGCTCAGCGCGCTCTGCACGGTGGTGCGCAGATCGACCGCCTCGACGGACAGCTCCGCGACGCCGGCGTCGTGCCGGGAGATTTCCAGTAGGTCGTTGAGCAGCGACTCGAACCGGTCCAGCTCGTTGACCATCAGCTCGGTGGAGCGCGCCAGCGTGGGGTCCAGGTCGGCGCTGTGGTCATAGATCAGGTCGGCGGCCATCCGCACGGTGGTCAACGGGGTGCGCAGCTCGTGGCTGACGTCGGAAGTGAAGCGGCGCTGCAGGTTACCGAACTCCTCCAATTGGGTGATCTGGCGCGACAGGCTCTCTGCCATGTCGTTGAAGGACATGGCCAGCCGGGCCATGTCGTCCTCGCCGCGCACAGGCATGCGTTCGGACAGGTGCCCTTCGGCGAAGCGTTCGGCGATCCGCGACGCCGATCGCACCGGCACCACCACCTGCCGCGACACCAGCAGCGCGATCCCGGCCAGCAGCACCAGCAGCACCGCGCCGCCGGTGATCATGGTGCCGCGCACCAGCTGGATGGTGGCCTGCTCGTTCTTGAGCGGAAAGATGAGGTAGAGCTCCAAATTGGCCACCTGAGACGACGCCGGCGTGCCGACGATCAGCGCCGGTCCGGAGAACCCGTCGGTATGCACGGTGGCGTACTGGTAGGACGCCTGCCCGGCCTTGACGAAGCCGCGCAGCGAAGCGGGCACCTGGTCGACGGGCCCGGCCGTGGTTGCCGCGCGCGGGCCGTCGCCCGGCACCATCAGCACCGCGTCGAAAGCGCCGGCCAACCCCGCGCCCGAGGCCGAATCGGTCTTGGAAGTCAACGTGTTTCGCGCCAGCTGCAGGCTGCTGTCCAGGGACCGCGCCTCTTCGCCGTTGACGATCCCGCCCACGGTGGTGCGCGCCCGCTCGATCTGCTCGATGGCGGCCTTGACCTTGACGTCGAGCACGCGGTTGGTGACTTGGGAAGTCAACACGAAGCCGAGCGCCAGGATGACCGCCAGCGATAGGCCCAGGGTCAGCGCCACGACCCGCAGCTGCAGCGAGCGCCGCCAGGCGATGGCCACGGCGCGACTCAGCGCGCCCATGCCCCGAGTCATGGGACCGGAGCGTCCCCAGCGGCTCCGGGTGCGTCGGCGGGAGCCCCAGATCACGTGTCCCTACCGGTCACGGAGGTCCGGCCTTGTACCCAACTCCTCGAACGGTCAACACTACGGTCGGGTTTTCCGGATCTTTCTCGACCTTGGCGCGCAGACGCTGGACGTGCACGTTCACCAGGCGGGTATCCGCCGGGTGCCGATAGCCCCACACCTGTTCGAGCAGCACATCACGAGTAAACACCTGCCGCGGTTTGCGCGCCAACGCCACCAACAGGTCGAATTCCAGCGGTGTCAGGGAGATCTGTTCGCCGTTGCGGGTGACCTTGTGCGCCGGCACGTCGATCTCCACGTCGGCGATGGACAGCATCTCGGCCGGCTCGTCGTCGTTGCGCCGCAGCCGCGCCCGCACCCGCGCCACCAGCTCCTTGGGCTTGAACGGCTTCATGATGTAGTCGTCGGCGCCCGACTCGAGGCCCAGGACCACGTCGACGGTGTCGGTCTTGGCGGTCAGCATCACGATCGGCACGCCGGAGTCGGCGCGCAGAACCCGGCACACGTCGATGCCGTTCATGCCGGGCAGCATCAGGTCCAACAACACCAGGTCGGGGCGCAGTTCGCGCACCGCAGTCAGGGCCTGGGTGCCGTCACCGATGACCGCAGTGTCGAAACCCTCCCCACGAAGCACGATGGTGAGCATCTCGGCTAGCGAAGCGTCGTCATCGACGACCAAAATCCTTTGCCTCATGGAGTCCATGGTGTCACCAGATCGGGACAAATTTGGGGCGCCACACGGGCGTTTCGTGGCCCGATGGCCAATTTTGGATGCAAATACCGTTAAATTCGCCTATTCGGCCGCCCCGGCGCCGGTCAGCGCGGCGGCCAGCCGGCCCGGATCTACGTCCGCGTCGACGGCCAGCCAGGCGCCACCCCACCCCGCGGCGGCCAGTTCGGCGTACACCGCGGCGGTGCGCTGCTGCAGCCCGTCGTCGCGTTCGTAGCTGTCGCGCGCGCGGCCCGGATCGGACTCGGCGCGGCTGCGGGCCCGCTGCCCGGCCAGCTCGGCCGGCACCGCGAGCAGCACCTGCCAATCGGGCGGGGGCAGGCCGAGGCGCCCGTACTCCAGCGCGTGGATCCATTCCACGGCCGGCCCCGCCGCGTCCTGATGCAGGCGGGCGGCGGTGTAGGCCGCGTTGGAGGCGACGTAGCGATCCATGATCACCACGTCGTGCTCGCGGCGCAGCGCCTCGATGTCTGCGAGCGCCCCGGCGCGGTCCAGCGCGAACAGCATCGCCATGGCGTAGACCGACGACGCGAGGTCGCCGTGCTCGCCGTGCAGGGCCTCGGCCGCGATGTCGGCGGTCACCGACTGCCCGTACCGAGGGAAGGCCAGCATCGCCACCGACTTGCCGTCCGCCTCAAAGAGGTTGCGCAGCTTGTCCGTCAGCGTCCGCTTGCCGGCGCCGTCGATGCCTTCGATCGCGATCAGCACGGCGCCGAGCCTAGCGTTCGGGCGCACCCACCCGGGCTCAGTAGCGGTCTCAGTAGCGGTAGTGGTCGGCCTTGTAGGGGCCGTCGACGTCGACGCCGATGTATTCCGCCTGTTCCTTGGTCAGCTTGGTCAGTCGGCCGCCGAGCGC
>NZ_MVHG01000151.1 GCF_002086125.1 Mycobacterium arosiense ATCC BAA-1401 = DSM 45069
ACACTCAACGGCGTCACAGTGCACTTGGCGGGCTCCCACCGATCAGCCGACTGACACCAATCTCATGACTCGGTACATCTAGCTCTGTGGATCTGGAATGTTCGTGTTCGGCAGCGGCCGGGGCCTTCGGTTACATCGCGTACCCGCCCCGCCTGGACGGCCAGCCCACGTACCACGAGGGCTTCGTCTTCACCGGCGACGGCGCTCTGGTCCCGGCCCGGGCGGTGCAGGCGCCGTGGCTCACGCGGCTGCGCCCGCTGGGCGAGCAGGTGCCGCTGGTGCTGGAGCCCGCCGACGGCCGCATCGAAATCGACGGCGAGACAGTGTTTTCCACGCACGATATCCACCACGACGACAACATGTACTCCATGCACGCCCTCAGACAAGAGATGGCCCAATTCCCCGCAGTGCAGCAGGTCGGCGTGCGCTACACCTGGGGCGGCGAACAGGCCTACGGCATGCTGGAACGCTCTAACCCGCTCGACAAGTTCGTGCGCGACTGAAAGGGACGCCCAAACCGCGCCCCAGCTCTGGTACATCGGCGGTGGATCCCACCTGCGGCAATAGCGCAGTGGGCCGAGCAGGCAGAATGGAGGTGCCAAGACCTGTTTGGGACGCGAGAAGGAGCGGCATGCCCACCAGCGAATATCGGGTGATGGGGATGAGCTGTGGGCACTGCGAGGCCGCCGTCCAGAGCGAGGTGGCCCGGATTCCCGGCGTGCATGACGTGGCGGTCAGCGCCGCCACGGGCAGGCTCGTCGTCACCAGCGCACAGCCCATCGACGCGGATGCGGTCCTCGGCGCGGTGGACGAGGCCGGCTATGAGGCCGTCCTGGTCGCATGAGCTCGCCCCCTCGGCAGACCGATGAGGGCATCCGCCCCGAGCCCACCGGGCAGCGCATCGAGCTGGAGATCACCGGGATGACCTGCGCCAGCTGCGCGGCCCGGATCGAGAAGAAACTCAACAAGCTCGACGGCGTCACGGCGACCGTCAACTACGCCACCGAGAAGGCCGCCGTCACCGCCCCCGCCGGTTACGACCCGCGGATTCTCATCGGCGAGATCGAAAGGGCCGGGTACGCCGCCGCCCTGCCGCAGGGCTCGACACCCGATGACCGGGAGCTGGCCTGGCTGCGCCGGCGGCTGATCGCCGCCCTCGTGCTGGCCGGGCCCGTCATCGCCATGGCCATGGTTCCCGTGTGGGAATTCCCACACTGGCACTGGGTTTCGGCAACCCTGACCGCACCGGTCGTGATTTGGTGCGGCCGGCCCTTCCACGCGGCCGCTTGGGCCAACCTCAAGCACGGCGTCGCCACCATGGACACCCTGGTCTCGCTCGGCACCCTGGCGGCGTTTCTGTGGTCGATGTACGCGCTGTTTCTCGGGACCGCCGACCAACCGGGCATGCAGCACGACTTCGAGCTGACCGTCGGGCGCGACGGCGCCCCGTGCCACGTCTACTTCGAGGTCGCGGCGGGTGTTACGTTGTTCGTCCTCGCCGGCCGGTATTTCGAGAAGCGGTCCAGGCGGACGGCCGGCGCCGCGCTGCGCACGCTGCTGACCCTGGGCGCCAAGGACGTCGCGGTGCTGCGCGATGGTACCGAGACCCGCATCCCGATCGAGCGCCTCGCGGTCGGCGACGAGTTCGTGGTGCGTCCCGGGGAACGGATCGCCACCGACGGGATCGTTGTCGCGGGTTCCTCGGCGGTCGATGCCGCCATGCTGACCGGTGAATCCGTCCCGGTCGAGGTCGGTGCGGGCGACGCCGTCACCGGTGCGACCGTCAACGCCGGCGGACGGCTCGTGGTGCGCGCCACCGGGGTCGGTGACGACACGCAGCTCGCGCAGATGGCCAGGCTCGTCGAGCGGGCCCAATCCGGCAAGGCGCGAGCGCAACGCCTCGCCGACCGCGTCTCGGCTGTGTTCGTTCCCGTGGTCATCGGCCTCGCGGTGGCGACCCTGGTCGGCTGGCTCACGGCGGGCTTCTCGCTCACCACCGCCCTGACGGCGGCCGTCGCGGTGCTCATCATCGCCTGCCCGTGTGCGCTGGGGCTGGCGACCCCGACCGCCCTGCTGGTCGGCACCGGGCGCGCCGCTCAGCTGGGCGTGCTCATCAACGGGCCCGAAGTGCTGGAGGCAACCCGCGGCGTCGACACGATCGTGCTCGACAAGACCGGCACCGTTACCACCGGCAAAATGACCCTGCTCGACGTCATCGCCGGGGCCCACGCCGACCGAATGACGCTGTTGCGCTACGCCGGGGCGCTGGAAGACGCCTCCGAGCATCCCGTCGCACGGGCAATCGCCCGGGGCGCCGCGACGCAACTCGGCGCGTTGCCCGCACCCGCCGACTTCGCCGGAATCGAGGGCAGCGGCGTGCAGGGCACGGTCGAGGGGCACGCCGTCGTCGTGGGGCGCGAACACCTGCTGACCGGACGCGGGATGCACCTTGACGCCGCGCTGGACGCGGCCAAGGCCCGCGCCGAGGGCGAGGGTAAGACCGCGGTGGTCGTCGGCTGGGACGGCCTGGCCCGCGGCGTCCTGGTGGTCGCCGACACCGTCAAACCGTCCAGCGCCGAGGCGGTCCGGCAGTTCACCCGGCTGGGCCTTGCGCCGGTGCTGCTGACCGGCGACAACGCAGACGTCGCGTCCCGCGTCGCCGACGAGCTGGGGATCGCGCAGGTCATCGGCGACGCGACGCCCGCCGACAAGGTCGCCGCGGTCAAGCGCCTGCAATCGGAGGGCAAGGTGGTGGCCATGGTCGGTGACGGCGTCAACGACGCCGCGGCGCTGGCCACCGCCGATCTGGGCCTGGCCATGGGCACCGGCACCGACGTCGCGATCCAGGCCGCCGACCTCACGGTCGTCCGCGGCGACCTGCGTGCCGCCGTGGACGCGATCCGGCTCTCCCGGCGCACGCTGGCCACCATCAAGGCCAACTTGCTGTGGGCGTTCGGCTACAACCTGGCCGCCATCCCGCTGGCCGCGCTGGGCATGCTCAACCCGATGTTCGCCGGCGCCGCGATGGCCGTCTCCAGCCTGCTCGTCGTGGGCAACAGCTTGCGGCTGCGCACGTTCACCAGCGTCATCAACGACGCGTGAGCGCGGCGGCCCGGGCCGGGCGGATTTTCCTCGGCCCACACGCAGAAGCGGTCGGCTGACGGGCCGCGATCGTATGGGATAGTTGGTCCGGCCGCAGTCGTCGATGACCCCGACCGGCCCTTGGATACTCACCGCACCCCCGCGCAGCGATCGACTAGCGAAGGTCACGCCGTTGGAGCAGTTCTTCGGACAGCTGTCCCTGCTGCATGGCTGGTTTCCGCCGGCCGTGCAGGGTCTGACGCTGCTCCTGCTGCTCCTCGCGATCCAATGGCGTGCCGCAAGCTGGCTCAAGCGGGTGCTGCCCGTGGCGCTGGTCGCGGCCGTGGCGGTGACCCTGCTGGCGCGGTGGTACATCACCTCGCTCGGGGTGGCCGGCGACCCGGCGCCGACGACGCTGTGGCTCTGGATCGCGATGAGCGGCCTGGCCGCCGCCGTCTTCCTGGTGGGCTGGCGGGGCACGCGCTGGTGGCGGCGCGGGGTGGCGGTGCTGTCGGTACCGCTGTGCGTCCTGTGCGCCGGCATGGCGCTGAATGGCTGGGTCGGTTACTTTCCCACCGCGCTCGCCGCGTGGAATCAGCTGACGTCGGTGCCGCTGCCCGACCAGATCGACCGGCTGCGGGTGACCGAGATGCAGATCGCCGGAACCAGGCCGACCAAGGGGGTGGTGGTGCCGGTGGACATCGACGATAACGGCTCCCACTTCGCCCACCGCCGAGAACTCGTCTACCTGCCACCGGCCTGGTTCGACAGCAATCCGCCGCCGCGGCTGCCGGCCGTCATGATGATCAGCTCGGCGTTCAACACCCCGGCCGACTGGCTGGGCCCGGGCGGCGCGTTCACCGCCATCGACAACTTCGCGGCCGCACACCGCGGCTTTTCCCCGGTGCTGGTGTTCGTCGACCCCACCGGTTCGTTCGACAACGACACCGAGTGCGTCAACGGCCCCCGCGGCAACGCCGCCGATCACCTGACCAAGGACATCGAGCCCTTCGTGGTGTCGAACTTCGGCGTCAGCGCCGATCGCGCCAACTGGGGCGTCGCCGGATGGTCGATGGGCGGTACCTGCGCGGTGGATCTGGCCGTCATGCACCCCGAGTTGTTCAGAGCGTTCGTCGACATCGCGGGTGACCGCGGGCCCAACGGCGGCTCCAAGGAGCAAACCGTGGCCCGGCTGTTCGGCGGCGATCACGCCGCGTGGGCCGCTTTCGACCCAGTCACCGTCATGACGAAGCACGGCCGCTACGACGGGCTGTCGGGATGGTTCGACGTTCCCTCATCGACGGATACACGCACCGTCGCGCAGGAAGCCAATCCCACGCTCACCGCGTCCAGCAGCGATCCGACCGCCAACCCCGAAGGACAGGACGCCGCCGCGAACTCGTTGTGCGCCGTCGGCACCGCCAACGGCATCGCCTGCGCGGTGGTCACTCAACCGGGCAAGCACGACTGGCCGTTCGCCGCCCAAGCGTTTGCCACGGCACTGCCGTGGCTGGCCTCGACGCTGGGCACGCCCAACACCGAACCGGTGCAATTGCCGCAACGGGCCGACGGGGAAGCCCATTGAATCGGCCCCGCCGGCCCGTACCCGAAACAGCCCGAATCGGCGAAATTCACAGCTGACCCTCCCGTAGCGGAGCCGGGTTCTTCGCTGTGCGAATGGTACGGTTCGCTGCTGTGGCCTCGATGTTTTGCACCAACGGCGGTTCCCGCGGGGACTGGCCCGTCGCGCAGCGCGCCACAATCCGTTTACGAATTCTCGGGCCGAATGCGCCATCTTCTTCCCCGCGCGAGCGTTTGATCGACGCGGTCGCTTGTCCGTCATGAACCGCCGTCAGTTCCTCGGATCGCTCGCCGCGTCCGTCGTCGCCGGCGTGGGCGCCGCGCGGCTGATCGTCGATCCGCAGCCACGCACGTTTGCCCAGACCCCGCCGGGCGCCGTACCGACCTCCGGGCCGACCGCCCCGCAGGCC
>NZ_MVHG01000152.1 GCF_002086125.1 Mycobacterium arosiense ATCC BAA-1401 = DSM 45069
CAGCCCACTACGCTGCCACCTGTACCCACCAATGAACGACTCTCCTTCGCCGTGGACCAGTTCACGGGGTCCGGTCACGACCACGGCCACCGCAGCGGCTTGACTTAATCATCGATAGTCATTTCTTCAGATTGGCTAAACCGGGATCCGGCCAGCGCTTCCGACCGGCCGTCCCCAGGACTACCACTTCCGTCACTATGACATCGCGGCAGCCGATGAAACACGCTTCCCACCGGACGGGGCTAGCTGCAAAGGCCAGTGCGCCTAACAATGGCTAGCACGTCAAGTGACAATAATACTCTATTCTTTTGTACCCCAGGGTATTCCACTCCCGTTTCAGGGACAATCGCTATTATCCACAAGATCAGTCTGCAGATGAATCAGCTTCCTCGTCTCCGGTTGGGCCGACGACTGGCGCTGTTGGCGTCCTAACAAAAGTATTGACCGGCGATGTCGGTGTCCTCGGTTCCCAGCGTTCTCACGCCGCAGACGCTTCAACTCATCGGAGTCTTGGCCCCCACGAACGCCGCCATCAATCTGGCCCTGGCGCACGCTCTTGCGCACCGTCTCGGCGCAGCCAACCCCGAGTAGCCGGGCGACCTTACTGACCGCCTCCCAGTCCGAGTCGTGCTGATTGCTGATCTCGACGACCATCCGCACCGCCCGCTCACGCAGCTCCGGCGGCTGCTTCCTCGACGAAACACCTGCTATTACTCCAACCTTCCCAAGAAGTGGAGTTTCGGGCATCCCGGTGCGTACACATAGCGGTACATGAAGCTCACGGCGTTGCCCCGCGCGGCATCCGGACTACTGTTTGCGACTCAGATGCTTTATCGTCCCGGGGCACCCCGCTGCTGGCAACCGGGGCATTACTCGCTAACCTGCGAAAAACCTCATTTGGCGGTAGCGAGTCCGCGTTGATACCCGCCGCACACATGGCGTGCGCCTTGAACACACGGCCCACTGCAGTAGGCACATAAGTAGCGACATGCAGTCGATTCTCAAATCCACGAATTTCCTTGTCCCCGAGCACGATGACCCGAGACGGGTTGTTGGACAGCTCCGCATGCACTCGGGCGTAGATCAGCTCGTCACCTTCTAGTAGGTTCGCGCTGACAGCGATTTGGGTCACGCTGTGACGATTGCTCAGCGGAGACGTCGCTGCACCAAGCAGCGGGGGTCGCACACCAAGTATCTGCAGCGGTCGCAGATACTGCTCGGTGGATGCGAAAACGCTCACGTTCCAGCCCTCTCGAGCTCGATCGGCGAGGTACGCGCCAACCTCGTAGACAATCTCAGTAACTGAGGAACCCAGCACAACCAGTTTTGCCTCGGCGTTGGCTCGAGGTCGGCGACTTGGCAGTCGTGGGCGCTCTGCGCCAACGGTCACGACGGGCTGCATTACTGAGTTCCTTCGGCGTACCAGGTCCTGAATTCGTCGTATCCGGGCATCTCCTCCGAATTCGCCTTCGGGTCGATAGGCACGTGGATGACGCCGACCTTCCCGCTTGCAAAGGCTCGTGCGATCGCCGGCCCGATGTCCTCTCCACGCTCAGCGTATTCGCCGTAGCACCCGAAACCTTCGGCGATCTTGTCAAACCGCACATCCTTACTCCAATGCACTCCGGTCTCCAGTGACCCCTGGCCAAACGTGCGCTTGTATACGCCGACCTCCAAACCCCATTGGTGGTCAACGCCCACGACGCAAACCAGCGGTAAGTGCAGGCGCGCAGCGGTTTCCAGTTCGGCAATATGGAACATGAACGATGAATCGCTGGTCAGCAGCATCACTCGGCGCTGTTTGCGGTCCGCCACCGACGCGCCGACGGCATAGGGCAGGCCGGTCCCAATATGGCCGAAATTCTGGTTCCAAATGACGTCGTGTGGCTTGGCCTGAGAATAGGTCCACTGGAAAACAACAGTCGCACCGCCGTCGCGGACCATGATGCCGTCGTCAGGAAACGCTTTCGTTGCCTCCACCACGAAACGTGCGGGATGAACGGGGATTCCCGATGGGGCGCTCTTCGCGAGCTCGGCCAGACGGCAAGCATCTTGCGACACCCAACCGTCGAGATTGGGGGACGCGGAGCGCAGCGGACCATTGAGCGCACCTACTAGCTGCGGGACGATAGCGCGCAGGTCACCGACCAACGGAACGTCGATCCGCCGGTTGACCCCAATCGCCGTAGGATCAAGTTCGACACAGATCCATTTACGATTTGCCTCATTGGCAGCCCAATGGCGCCCCGTACCGTAGTGCACGGGCTCGCCGAGTTCTGTGCCAATTGCAATGCATAAATCCGACTGCGCTACCGCCTCAACGGCCGAGGGAGAAAAGCCGTAGGGGAAGGTGCGATCCTCTATGCCCTTGATGAACGCTGTTCCTCCAGACGTCTGAATCACTGGGCAATGCAGCAGTTTTGCGAGTGCCTCGACAGAATCACCGGCGCGTGCGCACTGTACGGCGTGCCCGACCAGAAGAACGGGCTGCTTGGCTTTCTTGATCAACTCCACAGCCTTCTCGACCATCGGCGCGCTTGCACCTTGGTTGACGAGGCGGTAGGCATCAGGCGGCAAGGGCGTCGGAGAATCTAGCTCGTGCTGGATCACATGTGCCGGGTATTCAATGTAGGCCGGTCCGGGCGTGCCGGTCAACGCGCGCCGCAGCGCTTCACGGACGATCTCGTCAGTCTGATCAGCATATTCGATGCTGGCCGCGTATTTCACAGACGGCGCGATGAGCGGCGTCTGTGAAATAAACTGAATGCGGCCGCGGCGCACCCGCTGTTCGGTGATGCGAGCCCGTTGCCCGCCCAGAAAAATGACAGGTGAATTTTCGACCGTCGCGCACATCATCGCTCCAGCCAGATTGGCCAAACCTGGGCCGAGCGTGCCGATACAAACACCAGGCCCGCCCGTCATGCGGGAGACCGCCTCTGCCATAAACCCCGCGCATTCTTCATGGTGTGGGGCAACGACGTCCCAGCCGCGCTGCTCCGCAGCGTGAAACATATGCACAAAATTCGGATCCGGAATCCCGAAAAGCGTTCTGACACCCTCCGCTTCAAAGAGTTCCAGAATGCGCTCGTACACCATACGACCCATTGATAGATCCCTCCCACTGCTTCCGCCACGTAGGATCTCCACGGTCCAGCTCGCCGGCTGCTACCGAAACGTCAACGACCGCACCACGAGCAACACCAGCGCTAATGCCGTTGTCACCAAAGGGCGGTACATCCTTAGAACACTCCGCCCATCGGTTCTGCCGTGTGCTGCTGTGCAGACCTCCTCACCGGTGACTGCCCTCGATCGTGCCTTGCTTCGAGGCTCTGGCCCGCTGTGCTAACCCCCTTTACAGACGATCAGCCAGGCGTGACCATTCCGTCAGGCGGGACGTTCGTGACAACTATTACAGTAATGTAATGCACAGTAGTAGATCATATCGTATGCGACCTTACGAGATTGCACGACGCAAGCTGGCAGTCGGTCACCGTCGTTAGGCACCGTCACTGGACCGGCGGTCTGCCAGTTGGTGGACCATTCCGAATCGACTGAGGTTAAAGCGCGTTCTTTTGGCCTCGGCGCAAGGAACTCGTGTCCGGACCATGAATTCCGTCGATAACTTCGTGTAGCACGGGTGGATTCACTGGTCGAAGACCTGTACTGCTGGAAATGGAAGGACGTCCGCCGACGGTACACCGGTCGCAACTGCGTCCCGGTATGACCGCCAGCGGGCAGGCCCGACGTATTTAACTTCGCCTCCGTCCGTATACCCGATACTGCTATCGCGACAAATACGATCACCAACCTCTGGACCGCCAACCACGATCAACAGTGGGGGACTGTGGCGGCCCTTGCGTGGAAGCACCCAAGGGCGGGTTCGGCGATCGGCCTGAAAAACGGACCGGTAGCAACAGCGGCGCCGACCACAGGCCAATTCAACCAATCAACCTGTTGTGGTGCAGTGGTACGCTTATCGCACATGTCGGCTTGACGATGCACATCTCGTCTGGGTCGGCTTCGTGAGATGTCAGACTGAAAATCGGCTGGGCGATATTCAGCGGTTCCCCACACGCGGGGCTGCTGCTGTGGGGAAAGTCTCGAGAATTGTGAAGCGAGTAATCGTGAGGCTGGCAATAGCGGCGCTGGTGCCTGTCTGTGGAGGCCTGGTTAGCGTTGTGTTGGCAACTACCATCCAAGCCGAGCGGGACCTCGGCGGCACCTCCGGTCGATGGTGCCCAGGGCAAGAGATGCCGCTGACCGGCTATCCACCCCATCCAGTGGTTTGGAAGATGAATGTCTGCCACGACTGGTACACCATCTACAATGACCGCTCCGATAGTTGGACGGTCATCCAAGGGAAACCTCCCCTCGCTTAACCAAGCCGATCCGTGCACGATGCCGAGTCAGGTATTTCGCGCTCGGTGGTTAGTTAAGATGTTGACAGTGTCGCTGTCGCCGAAACGAGTGCGGAATCCTCGGGTATCTTGTTCATTGTCGCACCAGTCGGGCTTCGGCAGCCGAAAGGTCATCGACCGTGAACGACAAATGAGTCCGACCAAGCAGATTGCGTGCGGCCGACGGGGCACCAGCACAGCCGGGCTCGGCTCACCACAACAGCTCGAGCCGCAACGTCCTTGACGATCATCTGCGAGGTGAGTCGCGTACCGCAGTCGATCTCCGCAGCCGCCGCTACTTCTTATCCGGCGCTGTATGTCTCGGCCACTGTGAAGACCAGCCCTTCGATGTAGAAGCGCAGCGCCTCCTTCAGGTCGGCTACGCAGAGTCCGACGTTGGACACAACTAGCTCTGCTATCAACGGACCCTAAAGCCGGTGCGAGACAACGGCTTGAACGCAGCCTTGCATCGCCTACATCTTTTAGAATGGATGTCGATCATTGTTGCTGCTCTCACACGCAGCTTTCCAGACGCTGAACCGCCCCGGGATGTCTGGAGACTCCACTTCTTGGGAAGGTTGGAGTCATGTCAGGTGGTTCGTCGAGGAGGTA
>NZ_MVHG01000153.1 GCF_002086125.1 Mycobacterium arosiense ATCC BAA-1401 = DSM 45069
GGGTTGCGCGACACCTGCTCGGCGAACACCGCCGGGATCGACACCGCCGCCGGCAACCAGGTCAACCCCGCCCGATTCCCCCACACCCCGAGCCGGGCAAGCTCGGCCTCGTCGATTAAATCGATCGACGAAATCCTCTGTGCGGGTTCGGCGGTCATCGCCTTCAGCACCCGCTCCAAGCGCCCGATCAACGCGTGGATGCTGTCCGCGTCGAACACATCGGTGCGAAACTCCACCGCTCCGCCGATCCCGCCGGGCTCACCGGCCTCGGTGAAGCGTTCGGCCAACGAAAACGCCAGATCCATCCGCGCGGTGCGGGTGTTCACCGGCAGCGGCGTGACCCGCAGATCACCCAAGGCCAACGTTGCGGGTGCGTTGTTCTGCCAGGCCAACGCCACCTGGACCAGCGGGTGATGCGACAGGCTGCGGTTGGGGTTGAGCCGCTCCACAAGGACTTCGAAGGGCACGTCTTGGTGTTCATAGGCGGCCAGGCTGCGCCGGCGGACCCGGGCCAGCAGCTCTGCGACAGTCGGATCACCTGTCAGATCAATTCGCAGCACCAGAGTGTTGACGAAAAAACCCACCAAATGATCGAGCGCCGGGTCACGTCGTCCGGCGATCGGAAACCCCACCGCGACATCGGAACTGGCGCTGATCTTCGACAACAGCACCGCCAGGCCGGCCTGGATCACCATGAAACCGGTCGCGTTGTGCTCGCGGGCCACCCGAGCAATTCGCTGCTGCAACTCGGCCGGCCAGTCCACCGTCAGGCTGGCGCCGCGTTGATCGGCCACCGGCGGGTAGGGCCGATCGGTGGGCAACTGCAGCTGCTCGGGCAGCCCGGCCAGCTCCTGCTCCCAATAGGCCAGCTGCGCGGCGATGCGGCTGTGGCCGTCGGCCAGATCACCCAGTTGGGTGCGCTGCCACAGTGTGTAATCGACGTACTGCACCGGCAGCGGCGGCCAGTCGGGTGCCAGGCCCGCACACCGCCGCAGGTAAGCCGCCTTCAGATCGGCGACCAGCGGAGTGATCGACCAGCCGTCAGCTGCGACGTGGTGGACCACGGCCACCAGGACGTGTTCATCCTCGGCGACACGGAAAAGTGTTGCCCGCAAAGGGATCTCAGTGGCCAAATCGAAATTGTGCTGCGCGACCGAGTCGATGGCCTCGTCCAGTTGATCCGCCGACCAACCGCCCGCGTCGACAACGCGCCAATTCGCTTTGGCCCGCTCGGCGGGAACGACCATCTGCTGCGGGATACCGTCGGGTGCGACGAACAGCGTGCGCAGGCTCTCTTGGCGAGCCACCACGTCGGCTAGTGCGGCGCCCAGCGCATCGCTATCGAGGACACCACTAAAGCGCAGTGCCGCCGTCATGTTGTAGACGGAGGAGGGTCCGTGCAATTGGTCAAGGAACCACAGCCGCTGCTGGGCGTATGACAACGGCACCACAGCCGGACGCGCACCGGCGACCAACGGCGCCAATCCATCCCCACGGGCAGTGATACGTGGGGCCAGCTGAGCCACCGTGGGCGCTTCGAACACGGTGCGCACCGAAAGGTCGGCGTCCAGGCCGGTGTTGATCGCCGCGATCAGGCGCATCGCCGACAGCGAATCCCCGCCCAGGTCGAAAAACGAGTCATCGACCCCGACCCGGTCCACCCCGAGCACCTGGCCATAGATGCCGGCCAGGATCTCCTCCACCTGGGTGGCCGGGGTGTGATGGTCGTTGCCGGAGTATTCCGGTGTCGGCAGGGCGCGGGTGTCGAGTTTCCCGCTCGGGGTCAGCGGCAGCGCCTCGATCACCATGACCGCGGCCGGCACCATGTAGGCCGGAAGCCGGTCGGCCAGCGCGGTGCGCGCCTGGGCCGGGTCTGCGGTCCCGGTGATGTAGCCGACCAGCCGCTTGTCGCCGGGGCGGTCCTCGCGAGTGATCACGACCGCCTGCTCGACTCCGTCCAGCCCGATGAGGGCGGCCTGGATTTCGCCGAGTTCGATGCGGTAGCCGCGGATTTTGACCTGTTCATCGGCGCGCCCGAGGTAGTGCAGCTGGCCGTCGGCGCGCCACCGCACCAGATCCCCGGTGCGATACATCCGCGCTCCAGGCACCCCGAAGGGACACGCGATGAACCGCGATCCGGTCAACCCGGCCCGACCGAGGTATCCGAGCCCGACGCCGGCGCCGGCCACATACAGCTCACCGACCACCCCGACCGGCACGGGGCGCAACCAGCCGTCCAGCACAAACAACGCCGCGGTGAGCACCGGCGCCCCGATCGGCGGCGTCCCCGTCCCCGCCGTCAACGCACTCATCGACGCGTACACCGTCGCCTCGGTCGGCCCGTAGGCATTGATCACCACTCGCCCCGGCGCCCACCGATCGACCACTTCGGCCGGGCACGCCTCACCTCCGAGCAGCAAGGACACCGACTCCAGCCCCTCGGCCGACAGGGCTACCACCGCCGACGGGGTCTGGGTCAACACGTTGACCCGTTCGCTGAGCAGCATGGCGTGAAAGTCCGGCGGCGAATTCACCACCGAGTCGGGGACCACCACCAGCCGCCCACCGGTGAGCAGCGCAGCCCAGATCTCCCACACCGAGAAGTCGAACGCATACGAATGGCACTGCGTCCAAACCTGTTTCGCCGGCAGCAGGATGGGCTGTGAATCCGCCAGGTGGGCCAGATTGCGGTGGCTGATCGCCACACCTTTGGGCACGCCGGTGGTGCCCGAGGTGTAGATCAGGTAGGCGATATGGTCGGGGTCCGGCCCCGGCAACGCCGTGACGGGGTGGGCAGCAACGTCGGGGTCGTTGAGATCGATGACCAGCAGGTCGTCGATGGCTATCCGGTCGCGTAGGCCGGCCGTCGTGACGACGCCCACCGGTGCGGCGTCGGCCATCAAGAAACCGATCCGCGGGTCCGGCAAGGCCGGGTCGATGGCCAGATAAGCCGCGCCCGTCTTCAACACCGCCAGCATCGCGACGATGGCCGAGGGCGAACGTTCCAGCAGCAGGGCTATCCGCTGCCCGGCGCTGACCCCACGGTCAATCAGGTTGTGCGCCAACCGGTTTGCGTCCTCCTCGAGTTCCCGGTAGGTCATGGAGCGGCCCTCGAAGGTCACCGCCACCGCCTCCGGCGCGCGGTCCACCTGTTCGGCGAACAGCGCCGGAATCGACATCGGCGCCGGCCCCGATCGGGTCAGCGTGGCGCGGTTGCCGACGGCGTCCAGTCGGGCGCGCTCACTGGCGTCGAGCAGATCGATCGACGACAGCCGCCGGTTCGGGTCGGTGGTCATCGCCACCAGCACCCGCTGGAACCGGTCGATGAGGGCGTGAATGCTGTCGGGGTCGAACACGTCGGTGTCGTACTCGGCGCGCAGCCCCAGCTGGCGGCCAGGGGTGGCTTGCACCGTCAACGGGTAGTGGTTGTACTCGCGGCCGGTGAATTCGGTGATAGCCAGCTGGTGGTCGCCGCCGGACAGGGTCGCGGTGTCGACGGGATAGTTTTCCAACACGAATAGGGTGTCGAACAGCTTGTCCTGGCCGGTTATTCGGTGGATTTCGCTAAGTGCCAGATGCTGGTGTTCCAGCGTGTCGTTGTAGGCGGTTTGCATCTGGTCGAGCAGGTCGGCGGTGGTGCTGGCCGGTGCGATGCGCGCTCGCACCGGCACGGTGTTGATGAACAGGCCGACCATCGATTCCGCACCGGCCAGCTCGGCCGGCCTACCTGAGACCGCGGTGCCGAACGCGACATCGTGTTGGCCGGTCAGCCAGGTCAGCAATTGCGCGAAACCCGCTTGCAGCACGGTGTTGACGGTGGTGTGGTGAGCGCGGGCCAGCTCGCTTAGCGCGTGGGTGGTGTGGGTCGACAGCCGCGATGAGACCACCGCGCGTCGTCCGAGCCCTAATCGATCCGGCGGTCCGACCAAGGTGGGGGTATCAAAGCCGGCCAGCACCGAACGCCAAGCGCTGTGGGCGGCCTCCATGTCACGTGCGGCCAGCCAGGCGGCAAACTCCCGATAGGACGCTGCGGCGGGGAGCCGCTGCCCGTAATAGGCGGCGAAGATTTCCTGCAGCAGGATCGGCATTGACCAGCCATCGAGGACGATGTGGTGGTTGGTCAGCACCAACCGGTACTGCTCGGAGCCGGTGCGAATGACGGCCACCCGAAAGGCGGGCCCCTTGGCCAGATCGCACACCGCGGCGCGTTCGGCCGCGCAGATCTGCCGGACCTCCTCGTCGAGATCACCGGCGTCGGCAAGGTCGACGTACCGCCACCCCGGCGCGGGATCGGCCGGGATGATCTGCACCGGCTCCCCGAACCGTTCGAAGAAGCGGGCCGCCAGGTTGGGATGCCGGTTGATCGCCGTTTGTACCGCGTCGTGCAGCCGGTATGGCTCGAGCGTGCCGGTTACGGTGATCTCGAGCTGAGACGCATAAACATTGTCGTCATGACCTTGGGCGGTGCTGGCATGAAAGAACAGCCCCTGCTGTAGTGGAGTCAACGGCAAAACGTCAGCGATCCGCATATTGGCGCTCCAGCTCGTCGATCTGTTGCTGGCTCAGCCCGGCAAGCGCGATGTCCGACGGGGTCAGCCCGCCGCCACCGCCGCGGACGTGGGCGCAGATGCCGGCCAGGGCGTCAAACCAGAGGTGGGCCAGGCGGTTGACTTGGGTGTGGTCGAGTGCCGAGGGCGCCCAGGTCCAGCTGGCGTGCAGCAGGGGACCGGTGCCCGCGTCTCGGATGGCGGCGTTGAGTTCCAGGGTGTGCGCCAGCGGCATAGGTATGGCCGCGGCCGCCGCGGCCGCCGACTCACCGTCGCTGCTTATCCGCCATAGCTTTTCGGATGCCTCGCCGGCTGCGGCTCCGAGTCGGCCGAGGTAGTTGAAGCCGATCACCGGGTCGGTGTGGGGCAGC
>NZ_MVHG01000154.1 GCF_002086125.1 Mycobacterium arosiense ATCC BAA-1401 = DSM 45069
ACCTTCAATCACTCGGCTACGACACGCCGGTCACCAAATCGGTCCCCGACTCGTACACCACCTTGGCGGACGCAACCCTTATTGACGGTACGGAGCGACAGCCGAAAATAGTCATTCGCTGGGCGCGCTGTGGGATGCTCGTTGGCGTAGGTGAGCACCGTTATGAAGTCGAAGTTGCCTGGACGGGTGCCACGACCGATTACCGCAGCTACTCGCGCAATCACGAGGTGCATACGTTTGGAGACCCCCGCCGATTCCGGCATCCGCTGACCCAGTGATCGGTCGGGGCGATCCTGGCCGTTGGAACCCGGAGCAACTGCTCGTCGCGGTCGCGGCCCTGTCTCAGTGCCACATGCTGTGGTATCTGCACCTGTGCACCGACGTTGGGGTCGTCGGGTCTGCTGCACGAGCAGCCAGGTGACAGTTTCGGTCACGCGGCCTGACTGATCGGTGGTCTGATGATGGCTTCGACTTCGATCGGGTCAACCGGCCGAGGCCGGCCCGGACGAGACTCCCGTCATCTGGACCCCGTCGTCAACCCTCGTCGTGTGCTGCAGTCCAAAGGATTCATCGGCGGAATGATCGTCCGTGCGGGCTGGCGAACGGACCGCGTGCTCTACGGATTCGCCAGCACCACGCTCGACGAACCCAGCCCGACCGCGTTGACCGATGATCTCTGCCGAGCATTGGTGTCGCCCCCGACGCGGTACAGCGGGTGGAAATCATGCCGTGGTCACGCGATGCATTCACGCGCGGAACCTACGTCTACCTGCCGCCGCCTCCAGTCTGCCGTGGCGCTGGTGGACCACTGGCAATTTCCTGTGGGACGAATTCCCGTAGGGCGCAGCGGCTTTGTGACACAGACCTCTCGACGCAGGCGGCGGTGCGATCGGCACCGCGAATTTTTCCATGCGCCGTTGTAAAGATCCGGACGGTAACGGTTTTCGGCCAAAGCCAAGGGCTCGCGTGCCGGAGACCTACCCGGCGGCGGGCGGGCGCACGACGAAGTTCGGCCGGAATCCGTACTGCGGGACAGCGCGTCCGAGTCCGCGGTTGCCCATGGGGCTGAACGGCATGCCGGGCATGCCGGCTGCCATCGCTGGGGGCGGGGCCACCATCGGGGTGCCGCCCAACGCCGACGGCAACGGGCTGGCGACCGGCGCGGGCGGGGCCCAGCTCGGCGGCACCGACAGCGGGCCGACCATCGACGCCCGGCCCAGGCCGGCCGACACCGAGGCGCCTGCGTTGCCCAGACCCGCCATACCCGACAGACCCGAAAGACCCTGGGCGCCAGAGCCGACGCCGGTCGCCAGCGGCACCGCGTCTGCCAGATCGTTGAGGGCGCCGGCGCTGGAGCCGAACAGCGTCGAACTCGTCACCGCTTGCGCGACCTGGGCCGGGTTAAACGCCCCGGACGACGTGAGCGTGTTCCAGAAATTGCTATTCGGGTCCAGGATCGACGACAGACTCGATGACCCGGCCGTCGATGACCCGCCCGACGATTCCGTCGGCGACGACAACGTCTGCAACGCGTCGGGCACGGCGGTGTTCAGCTGCGACACCGTCGCCTGCTGGCTTGCGGTCGAGTTGCCGCCCGCCTGAGTGACCGCCGCGGCCTGGCGGGCCTGCCCGTCCTGGCGGGTGGTCTGCCCCGGTTCGGTGAACATCGGCAGGCGAGTCGCCGCCGCGCACGAGGCGGCGTAGCCGTACATCGTCGCGGCGTCCTGGGCCCACATTTCACCGTACTGCACCTCGGTGGCCGCGATGGCCGCCGTGTTCTGGCCCAGCACGTTGGTGGCGACCAGCGCCGCCAGCTGCGCCCGGTTCGCCGCGATCACCGGCGGCGGCACCGTGGCCGCGAACGCGGCCTCGTAGGCGGCCGCCGCGGCTTCGGCCTGGGCCGCTGCCTGCTCGGCTTGCGTGGCGGTGGTGCTCATCCAGGCCACGTACGGCGTGGCCGCGGCGGCCATCGCCGCCGATGCGGGACCATGCCATTCCTCGCTGGTCAACGACGAAAGCGCCGACCCGTACGACAGTGCGGCCGAACGCAACTCCGCGGCCAGGCCGTTCCACGCCGACGCGGCAACCAGCATCGGACCCGATCCCGGCCCGGCATACATGCGCGCGGAGTTGATTTCGGGTGCGAGCATCGCGAAGTCCACGAACATTTGTCGGGCCCCTTCCCTAGCTCGCTGCGATCGCGCTGGCCGTCGCGGCACAGATGCTGAATTGTGTTGCCATTGACGCTGATAACGCAGCGGCCATAGCCGCCGGCACGCAACGCGACATCGGAGTTCTCCTCATCAAGAGACCGAACTCAGCCGTGGTTCGACAGCGGGGCCAATTCCGCGCACACTCGCGCACGCACGCGTAAAGCGTTGGCGTGCGCGAGAATATGCGAAACGAGCCGAATCGGGCTACGAAACGTGGCCGGGGTCGGATCGCAACGAAATGGTCATCGATCTGGGATACGGACTATCACCGGGACTCACTTCGCTCTCACCTCCTCGCGGCCAGGGCATACGGGGATGCCATATCTCACACACGGGGAGAAGCGCCCAACTCGAAAAAAGCTTGGGCCCGCACCCCTCTCGTCAGAGCTTCGGCACCACACGGCGTATCCGGCTCACCAGAGCCGGAAGCCACTTGGGCTCAACCCTTAATCCGGGAAGAGCTGTCCTGACCCTGGGCGTCTCTCGACGTTCGAGGTCAGTGGCCTATGTCCGCGCAGACGCCTCACCTAGCGAGGTGCTTGCACAGGCCATCGTGGCACTCGGGCTTCGCTGAGTCAAATTGACATGCAACACAATCCCAACCGCCGACCGTCGCGTCACCCGCGATCCAGGCCCACACATCTGCATCGACGTGATACTCGTAGGCCCAAGTGCGCCAGGATCTTTCAACTGAAAACGGACACCGACCCCGGTATCCCCGCCTCCCGCATGCGCCGCGATCTGCAGCCATTTCGTCAGCGTGACGAAATAACGGTGGATCCGCGCCTGCTGTACGCTCGGCGAACCGATTCATCCATAAACCGCAATCGCGCCCTGGCCCGCCTGCGGACCACTCTGCTGGAGTACTTCCCAGCTTTAGAAGCGCGCTTTCAAATACGTTCACCGCCGCGGCGCCTTGCCACAGTACGTTTGAGGAAAAAAGTCACCAAGGACCGGGCTCTCGCGCAGCCGGACCGGCGATGGCCTACAAGTTAATCGAGGCAAGTCAGACCCGCTGGCGCGCGGTCAACGCACCACACTTGGTCGCCCTCGTCCGTGCCGGCGCTGTCTTCCACAAGGGCAAGTTGCTCGAACGACCCACGGACATTACACCCAACGACTCAAAATCATCTCGCGATGTAAATGTCGCTTGATTCATTCTCGCAGAGGAGATTCCGTGTCAAAAGAAATCTGGCAGCTCAAACACGACGCTGAGCTCATCGGAGAGATTCACATCACTGGCGGCGAATTCCCCTGGCCATCAAGCACCTTCGTCGCCTTACCAGGATTCGCCCGGTTCAAGCCACTCTTCGACCGCGAACTCGAACTCGTAGACGACTTATCCGACGACCCAGACCCCGGGGACGCTATGGATTCCTGGGAGCAGGCGTACGACTTGATCAGCAACGCACTGACCTTGGTCAACGACCGGGGCACGCCTGTCGCGGAGTACCTACTCCACATTCACGACAGTGACGCGTGGTTCCACTGGTCTGACGAACCATTCGACGAGTGACCCCATCCACAGGTCTTGACAATATCTCGCCCGGCCGAGGTTCGGGTGCTCTGGGTAGAGCAGAATGGGGCCATGCGAATTGGCATGGCACTTCCTCAGTATGGGTCGGCATTTGGTAGCGCGGCGACGTTGCGCCGCTTCGCGGCACGCATTGAGCAGCTTGGCTACGACTCGCTGTGGGCTGGTGATCGCCTGTTCACCCCCCTGGAAATTCACAGCCCCTACCCCGGCGGCGACGACGACGCCTATCGCAGCGAGTACTTGGGGACTATTAACGCGTTCGCCGACCCGTTTGCCGTCATCGCCGCCGCAGCAGCCGTTACTACGCGGGTGAGGTTCAATTTCAGTACCCTCTGCACCGCTGCACCAGCCGATTCATCTTGCTCGTACGTTGACCACGCTTGATGTCCTCAGCGATGGCCGGCTCGGAGCAGGGTTTGGGCTCGGTTGGATGCGGGATGAGTACGACGCCCTGGGTCTGTCCTGGTCCTCGCGTGGACGCCGACTCGACGATATCCTCTCGTTTTTGCACCAGTGGTGGACTACTAACCCAGTCGAGTACAACAGCCCCTTCATCACTTTGCCGCTCTCGCAAGTGGATCTGCGACCCGTTCAGCACGGCGGGCCACCCATTTATCTCGGGGGCGCTAGCCCAGCCGCGTTAGCTCGAGTTGGGCGGCGTGCTGCAGGCTGGCTCGGATTCGACGCGATTCCAGAGGACGCCGCGGCGGCGCTGTGGGCAGCGGCTCGGCAGGCTGCACGCGACTCTGGAAGAGATCCAGACACGCTCGAGAAAATCATTCGTGTTAATAGCGCATCAGGCGAAAGCGTTCGACATGTTGCCGACCGGCTTGCGCTAGCATTCGAACGGGGCGCCGCCGAAGTCATTGTCGATTTCGTATTCACCTACGAGTCGATTGACGAAAGACTGGATGCCGCACAAGAACTGATGGATCTCGCTCGGTAGCTAAGGCGGACCCGCACCGAACGATAACCCCCTCCAGCCAATCAGCTGCTGTGTGGTCGAGAGAGACCAGCATCTATATGGAAGCATGGCCGTTGACACGACGTTGCCTGGACAGAACTCGATTTAGTTGTACTCGGACCAGACGTTGGTAGCAGGCGTGTTGGCTTGATGTGAGGAGAACCTCCGGGTGGGGTGTGGCTTGTCT
>NZ_MVHG01000155.1 GCF_002086125.1 Mycobacterium arosiense ATCC BAA-1401 = DSM 45069
GCCGCGGCCTACCCCCACCACCCGACGACGACACCCCCAACGACAGTCAACCGCCGGACAAGCCGGGCCTGCTCACCCGCGCCCTACGCGCGTCCGGACGCGCGGCCCGCGCCGGCGGCCGCGCGTTCAACAAGCGAGTGCCGCCCGATCGCCGAATGCACACCGCATTCATCACCGCGGCCGCCGTGGTGATCCTGCTGGTGGCCCTGGCCGCCGTCAACTACCTCACCTCTGACATCAACCCGCAACCCCACATCACCACACCGGCCGCGACCGCACCGCCACCACCCTCACAGGCGCCGCTACGGCAAGACACCATCCTCAAAGGGGTCACCGCCAGCGACGTGTGCCCGCGCGACGCCAACTACTCCGACGCCAACCGGGCCTTCGACGGCGACTTCAACACCGCATGGGTCTGCACCCGGGTCAAGAACCAGGACGGACAAACCCTGCAAGTCGACTTCGGCCGCCAAGTCACCCTGACCCAACTCCGGGCCATCGGCGGCTTCGACGCCACCGCGCCCGACGGCTCCGACCAATGGTCCAAGCACCGCATTGTCACCCAACTCGAGGTGTGGTTCCCCAAGGACCTCAAACGCGACCCCGTCGTCATCGACACCGCAGGGGCCAGGGATTGGCGCTTCATCACCTTCAATCCACCAGCCACTGTCAGCAAACTACTCATCCGCGTCAAAGCAACCTCTGATCCGCCTCAATCCGCAACGTCCCCAAGCCCAACCGCGTCGGGGACTCCCGATGAGGTGACCACCGTAGCTATCAGCGAGATTCAATTCATCGGCACCGAAGGCACCCACCCGACGTGAGGTATGACGTGCAGATCCGTCGCGCCGGCGAAGCGCCGCGGAATATCGTCCACGCCCACTAAGCCGTGATGCAGGCTGCATCACCGGACCATCACCACGCAGATAGATCCCACCGCCGAGCGGGCGGGTACCGTCGATCCGGTGGCCACCCAGACGCCTGTGCGAAATCCGGCATGGGCACCGATGCTGGCGACGCTCGGCACCCCGCCACGACGCGCGGATGGCTGGGCCGTCGAGTGGAAGTTTGACGGCCAGAGAGCAACCGTCCACGTCCAGCACGGCGCGGTCACGGTCTTCACCCGCCATGGTGCAGACGTGTCGCGGACCTTCCCCGAACTCGCCGGCGTGGCCGCCGCCATCGGCGATCGCCAAGCGGTTCTCGACGGCGAGATCGTCGCCGTCGATCACACCGGCCGGCCATCGTTCACCCGCCTGCAGCGCCGCTGGCCACAGCAACGTCGACCACACCCCGAGCTGCTGCGCGAAGTGCCCGTCCGCCTGCTGGCTTTCGACCTCCTAGCGCTCGACAACCGCAGCCTCACCACTCAGGCGTATATCCAACGCCGCGAACTGCTCGACGCACTCATGGTCGTCGACAAGTCGCCCACCCTGACCATTCCGCGTGCCCTGACCGCGGTGGTCCCGGCAGACATGCTCGACGTCGCGGCCCGCCACCAGATGGAGGGAATCGTCGCCAAGCGCCTTGACGCGCCCTACCGGCCCGGCCGCACCACCCAGTGGATCAAGTCCCTCGTCCGCCCAACTTGCGAACTGATCATCGTGGGCTACTGCCACGCCGCCGGTCCCGGGGGACGCACCAGTATCGGCTCACTGCTGCTAGCCGGCCACAACGACGACGGCGACCTGATCGTCGTCGGACAAGTCGGAACCGGATTCAGCGACACCACCCGCCGGTACCTCTATGCCATGCTCCACCCCATCACGCGCACCGCCACACCCGCCGCCAATCCCGTTGAGGCACACGGGGTGTCGTGGGTCGAACCCGAACTGGTCTGCGAAGTCGCTTACCGCGAATATGTGGCCCACCGCTGGCTTCGCCACGCCAGCTTCAAAGGATTACGGAACACCGACCCCGCCCACATCCGTATCCCGAGCGACCGCTGAAGCAGCTACGACGCGGTTGCCTCAGGCGGGGACAAACCCGGACCCTGTTGGGGGACCTCACGCTTTCTCATCGAACCCGGGGCGAACCGCCTTCTGGTGACTCGCGACCGGGCCGTACCGCGGGTATATATCGCGCGCCTCCCTGTATATACTAGGCACGTGGGCAAGCATCTGATCGACATTGACGAACAGGCATTGGAGATGGCTCGCGCAGAACTGGGAACAACCACGATCAAAGAGACGGTGAACGCGGCTCTGCGCCGCGCGACGTCGCACCGCGCAGAACACGTGGCCTCCGCTCTGGATGCACTGGCCGCCGCGCCGTCCGAAGATCGCGCCGAGGCATGGCGCTGACGTTTCTTATCGACACCAGTGTGATAAAGCGACTCAGCCAGCCCAGCGTCCGGGAGGTGGTGGAACCGCTCGCGGCTTCGGGCGAACTCGCGCGGGCCCGTATCACCGATCTCGAGGTCGGCTATTCGGCGAGGAATGAAGCCGAGTGGGACGACTTAATAGCGGCGTTGGATGCATTCGAGCTTGTGGAATCGACCGAATCGCATCATCGTCGCGCGCTTCAGGTCCAGCGACTCCTGGCTCAGCGAAGCCAGCGCGGCCGCAAGATTCCTGACCTACTCATCGCCGCCGCCGGAGAAGAACACGGACTCACTGTTCTTCACTACGACGCAGACTTCGACCTGATTTCGGCAGTGACTGGCCAACCTTGCCAGTGGGTGGTGCCTGCTGGGACCGTCGACTAGAGCGCCCTTGACCAGTTACGGGCACAACGACAGCCCGTCACGTGACGAAACGCGGAGAGGGTCAGAGGACGCGTGAAATCGACGCCATAACCTTCAGACGCCGGTGCGATACTTGTCCGATCTCAGTGAACCTTGGGCAGCATTCTCATCGAAACTGGGGAATCTGGCCATGTCCGCGATTAGCTGACAGCGGATCCAGCGCCGGCTACGACCGAGGCTCTTTTCCCCGCCCGCTAAACCGAACTGCCCTCAATCACGTTGAAGCGCAACGAAGCTGCTACAAGCCGGACGTTGGGATGGTGGTGACCCCACCATCACGCGGTGGTTGGTCAGCGACCCTTACGCTCGCGAGGCCCACGATTTATAGCCACGTATAGGCGCGTATAGCAATCGGCTATACCGCGCTGGGGGCCGGCCATCCGGGAGATGCCGGTTGGGTAGGAAAGTCGCCGCGAGGATATCGGCCGCCGCGTTTGAGATCGGGGTGTTGAGGCGCCTTGGCGATACAGGTGTTTTCGTCTTCGATGACATTTGGCCATTCGTCGCCGATCCCGGTCTGCGCGAAGTAGCCGCCTTGATGGCTGGTGATCCGCCAGCCGTTGAAGACGTCGGCCGACGGTGCGCGAGCCGGTCCCTGCTGGGGGAATTGGGGTGCCGGCTTTGCGGGAGCCGTCATGGTGATCCGCATGGATGTAATGCCTGAATGCGGTGGCGGCAGAGCGATGTTGGGTTCGTACCCGTCTCGGGCTAGTTGAGCTGTGCCAAACGTGTATTCGCAAGCCAGCACCGTCACGTCGCGGCCGGACGTCGTTACAGAGGAGATGTGCACCTGGTCAGTGCCCACCCACGGGTGTTCGCGTTCGTAGTGCTTCGGCCAGAGGTATTGCGTGCCGGTGGGATGGTCGATGGATTGGTTGGGATCGACGGACTGCTGGAAGCCGGGATACAGGTAGCGATTGTCTCCTGTGATGGAGGCGAGTAGGTAGGACTCGGCGTAGGCGCGTACCGCTACCACGGGCCCGGTCGTGACGTCGATGCCGGGTTCAGCGGTCCAGACCACCGTGAAGTCGTTCAGGGTTGTCGGCCAGCCGGAGGCGCGGGCCGTCGGCGTTGGACTTCCCTGAGCGTGACGCGTTGAATCGCAGCTCGCGGTGGCACAAAGGGTCGCGATGATGGTCGAGACCGCGGCGAACCTGGGCAACGCGCGATGGGTGGCGGTCATCCTTGGTCCTTGTCTGGCCCGCGCAACCGAGCCGTACATCAAAATTGGCTCGACGAGCGGGAGATGCGCCAGAATCCCGGATCGAGTTCTTCGGCCAGGTCTGCCAGCTCGTCGACGAACTGCGCGGCAGACGGACCCTCGATCACCAGCGTCACGTAGTCACTGCCTCCTCGAGAGGAGGTCATGTGTGCGCCTTCACGCCCGGCCCAGGCCGTAGCGGTGAGCTGCTCGACCCGCGCCACGTCATCACTGGTCTCCAAATCTCCTGTGGCAACAGACAAATAGTGCTTCCCGTGCGCCGCATCCTCTGCTTCGGCGACCAGCTCAGCCTGCCGAAGCTGTTCGAGATATGCCTCAACCGCGTTGCGCGGCCGCCCAGCGTTCCCATCCTGCCGCATCCCTGGATTATGCGGTCCACCGCTGACAAGGTGATGCAGCCTGCATCACGTGACGATTGAGGGAACAAATCCACCTATCTGGCTCGTACCTTCAGCGGGCCTCTTGCGATAGCTTCCGCTGGGCCGGGGCGAGGATATGCGTCTCTTTCTTCTCGGGCAGGTCGCCGGCGCAGGTGCTGATCCCTTCAATGGTGGGGGAGGGCTGCTCGTTGATCTGCCGCCTCACGGGGATCGCCAGCCGACCGGGCCACCGGTATATCCGCTGCTGTCGCTTCGCGGACTTACAGTCCCACCAACGAAAGGCGGAAGACACATGACTCACCTCGTGTCCGTTGACATCCGATGTGATGTATTGCCACCGTATCTGCGGTATCGGCGTGTCTTTGCCAATCTATCCGAGGTA
>NZ_MVHG01000156.1 GCF_002086125.1 Mycobacterium arosiense ATCC BAA-1401 = DSM 45069
TGCTCATCGGCACGCCCCAGATACTGCAACTGCCCATCACGACCCCAACGCACCAAATCCCCGCTGCGATACATCCGGGTTGCAGGGGGGCCGTAGGGGTTGGCGATGAAGCGGGTAGCGCTCAGTGCGGGCCGACCCAGATAGCCCACCGCGACCCCGGCCCCGGCGATGTAGAGCTCGCCGATCACCCCGATCGGGACCGGACGTAGCCAGCGGTCGAGGACGTGCAACGTGGCCCCGGGAACCGGGGCGCCGATCGGCACCACCGGGGCGGCGGTGTTCAGGGGGGCGCTGATGGCCACGCACATGGTGGTTTCGGTGGGGCCGTAGGCGTTGACCATCACCCGCCCGGATGCCCACTGGTGGACGACTTCGAGGGGGCAAGCTTCTCCGACGGTGACCAGTGTGGTGGCTTCTAGCCCGTGGGGGGACAGCATCGCTGCGGCCGAGGGGGTTTGGGTCAACACGCTGATGCGTTCATCGAGCAGCAGTTGGTGCAGTTCTGGCGGGGAGGCGGCCACCGTCTCGTCGACCACCACCAGTCGGCCCCCGCGTAGCAGCGGCGCCAAGATTTCCCACACCGAGACGTCAAAGGCCAGCGAGTGGGCGTGGGTCCATACGCCCGGCGCGGGCAGCCCGGCGTCCAGTGAACCCAGCAGCTGGACCACGTTGTGGTGAGTGATGGCAACGCCTTTGGGCACACCGGTGGTACCCGAGGTGTAGATCAGGTAAGCGAGGTTGTCCGGGGCCGGTGCCGGCAGGGCAGCGCTGGGGTAGGTGGGAATGCGGGGATCGTCGGCCTGGATGACCGGCACGTCAAACCCGTCGAGCCGCCCCGACAGCTCGGCGGTAGTGAGCACCGCCGCCGGCGCGGCGTCGCTGAGCACGAACCGTAGCCGGGCGGTGGGGACTGCAGCGTCGATCGCCAGGTAGGCGGCCCCGGTCTTGAGCACGGCCAGGATCGCCACGATCGCCTCGGCCGAGCGGGACATCAGCAGCGCCACACACCGACCCGGGCCCACGGCGTGGTCCGCCAACAAATGCGCCAACCGGTTCGACGCCTGATCAAGCTCGCGGTAGGTCATCGACTGGCCATCGGCGGTGAGCGCCACCGCCCCGGGTGCGCGAGCCACCTGCTCGGCGAACAACATCGGTATGGACGGCGTCGGGACGGCCGCCCGGGTCAACACCGCCCGGTTACCCAGCTCCGCCAGCCGGGCCTGCTCGGGCTCGTCGAGCAAATCAATCGATGACAACGTGCGGTTGGCGTCGGCCGTCATGGCCATCAACACCCGCTGCCACCGTGCGATGAACGCCTCGATGGTGTCGGGGTCGAAGACATCGGTGCGGAACTCGACCGCTCCGCTTATTCCGGCGGGCGCACCTTCCCGGGTCCAGCGTTCGGCCAGTGAGAGCGTCAGGTCCATGCGTGCGGTCTGGGTGCTCACCGGCAACGAGGTGACCTCGAGATCACCCAAGCTCAGCTCGGCGGCCGGGTCCCCGGCGAAGTTCTGCCAGGCCAACACGACCTGCACGAGTGGGTGGTGGGTCAGGTTGCGCGTCGGATTCAACCGCTCCACAAGGACTTCGAAGGGCACGTCTTGGTTTTCGTAGGCGGCCAGGCTGCGGGCTCGCACCTGGGTCAGCACCTCGGCCACGGTGGGATCACCGGTCAGATCGACGCGCAGCACCAGGGTGTTGACGAAGAATCCCACCAACTCGTCGAGCGTGGGATCACGCCGCCCCGCGATCGGAAACCCCACTGCGACATCGAAACTGCCGCTGAGCTTGACGAGCAGCACCGCCAAAGCGGCCTGCACCACCATGAAATTGGTGGCGTTGTGCTGGGCGGCCAACGCGGCTACCCGCTGCTGCACCGCTGCGGGCCACTCCAGCGCCACGCTGGCGCCGTGCTGATCCGCCACCAGCGGATAGGGCCGATCGGTGGGCAACTGCAGCCGCTCGGGTAGCCCGGCCAGCTCCCGCTCCCAACTGGCCAGCTGCGCACCGATGCGGCTGTGGCCATCGGCCAGATCTCCGAATTGGGCCCGCTGCCACAGCGTGTAATCGACGTACTGAACTGGCAAGGGCGGCCATTGCGGGGCTCGCCCGCTGCACCGGGCCGCATAGGCCACCCCCAGATCGCGTGCCAGCGGTGTTATCGACCAGCCGTCGGCGGCGATGTGGTGGACCACCGCCACCAGTACGTGTTCATCCTCGGCGAGACGGAAAAGGGTTGCCCGCAAAGGGATCTCGGTTGTCAGATCGAAGGGATGCCGCACCGCGTCCTGCAAAGCATCGTCCAGGCGGGCGGGCGCCCAGCTGCCGGCGTCAACGATTCGCCAATCGATTTCGACGCGCTCGACCGGGAGCACCAGCTGCCGAGGAATCCCCTCAGGGGCGACGATCAGGGTGCGCAGGCTCTCGTGGCGGCCCACCACGTCGCCTAATGCGGCGCTCAACGCCTCGGTATCGAGGTTCCCGTCCAACCGCAGCGCCACCGCGATGTTGTAGACGGGAGAGGGGCCTTGCAGTTGATCCAGGAACCACAACCGGGATTGGGCAAACGACAACGGCACGTCCTGCGGACGGGGCCCGGCCACCAACGGCTCTGACCCGCCTCCGCCGATACCGATACGCGGGACCAGCTGAGCCACGGTTGGCGCGTCGAACACGGTACGCACCGAAAGATCGGCGTCCAGGCCGGCGTTGATCGCGGCGATCAGGCGCATCGCCGACAGCGAATCCCCGCCCAAATCGAAGAACGAGTCGTCGATGCCGACCCGCCGCACACCCAGCACATTGGCGTAGATATCAACCAGGATCTCCTCCACCGGATCACCCGGGGCGTGATAACCGCTCCCGGTGTATTCGGGAGCGGGCAGGGCGCGGGTGTCGAGTTTGCCGTTAGGGGTGAGTGGGAGGGCGCCGAGCACTACTACCGCGGCCGGGACCATGTAGGTCGGTAGCCGGTCGGCCAGCGCGGCGCGCGCCTCGGCCGGGTCCGCGGTGCCGGTGATGTAGCCGACCAGGCGCTTGTCGCCCGGGCGATCTTCGCGGGCGATGACCGCTGCTTGGTCGACGCCGTCGAGTGCGCTTAGGGCAGCGTGGATTTCGCCGAGTTCGATGCGATAGCCGCGGATCTTGACCTGCTCGTCGGCGCGCCCGAGGTAGTGCAGTTGCCCGTCGCGACCCCAGCGCACCACGTCCCCGGTGCGATACATCCTCGACCCCGGACCGCCGAACGGGCACGCCACGAATCGCGCAGCCGTTAAAGGACTTCGCTGCAAATACCCGACCGCGACGCCGCAGCCGGCCACATACAATTCACCGACCATCCCGAGCGGCACCGGGCGCAGCCATCCGTCCAACACGAACAACGCCGCGGTGGGCACCGGCGCACCGATTGGCGGCGCCCCCGCCCCGACCGTCAATGGCGCAGTTCTGGACGCGCACACCGTGGTCTCGGTCGGGCCGTAAGCGTTGACCATGACCCGACCCGGCGCCCACCGATCGACCACCTCGGCCGGGCACGCCTCACCGGCCACCAGCAACGACACCCCGTCCAGCCCCTCCGCGCGCAGTGCAGCCACCGCAGAAGGGGTTTGGCTCAAAACGCTGACCCGCTCAGCAAGCATTAAGGCGTGGAAGTCTTCCGGTGAGTCGGCCACCGATTCGGGGACCACCACCAACCGCCCACCTTGTAGCAGCGCACCCCAGATCTCCTCGACTGAGGCATCGAACGCCAGCGAATGCCATTGAGCCCAAACCTGATTCGACGCCGTCCAGGTGTCCAGTGAGTTCATCAGCTGGATCACGTTGCGGTGGGTGACGGCCACGCCCTTGGGCACGCCGGTGGTGCCCGAGGTGTAAATCAGGTAAGCGATATCGCCGGGATCCGGCCCCGGCAACGCCGTGCTGGGTTGCGTGGCGATTCGGGGATCGTCGACCTCGATGACCGTCACTTCGCTTTCGTTCAGCCGGGGGCGCAGCGTGGCGGTGGTGATCGCAACGATCGGCTGAGCGTCGCCGATTATGAATTCGATGCGCGCCGCCGGCAGCGCGGGGTCGATCGGCAAATACGTCGCTCCCGCTTTGAACACCGCCAAAAT
>NZ_MVHG01000157.1 GCF_002086125.1 Mycobacterium arosiense ATCC BAA-1401 = DSM 45069
ACCTTCAATCACTCGGCTACGACACGCCGGTCACCAAATCGGTCCCCGACTCGTACACCACCTTGGCGGACGCAACCCGACGGCGTAATCATTTCCTCTTGCTTTGGCACGGATGTTACGACACGAGCTTTCCGTCGACTTACCCGCTGGGCGGTCGTGGATTGTCGGTAATCGGGTAGCTACGAGGAGCCGTCGCTTCAGCGACTCCCATCTGTCCGTGGCCATGAAAAAGTAGCCACTGGTGGCCAAGTCGAGGTATCCGTTTTTGGCCAGGTAAAAGTACCCACCCCGTGTTCGTCGTGTCGATCAGGAACTGCGGGCCCCGATGGTGACGGTGAAGGCGCCAACCAATCGCCATCACCACCGGGGAGTTCCATTGAAGTCTGCGAAGGACCGCATGGACATTATTTCTGCCTATCAACAGCTCGGGTCGTATAGGGCCGCCGCCGAGGAGTGCGGTACCACCCACCGCACCGTCAAGAAGATCATCGACAAGTTCGAGGCCGACCAGGCCGGTGTGCCTGCGCCGCCGCGGGCCGAACGGCCGCATAACTACGATTCGGTGGCCGGTCTGGTCGCTGAACGCGTGGAGAAGTCACACGGCCGGATTTCGGCCAAGCGGCTGCTCCCGAAGGCCCGAGCTGCCGGATACACCGGTTCTGACCGCAACTTCCGGCGGCTGGTCGCGGATGCGAAAGCGTTGTGGCGCAGCACTAATTACCGCGGTCGCCGCCCAGCGGTGTGGGAGCCGGGTGAGTATCTGGTGATTGACTGGGCCCAAGTCGCACCGGGGTTGTTCCTGTTCTGTGCGGTACTGGCATTCTCCCGGTGGCGCTTCGTGCGCTTCGCCGCTAACGAACGTGCCTCGACCACGTTGGCGTTGATCGCCGAAGCCCTGGCCGCGGCAGGCGGGGTCCCGGCGCGGGTGCTGGCCGACCGGATGGCCTGCCTCAAAGGCGGCGTGGTGGCCAACGTCGTCGTCCCCACCCCGGACTACGTGCGACTGGCCAGCCACTACGGGTTCGCCCCGGATTTCTGTCACGCCAACGACCCACAATCCAAGGGCATCGTGGAACACCTCTGCGGGTACGCACAGGATGATCTGGCCGTTCCCTTGTTGACCGAGGCCGCCGTCACCGGGAAGCCGATTACTCTGCGCGACGCCAATACTGCGGCCGACGTGTGGTGCGTGGAAGTGAACGCCGCGACTCATTCGGAGATCTGCGCGATCCCCCGACGCTCGGTTGATCGCTGAACGTGAACTGCTGCAACCACTCCCATCGCTGAGGTTGCAGATCGGGGCACCGTCGGTGCTGCGCAAGGTCGACCGCCTGTCCTGTGTCCGGTACGGCTCGGCCCGCTACTCGGTGCCGATGAGGTTGATCGGCACCACGGTGGCCGTGGTCGTCGACCACGGCGCGATCTGTCTGCTGGAACCCTCCACCGGGGTGATCGTGGCCGAACACGAACTCGTCGCACCCGGTGGCGTCTCGATCCTCGACGAGCACTACGACGGACCGCGGGCGGCACCCAGCCGCGGCCCTCGCCCGAAGACCACGGTGGAGAAGCAGTTCTGCGCACTCGGAGTTGGAGATTCTGCTCGCCCTGGGCGCCGCTCACGGCACCGACGCCCTGGTCTGCGCGCTGCACCGGGCGGTGGCGTTCCGCCGGTTCCGGGCCGCCGACGTGCGCTCTATCCTGGCCGCCGGGACCGGAACACCGCAGCCCCGCCCCGCCGGCGACGCGTTGATCCTGGACCTGCCGGTAGCCCCGACCAGGTCCCTGGACGCCTACAAGATCACGCCCATCATCGCCGACGGTTAGGTGATCTCATGACCAAGACACCACCGCTGACAACGACCGCTAAACCCGTTGCACCACCGTCGGTTCCACCATTGGCCGTCGATCTCGATTCCGGGCTACGGCGGCTGAAGCTGGCCGCCGTGCGACGCACCGCACCCGAAGTCCTGACCACCGCCAAGACCCAACGCTGGACCCCTGAGGAAGTCCTGCGCACCCTGGTCGAGACCGAACTGGCGGCACGGGACGCCTCCAACGTCGTCAACCGACTCAAGACCGCGGCTTTCCCCGTGCCCAAGACCTTGGAAAGCTTCGACGTGGCCGCCTCCTCGATCCAACCGAAAGTGTTCGACTACATCTCAAGCCTGGAATGGATTCGGGTGCAACAGAATCTGGCGATCATCGGCCCAGCCGGCACCGGCAAGTCCCACACCCTCATCGGCTTGGGGACCGCGGCGATCCACGCCGGACACAAGGTCCGCTACTTCACCGCCGCCGACCTCGTCGAAACCCTCTACCGCGGCCTGGCCGACAAACACCGTCGGCAAGATCATCGAGTCCCTGCTGCGAGTCGATCTGATCATCCCCGACGAACTCGGCTTCGCCCCGCTCGACGACACCGGCACCCAACTGCTCATCCGACTCGTCGCCGGCGCCTACGAACGCCGCTCACTGGCCATCGGATCGCACTGGCCCTTCGAACAATGGGGCCGCTTCCTACCCGAGCAGACCACCGCGGTCAGCATCCTCGATCGTCTGCTGCACCACGCCACCGTCGTCATCACCGACGGTGACTCCTACCGAATGAAAAACGCCCAACACCGCAAGGAGCAACCCAAGCCAACCTAGGAACAATCGCACGGGGTGGATACTTTTATCCCGCCACCAGCGGATACATCAACCTGGCCATTGACACCATCGGGCCGCTTTAACTGCATCACATAACAGGTGTGGCGCCGAAGAGTCAGGCTGGCCTGACCCCGTTTGATTGATCCATGGCTTATGAGAGTCTTGCGACCCACGACGCGGGCAGGAAGGCTCGACAAGATCATGGCGACGAGGAAACGACACAGTCCTGAGCAGATCGTGCGCAAGTTGATGGCCGCCGATCGGCTGCTGGCCGAGGGTAAGGACACTGCGGCGGTGTGCCGCGAGCTGGGCGTGTCGGAAGCGACCTATCACCGGTGGCGTAATCAGTTCGGCGGGTTGAAAGCCGAGGATGCCAAACGGCTCAAGGATCTGGAACGGGAGAACGCCTCTCTTAAGCGGCTGTTGGCCGAGGCCGAGTTGGAAAAGTCGGCGCTCAAGGAGATCGCGCGGGGAAACTTCTAAGCCCGGAACGCCGGCGGGCGGCCGTTCGTCACCTCCAGCGCGTGCTGGGGGTCAGCGAACGGTTCGCCTGCCGCGTGGCCGGGCAGCACCGCGCCACCCAGCGCCACGAACCCACCGCGGCGACACCGCAAGACCCTGATGCCGCGCTGCGGGACTGGCTGCGTGACTACGCCAAGGATCATCCCCGCCGGGGGTTTCGGTCCGCATACCACGACGCTCGTGCTGAGGGCTGGATCGTCAATCACAAGAAGATCCAACGGCTTTGGCGTGAAGAAGGGCTACGGGTGCCGCAGCGGCGACGACGCAAGCGCCGCGGCAGTTCCACCGCGCCGCCCGCCGTGGTCGCCGATGCGCCCAACCGGGTGTGGGCGGTGGACTTCCAGTTCGATTCCACCACCGATGGGCGCCCGGTCAAGATCGTCTCGATCATCGACGAACACACCCGCGAATACCTCGGTGGGATGGTCGAGCGCAGCATCACCGGCGAGCACCTGATCGACGAACTGGACCGTCTGGCCGCCGAACGTGGCACCTATCCGGCGGTGCTGCGGTGTGACAACGGCCCGGAATTAGCTTGCAGCGCAATGGCAGACTGGGCTGCAGGGCAGGTCGGCTTGCACTTCATCCCACCCGGCGAGCCGTGGCGCAACTGCTACGTCGAATCATTTAACTCCCGCATCCGCGACGAGTGCCTCAACATCAACAGCTTCTGGTCACTGGCCCAGGCCCGCGTGGTCATCGCCGACTGGAAACACGACTACAACCACCACCGGCGACACTCATCCCTGGGCTACCAACCCCCAGCCCGCTACGCTGCCAGCTGTACTCACCAATGAACGACTCTCGTTCGCCGCGGACCAGTTCACAGGGTCCGGTCAAGGCCGCAGGTCCGCTCGGCTCGGTTGCGTCCGCCAAGGTGGTGTACGAGTCGGGGACCGATTTGGTGACCGGCGTGTCGTAGCCGAGTGATTGAAGGT
>NZ_MVHG01000158.1 GCF_002086125.1 Mycobacterium arosiense ATCC BAA-1401 = DSM 45069
CCCACCCCGGCACCGGCCACATACAACTCACCAACCACCCCAGCCGGCACCGGCCGCAACCACCCGTCGAGCACAAACAACGCCGCAGTCGACACCGGCGCACCGATCGGCACCACACCCGACCCCGCCGTCAACGGCGCACTCATCGACGCATACACCGTGGCCTCGGTCGGGCCGTAGGCGTTGATCATCACCCGCCCCGGCGCCCACCGATCCACCACCTCGGGCGGACAGGGCTCACCACCAACCAGCAACGCCACCGACTCCAACCCCTGCGGTGAAAGCGCGGCCACCGCAGAAGGGGTCTGAGTCAACACCGTGACCCCCTCGCCGACCAGCAAGTCGTGGAAGTCCCCCGGCGAGGCCGTCACCTCCTCAGGCACCACCACCAAGCGCCCCCCGCCCAGCAACGCCGCCCAAATCTCCCACACCGAGAAATCGAACGCATACGAGTGACACTGCGACCACACCTGCACACCATGCAAATCCCGCGGCGATGACTGCGCCAAATGGGCCAGATTCTGGTGGCTGATGGCCACGCCTTTGGGCACCCCGGTAGTGCCCGAGGTGTAAATCAGATACGCAAGGCCCTCGGCCGCGGGGGCCGGCAACGCCGTGGCGGGCTGATCATCGACCGCGGGATCGTCGGCATCGATGACCGCCAGGTCATACCCGTCCACCCGGGCCGCCAGATCCGCGGTGGTGATCACCGCCGCCGGCGCGGCATCGGCCACCATGAACCCGATCCGCGTATCGGGCAGGGCGGGGTCCATCGCCAAATAGGCCGCCCCCGATTTGAGCACCGCCAGCATCGCCACGATCGCCTCAGCACACCGGGGAAACAGCAGCGCCACACACTGGCCCGCGCCCACCCCACGCTCGATCAGCGCGTGCGCTAACCGGTTGGCCGCCTCGTCGAGTTCCCGATACGTCCACGACCGGTCCTCAAACGTCAGCGCCACCGCATCCGGGGTGCGGGCCGCCTGCGCATCAAACAATTCCGGAACCGACACCGGGGCCACCGACTGGCTCAAGACCGCGCGGTTACCCCACTCATCGAGCAGATCGTGTTCATCAGCGGCCAACACATCCACCGACGACAGCCGCCGCTGCGGGTCAGCCGCCATCGCCACCAACACCCGCTGCAACCGGGCGATCAGCGCCTCGATGGTGGCCGCCTCGAACACGTCGGTGTCGTATTCGAGGCGAAGGCCCAGTTCGGGGCCCGGCAGGGCTTGCATTGTTAGCGGGTAGTGGTTGTATTCGCGGGCGGTGAACTCAGTGATGGCCAACCCGCCGGTGCCCGACAACGCGGCCGTGTCCAGTGGGTAGTTCTCGTAGACGAACAAGGTGTCGAAGAGCTGGTCGTGGCCGGTGACGCGGTGGATCTCGGTGAGCGCCAGGTGTTGGTGGTCCAGTGTGTGGTTGTGGCCACGGTGTAGTTGGTCGAGCAGCTCGGCGGTGGTGGTGGCCGGTGTGATGGTCGCGCGCACCGGCACCGTGTTGATCAACAGACCGACCATCGTTTCCGCGCCAGCCACCTCGGTTGGCCGACCCGAGACCGCGGTGCCAAAAGCGACGTCATGCCGGCCGGTCAGCCCCATCAACAGCTGCGCCCACGCGGCCTGCAACACGGTGTTGACGGTGGTGTGACACGAGCGGGCGAGCTCGACCACAGCCTGGGTGGTCTGCTCTGGCACCCGAGACGAGGTCGTGCCCCGCCGCCCCAACCCCGACCGGCTCAGCGGGGCCACCAGGGTGGGCGTGTCCAAGCCGGCCAGCGCCTCGCGCCAGGCCGCCCGGGCAGCCTCGAGGTCCCGATCGGCCAGCCAGGAAACAAACGTCCGATATGAGACCACCGCGGGCAACCGCTGCCCGTGGTAGCTGGCGATGATTTCGTGTAACAGAATCGGCAGCGACCAGCCATCGAGCACGATGTGGTGGTTGGTCAACACCAACTGGCACTGATCTACAGCGGTGCGGATCAAAGCCACCCGAAAGGCTGGCCGGTCGGCCAGCTCACACACCGCGGCGCGTTCGGCAGCACACAGCTGCTGAATCCGTTCGTCCTGATCGTCGCCGTCAAGCTCGACATACCGCCATCCCACCTCAGGATCAGCCGGGATGATCTGGACTGGGTCGTTGAACCGGTCGCAAAACCGGGCGGCCAGGTTGGGATGCCGGCTGATCACGGTGCGCACCGCATCGCGCAGACGGTGCTGGTCGAGCCCACCGGCCACGGTGATGTCCAGCTGCATCGCATACACATCGTCGTGACTGCTCTGCGCGGTGTTGGCGTGAAAGAGCAGCCCCTGCTGCAAAGGAGTCAGCGGCAAAATATCGGCGATGTCGTATTGCGTTTGCAGCTCGTCGATCTGGTGTTGGCTAAGACGGGCGGGCGCGATATCCGACGGAGTCAACCCGCCGCCACCGGAGCGCACATGAGCACAGATGCCGGCCAAAGCGTCGAACCACAGTCGGCTGAGTCGGCCGATCTGGCCGGAGCCCAGTGCTGAACAGGCCCACGTCCAAGTGGCATGCAGGCGCGGCCCAGTGGTGGTGTCAACCGTGACAGCATTGAGCTCCACGGTGTGCCCCAGCGGCATGGGCACCGCCGCGGCAACACCGGCCATCGACAAACCCTCCTGACCGAGCCGCCACACATCCCCGGCGCCATCAAGCCCCACACCGCCTTGCCGCCCCAGGTAGTTGAACCCGATCAGCGGATCAGACCCGCCCAGATCGACGTCGGGGTTCAAGTAGCGCAACAACCCGTAAGTCAACCCCTCTGGCAGGGCACGGAGTTGCTCCTTGGCGTCTTTGAGCAGCGCGCCCAGCGCCGCCTTGCCCGCAACCACCTGCGCCCAGGGCAGGTGCGACAACCTCAACGACACCGGGTATTTGCTGGTGAACCACCCCACCGTGCGCGACAGATCCACATCGCAGCCCAGCTCCTCATGACGCCCGTGGCCCTCGACATCAATACCGATCGGCGCACTGCCGTTGCCCAAAAACTCCGCCACCGCCAAGGCGAACGCAATCAACAAAATGTCTTGCACCCCGGCATGAAACGCCACAGGCACCTCACCCAGCAGCATGCCAGTGACCTCGGAATCCAGCTCCACCGCTAAATGACCGGCGCTGGCATAGGTATCCACCGCGGGGCGCACCGCGGGCAGCGCAACGGTGGCCGACGCCACTTGCTTCCAGGCGTCGGCCTGCGCAACGACCTCGGGGCGGCGAGCATGCTCAGTCAGCAGCGCCGCCCACCGCCTAAACGACGTCCCGCCCCCGGGCAACGCCACCGGTTGCCCGCTGCGATGCTGGGCCCACGCGATGTTCAAATCCTCCAACAGGATTCGCCAGGACACCCCATCAACCGCCAAATGGTGAATGATCAACACCAGCTGCGCCGCGGAACCAACCCACACCGCGTGCAGCATCACCCCGGTAGCCGGGTTTAACCGCGACCGCGCCTTGATGACCGCCTCATCGGACAACACATCCACCGACGTCAAACACTGACGGATATCCACCGATCCGGCCTCGGGCACCACCAATGACCAACCCCCGGCGCCGTCGTCATCCACGCGCAGCCGCAACATGGCATGCCGATCCACCAAGGCCTGCAACACCACCACCACGTCGACCTCGCTGACCCCGGCCGGCGCTTGCACCACCACCGTCTGGTTGAACTGGTCGATCGGGCCGTCCACGGTATACAGCCAACGCATGATCGGGGTGGCCAACACCGGCCCCAGACCCCCGTCGATGGGACTGTCCTCACCGGTAGCCGCCCCAGCCACCCGGGCCAACCCGGCCACCGTCTGCTCAACGAAAACGTCCCGCGGCCGACACAACACCCCAGCCGCACGGGCCCGGGCCACCACCTGCATCGACAAAATACTGTCTCCGCCTAGGTCGAAGAAGGAGTCGTCGACCCCGACCCGGGACAGCCCCAGGACTTGGGCGTAGATACCGGCCAGGAT
>NZ_MVHG01000159.1 GCF_002086125.1 Mycobacterium arosiense ATCC BAA-1401 = DSM 45069
GCGGAGACTCACTATCCGCAATGCGAGTCATCGCCGGCGTCAACAGCGCCCTGAATGCGCACCTCGCGGTGCGCACCTTATTCCAGGCGCCATCGGTGAGAAGCTTGAGCCAGCAGTTGGGCCAAGCCGCCAGCGAGGTGGATGTCGTCCCTGTTGAGTTCCTCAAGCAGGGCGCCGGTCTTCCGCTGTTTTGCATTCATCCCGCGAGTGGGCTGGTTTGGCCGTATCACGCGCTGGGCAATTATCTGGATTGCCCGCTCATTGGAATTCAACAAACCCCGCAAAATGGCGAAGCCGAACCTGCGTCGATCCTCGAGATGGCGAAAACCTATGCCGACCGGATCCAAGAGGTTGATCCTAACGGACCCTACAAACTTCTCGGTTGGTCTTTTGGAGGTGTCGTCGCCCATGAAATTGCCGTCGAGCTTCAGCGACGCGGATACGCGGTCGCACACCTCATCCTTCTCGACGCTTTACTCATCAACGAAAGCAGCGATGTCCCGAATAGCGCTACTTTAGTCGAGAAAGCACTTGAAGAAGTCTTGCGGTTCTGTCGTGTAGATATTCCCGATCAGGATGCGCCGCTGACCTATGAGCGGGTAGAAGAACTGCTTCGTGAGCGAGGGATTGTCGACTTTCCCCTATACAAGCCGCTGCTCGATCTGATTGTTCGAAACGACGAGACGAATATCGCGTTGGCGCGAGCCCACGAACCCGGTGTCTTCAATGGTGACGTGATCACGTTCTCCGCGAGGCCGGACGAGGGCGATCAGAGTATGCAGGATTGGCGACCTTATGTCACCGGCGACATTAACGACTATCTGGTCGACTGTGTGCATCAAGAAATGATGAGTACCGAATCGCTCACCCTGTATGGCCAACAACTCAGACTGCTATTAGAAACCGAAGGTGCGTGCATAGAATGATGCAGCAACAATGCTTTCCCGGATTTGGGCAAGATTGATATCACACTCAGAGAGGGGCTAGGCTCCATGCAAAAAATCGAGAAGGATTTGTTCGGTCGCGTTGTGGAGAGCGCGACGCCGCCGCAAGGAGTTTTGTTGCGAACGCGCATCTGGCTCTACCAGTTCATACAGAATGCGTTCTTCAAGTTTGAAAACTTCATCGGTCGCGCCTCGACGCACGGCGACCATGAGTTTTTCGATCCCAAGGACTTCCCCTGGGTTGAGGCGGTCGAGTCTGACTGGCGCAAGGTCCGTGCCGAGCTCGATGCGCTTCTACCTTATGCAGCCAATATCCCAGCCTTCCAGGAACTCCAGCCGGCCCAGAAGGCGCTCACCCAAGATGACGGCTGGAAAACGTTCTTCTTTTACGCCTACGGTCTCAAGGCGCGGGGGAATTGCCGCCGCTGTCCGGAAACGACCAAGCTGCTCAAGCAGATACCGGGCATGAAGACCGCGTTCTTTTCCATCCTCGCGCCTGGCAAGCACCTGCCGCCACATCGTGGTCCTTGGAAGGGTGTGCTCCGCCTTCACCTCGCGCTGCTCATTCCCGAGCCGGCCGATATGTGTGCCATCCGAGTCGGATCGCAGACCCGTAACTGGCAGGAGGGCAAGGTGATGATCTTCGACGACACCTTCGAGCACGAGGCGTGGAACCGGACGGACGGCGTCCGGGTGGTCCTTTTTGTCGACATCATGCGCCCGATGCGCTTCCCGGCGAATGTGGTGAACGCGGTGTTCACGTCGGTGATTGCGATGCCCTTCGTGCCTCTTACCGGCCTCGCCGGCAACTATCTTCGCTGGGAAAAGCGTTTCGAGGCCCTCGTCAATCAGGGCGCCCAGGCGAAGTAGCGGTTTGAAGATGTCTACCGAACCGACCACGCTCCATCCTACGAAGAGACGCGTTCCGGCTTTGCTGCGGTCGCGCCGGTTCGCGGTGATCATCGCGATCGGCGGCATGCAGCTGATGGTGGCGATGGACGGCCCCGTCGCGATCTTCGCACTCCCCAGGATCCAGAACGAGCTGGGCCTGTCGGACGCCGGGCGGAGCTGGGTGATTACCGCCTACATGCTGACCTTTGGTGGCCTGATGCTGCTGGGTGGCCGCCTGGGTGACACTGTCGGCCGCAAGCGCGCTTTCATCGTCGGGGTCGCGCTGTTCACTTTCGCTTCGACGTTGTGCGGCATCGCCTGGGACGGAAGCACGTTGATATCGGCGCGGCTGCTGCACGGCGCGGCCGCCGCTATCATCGCACCGACCAATTTGGCGCTGATAGCGACCACGTTCCCGAAGGGGTCGACACGCAATACCGCGACTGCGGTTCTCGGCGCGATGACCGGTCTCGGCGGGGTGCTAGGCCTGGTCGTGGGCGGGGCGCTCACCGACGTGTCGTGGCGGCTGGCGTTTTTGGTGAACGTACCGATCGGGCTGGCGGTTATCTACTTGGCGGTCCTCACGCGGCAGGAAACGCAGAAGGAGCGGATGAAGCTCGACGCCACAGGGGCTGTACTGGCCACTTTGGCCTGTACCGCCGCCGTGTTCGGCCTCTCTATGGGTCCGGAAGTGGGTTGGCGGTCGGCCACCACGATCGGTTCAGGCTTGGTGGCTCTAGCCGCTTTCGTAGCGTTCGTCGTAGTGGAGCGCACCGCCGAGAACCCCATCGTGCCGTTCAACTTGTTCTTCGACCGCAACCGCCTGGCCGCGTTCGCGGTGACGTTTCTTGCCGGTGGAGTGTTTTTCACCCTGACCGTGCTAGTCGGCCTGTACGTGCAGACCATCATGGGCTACAGTCCGCTACGCGCCGGCATCGCCTTCATTCCGTTCGGCATCGGGGTGGCCATCGGGGTGGGTATGGCGTCGAAGCTGGTGATGTGGTTCCCGCCGCGGGGGGTGGTGATCGCCAGCGGCAGTTTGATTCTGGTCGCGGCGCTGTACGGCGCGACACTCAACGCCAAAATTTCATACTTCCCGAATCTTGTGTTGCCGCTCCTCATTGGCGCTACTGGTCTCGGCGCGATCTTCGTCCCGCTCACGCTATCGGTGATCGCCAGCGTCGGCTTCGACCGCATCGGGCCCACGTCAGCGATTTCAGTGATGCTGCAGACCTTGGGCGGACCACTGGTTTTGGTCATCGTCCAGGCCGCCATCACGTCGCGCACGCTATCCCTGGGCGGCACTCTCGGCCCTGTGAAGTCCATGAACGCCGCTCAGTTGCATGCGCTGGACCGCGGCTACACCTACGGAATGCTGTGGCTGGCAGGGGTAGTGGTGCTGCTCAACGCGGTGGCGCTGCTGATCGGGTACACCGCCGCGCAGGTGGCCCACGCGCAGGAAGTCAAGAAAGCCATCGACTCCGGGGAACTGTAACCCGCAGCCGGTTACGTGTCTACTTAACGCCGACGAGACTGCTTGTCGCAGCCCCGAGGGTGTCGGATGTCCCTAGCGGATCATGCGATGCCCGTAGGCAAAGAGCAGGCGGCACCGGCTCGCCCACACCAATGTGGCACAGTCCGAGGGCAAATGACGAGTTCAGCCCGCCGTACGCAATGTCCAGCAACGGCCGTCATGGACGTCGCGGCTGAGGTTCGAGCCCCTGCGTAGCCGGCCAAAGCCGACACACTCGACGAAACACACTGTTGCAGAGGGCAATCCGCGCTAGCACGCGCGTCTTCGGTGAGCGTTTGCCTGTCACGACGCACGCCACTCTGTTGGTTTGTGGCCACCACTCTATGTGCGCGTATTGACTACGCGACCCGGCTTAATAAGCCAGACAGCGGGTTTGAAACGCATAACGCTTTGGGTCATGCAACGGGCCGGGACCGTTGTCAGCCCATGCCCTAGAGCAACTGGCCGATATGGCTAGTGCAGCGAAGTGTTCGACCCATGCCAAGCGAAACTATGGAGGTTCGGTGAGTACTAACCCGTTCGACGATGACAAAGGCAGCTTTTTTGTCCTGATCAACGACGAAGAGCAGC
>NZ_MVHG01000016.1 GCF_002086125.1 Mycobacterium arosiense ATCC BAA-1401 = DSM 45069
ATGCTCAGGACGAGGGGTTTGGCGATTTCTCATCCTGCCGCCGAAGGACCCGTCCTCCTCACATCCCGACCATGCCGGCGTCTACAACGTCATGACCCGCAACATCTAGTCGCCGAGCTGGCTAGCGACGAGCTCGCTGCCATCGCCCGCCTGACCGAAACGATCAACGCATTGGCCAAACGCATCGGTGAGCGTGTCGCCAAGATCGCGCCTGTCTTAATGGCGATGCCCGGGTGCGGGGAACTGACCGCGGCCAAGCTCGTCGGTGAGACCGCAGGAGTGACCCGATTCAAAAGCGAAGCCGCCTTCGCCCGGCATGCCGGGGTGGCTCCAATACCAGTGTGGTCGGGCAACACCGCCGGACGGATCCGCGTGACCCGCTCAGGCAACCGACAACTCAACGCCGCTCTGCACCGCATCGCGGTCACCCAAATCCGCCTCCAGGGCCTCGGGCAGACCTACTACCGTCATCGACTAGCCGCCGGAGACTCCAATCCCGAAGCGCTGCGCTGCCTCAAACGCCGCTTCGCCCGCGTCGTCTTCGGTCACCTCCACACCGACCATCAAAACCCAACTCAGCCTTGCCAACCGGCAGCGGCTTGACATAGGAGAAACACATGGAGTCTCACCGCTTCGATGCAGCAGTGTATGAACGCCGGCTGGCGGCCGCGGCCAGTGCGGCCGCCGCCGCAGGTCTGGCCGGGCTGGTGATCACACCGGGATATGACCTGCGCTACCTGGTCGGTTCGCGCGCACAGACCCTGGAGCGGTTCACCGCGCTGGTGTTGCCCGCCTCAGGTGATCCGACGGTGGTGGTGCCGCGCCTCGAGCTGGCCTCGTTGAAGGAGTCGGCCATCGCCGAACTTGGCCTCGCGGTGCGGGATTGGGTCGACGGCGACAATCCCTACGATCTGGTGGGCTCCGTGTTGGGCGCTCCGCCCGCGGCCACCGCCGTCACCGATGCCATGCCGGCGTTGCACCTGCTGCCGCTGGCCGGTGTGCTCGGGGCGCTGCCGGTGCTGGCCACCGACGTGTTGCGCAGGCTGCGGATGGTCAAGGAGGAGTGCGAAATCGACGCGCTTCGCAAGGCCGGCGCGGCCATCGATCGGGTGCACGCCCGGGTGCCGGAGTTTTTGGTCCCGGGTCGCACCGAGGCCGACGTGGCTGCCGATATCGCGGATGCCATTGTGGCCGAAGGGCATTCGGAGGTAGCGTTCATCATCGTCGGATCCGGGCCGCACGGCGCCGACCCGCACCACGGGTATTCCGATCGCCAACTGCAGGTCGGCGACATCGTCGTCGTCGACATCGGCGGTGCGTACGAACCAGGCTATAACTCCGACTCCACGCGCACCTACAGCATCGGTGAGCCGAATCAAGAAGTAGCGCAACAGTATTCGGTGCTGCAACGCGCCCAACGCGCCGCCTATAACGCGGTGCGTCCCGGGGTGACGGCCGCGCAAGTCGACGCCGCCGCCCGCGACGTGCTGGCCGCCGAGGGGCTCGCCGAGTATTTCGTGCACCGCACCGGGCACGGCATCGGGTTGTCGGTGCACGAAGAGCCCTACATCGTCGCCGGAAACGCTCTGCCCCTGGCCGAGGGTATGGCCTTTTCGATCGAGCCGGGCATTTATTTCCCCGGCCGTTGGGGCGCTCGGATCGAGGACATCGTCGTCGTCACCCCCGATGGTGCCATGGCCGTCAACAACCGGCCGCACGAACTGATCGTGGTTCCGGTGGACTGACCCGAAGTGTCACCGGGTGTGCGTAGGTTAAGCGTGATGTCACTTCTGGATCTCCCGCGGCTTCCGATTCGCATTGCACGCCACGTCGTCGGCGCGGTCTTGCATCCCAAGGCACCCCCATCCCCGCCGGCACCGGCGCCGCCGGCCGAGCTGATCGTGGTCGACGGGATGCCCGAAAGCGTGCCGCCGGCCGCGCGGCGCCCCGAGCCCAAGCTGCCCGCGCCCGCGGGATGGCCGTTCGGCGAGGAGTTCCCGCGCACGTGCGGCGCGGGGCGGCTAGCCGGCGGCGCCCTGTTCTGGACCGACTTCCTCTACGACGACCACGGCGCGACGGGCATCCCGATCGGCGATCTGAAGATTCAGGCGCCGCCGCGCGGAACCTACGTCTATCCCGACGGTCCGGCGGCCGGCAACGGCGCCGACATCTTTCGCGTCGCCATCGGGCTGACGGAGACCCACACCTGGTGGCGGATCGACTGGAACACCCTGTTGGACGCGTCGGTGCCCATCGCGCTGTTCACCTTCGACACCGACCCCGCCCGAACGGCGGACGAACATTTGCCCGCCGGCGCCGGCGTGCGCTCGAAGGGCATCGACCTGGCCCTGCTGGTATCGGGCACCGGCGCGGCGCTGATCGACCTGACCACCCAGGTCAGGACGCCGGTCGAGCACAGCGTCGACATGCAGTCGCGGTCGTTCGTGGCGCAGGTACCGCGGTCGCTGGCGGAACCCACAGGCAGCTGGACGGTCCGCCTGGTCGCCGGGCTGGCCAACGCGACGGGGGACGGGTTCGCCGACGTGTCCGCCCTGCACGGTGCTCTGCCCGGCCAACCCAACGTGTACAACGTGGCATTCCGCACCAACGAGCAGGAGCCGGTGCACCTGAACTTCTGGTCGGACGCCGCCCAGGCCGCCGCCCTGACCCACGGCGACATCTCCGAATTCGCGCTGACGGTGTCGTGGGCTCAGCTAGCGGCCCGCAAAACCGTCCCCGGGCCGGTGATCACCGGCCCGTCGACCCGCTGGTATATGTCGTCGGTCGAACTCGGCCAAGGCCTGGAACAGGGCTGGGCCGCCAACGACATCCTGAGCACCAAGCCGCAATTCCTCGGCCGGGTGCAGCCGTATTCGATCTGCTTGCCCTCGAGCTACGCACCGGGTCGCACGCTGCCGCTGACCCTGCTGCTGCACTCGCTGTCCCTCGGACAGAGCCAATTCGCCGCGATCGACCCGCACCTGCTGCACCAGGTGTGCGAGGGCCGCGACTCGGTGGTGGTCACGCCGTTGGCCCGGGGACCGTCCACCTGGTACTTCGACACCGGTGAACTCGACGTCTGGGAAGTATGGGCGCGAGTCGCCGAACAACTGGGCACCGATCCCAATCGCACTGTGATTTGCGGCTATTCGATGGGCGGCTATGCGACCTACAAGCTGGGACTGAGCTACCCGCAGGTGTTCTCGCAAGCCGTGGTGCTGGCCGGGCCGCCGACGTGCGGTGTGCGGCTGGCGCCCCACGTTGACCTTCCCGCCGACCTTGACCTCGAATCGCCCTGCGCCCGTGAGGATGACACCTGGAAGCTGCTGGTGAACGCCCGGTGGCTGCCGTACGTCATTGCTCACGGGCTGCTCGACGAACTGGTGCCGTTCGCCTCGGCCGCGGAGCAGGTGCTGGAGCTGGACCGGCTGGGTTACCGCCACCGGTTCAGCGTTTACCCGCTCGAGGATCACATCGCTTGGGTGTTTCAAGACAAGTTCGAGGATCCGATCGCCCATATGGGAACCGCTCTGCGCCAAGCGGATCCAGGACACATCACGTTCGCCTGGTATCCGCAACTGGTGCGCGCCGATCTGGGCATCGGGCCGCACCAGGTGTGGTGGTTGTCGGAGTTGACCGCCGATCCCGGGGTGACCGCGCGGCGTGGGGCCGTCGCGGAGGTCGACGCGCGCTCGTACGCGCGGCCGGACCCCACGCACACCGTCCGGCACCATCGCGGCTTCATCCCACATTTCGAGCCGACGCCCGGGGTGTACAGCGAGCTGGACTGGCAAGTGGGACGCCCGGTCGGCCCGCTGCCGTATTTGACGTTGCGCCTCACCGGAGTTGCCAGTTTGAGGGTCGATATCGCGCGAGCCGGGCTGGCCGCGTTGCCGACGTCGACCATCACGGTGGCCACCGATGTCGCCGCCGAGATCACGCTCGGTGGGTTGCCTGCGGCGGTTGACGTGCAACTCGATGGTGAACCGGCCGGGGCGACGGTCGCGGTGTCGCCTGGGCGACACCGCATCACGTTGACGGCCGCGGCGGCTGTTAATCGGTGAGTTGTGGCGCTAGGTGATCGTCGCTAACTTGGCGAATTGATCCGTGGGTGAATAGCGGCGACGGGCGGCCCTGAGCGAAACTTTCGCACGTGGCTTTCTTGGCTGTCGATCCGGAGGCGATGTACGCCGCGGGTAGCGCCGTGGGAGCCGCCGGCGGTGGTCTAGCGGCGAGCCTGACGGTCCTGGCGGCTGGTTTCTCGGCGCACACCGGTGTCGACCGCGCCGGCGAGGTGTTCGGCTTGGCGTATCAAGACACGGCCAAGTCGTTGTTGGAGGCTGCGGCCGCCGCCGTCAACGCGTGCCAGAAATGCGAGGCCGTCATCCAGCAGGGGGCATCGAACTATTCGAACGTCGAGGCGGCTTCGACGCTGGGTGGCGGAAGTGGCGTGTTGGAGGCACCGTCACCGCCCGTTGAGGTTGCCGCGCCCGGCCCCCCGGGGACGTGGGGTAAAGGGGAGCCGCCGCCGCTGCTGTGGGCGGTCGTGCAGGCGTTCGTCTTCGAGTTATGGCCCGATGGTGACGTGGCGGGTCTGCGCGCGGCCGCGTCCCGTTGGCGCGGCTTCGCCGCGGCGGCCCGCGGGGTGCAGGGAACTCTCAACGCCTCGAAGACGCTGTTTGACAGCCAGCATATTCCCGAAGGCGAGAACATCGACAATGCTTTGACCGAGATAGGCGCTGCCACAACGGCTATCGGTGCGCAGTGCGACAGACTGGCCACCAAGATCGACGAATTCGCCCGAAGTGTAGACCACGCGCAACACGCGATCCGGGATCTGCTGCACCGGATCGAAGCGCTAGGCGACCTCGGTCACGACATCATGCTCATCATCGACGGCGACGCGTGGGACGAGATCCAAAAGATCGCCAAGGACATCAACGCCGTGCTGCAGCATCTCGGACAGGAAGCCCGGGCCTTCGAGGAGGCGATCAGGCTGCTCATGCAAGCGGCCGATCGCGAGATCGTCACCTGCGAGAAGTATGCGCGCCTCGGACTCATCAAATTTCTGGGTGAAGACGTCGGCAATCCGGTGGCAACCGCGTTGGACTTCGGGATAAACGTCCAGGAGGGCGTTGTCAAAGGCGCGGTCGGCATGGGGTTAAGCCTCGTCGACCTGAGCCCGCATTGGATCGCCGTCGATCCCCAGGGTGCTGCCGCGACCTGGGGTGGCCTGGCCAAGAGCGCATGGAGAGAAAGTTTCTTCAACGCCGCCATCAATCCGCAGGAATTCGCGCAAGCGCGACTGCAGGAGCTCAAAAGCCTTGTGCATGCCGAGGATTGGAGTCGGGATCGGCCGGGTTTGGGAGCCGGCGAAGTCGCGTTCGACCTGGGCAGCCTGTTCGCCCCCGGTCTCGGTGAGGCGGGCGCGGCGGCGGACGGTGCGGGCGCGGCCGCGCGCGGCGCCGAGACAGAGGTGGACGCCGCCGGCTCGGCTGGGCTTGCCGGCGGGAAAGGGGTCGACGGGCTCGGCGGGATCGCAGGTGCCCGCGGTGCGCTGACCGACATCGCCAAATCAAGCGCCGATCTGCCCAATAACCTCGAAGGTGCCACCAAGGATTTGCCGGAGATCAAGCCTCCTGCGAGTGGCAGTCCGGTGGCGATGCCGCCCGGCAAGCCGATTGAGCCGCCGGTCGAGGCGGCGCCGCGGTCGACCGACGGCGCCCCGGGCGCGGCGCACGGGTCGACGCCTGCGACGCGATCGCCGGGGAGCCCCAACGACCCAGTGTCCGTGCCATCCGGCCGGCCGCACGAACCCACCGCGGTGCCGGCGGAGGGTCCGCATGAGCCGGCATCCGTGCCGGCCGGTGGCGCCCACGACCCAGTCGCCGAGCCGTCGGGTGGCCCGCACGAGCCGGCTTCGGTGCCGGCCGCCGGTTCACGCCCTGCCTCTGTGCAGGCGGCGGGTGACGGGTTGTCGTCGGCAACTCCCCAATTATTCGAACATTCGCCGGGGCCGGCGTCGCCGAGCGGATCTGCTGGTGAGGTCGCCCCGATCGGCGCCCACCAACCGGCGCCGTCCGCGCTGGCGGCGAGTCCGCATCTCGAGACTCCAGGCGGGCGCCCGGCAGAATTGTTAACGCCGAGTGGCGGTGGCGCGCATGGCCCCGGCGACGGCGGGCCGCCGGGTGGACACACGCCCGAAGGGCCGCACGGCGACGATGGGTCGGCCAACGGGCTAACCGCGGAGAGGCGCGACGAAATCATTGCTATGCCCAAAGGGACTCGGCCCGATCCTTCGGAGTACTTGTCACCAAAATATATCGACAGTCATCTGCAAAAATTCAGCGACGGCGCCACGCGGTTCATGCCTGAAAGCAATCTCGAGAAATACGGTATCGCTCAGCGGGACGGGACGTCATTTGTGATGCCCAGTCACGAAGCCGATGCAATGAAAGCAGCCACCGGTGGAGACCTGCGGGAAATGGAGAACGAGCTGGGACTACCTCGAGGATTTCTGGACTCCAATAAGATTGTCAGGATAGATATCTCTGACCCAGAAGACTTCAATCTGCGGATTCCATCGGGCAACGAAGCGGGTGCGAACGAGCAGTGGAATCCCGGAGGGATCTTACCTAATGGCGCGTCGGAGGCGGTCATAGATGGGGGACTGATACCGCCAGATCACTACACTGTATCCGATGTCTTCGAGTAGAAAGAAATGTTATGAGATTTGATGACACATATTTTTCGCGAGAAGATAGGTACTCGATTGGCGTGGAGTCAATTTCGGGCCGTTACTACGCGTCGATACCGGTAAGCAACGGAATTGTCGACTACGAAGAATATTACGAACTTACACCTGACCAATACCACCGGTTCCTTGCCGACAGACAAGCGGCGGTCGACTTCATTGAAACCTGCCGTCGGCATGAGCACGACGATCTACTTTTGCAGCAACCCGGAAATAATCGCGGAACGCCCGTTTGAAAGTCGGTCGAATCTCCACGACCAACGCACATTCCACTGTCGCCAAGGTGGGCAACCACTTGGCCCGAAATGATCACTGAGACAACATCTTCCGAAGCGATGGAGTAACGAGCATGAATCCGGCAACCATCAATGCCGCCATCGTCGTAGCTATCGGTGGCACTGCTATTCCTCATGTGGATGTGCAGAAGATGCGAGAGGTATACGGGCCATCGCAAGCCGAAGCGCTCGCACTGCGCGTTTCCGATCTGGTGCAAGAGGCGGCCAGTATGGCAATCGAATGGGGCGACACGACGGTAGTTGGGAGCGTGAACGACCTCGTGCGGCGATTCCGCGAGAAACATCAAGACTTGTCCGGAGAAGCATTGCACGAGATCGGTCGATGCGTCGGATGGAACCTTCGTTAACCGACAAGCCTTAGCGGTGAGCAAGCGCACCAAGACAGGACGGAAAGCTCCGTCGCCTTACTACGCGCCACGATCCAAAAGACCCGACGACCCGAGCACCCGCTCGATCTGAACCTCGATGACCACGCGTCGCGGGTTGGGGCGCGGCGTGCGGTAACGCTGGGCGTATCGCAGCTCGGCGTCGCGCACGGCATCGGGGTCGTTGTTGACCTTCGACCGGCCCTCCAGCGACAGCCACCGCGCGCCGTCCACCTGGCTGAGCACGGCCAGCCCGCCGCGATCGGCGTTGACCGCCTTCTGCGAACCCCCGGTGGTGATGACCCGCGCGATGTGCGTCTTGGGGTCGAAGGTGAATCCGACCGCCACCACGTGCGGCGAATTGTCGGCTCGCAGCGTGGTCAGCATGGCCAGATGCCGTTCCGACAGGAACGCCAGCGCGTCGTCGGTGAGCCGGGTAGTGGTATTCGCCATCACCGCCCACGCTAGCGCAGGAGATAATCGCAGCCGTGGACGACACGGGCGCAGGTCCAGTACTGATCCTGGGCGGTCGCAGCGAGATCGGGATCGAATTGGCGCGGCTTCTGGCGCCGGGCGCGACGGTCGTGCTGGCCGCCCGCCACTCCGATCAACTCGATGAGCAGGTCGATGCGCTCAAAGTCGCCGGAGCCACGGCGGTCGATACCCGGGAATTCGACGCCGACGACCTGGCCGCGCACGGGCCGCTGGTCGACTCGATCATCGCCGAGCACGGTCCCATCGGCACCGCGGTGTTGGCGTTCGGAATCCTGGGCGATCAGGCCCGTGCCGAAACCGATGCCGCGCACGCGGTCGCCGTCGTGCACACCGACTATCTCGCCCAGGTCAGCCTGCTCACCCATTTGGCCACCGCCATGCGCAAGGCCGGCGAAGGCCAGTTGGTGGTGTTCTCCTCGATCGCCGGCGCCCGCGTGCGCCGCGCCAACTACGTCTACGGCTCGGCCAAGGCCGGCCTGGACGGATTCGCCAGCGGCTTGGCCGACGCGCTGCACAATACCGGGGTCCGGCTGCTGATCGCCCGCCCGGGATTCGTCATCGGGCGCATGACGGAAGGAATGACGCCCGCACCGCTGGCGAGCACACCCGCGCAGGTGGCCGCCGCGACCGCGCGTGCGCTCGCAAAGGGCCGACGCACGGTGTGGATCCCAGGCGCGCTCGGGCCCGCGGCGGTTGTGATGCGACTGCTGCCGCAGTTCCTCTGGCGCAGGATGCCGCGATGATCCGCGGCGCTCACGACGAGCGCCGTGATGAGGAGCGGCGCTCATGATCATCGTGGTGGGCATCGGCGCCGACGGCATGCCCGGACTCGGCGAGGCGTCACGCGTCGAACTCCGCGGTGCCGCAGTTATTTACGGTTCTAAGCGGCAACTCGACCTCCTCGACGACACGGTGTCGGCGCCGCGGCGGCAATGGCCGTCACCGATGCTGCCCGCGCTGCAAACGTTGCTCGACGAGCACACGGGCGACGTCCACGTCGTGGCCAGCGGCGATCCGTTGCTGCACGGCATCGGGGGCACCCTGATCCGCCTGCACGGCCGCGACAACGTCAGGGTGTTGCCGCACGTGTCCTCGGTGACGCTGGCGTGCGCGCGGATGGGTTGGAACGTCCACGACACCGAGGTGATCAGCCTGGTCACCGCGCAGTCGCGCACCGCGGTGCGCCGCGGCGGCCAAGCGATCGTGCTGTCACAGAACAAGTCCACCCCAACCGAACTCGCCGCCCTGCTCACCGCGCATGGCCGGGGAGATTCCGAATTCACCGTTCTCGAACGCCTCGGCGGCCCAGACGAGCGCCGTCGTGGTTCCACCGCCCGCGAGTGGGCCGGCGACCGAGACCTCGACGATCTCAACGTGATCGCCGTGCGCTACCTGCCCGACGACCGCGTCTCGCCCCTGCCCGACGACGCGTTCACCCACGACGGGCAGATCACCAAACAGGGAATCCGCGCGGTGACGCTGGCCGCCCTGGCGCCGCGGCCGGGAGAGCGGTTGTGGGACGTCGGCGCCGGCTCGGGCAGCATCACTGTCGAGTGGTGCATGAGTGGGCGCGGTTGCAGCGCAGTGGTTTTCGAGCGCGACGAGCGGCGCCGGCGCAACCTCGAACTCAATGCCGCGGCCTTCGGGGTCGACATCGAGGTGCGTGGCGAGGCCCCCGAAGCATTTGCCGGTGCCGAGCCGCCGTCGGCGATCTTCATCGGCGGCGGGCTGACCCAGCCCGGTCTGCTCGACGCATGCCTGGACAACCTGCCCGCGGGCGGACGGCTCGTCGTCAACGTGGTGACCATCGAATCGGAAGCCGTTCTGGCGCACGCGCATCAGCGCCTGGGGGGTCACCTGCGGCGCTTCCAGCACTATCACGGCGAGCCGCTGGGCGCCTTCACCGGCTGGCGCCCGCAGTATCCGGTCACCCAATGGGTGGTGACCAAATGACGGTATATTTCATCGGGGCCGGGCCGGGTGCCGCCGACCTCATCACGGTGCGCGGCCAGCGGCTCCTGCAATCCTGCCCGGTGTGCTTGTACGCCGGATCGATCATGCCCGACGACCTGCTCGCGCTGTGCCCGCCGGGCGCGAAAGTCGTTGACACCGGGCCGCTGACGCTGGAGCAGATCATCACCGAGATCAGCGAGGCGCACGCCGCCGGCCACGACGTCGCGCGCTTGCATTCCGGTGACCCGTCGCTGTACAGCGCGCTGGCCGAGCAGTGCCGCCGGCTCGACGCCCTGGGGGTCGACTACGAAATCGTGCCCGGGGTCCCGGCTTTCGCCGCCGCCGCGGCCGCACTGAAGCGCGAGCTCACCGTCCCCGGCGTGGCACAGACGGTGACACTGACCCGGGTGGCCACGCTGTCCACCGCCATGCCGCCCGGCGAAGATCTGAAGACCCTGGCCCACTCCGGCGCGACGTTGGTCCTGCACCTGGCCGCCGCGCAGATCGATGCCATCGTTCCGCAACTCGTCGAAGGCGGCTACCGTGCCGAAACACCCGCAGCCGTGGTGGCTTTCGCCAGCTGGCCGCAAGAGGCGGTGCTGCGTGGCACTCTGGCCGACATCGCCGAGCAGATGCATCGGGCCGGCATCACTAAAACCGCCGTCATCGTGGTCGGTGACGCGCTGACCGCCGGGGGATTCACCGACAGCTACCTGTACTCGACCGGGCGGGCGCGGGGGAGCCGGCACTGATGCGGGTCCTGCTGCTTGGCGGCACCGGTGAGGCGCGCGCATTGGCGAAAGCGCTGCATCCGCGCATCGACATCGTCAGCTCCCTGGCCGGCCGGGTGCCCGACCCTGCCCTGCCGGTCGGCCCCGTGCGCATCGGGGGCTTCGGCGGCGTCGACGGATTACGGCGCTGGCTGCACGATGAGCGCATCGAGGCCGTCGTTGACGCCACCCACCCGTTCGCGGCCACCATGACGGCGCATGCCGCCGCCGCCTGCGCCGAGTTGCAGATTCCTCATCTGATCCTGGCGCGTCCCGCCTGGGACCCAGGCACCGCCATCGTCGTCGACTCCAACACCGAGGCCGCTGAAACCGTTGCCCGGCAGGGCTATTCGCGGGTGTTTCTCACCACCGGGCGTTCGGGCGTGCGGGCCTTCACCGGCAGCGACGCGTGGTTTCTGATTCGCGCGGTCACCGACCCTGACCCGTCGGTATTGCCGCGCCATCATCGGGTGATGCTCTCCCGCGGACCGTATGGCTACGACGACGAGTTCGCCCTGTTGCGTGACCATCGCATCGACGCGCTGGTCACCAAGAACAGCGGCGGGGACATGACGCGCGCGAAGCTGGATGCCGCCGCGGCGCTCAACGTTGCGGTCGTGATGGTGGCGCGGCCGCCGCTACCGGCCGGCGTGCTGACCGTTGACACGGTGGCCGAGGCCGCCGAATGGGTTGGCGCGTTAGCCGGTTAGGTGGCCGCGCTCGCCATCCGCCAGCAGCGCGTCGCGGGCGCGGGCAACGCGGGAGCGGATGGTGCCCACCGGACAACCGCACACCGCGGCGGCGTCGGCGTAGGGCAAGCCGAGCAATTGGGTGAGCAAAAGCGCTTCGCGCTGTTCGGCGTTCAGGTTGGCGATCATCGTCGTGACTTCGACCAAGTCCTCGAACCCACGGGCGTGCCGGTCCCCGCGCACCACGTGCTCGGGATCGGCGCCCAGGGCGGCGCGGGGCCGCGACTGCAGATGACGAATGTGGTCGGCCACCACGCGGCGCGCGATCGAGAGCAGCCAGGTCCGGGCGCCCGAACGCCCGGAGAACCGCTCGATGGCGCCGATGGCGCGCAGAAAAGTCTCTTGCGTCAGATCGTCGGCGCTGCCCGCGTCCGACAGATAGGCGACGAACCGCCACACGTCTTGCTGAGTGGCCTTGATGAACGCCTCGAGCGCTCGCGCGTTTCCGCGCGCGGCTGACAACGCGAGCTCGGTCACGGCCTCGTCATCGCTCGGCGCGATCATGCCCAACCACCTTTGTTGTGCGAACTTTTCGATTCTACGACGCCCCGTCGTAGACGGTGCGGTGGGGTGGAGGGCCGCATGGTTGATGGGCCGCAGATGCCCACGCCTCCGACCACCGGGCGCGTCCGCGCCCCAGGCGGGAAAGTCGGCATCGTCCGAGGCGTCCGAGCCCCGCCGTCGGTGCGGGCCCATCCGTTCCCGCGCCACCAGCAACGCGAACGCCACGCCCAACAGCAGGGGCATGTGGCTGGCGATGCGCGTGGCGGTCACCTCGCCGTCGAAGGCGTCGACGATGACATAACCGAGCAGCGCAACGGAATAGACCCCGGTGATGGCCGCCACCCCCGAGGCCGAGGCGGGCCAGACACCCGCCGCAATCATCGCCAGGCCCAACGCCAGCAACCATGCCGTGGACTCGTGCATCAGGTGCTCGCCCGACGTCGCGCCGTGCATGTGGCCGGACACCATGCCGAAATCGATTCCGCTGATCTGGGCGGCGGCGATCGCCACCTGGAAAAGGCCGACGGCGATCAGGCCCCAGCGCCGGTAGTGCGACCGCAGCCAACGCATCCGGGCCTGGTGGCCGGTGGCCTGGTCGCCGATGCTGGCCATGATTTTGTCGACCAGATCGGGTCCCTCGCTGGGCGTCACCGAGGCCAGGCGGCGCGTCTGCACCGCCGCTCCGATCAACCAGGAGCGGCAGCTGCGGCACGATTCGAGGTGGGCATCGACTTGCTGCGCGAGCACCTGGGGACGCTCGCCGTCCAATCGAGCCGACAGCGCTTCGCGCGCAATCTCACACCGCATCCCTGCATCGTTGCGCATGGCCCGGCCCCGCGCAAAGACTCGCCACATTTGGCTCGGGACGAAATTGCCGGGAACTAAACCGCGCCGACAACCGACCTCTGGTCGTACGCATCGCCAGCCCACCCACGAGATGCTCCGAAGAGGTGTTCGTGTTCGCGCTTGAAGGCCCCCGACGATGACCGCCCCGATCTGGATCGCGTTTCCGCCCGAAGTGCACTCGACGCTGCTCAGCAGCGGCCCCGGCCCCGCGCCGCTGTTGGCCGCCGCCACGGCATGGTCATCGCTGAGCACCGACTATGCCACCGCGGCGGCCGAGCTCAGCGGAGTATTGGGCGCGGTGCAGGCGGGTTCGTGGGACGGCCCGAGCGCGGATCAGTATGTTGCCGCACACGCCCCTTACCAGGCCTGGTTGCTGGAAAGCGCGGCCAAGAGCACGACGGCCGCGGCCCTGCACGAGACCGCGGCCACCGCCTACACCACCGCGCTGGCCGCCATGCCGACGCTGGGCGAACTCGCGGCCAACCACGCGGTGCACGGCGCATTGGTCGCCACGAACTTCTTCGGCATCAACACAATTCCGATCGCCGTCAACGAGGCCGACTACGCGCGGATGTGGGTCCAGGCCGCCACGACGATGACCACCTACCAGGCCGTCAGCGAATCCGCACTGGCGGCGGTCCCGGCGACCACCCCCGCGCCGACGATCGTCGCGCCGGGTTCCGAGGCCGGCACGGCCGGCGTCGCGGCGGTGCAGGCGGCCGCGGTCGCGCCGGCCGCGGATTCCGGCTCCAACCTCAACAACGCCGACACCTCGAGCGCCCAGCAGCAGGCGACGACGCAGACCTATCCATCCTGGATGGACCAGCTCACCCAGTGGCTGCAGCAGTACACCCAGAATTTCGCCTGGCCGGTCTCCAAGGACCTCAACCCCGGCGGGTGGCCCTTCCCGCCGGCGCCTTTCGTCAATGGCCTCGCTTCGTTCTTCAGCCAGTTGGGCTTTTCGCCGGCCCTGTCGACCGCGCTGGGCTGGGCCATCTTCCACACGCTGATGATCTTCTGGCCGTTCATTCAGCTCGCGATCCAAATGGCGGTGGTGCTGGCGCCTGTCGTTGTGGCCGCAGTCGGCGCGGCCGCGGCGGGCGGGGCGGCCGCGGCGGTCACCGCGATCAGCGTCGCGGTCCCGCTCTCCACGCCCGCGCCCCTGCCGGCGGTCGCGGCGGCGCCCGCGCCGGTGGTCGCCCCGGCCCCGGCAATCGCCACCGCGCCCGCGAGTGTAAGTCACGTGCCCACAACATCCACCGCGCCCGCGACGACCGTCGCCGGGTCGGCGGGCGGCGGACCGGTCGGTGGTGGACCCGGTGTCGGCTTCGGTCCCACGGCAACCGACGGAATCGGGGCGAATCTGTCCAACTCCCTTTATGCCGTGGGTCTTTCGGGACTATCGGCGCGCGGCAGCGCGAGCAGCCGGTCGCGGCGCAAGTCCGAGGAACCGTCGTCTGACGACCTCGACACGCCCGCCGCCGCGGCCGCGGCCGCCGACGCAAAGAAGAGGGCGCGGGCCCGCCGGCGTCGCGGCGGTACCGCCACCGAGCGCGCCTACCGCTACGAATTCATGGACTTCGACGAGGGGACTACTGCCGCCGGTGACGCCGAAGACCCGTACGGCGCCCGCCCGTCTGAGGAGAGTGCGGGTCCGCTCGGGTTCGCCGGTGTCGCAACCAAATCCGATGCCGCGCAAGCTGCCGGGCTGGCGACGCTGACCCGCGACGGGTTGAGCGGTGACGGCCCCACCCTGCCGATGATGCCGAGCACCTGGGACAGCGACTAGTAGGGCAACCGGGTTCAGCCCTACGACGATGCAGCCCGCGCAGCGGGGTGAGGAGGAGTAGGGCAATCGGGCTCAGCCCTGGTAGCGCCGGGGGGTGAACACTCGGTCGGTGGAATCGTGTGAGTACCACTGGGTTTGGGACGACCCGACGATCAGCAGGCAGCGCATGTCGATCTCGGTAGGCTCGAGATCGGCCAACCTGACCACGCGGACGTCCTCGTCGGGGCCGGACACGTTGCGGCCGACCACCACCGGGGTGCCGGGTTCGCGGTGGGCCAGCAATATGTCGCGCATTGCCCCCACCTGCCAAGTTCGCGATTTGGAGGCTGGGTTGTAAATCGCCAGCACCAGGTCGGCGGCCGCGGCGGCCTGCAGTCGCGCGGAGATCACCTCCCACGGCTTGAGGCGGTCGGACAGCGAGATCACCGCGTAGTCGTGCCCCAAGGGCGCACCGACCCGGCTGGCGACGGCCTGGGCCGCCGTCATCGCCGGAATCACCCGCACCTGCACACCCGGCCACTCCTTGGCCTCTTCCAGCACCGCCGTCGCCATCGCGAACACGCCCGGGTCGCCCGACGACACCACCGCCACGGCGCGACCCTGTTCGGCCAGTGCGCACGCCAACCGGGCCCGTTCGGGCTCGTCGCGGTTATCGCTGGGGTGACGCTGCTGTCCGTCGCGCACCGGGACGCGGTTCAGATAGCCGCCGTAGCCGATCAGGTCGGTCGCGGCGGCCAGCTCGCGTCGGGTCTGCGGCGTCATCCAATCCATGTCGCCGGGGCCCAGACCCACCACGGTGACGCTGCCGGCGGCCGGGGCGCGCCGTCCGCGCTGGCCGCCCGGCAGGATGGCCAGCGAGAAGTACGGAACGTCGGCCTCGTCGACGTCGGCGGCGGGCAGTATGCGTTGCGTGGCGGTGCTGGCTCGCTCCACGTAGAACGCGTCGTCAAGTTGTCCCGATGCCGAAAGAGCTTCCCGCACAGCATGATACGAACGCCCGAGCTTGAGCACTACTGCGGCGTCGGCGTCGGTGAGCCGACCGGTCAGCTCTTCGACCGGCAGGGTGCCAGGCAATACCGACAACACCTCGTCGCCCGCCACCAACGGGGTCGCGATGGCCGCCGAGGCGGCGCTCACCGACGTCACGCCCGGCACGATGACCGCGTCGAACCGTTCCGTCAGCCGCGTGTGCAGATGCATGTAGGAGCTGTAGAACAGCGGATCGCCCTCGGCCAGCAAAGCCACATTGCGACCGGCGTCGAGGTGCGCCGCGATGCGCTCGGTGGCCTCGACGTAGAAGTCTTCAATCGCACCGGCATAACCGCCGGGATGGTCGGTCGTCTCGGTGGTGACGGGATAGACCAGGTGCTCTTCGATCTGACCCGGCCGCAGGTACGGTTCGGCGATGCCGCGCGCGATGCTGCGGCCGTGCCGGGCGCTGTGGTAGGCCACCACGTCGGCCTCGCCGATTACCCGTGCGGCCTTGACGGTCACCAATTCCGGGTCACCCGGGCCCAGCCCGACGCCCCACAGCGTCCCCCTGTAGGCGCTTTGCGCGGTGCCCCCTGCGCTCACTCGCGGTCGCTCGCGATCGCGTTGACGGCGGCGGCGGCCATGGCACTGCCGCCCCGGCGGCCGCGCACCACCAGATACGACGTCCCCCGGGGGTTGTCGATGAGTTCCTGCTTGGACTGCGCCGACCCGACGAAACCCACCGGCCCGCCCAGCACCCCGGCCGGCGGGGCCAGCCCGTCATCGATCAGCTCGAGCAACCGGAACAGCGCGGTCGGGGCGTTGCCGATGGCCAGCACCGCGCCGGGCAGCCGGTCCGCCCACAGCTCCACGGCGGCCGCCGAGCGAGTGGTCTGGCGGCGCGCGGCCAGTTCGGCAGCCCGGGGATCGGCCACCAGGGACACCACCCGGTTGTCGGCCGGCAATCGCGCGGCGGTGATCCCGGCCGCCACCATCGACGAATCGCACAGCACGGGGGCGCCACCGCGTAGGGCGGCGCCGACCCGGTCGACGACGTCGTCGGTGAAGGCGACGTGCTCGGCCACGTCGACCTGCCCGCAGGTGTGAATCAGCCGGACCACCACCCGTGCCACGTCGGCGGGGAATCGCGCCAGATCGGCTTCGGCGCGGATCGTCGCGAACGACTGGCGATAGATCTCCGCCGCGTCGCGGATGTAGTCGAGCACCCGCCCACCATAAGGCTCTCCCGCGCGGCGACCCGCCGCACCCGGCTACAGGCGCCGGTATCCCTCCGGGCCGGCCACCAGCACCTCACCGGCGAGCGGACTGCCGCACGCCCGGTCGCAGCCGACGAAGTGACGGTGCACCGTCGAATCGGGATCCAGCGACCGCGCGGCGTCGGCCCGCACATCGGCGGCCGAGCGCGCGCAGCCGGGGCTGCCGGTGCAGGCGCTGACGGTCAGCCAGGGCGAGTTCTCGTCGAACACCAGGCCCAGGGGCGCCAGGACGCGCAACGCAACGTCGGCGACCTCTTCGGAAAGGTCACACACCAGCACCGAGCGCCACGGCGTGATCACCAGCGGCGCCTCGATCGCCGCGAGGTACTCCGCGACGCGCGCCGGCAGCACGCCCAACGGCACCGCGGCACCCAGCGTCACCCGGCCGTCATCCTGATCGATCCAGCCCACCGGCGCCTTGGTGACGGCAGGAAACGAGGCGGCGCGCGGTTCGGCATCGGGTAGCAGCAGCCGCACGTCGTCCAATTCCTGGACGCGCCAAGCGGTTCCGCGGATATCGACGAACCGCATCGCGAGAGCGACGAGCGTCTCGACCACCTCATCGGCCGCCACCCGGACGCCGGTGTCGCGTCCGGCCAGCAGCAGCGCGCAGCCGTCGGGAAACGCGTGCACGCCGACGTCGGCGCGCAGCCCCGATACGTCGGCGCGCCCGTCGTCCAGGCCGAACCAGAATCGACCGCCCAGCTCGGCGAGCCTGGGCTCGCCGCAGATCGCCGCGTCGAGCTCGCCGACCCAGCGCCGCACATCGAGGTGACCGCCGGATCGCCCCGACAGCGGTGAGGCCACGACATTGCGGACCCGCTCGTGCGTCGTCGACGGCAACAGGCCCGCAGCGGCGAGCGCCTCACCGACCGCGGTGACGTCCGTCAGCCGGCGCAACTGCACATTGCCCCGAGCGGTCAGCTCGAGCGTTCCCGAACCCGACGCGGTGGAGACGGCGGCCAGCGCGGCCAGTTGGGCGGCCGTGATCACGCCGCCGGGCAGCCGGACCCGGGCCAACGCGCCATCGGCGGCCTGGTGCACCTGCAGCGCACCCGGGCATGCGTCGGTGTCGCGCGTCCTGGCCACCCGTCCACGGTACGGCCCCGGCGCCACGCGCCGGCCGGGGTTGCCTTCAGCCAGACGCAAACCCTTACCCCAACCCCCGCCGGCGCCTTAGCGTCGGCACAGTGAGCATTGCCACCGCGCTCGACGCTGCGTCGAGCAAGCCGGCCAACGCCGCGGCCGCCGGGGCGAGCGGGCTGTGGGGGCGCCGCAAATGGGAAATCGTGCGCGTCGTGTCGCCGCTGGCGTTGTTGGCGCTGTGGCAGCTGGGCAGCGCGATCGGCATCATTCCCGCCGACGTGCTGCCGGCGCCCTCGTTGATCCTCGAGGCCGGCGTGGAGGTGACCCGCAACGGTCAGCTCGGCGACGCGCTGCACATCTCCACCGTCCGCGTCGTCGAGGGGCTGCTGCTGGGCGGGGTCATCGGGATCGTGGCGGGCGCGGCGGTCGGCCTGTCCCGTTGGGTCGAATCGACAGTGGACCCGCCCATGCAGATGGTCCGGGCGCTGCCGCACCTGGGGCTGATCCCGCTGTTCATCCTCTGGTTCGGGATCGGCGAGCTGCCCAAGGTGTTGCTCGTGGCGCTGGGCGTGGTCTTCCCGCTCTACCTCAACACTTTCTCGGCCATCCGCCAGGTCGACCCTAAGATGCTGGAGACCGCTCAGGTGCTGGGCTTTTCGTTTACTCAGCGGTTCGCCCGGATCATCGTGCCGAGCACCGCGCCGCAGGTGCTCGTCGGTCTCCGGCAGTCGCTGGCCATCGCGTGGTTGACGTTGATCGTCGCCGAGCAGATCAACGCCGACAAGGGGATCGGGTTTTTGATCAACAATGCCCGCGATTTCCTGCGGATCGACATCATCATCTTCGGGCTGACCATCTACGCCCTGCTCGGCATCATCACCGATGCGATCGTCCGACTCATCGAGCGGCGCACACTGCGCTACCGACAGTGAAAGGTTCCGGTTTGACTCTCATCGCTGAATCGGACGCCGCCACCCGCGGGCGGACCGACGTCGCCGGCGAGCTGCGCCACGTCGATAAGTGGTATGGAAACCGATTGGTGCTCAACGACGTATCGGTGCGCGTGAAACGCGGCGAGATCGTCGCACTGCTCGGACGCAGCGGCTCGGGCAAATCGACGGTGCTGCGGGTGCTGGCCGGTCTGTCGCGCGACCACAGCGGGCAGCGCGTGGTGTCCGGCGCCCCGGCGCTGGCATTCCAGGAGCCGCGCCTTTTTCCGTGGCGCGATGTGCGCACCAACGTCGGCTACGGCCTGACCCGCAGCCGCCTCCCGCGACAGCAGGTGCGGGAGCGCGCCGAGCGCGCCCTGGCCGACGTCGGGCTGGCCGACCGCGCCGGCGCGTGGCCCCTGACCCTGTCCGGCGGTCAGGCGCAACGTGTTTCGCTGGCCCGGGCACTGGTCGCCGAACCGCAACTGCTGCTGCTCGACGAACCGTTCGGCGCGCTCGACGCGCTGACCCGGTTGACCATGCACACACTGTTGCTAGATCTGTGGCGCCGGCACGGTTTCGGGGTGCTGCTGATCACGCACGACGTCGACGAAGCGGTGGCGCTCGCCGATCGCGTGCTGGTGCTCGAGGAAGGCCGCATCATCCAGACGCTGGCCATCGACGAGCCGCGCCGCGCACCCGGTGACCCCGGCCCCCACACCGAGCGGCACCGCGCGGAGCTGTTGAACCGTCTTGGCGTGCGGCTTTGAGCAAGCGGTTTCGTCGCGCCGGCCGCCACGGTCGCAGTGCTGGCTACCGGAATGGGCTTCGCGCACCGAAAGTTTGGGGCCAAGCCGCCACCGGCGGCCGTGACGGCGCTGCGCCAAGCCCTCGCGCCCGAGAGGATTGAACACGCGACAGTATGGGCATCCTGGTGCCCGTGAGAACGGTGGAGTATGCCCCGGGCCGGCTGGCCGACGTCTTCGGTGAGCCGGCGCCATCCACGATCCTGCTCTGGCACGGGGCGCAAACCGACGCCCGCGCGGCCGTCGGCCCGCTGGCCGGCATGCTGGCCGGTCGCGCCGCGGTGGTGGTCGCGCCCGACTGGAACTCCCATGCCGAGGACGGCGGACGCGCGGACCTGTTAGCGTCGCTGGAGTTCGTCCGCAACCTGGCCACCGACGCCGAGCGCATCCTGCTCGTCGGGTGGTCGATGGGGGGTGCCGCCGCCGCCGGCGTCACGCTGCACGCGGGGCGGCTCGACTTCGTCCCCGCACACACGGTTTGCCTCGCCGGAGCCTTCATGGTCCCCGACCCGATCTTCGGGGCGCCCCCGGCCGACGTTCTGAACGGTGCCGAAGTCGGTTCACCGTTCACGTTGCTGCACGGAGTCGATGACGACGTCGTCCCCGTCGACGCGAGCAGAGACTTCGCCGCCCGCCTAAAACGGGCCGGCTGGCCGGTGGAAATGGTTGAGCTGGCGGCCGATCACGGCTCGATCGCGGGTGCCGACTACGACGCCGTCGCGGACCGCTACGAACCGGCCAAGGACGGGCCGGCCCGGATCGTGGCCCAACAGGTTGCCGACCGGATCGCGGCGATGCTGGGCGGTTGAGCGGTGCGGCGCGGCCCAGTAAGCGCGGCCGCGGCCCGCTGCGGTACGAATGGTAAGTGGCTGAGCCGACCATCCTGCTGCTGTCGACCTCCGATACGGACCTGATCAGCGCCCGATCCAGCGGGAAAAACTATCGCTGGGCCAACCCGTCTCGGCTGTCCGAAGCCGAACTGCCCGACCTGCTGACCGATGCCGCCATCGTGGTGGTGCGCATCCTCGGCGGCTACCGCGCCTGGCAGAGCGGTATCGACGCGGTGATCGCCAGTGGGGTGCCCTCGGTATTGGTCAGCGGCGAGCAGGCCGCCGACGCCGAGCTGACCGGCCTGTCCACGCTGTCGGCCGGCATAGCGGTGCAGGCACACATCTATCTCGCCCACGGCGGCGTCGACAACCTGCGTCAGCTGCACGCGTTCCTGTCGGACACGGTGCTGATGACCGGGTTCGGGTTCACCCCACCGGTGGTGACGCCGACATGGGGTGAGCTGTCGCGACCGAACGCCAAAAATGCCGACGGCCCCACGATCGCCGTGCTGTATTACCGCGCGCAGCACCTGGCCGGCAACACCGGCTACGTCGAGTCGCTGTGTCGGGCCATCGAGGAGGCCGGCGCACGCCCGATGCCGATCTACTGCGCGTCGTTGCGCACCGCCGAACCCGAACTGCTGCAACGGTTGGGTGACGCCGACGCCATGGTGGTCACCGTGCTGGCGGCCGGGGGACTGAAGCCGGCCACGGTGTCCGCCGGCGGCGATGACGACAGCTGGAACGTCGAACACCTTGCCGCCTTGGACATTCCGATCCTGCAGGGGTTGTGCCTGACCAGCGCGCGCTCCTCGTGGCGCGAGAACGATGACGGCCTGAGCCCGCTCGACGTGGCCAGTCAGGTTGCGGTGCCGGAGTTCGACGGCCGCATCATCACGGTGCCGTTCTCCTTCAAGGAAATTGACGAGGACGGGCTGATCTCCTATGTCGCCGACGCGGAACGCTGCGCCCGCGTCGCGGGACTGGCGGTACGCCATGCGCAGCTGCGACATGTCGCACCGGCGGACAAGCGGGTGGCCCTGGTGTTCTCGGCCTATCCCACCAAGCACGCCCGCATCGGCAACGCCGTCGGCCTGGATACGCCGGCGAGCGCCGTCGCGCTGCTGCAAGCGATGCGCGAGCACGGCTACCGGATCGGTGAGTTGCCCGGCGTCGATGCCAATGACGGCGACGCCCTGATCCACGCGCTGATCGAGCGGGGCGGCCAGGACCCCGATTGGCTCACCGAAGGCCAGCTGGCCGGCAACCCGATCCGGGTGTCCGCCAAGGACTACCGTGCATGGTTCGCCACCCTGCCCGCCGAATTCACCGACGCCGTCACCGAGCATTGGGGCCCGGCGCCGGGGAATCTGTTCGTGGACCGCAGCAACGACCCCGACGGTGAAATCGTGATCGCCGCACTGCAATCGGACAACCTGGTGCTGATGGTGCAGCCGCCTCGCGGCTTCGGGGAGAACCCCGTGTCCATCTACCACGACCCGGATTTGCCGCCCAGCCACCATTACCTGGCCGCCTACCACTGGCTGGACACCGGTTTCGGCTCGCACGCGGTGGTGCACCTGGGCAAGCACGGCAATCTGGAATGGTTGCCCGGTAAGACGCTGGGCATGTCGGCGGCGTGCGGGCCCGACGCCGCGCTGGGCAACCTGCCGATGATCTACCCGTTCCTGGTCAACGACCCCGGCGAGGGCACCCAGGCCAAGCGGCGCGCGCATGCCGTCCTGGTCGACCATCTCATCCCGCCGATGGCCCGCGCCGAATCCTACGGTGACATCGCACGTTTGGAGCAGCTGCTCGACGAGCACGCCAACGTCGCGGCACTGGATCCCGGCAAGCTGCCCGCCATCCGCCAGCAGATCTGGACGCTGATGCGGGCCGCGAAGATGGACCACGATCTGGGCCTGACCGAACGGCCCGAAGAAGACTCCTTCGACGACATGCTGCTGCACGTCGACGGCTGGCTGTGCGAGATCAAGGATGTCCAGATCCGCGACGGCCTGCACATCCTGGGCCAAAAGCCCACGGGGGAAGCGGAACTGGACCTGGTGCTGGCGATCCTGCGGGCACGCCAACTGTTCGGTGGCGAGCGCACCCTGCCCGGATTGCGGCAGACCCTCGGCCTGGCCGAGGACGGCACCGATGACCGCACCGCGGTCGATCGAACCGAGGCCGCGGCCCGCGAGCTCGTTGCCGCGCTACAGGCGACGGACTGGGACGCCGATGCGGCCGAACGGATCACCGACAATGCCGACGTGGCCGCGGTGCTGCGCTTCGCGGCCACCGAAGTGGTGCCACGGCTTGCCGGCACCTCCGCCGAAATCGAGCAGGTGCTGCGCGCCCTAAACGGCCGCTTCATCCCGGCCGGCCCGTCGGGCTCACCGCTGCGCGGCCTGGTCAACGTGCTGCCCACCGGCCGCAACTTCTACTCCGTCGACCCCAAGGCGGTGCCGTCTCGTCTGGCCTGGGAAGCCGGTGTGGCGCTGGCCGATTCGCTGCTCACCCGCTATCGAGACGACCACGGGCGCTGGCCACAGTCGGTCGGGCTGTCGGTCTGGGGCACCTCGGCCATGCGCACCGCCGGTGACGACATCGCCGAAGTCCTTGCCCTGCTGGGCGTTCGGCCGGTGTGGGACGACGCGTCGCGGCGCGTCGTCGAGCTGGCACCGATTCCGTTGACCGAGCTGGGCCGCCCGCGCATCGACGTGACGGTGCGCATCTCCGGCTTTTTCCGCGACGCCTTCCCGCATGTCGTGACCATGCTCGATGACGCGGTGCGGCTGGTCGCCGACCTGGACGAGCCCGCCGGGGATAACTACGTGCGTGCCCACGCCCAAGCCGACCTGGCCCAGCATGGCGATCAACGACGTTCCACCACAAGGCTTTTCGGATCCAAGCCGGGCACCTACGGCGCCGGGTTGCTGCAGCTGATCGACAGCCGCAACTGGCGCGACGACGCCGACCTGGCCGCGGTGTACACCGCGTGGGGCGGCTTCGCCTACGGCCGCGACCTGGACGGCCGCGAGGCCGTCGACGACATGAACCGCCAGTACCGGCGCATCGCGGTGGCCGCCAAGAACACCGACACCCGCGAACACGACATCGCCGACTCCGACGACTACTTCCAGTACCACGGCGGCATGGTGGCCGCGGTGCGCGCGCTGACCGGCCGCGCGCCGGCCGCCTACATCGGCGACAACACCCGCCCCGACGCCATCCGCACCCGCACCCTGTCGGAGGAGACCACCCGGGTGTTTCGGGCGCGCGTGGTCAATCCGCGCTGGATGGCGGCGATGCGCCGGCACGGATACAAGGGCGCGTTCGAGATGGCGGCGACCGTCGATTACCTGTTCGGCTACGACGCCACCGCTGCGGTGATGGCCGATTGGATGTACGAACAACTCACCGAGCGCTACGTGCTGGACCCCGAGAATCGCAAGTTCATGTCGGAGTCGAATCCCTGGGCGCTGCACGGCATGGCCGAGCGGCTGCTGGAGGCGGGCCGGCGCGGCATGTGGGCGGAGCCGCGCCCGGAGACCCTGGACGGGCTGCGGCAGGCGCTGCTGGAAACCGAGGGCGATCTGGAAGGCTGACTTCCGCCCCCGCCCGGCGTAGGTTGACACCGTGACGCCGACTTTCGCCGACCTCGCCAGGGCCCAGTACCTCCTGCTGACCACATTCACCAAGGACGGCAGGCCCAAGCCGACGCCGATCTGGGCGGCCGTGGACACACAGCGCGGCGACCGCCTCCTGGTCATCACGCAGGAAAAGTCGTGGAAGGTCAAGCGAATCCGCAACACCCCGCGGGTCACGTTGGCCACCTGCACCATGAACGGTCGCCCCACCAGCGAGGCCGTCGAGGCGACCGCGGCCATCCTGGACAAGTCGGAAACGGCGGCGGTCTACGACGCGATCGGCAAGCGTTACGGCATCGTGGGCAAGGTGTTCAACCTCTTCAGCAAGCTGCGCGGCGGCATGCAGAACAACGTTGGCCTCGAGCTGAAAGTGGCCTGATTCGAAGCGACTTCGACCCGCTGACGACTACGTCGCGGCGCCGGTCCCCAGATGCTCGCCGAAGAACGCGAATACCCGCCGCCACGCGTCTTCGGTGGCGTCGCGGTCGTAGCCGAAACCCGCGATGCGAAGCAGCGGTTGGCCGGGCAGCTCGTTGGCGAAGCTGTGCCCGACGCCCGGGTAGGTCTTCACATCGGCGGTGATGTTCTTTGCGGCGATGGTCTTGCTCAGCTTTTCGGGCGCCCCCCGCCCCAGCGGGTCCCGGCCGCCGAAGCTCGCCACCACCGGGCACGCGCCGTCGAGCGTCTTGTCGAGGTTGCGCGGCAGGGGAGCGCCGTAGAACGGTGCGGAGGCACCAAAACCTCTGGGAGACATGACAAGAGCGAACTGGCCGCCCATGCAGAAGCCCGCGATACCGACCTGGCCGGAACACTCCGGCATGGCCTTCAGGTGGTCCCGCGCGGCCAGGATGTCGTCCAAGGCGCGGCCGCGCTGCGTCTGCAGCTCCTTCATGACGCGCGTGATGCAGCGGATGCGGCCACCGCGTGCATACAAGTTCGGGGTCAGCGCCAGATAACCCGCCGCGGCGATGCGGTCGTTGATCGATTGCTTGTCTCGTCCGTAGCCGATCGCATCGTGGATCACCACCACACCAGGCCACGGGTCGTGCCCCGAGGGCGTGCTCAGTAACGCATCGATCGGTCCGTCGGGGGTGTCGATCTGAATCGTCGTCATAGCGTCATCTAACTGCAATCGCACCGCCGAACACCACGGGAACTTCGGTGCGGCCCGCGGACGTTGGTCTGGCATGGTGTCGCGGCTGTTATTGATCTACGCCGTCGTCGAACTCGCGGTGATCTTCGCACTGGTGTCGACGATTGGATGGGGCTGGACCCTGCTGGTGCTGTTGGCGACCGTCTTGCTCGGTTGGGGCCTCGTCGCCCCGATGGCGGGTTCGCACCTCATCCGCCGGATCGGGCGACTGCGCTCCGGCCTGGCCGAGCAACGCTCCGCGGCCGGCGACGGTGCGCTGGTCAGCCTGGCCGCGCTGCTGGTTCTGGTCCCCGGACTGGTCAGCACCGCGCTGGGCCTGCTGCTGTTGATCCCGCCGGTGCGGTCGGCCGTCGGCCCCGGGCTGACCGCACTGGCGGTGCGCAAACTGCAGCGCCAGATGCCCGGACTCGGCTATGCGAACGCCCTTCGCCCGCAGCCCCGCCCGGCTAGCGGCTACTACCCGGATGCCGGCCGCGGCCGTGGCGACTACATCGACGGTGAGGTCATCGATGTCCACGCTGTCGAGGCGCCGGCGCGGCCGCACCCATTCGACGGACGCTGACGCGGGAACCCGCCGACCGTTATTGCCGCCCGGACAGTTCAACGTAGCTTTGGTCTGTGACCGATGGTCCCACTCCTCCTCAGGCCGTTGCACGGCCTGCATCGTCGCGGGACGTGACCGATGGTCCCACTCCTCCTCAGGCCGTTGCACGGCCTGCATCGTCGCGGGACGTGACCGATCGTGACCGTTAGTTCCGCACCGGTGACCCTGCTGATCAATGGCCGGGTGCACAGCCCGGCCCAACCCGACGCGACCGCGATGGCCGTCCGCGACGGCGTGGTGGCATGGCTGGGCGGCGACGACGTCGGCCGTCGCATGTTCCCCGATGCTGTCGTCGACGACCTCGACGGCGGGTTCGTCACCCCGGGATTCGTCGACAGCCACATCCATCTCACCGCCACCGGGCTGACGCTGAGCGGGCTGGACCTGCGCGGCGCCGCCTCGCGCGCCCAGTGCCTGCAGATGGTCGCCGACTACGCCGCCGCCCATCCCCGCCAGCCGGTGTGGGGACATGGCTGGGACGAAACGTCGTGGCCGGAAAACCGCCCGCCCAGCACCGCCGACCTGGATGCCGTCGTCGCCGACCGGCCCGCGTACCTGGCCCGCGTGGACGTGCACTCCGCGCTCGCGTCGACGGGCCTGCGGCGGCTGGTCGCCGAACTTCCGGCGGCGACCGGTTACAGCGCCGAGGGACCGCTGGTCGGGGACGCACACCATCGGGTGCGCGCCGCGGCGCGGAACCTGTTGACGGCCGAACAGCTCGCCGAAGCCCGCGCCACGGCTCTGCGGGCGGCCGCGGCGGCCGGCATCGTCGCGGTGCACGAATGCGCCGGGCCCGACATCGGCGGGATCGACGAGTGGTTGCAGTTGCGCGCCCTCGATCAGGGTGTCGAGGTGGTCGGTTATTGGGGTGAGCCGGTCAGCAGCCCCGCCCAGGCACAAGAACTGATGGCGGCGACCGGCGCCCATGGGCTGGCCGGCGACCTGTTCGTCGACGGGGCGCTGGGGTCACGCACCGCCTGGCTGCACGAGCCGTACGCGGATGCGCCCGACCGCACCGGAACCTGCTACCTGGAACCCGAGGCCGTGCAGGCACACCTGCTGGCCTGCACGCGGGCCGAGGTAACCGCCGGATTCCATGTCATCGGAGACGCCGCGGTGGCCACCGTGGTGGATGCCCTCGAGCGCGTCGTCGCCGACCTCGGGCCCGTCGCCGTCGCGCGCTGCGGACACCGGCTTGAGCACGTCGAGATGGTCAGCGCCGATCAAGCTGGCAAGCTGGGCCGGTGGGGGATCATCGCCAGCGTGCAGCCCAACTTCGACGCGCTCTGGGGCGGCGCCGACGGCATGTACGCGCAGCGGCTCGGTGCCCGGCGAGGCAGTCGGCTCAATCCCTTTGCGCTGTTAGCATCCCAAGGCGTGCCCCTCGCGCTAGGTTCCGACGCCCCGGTCACGGGCTTCGACCCGTGGTTGAGCGTGCGGGCGGCGGTCAATCACCGCACCCCCGGCAGCGGGGTCTCGGCGCGGGCCGCGTTTGCTGCGGGCACCCGCGGGGGCTGGCGGGCGGCCGGTGTCCGCGACGGCAAGACGGGCACCCTGGTGCCCGGCGCGCCCGCCTCGTACGCCATCTGGGATGCCGGGGACCTCGAGGTGCACGCCCCGCAAGACACCGTCCAGCGTTGGTCGACCGACCCGCGTTCCCGGGTGCCCGCGTTGCCCCGATTGGGCCCGGACGACCCCCTCCCGCGGTGCCGGCGGACGGTGCATCGGGGCGCTGTCATCCATGATTAGGAACCGGCCGGGCGACGACGAGCCCGCCGACCGCGCCGGTGCGGCCGACGCGGTGGACGACGACCCGCCCCGGCGGCCTGACACCGACCCCATCAGCGACGAGGCCGAATCGGACCGCGAAGAGCAGCCCGCAGAAGTGCACCCCGAGCCAAACGCCTGCGACCGCGACGAAGGCTCCATGGAATCGGAAACGGGCGACGACCGCCGGCCCTCCGGGCCCACCCTGGCCGATGGGCTGGGGACGGCGGCGCGCGGTGCGCTGACCGGACTGGGGGCCGCGGTGATCGCGCGGCTGCCCGGTGCCCAGGCCGTCATGCTGCCCCGCCTGACCCGACTCAGTTGCGTCATCGTGGGCGGCCTCCTGCTCTGCGCCAGCTTTCCGTCGCTGAACTGGTGGTGGGGCGCCGTACTGGCCGCTGCGTTGCTGGCGTGGGTGCTGACGCACCCCGCGACCACACCGGCGGGCGGCCTGGGTTACGCGTTCCTATTCGGGCTGGCGTTCTACCTGCCGCTGCTGCCGTGGGTCGGGCTGCTGGTCGGCCCCATCCCATGGATCGCGCTCGCGACCGTCTCGGCGTTGTTTCCCGCCCTGTTCGGCCTGTGCGCCGTCATCGTGCGCCGGTTGCCCGGCTGGCCCATCTGGTTCGCGCTGATCTGGGCGGCTCAGGAGTGGCTCAAGTCGAGCGTCCCGTTCGGCGGCTTTCCCTGGGGCTCGGTGGCCTTCGGTCAGACGCACGGTCCGTTCCTGCCGCTGGTCCAGCTCGGCGGCGTGGCGCTGCTGTCCATGGCGATCATGATGATGGGCTTCAGCGCGACGGCCATCGCGCTCGAAATCGTGAAGTGGTGGCAGTCCGGTCACCCCGCCCCTCGCGCTGGGGGCGGCAGCGGCGCCGAAGATCCCGCGCAGCCCGCTGCCGCGCCGCCGGCGGTGGTGCTGCCCGGCGTCTGCATCTGCCTGGTGCTCTTCGCGTCGCTCATCGTCTGGCCGCAGGTGCGCCACGCCGGTACCGGGTCGGGTGGCGAGCCGCCGGTCACGGTCGCGGCCGTGCAGGGCAACGTGCCGCGGCTGGGCTTCGAGTTCAACGAACAGCGGCGGGCGGTGCTGGACAACCACGTCCTGGAGACTCTGCGGCTGGCCGATGACGTGCGCGCCGGGGCCGCTCCGCAACCGCAATTCGTGATCTGGCCGGAGGACTCGTCGGACATCGACCCGCTGGTCAACGGCGACGCCGCCCTGCAGATCTCCAAGGCTGCGGCGGCCATCGGCGCGCCGATCCTGATCGGCAGCGTGCTCGAGGTCCCGGGACGTTCACCGCAGGATTCGAACTACACCAACACGATGATCGTGTGGAATCCGGCCACCGGCCCGGCCGATCGCCATGACAAGGAAATCGTGCAGCCGTTCGGCGAGTATCTGCCGATGCCGTGGCTGTTCAAGCACCTGTCCGGCTACGCCGACCGCGCCGGAAGCTTCGTGCCCCGCCGGGGATCCGGTGTGGTGCACATCGCCGGGGTGCCCCTGGGCGTCGCCACCTGCTGGGAAGTGATCTTCGACCGGGTGCCGCGACACGCGGTGCTCGACGGTGCCCAACTGCTGGCCGTGCCGGCCAACAACGCCACCTTCAACAAGACGATGAGTGAGCAGCAGCTGGCGTTCGCCAAGGTCCGGGCCGTCGAACACGATAGATACGTGGTGGTCGCCGGCACCACCGGGATCAGCGCCGCGGTCGCCCCCGACGGCGGCGAACTGGCACGCACCGACTTCTTCCAGCCCGCGTATCTGGACATGCAGGTGCGCCTCAAGACCAGGCTGACGCCGGCGACCCGGTGGGGACCGCTGGTGCAATGGGCCATGGCCCTGGCGGCCGGAGCGGTCATCCTGGTCGGGATACGGCACAATGGATGGTTCCCGCGTTCGATACGTCTGCGGTCCACACGTCGATCGACAGGGTCCGGCGCCATCCCGGGCAAACCCCCGCCCGACCAGCACGACTCAGACACTGCGCCCGACTCCCGGGACCGCACGCCGGCAGACGACGGCGACTGATGACACTCCGTCCGACCAGGACGGCCGACTTCTTCGGATTCGGGCGACACAGAGGAGCTACATGACCACCGGCCAGCCGGCGCCCCAGGTTTCGGGCAACCGTCCCAGCCAGCGCGTCTTGGTGATCATCCCCACCTACAACGAGCTGGAGAACCTCCCGGTGATCCACCGGCGGCTCAAAGAGGCGTGCCCGCACGTGCACCTGCTCGTGGTGGACGACAGCAGCCCGGACGGCACCGGCCGGCTCGCCGAGGAGCTGGCGGCCGGCGACGCGGGCCGCACGCACGTCATGCACCGCACCGCCAAGGACGGCCTGGGCGCGGCGTACCTGGCGGGCTTCGCCTGGGGATTGAGCCGTGACTATTCGGTGCTGGTCGAGATGGACGCCGACGGCAGCCATGCGCCCGAACAGCTGCACCGCCTACTGGACGCCGTCGACGCCGGGGCCGATCTGGCCATCGGGTCGCGCTATGTGGACGGCGGGACGGTGCGCAACTGGCCGTGGCGGCGCTGGGCGTTGTCCTGGACGGCGAACACCTATGCCCGGCTGGCGCTCGGCATCGGCGTGCACGACATCACCGCCGGCTACCGCGCCTACCGCCGCGAAGTGCTCGAAGCGATCGACCTCGACGGCGTCGACTCCAAGGGCTACTGCTTCCAGATCGATCTGACCTGGCGCACCATTTGCAACGGCTTCACCATCGCCGAGGTCCCCATCACCTTCACCGAGCGCGAACTCGGCGTGTCCAAGATGAGTGGATCGAACATCCGCGAGGCCCTGGTCAAAGTCACCCGCTGGGGTATCGAGGGCCGACGGTCGGGCGCCCGGACGAGCAGGGCCGACAAACCCAGCTAGTCGCCCGGCTGAGTCGCCGGATCAGCCGCGACGGCGGGTCTTGATGATCTCGAGGCGCTCCTTGAGCAACTCTTCGAGTTCCTCGACCGAGCGGCGCTCCAGCAGCATGTCCCAGTGCGTCCGCGGCGGCTTCACCTTCTTCGGCTCGGGCAGGTCGCCCTCGATCAGGGTGCCTTCCAGGCCGTTGCGGCACAGCCAGGTGCCGGGGATTTCGGCGTCGTCGGCGAAGGGAACCTCGAACTCTTCGCCGTTCTCGGTGCGGTACTTAGCGAGCTGACGCGGGGCCAGGTCGTGGTTGCGGTCCGTCTCGTAGCTCACGGCCCCGAGGCGGCTGCCTCTCAGTACGCGATCAGCCATGGCTGCTACTCCTTCAGGTCTTCGCGGAGCTCCTCGGCTCCCTTACTGCAATCAGTGCACTCTTCATCTAGCAAACGCTGCGGCCATCTGCGCAGTTCCCCAGCCGAAGCCGGGCATACGCGACGCGACCTTCAATGATACCGGGGTCTCCGGGAAAACCCGACTAAAGTCGGCAGGCGTGAGCCGCCGTACCCGCCGCCCGCAACCTTGTCGCTGGTGCGGTCGAGACGTCACCGACGTGGGAATGGGCCGTCGACGCCAATACTGCCGGCAGTCGTGCCGGCAGCGGGCGTACGAGCAACGGGCCTTGCTGAACCGGAACGGCACTGAGTTCTCGTCGGCGTTGGCTCCTGACGCGGTGGTGCTGTCGGCCGACGAAGCGGCCGACCTGTCCGATCGCGTCTACCAGGTGCGCTGCGCGGCCGAGGACGTCGCAACGGCCGTCGACGAAGGCGCCGGCGCCACCGAGCTGCGCCAGTTATGCGACACGCTGATCCAGGCCGTCAGGGTCGCCGACGGCTGGCGCCGAGCGGGTGTGTGACCGCGTCGTCCGCACCGGACCGGCCGTGTTCGACGCTGCACCGGACGTTTCCGACATGGGCCTGACCACCGGCTATGGCGGGCCGGGTACAGTCACGCCATGGACCTCGGGCCGCGTCTTCAGCGCACCGAAGTCCGGCGTGCACACCGGGCAGCTCGTGTCACATGTTTTCTGCGCGGCGCGGCGCCACTGTCCAGGCCGGTCCTGGCGTAGCGGCCGGGAGCAGCGGACGTTTTGAAATCCTGTCGGAGTTGGCCATACTCACCAGCAACATTCTTGGGTCGGAGAGCGGCACGACGCTGGTCGGACGGGAAACGGCGTCGCCTCGTGCAGCAAATTCCATGACTCGGCGAGAACCGCATCCGGCGGTGGAAGACGGCCGCACGTCGTCAGGTGAAGGTTAGGCGAGGTTTGTGATGGTTGATCAACTCCAGCATGCGACCGAAGCGCTGCGTAAAGCGCTGGTCCAGGTTGAGCGCCTGAAGCGCACCAACCGCGCTCTGCTGGAGCGGTCCAACGAGCCGATCGCGATCGTCGGTATGTCCTGCCGCTTCCCGGGCGGCGTGGACAGCCCGGAGGCGCTGTGGCAAATGGTCGCCGAGGGCCGCGACGTCATCTCGGAGTTTCCCACCGACCGCGGCTGGGACGTGGCGGCCCTGTACGACCCGGACCCCGACGCCCGGCACAAGTGCTATGTGAACACCGGCGGCTTCGTCGACGGTGTCGCTGACTTCGATCCGGGATTCTTCGGCATCACGCCGAGCGAGGCGCTGGCGATGGATCCCCAGCATCGGATGCTGCTCGAACTGTCGTGGGAGGCGTTGGAGCGAGCCGGGATCGACCCCAGCGGACTACGTGGCAGCGCCACCGGGGTGTTCGCCGGGCTCATCGTTCAGGGCTACGGCATGCTCGCCGAGGAGATCGAGGGTTACCGGTTGACCGGCATGACCTCCAGCGTGGCGTCGGGACGGGTGTCGTATGTGTTGGGGCTGGAGGGCCCGGCGGTGTCGGTGGACACGGCGTGTTCGTCGTCGTTGGTGGCGTTGCACATGGCCGTGCAGTCGCTGCGCTCGGGGGAGTGCGACCTGGCGCTCGCCGGCGGCGCGACCGTCAACGCCACCCCGACCGTCTTCGTGGAGTTCAGCCGGCACCGCGGATTGGCGCCGGACGGGCGGTGCAAGGCCTACGCGGGCGCGGCCGACGGCCTCGGCTGGTCCGAGGGCGGGGGCATGCTGGTGGTGGAGCGGTTGTCGGATGCGCGGCGGTTGGGGCATCCGGTGTTGGCGGTGGTGCGGGGGTCGGCGGTCAATCAGGACGGTGCCTCGAATGGGTTGACCGCGCCCAATGGTCCCTCGCAGCAGCGGGTGGTGCGGGCGGCGTTGGCCAATGCCGGGTTGGGCGCGGCCGACGTGGACGTGGTTGAGGGGCATGGCACGGGAACCACGTTGGGTGATCCGATCGAGGCGCAGGCGTTGTTGGCGACCTATGGGCAGGATCGTGGTGAGCCGTTGTGGTTGGGGTCGATCAAGTCGAACATGGGTCACACGCAGGCGGCCGCGGGGGTGGCCGGCGTGATCAAGATGGTGCTGGCGATGCGCCACGGATTGTTGCCGGCGACGTTGCATGTTGATGAGCCGAGTCCGCATGTTGACTGGTCGGCGGGTGCGGTGTCGTTGTTGACCGAGGCGCGGCCCTGGCGGGCCGAGCGGCCGCGGCGGGCGGGGGTGTCGTCGTTTGGCATCAGCGGCACCAACGCGCACGTCATCGTCGAGGCCGCCCCGGCCGAACCGCCGCGCGAGGCTGGACCCAAGGCGCCGGTGGTGCCGTGGCCGGTGTCGGCGAAGTCCCCCTCGGCGTTGGCGGCGCAGGCGGCCCGGTTGGCCGAATACGTGCGCGCGCACGACCACCTGGACGTCGCCGACATCGGGTGGTCATTGGCGGGCCGCGCGAACTTTGAGCACCGGGCCGTCGTGGTGGGCGAAGATCGCGACCGGTTGCTGGCCGGGCTGGACGAGCTGGCCGACGACGACCCGACCGGATCGGTCATCCGGGGCACCGCGACACCGGCGGGCAAGACCGTGTTCGTCTTCCCCGGCCAGGGCTCCCAATGGCTGGGCATGGCGATCGAAATGCTGGACACCGCACCGGTATTCGCACGACAGATCCAGGAATGCGAAGAGGCGTTCGGCGAATTCGTCGACTGGTCGCTGACCGACGTGCTGCGCGGCGCGCCCGGCGCTCCGGGACTCGACCGCGTCGACGTCGTGCAGCCGGTGCTCTTCGCGGTGATGGTGTCGCTTGCCGAGCTGTGGAAGTCGGTCGGGGTGAACCCCGACGCGGTGATCGGCCATTCGCAAGGGGAAATCGCTGCCGCCTACGTCGCCGGCGCGCTGTCGCTGCACGACGCCGCCCGGGTGGTAACGCTGCGCAGCAAGCTGCTGACGTCACTGGCCGGCCCAGGCGGGATGCTGTCTATCGCCTGCAGCACCGAACGGGCGCGCGAGTTGTTGGCGCCGTACGGGAATCGAGTCAGCATCGCCGCCGTCAACGGTCGCTCGGCCGTCGTGGTGTCGGGTGAGAGGGCCGCGCTCGACGAGCTCGTCGGCTTCTGCGCCGACCTCGAGCTGCGGACCCGGCGCATCGACGTGGACTATGCCTCGCACTCGGTCGAGGTCGAGGCGATCCGCACCGATCTCGCGCAGGTGCTGTCCGGCATCGAACCGCGTTCCAGCCGCATCGCGTTCTTTTCCACGGTGACCGGAAACCGTTTGGATACGGCCGGATTGGACGCCGAATACTGGTACCGCAACATCCGGCAGACCGTGCAGTTCGACCAGGCGGTCCGCAGCGCCTGCGAGCACGGATACCGGACGTTCATCGAATCCAGTCCCCATCCGGCCCTGGTCGCCGGCATCGAGGACACCGCCAACGACAGCCTGCCGGGTGACACCGAGGCCATCGTCATCCCCACCCTGGGCCGCGAGGACGGGGGACTGATGCGATTCCTGACTTCGGCCGCCACCGCGTTCGCCGCGGGGGTCAGCGTGCAATGGCGCGGCGCGCTGGACGGCGCGGGCTTCGTCGAGCTGCCGACGTATGCCTTCGATCGGCGGCGGTTTTGGCTCTCCGGCGAGGGCATCTCGGCGGACGCGTCGGGCCTGGGGCTCGACACCAGCGAGCATCCCCTGTTGAGCGCGGTCGTCGAGCTGCCGGCCTCGGGCGGGGTGGTCCTGACGGGCCGCTTGTCGCCCAGCCTGCAGGGCTGGCTGACCGATCACGCCGTGTCCGGGACGGTCGTGTTCCCCGGATCCGGCTTCGTGGAGCTGGCGATTCGCGCCGGCGACGAAGTCGGCTGTTCGACGGTCGACGAACTCACGCTGCAGGCGCCGTTGATGTTGCCGGCCAAGGATTCCGGCTCGGGATCGGTTGCCGTGCAAGTGGTGGTGGGTCCCTCCGAAGAATCCGGCCACCGTGCGGTGTCGATCTTCTCGCGGCACAACACCGGCTCAGGCTGGATGTGCCATGCCGAAGGAACGCTGAGCACCGGCTCGGTCGAGCCGGGCGCGGACCTGTCGGCATGGCCGCCGGCGGGAGCCGTCAAGGTCGACGCGGCCGACGCTTACGAGCAGTTGGCGGCGCGCGGCTATGGCTACGGCCCGGCCTTTCAGGGCCTGACCGCGACGTGGGTCCGTGACGACGAGGTGTTCGCCGAGGTGCGTCTGCCCGATGCCGCCGGCGGCGTCAACGGGTTCGGCGTCCACCCGGCGTTGCTGGACGCGGCCATGCACGCGCTGGTGGTCAGCCACCAGATAGCCGGCCAGTCCGATGAAGTGGTGCTGCCGTTCTCCTGGCAGGGCGTCTCGCTACATGCCGCGGGCGCGTCCGCGGTGCGCGCGCGCATCGCCCCGGCATCGGCACCGCAGGCGGCAGGGGCACTCTCCAGGGCGGTCTCGATCGAGCTGGCCGACGGATTGGGCTTGCCGGTGCTGTCGGTGCGCGCGATGGTCGCGCGGCCGGTGAGCGAGCGGCAGCTCCGCGCGGCCGTGTCGGCGACGGGCCCGGACCGGCTGTTCGAGGCCGTGTGGTCACCGGCCGCGGTCACGGCCGGTGATGCCGAGCCGCCGGTCCACGAGGTTTTCGAATCCGTTGCGGCCGACGACGATCCGGTCTCCGGAACGTATGAACGCACGCATCGGGCCCTGGCGGCCGTGCAGTCGTGGCTGACCGAGCATGACTCCGGGGTGCTGATCGTCGCGACCCGTGGTGCGATGGGATTGGCGGGGGAGGATGTCCCCGATCTGGCCGGCGCGGCCGTGTGGGGGCTGGTGCGCTCGGCGCAGACAGAGCATCCCGGCCGCATCGTGCTGGTGGATTCGGATGCGGCGCTTGACGATAGCGCGATAACGACCGTTCTCGCCGTCGGCGAGCCCGCGGTGTTGCTGCGCGACGGCAAGGCGTACACCGCGCGGGTGCGCGGCAGCCGCGCGGTCGACGCCATCATGACGCCCCCGGCAGACGGGCCCTGGCGGCTCGGCATCAGCAGCGCGGGCACCTTTGAAAACCTGCAACTGGAGCCCGTTCCCAACGCCGGTGCCGCGCTGGAACCGGGGCAGGTTCGGGTGGCACTGCGTGCCATCGCCACCAACTTCCGCGACGTCATGATCACCCTGGGCATGTTCACCCACGACGCCCTACTCGGCGGCGAAGGCGCCGGCGTGGTGGTCGAAGTCGGGCCGGGGGTCACCGAATTCGCGGTCGGTGATTCGGTGTACGGCTTCTTCCCCGACGGCAGCGGCACGTTGGTGCCTGGCGACGTCCGCCTGTTGCAGCGCAAGCCCGCCGACTGGTCTTATGCCCAAGCGGCCGGCATCTCAGCGGTTTTCACCACCGCCTACATGGCCTTCATCCACCTGGCCGCCGTCAGGCCCGGGCAGCGGGTGCTGGTGCACGCCGCCGCCGGTGGTGTGGGCATGGCCGCGGTTCAGCTGGGCCGGCACCTGGGCCTGGAGGTGTTCGCGACCGCGAGCCGCGGCAAGTGGGACACGTTGCGGGCCATGGGTTTCGACGACGATCACATCTCGGATTCGCGTAGTTGCGAGTTCGAGGAGAAGTTCCGGGCGGTCACCGGTGGGCGGGGCATGGACGTGGTGCTGGACTCGCTGGCGGGCGAATTCGTCGATGCCTCACTGCGCCTCGTCGCTCCCGGCGGCGTGTTCCTGGAGATGGGCAAGACCGACATCCGCGACCCGGGCGTGGTGGCCCACGATTACCCGGGTGTCCGCTACCGCGCCTTCGACCTGTTCGAGCCCGGCCGTCCGCGGATGCATCAGTGGATGCGGGAGCTCGCCGGGCTGTTCGATGCCGGGGTGCTGGAACCGTTGCCCGTCACGACCTTTGACGTGCGACGCGCCCGCACCGCGTTGCGCTACCTGAGCCAGGCCCGCCACGTCGGCAAGGTCGTGTTGACCCTGCCTTGCGGACTCGCGTCCGGCACCGTGCTCATCACCGGCGGCACCGGCATGGCGGGTTCGACGCTGGCGCGCCACCTGGTGGCCGGCCACGGCGTGGAAGACCTGGTGCTCCTGAGCCGGCGCGGTCCGGACGCTCCCGGGTCCGCCGAGTTGATCGCCGAGCTGCAAGCCGCCGGAGCCCGCGCGCGCGTGGTCGCGTGCGACGCAGCCGATCGGGCGGCACTGGCGCAGGTGATTGCCGACGTTTCGGCGCAGCGGCCGCTGTCGGGCGTGATTCACGCGACCGGCGTGCTGGACGACGCGACGATAACGTCGCTGACACCGGAGCGCATCGACGCGGTTTTGCGCGCCAAGGTCGACGCGGCGTGGAATTTGCACCAGTTGACCCGCGACCTGAATCTGTCGGCGTTCGTGATGTTTTCGTCGCTCGCCGGGCTGGTGGGTTCGTCGGGCCAGGGCAACTACGGGGCGGCGAACGCGTTCCTGGACGGGTTGGCCGCACACCGGCGGGCGCACGGGCTGCCGGCGGTCTCCCTGGCGTGGGGTCTCTGGGATCAGGCCAGCGCCATGACCGGCGGGCTGGACGCCGCCGACCTCGCCCGGCTGGGTCGCGACGGGGTCTTGGCGCTGTCTTCTGACGAGGCGATGGAGCTCTTCGACACCGCATTGATCGTCGACGAGCCGTTCTTGGCACCGGCCCGCATTGACCTCGGTGCGCTGCGGGCCCATGCGGTCGCGGTGCCGCCGATGTTCACCGATCTGGTCAATGCCACGACGCGCCGCCGGGTCGACGACTCGCTGGCCGCCGCGAAATCGAAATCGGCTCTGGCGCATCGCCTGGACGGGCTGTCCGCGGCCGAGCAGCACGCCGTGCTGCTGGACCTGGTGCGATCGCACATCGCCACCGTGCTGGGCAAGACCACCGCCGAGGCGATCGATCCGGACAAGGCGTTCCAAGAGTTAGGGTTCGACTCGCTGACCGCGGTCGAGATGCGCAACCGGCTCAAAACCGCTACCGGCCTTGCGCTTTCACCGACCCTGATCTTCGACTACCCGACGCCCAACGGACTGGCCGGCTACATCCGCACCCAGCTCGCCGGGGTTCCGGAAGAGGTCAGGCAGGCGCCGGTGGCGCGTGCCACCGGCGACGACCCGATCGTGATCGTCGGCATGGCATGCCGCTATCCGGGTGGGGTGAATTCGCCGGACGACCTGTGGGACATGTTGGCCGAGGGCCGCGACGTGCTCTCGGATTTCCCGACCGATCGCGGCTGGGACCTGGCCGGCGTGTACAACCCGGATCCCGACGTGCCGGGCACCTGCTACACCCGCACCGGCGGCTTCGTTGACGGTGTCGCCGACTTCGATCCCGCCTTCTTCGGGATCACGCCGAGCGAGGCGCTGTCGATGGATCCGCAGCAGCGCATGTTCCTGGAGTTGTCCTGGGAAGCGTTGGAGCGGGCAGGAATTGAACCCGGCAAGCTCCGCGGCAGCGCCACCGGAATGTTCGCCGGCATATACACGCAGGGCTACGGCATGGGCGCCGCGCCGGCCGCCGAGGGCTTCCGGTTGACCGGGCAGTCGTCGAGCGTGGCGTCGGGACGGGTGTCGTATGTGTTGGGGCTGGAGGGCCCGGCGGTGTCGGTGGACACGGCGTGTTCGTCGTCGTTGGTGGCGTTGCACATGGCCGTGCAGTCGCTGCGCTCGGGGGAGTGCGACCTGGCGCTGGCCGGCGGCGTCACCGTCAACGCCACCCCCGATATCTTCGTGGAGTTCAGCCGCATGCGCGGGCTGTCCGCCGACGGGCGGTGCAAGGCCTACGCGGGCGCGGCCGACGGCACCGGGTTCTCGGAGGGCGGCGGCATGCTGGTGGTGGAGCGGTTGTCGGATGCGCGGCGGTTGGGGCATCCGGTGTTGGCGGTGGTGCGGGGGTCGGCGGTCAATCAGGACGGTGCCTCGAATGGGTTGACCGCGCCCAATGGTCCCTCGCAGCAGCGGGTGGTGCGGGCGGCGTTGGCCAATGCCGGGTTGGGCGCGGCCGACGTGGACGTGGTTGAGGGGCATGGCACGGGAACCACGTTGGGTGATCCGATCGAGGCGCAGGCGTTGTTGGCGACCTATGGGCAGGATCGTGGTGAGCCGTTGTGGTTGGGGTCGATCAAGTCGAACATGGGTCACACGCAGGCGGCCGCGGGGGTGGCCGGCGTGATCAAGATGGTGCTGGCGATGCGCCACGGATTGTTGCCGGCGACGTTGCATGTTGATGAGCCGAGTCCGCATGTTGACTGGTCGGCGGGTGCGGTGTCGTTGTTGACCGAGGCGCGGCCCTGGCGGGCCGAGCGGCCGCGGCGGGCGGGGGTGTCGTCGTTTGGCATCAGCGGCACCAACGCGCACGTCATCGTCGAGGCCGCCCCGGCCGAACCGCCGTGCGAGGCTGGACCCAAGGCGCCGGTGGTGCCGTGGCCGGTGTCGGCGAAATCGTTGTCGGCGTTGAACTCTCAAGCCATCCGGTTGGCGGCCCACCTGCGCGCCCGACCGGAGTCGGACATCGCCGATGTGGGGTGGACGCTGGCGGGCCGGTCGGCCTTCGAGCACCGGGCCGTCGTGGTGGGCGAAGATCGCGACCGGTTGCTGGCCGGGCTGGACGAGCTGGCGAACGACGACCCGACCGGATCGGTCATCCGGGGCACCGCGACCCCAGGCAAGACCGTCTTCGTGTTCCCGGGCCAGGGGTCCCAAATCCTGGGTATGGGGATGGGATTGCACGCCGGCTATCCGGTCTTCGCCGAGGCGTTCAACACCGTAGTCGCCGAACTGGACCGGCACCTGCTTCGCCCGCTGCGCGAGGTGATGTGGGGGCACGACGAAAACCTGCTCAACAGCACCGAATTCGCGCAACCCGCGCTGTTCGCGGTGGAAGTCGCCCTGTTTCGGCTGCTGGAATCTTGGGGCGTGCGCCCCGACTTCGTGATGGGCCACTCGATTGGGGAGCTGTCGGCCGCCCATGTCGCCGGCGTGCTGTCGTTGGAGAACGCCGCGGTGCTGGTGGCGGCCCGCGGTCGATTCATGCAGGCGCTGCCCGAAGGCGGCGCGATGGTCGCGGTGCAGGCCACCGAAGACGCAGTGCGGCCGCTGCTGACGTCCTCCGAACAAGCCGGCGTCGGCATCGCCGCGGTCAACGGGCCTACCTCGGTGGTCATTTCGGGCGCCCAAGACGCGGTGATCGCGATCGCGGACCGGCTCCGCGCCGACGGCCACCGCGTGCATCGGCTCTCGGTTTCGCACGCCTTCCACTCCCCGTTGATGGATCCGATGATCGACGAATTCGGCACCGTCGCGGCCGGGTTGGCTGTCGGCAAGCCGACCATCCCGATCGTGTCCAACGTGACCGGTCAGCTGGCCGGTGAAGACTTCGCTTCGGCGGCGTACTGGAAGCGACACGTGCGTGAGGCGGTGCGGTTCGCCGACAGCGTCCAGTTCGTGCACTCGGCCGGCGCAAACCGTTTTCTCGAGGTCGGACCGAGCAGCGGCCTGACGGCATCGATCGAAGAATCGCTGGCCTTCGACCCGTCGGCAGGCCAGGTGACCACGATGTCGGCGCTGCGCAAGGATCGACCGGAGCCGGTCGCCCTGCTCAACGCCGTCGCGCAGGGATTCGTCGCCGGGATGGACGTGGATTGGCGCGGCGCACTCGGAAGTCCTAGTTTCAATGCCGCTCTGGTCGAGCTGCCTACGTATGCCTTTGACCGGCGCCGCTTTTGGCTTGCCGGCGACGGCGCCCCGGCCGACGCGGCGGGCCTGGGCCTGGCCGCGAGTGAACACGCGCTGCTGGGCGCGGTCGTGGAACTGCCGGCGACCGGCGGAGTGGTGTTGACCGGCCGGCTGTCGCCGGGCAGGCAGGGCTGGTTGAGCGATCACGCCATCGGCGGTGTCGTGCTGTTCCCGGGCGCAGGATTCGTCGAGTTGGCGATCCGCGCTGGCGACGAGGTGGGTTGCGGAGTGGTCGACGAGCTGAATCTGGCCGCGCCGTTGGTGTTGCCGGCCGACGGATCGGTCGCGGTTCAGGTCGTCGTGGGTGGCCCGGACGACTCGGGTGCCCGTGCGGTGTCGGTGTTTTCGCGCGCCGAAGCGGGCTCGGGCTGGGCCTTGCACGCCGAGGGCGTGCTGCGGGCCGGCTCGGTGCAGCCCGGCGCGGACCTGTCGGCGTGGCCGCCGGTGGGTGCGGTCCCGGTGGATGTCGGCGACGGATACGAGCAACTGGCCGAGCGGGGCTACGGCTACGGGCCCGCGTTCCGGGGCCTGACGTCGATGTGGCGCCGCGGCGACGAGGTCTTCGCCGAGGTGTCGCTGCCCGCCGACGCCGGGGTATCGCCGACCGGGTTCGGCGTCCATCCGGCGATGCTCGACGCCGCGCTGCACGCGGTCATGTTGGCGTCCGACGGCGACGAACTGCCCGAGGGCTCGATGTTGGTCCCGTTCTCCTGGCAGCGGGTGTCGTTGCACGCCGCGGGGGCGGGGGCGGTGCGCGCGCGGATCGTGCGGGTGAGCCCGTCGGCGGTGTCGATCGAATTGGCCGACGGGCTGGGGCTTCCGGTGCTGTCGGTGGAGTCGATGGTGGCCCGCCCGGTCACCGACAAGCAGCTCCTGGCCGCCGTGTCGAATTCCGGGCCGGACCGGCTGTTCGAGGTCATCTGGTCCGCTCAGCTGCCGCAGGCGGCACAGCCGGTGTCGGTGTCGGCCTGGGGTGCAACGGAATTGGATGATCCCGCGGCCGAGCGATCAGCGGTGCTGTTCGAATCGGCGCCGGTGTCCGGCGACGTGATCACCGACGTGTACGCGGCGACCCGCGCGGTGCTGCCCGTGCTGCAGTCGTGGTTGTCCCGCGACGGCGCCGGCACCCTGGTGGTGGCGACCCGGGGCGCGATGACCCTACCGGGCGAGGACGTCGCCGATTTGGCCGGCGCGGCGGTCTGGGGGCTGGTGCGGTCGGCGCAGACCGAGCACCCCGGGCGAATCGTGCTCGTCGACACGGACGCCCCGCCGGACTCCGACGCGATAGCGGCGGTGCTGGCGCTCGGCGAACCCCAGGCGATACTGCGCAACGGCACGGTCCACACCGCCCGAGTGCTCGGCAGCCGCGCCGTCGGCGGCCTGCTGCTGCCCCCGGACGAGGGACCGTGGCGCCTCGACATGAGCAGCTACGGCACGATCGAAAATCTGCGGATAGAGCCCATTTCCGACGCCGATGCGCCGCTGGGCCCCGGTCAGGTGCGCGTCGCGCTGTCGGCCATCGCGGCCAACTTCCGCGACGTCATGATCGCGCTGGGCCTCTATCCCGACCCCGAGGCGATCATGGGCATCGAGGCGTCCGGTGTGGTAATCGAAACCGCTGCGCCAGACGGGCGTTTCACCGTCGGAGACCGCGTCATGGGACTGTTCCCGGACGGAACCGGGACCATCGCCAAGACCGACCAGCGCCTGCTCGTCAAGGTGCCACCCGGCTGGTCACAAACCGGCGCCGCGACGGCGTCGGTGGTGTTCGCCACGGCGTCTTACGCGCTGGTGGACCTGGCCGGCGCCAGGCCGGGCCAGCGGGTGCTGGTGCACGCCGCCACCGGTGGAGTGGGCATGGCCGCGGTCCAGCTGGCCCGCCACATCGGCCTGGAAGTGTTCGCGACCGCCAGCCGCGGCAAGTGGGATACGTTGCGCGACATGGGCTTTGATGACAACCACATCGGCGACTCGCGCAGCCTCGAGTTCGAGGAAAAATTCCGGGCGGTCACCGGTGGGCGGGGCATGGACGTGGTGCTCGACTCGCTGTCCGGTGATTTCGTCGACGCGTCGCTGCGCTTGACGGCGCCCGGTGGCGTGTTCTTGGAGATGGGCAAAACCGACATCCGTGACCCCGAGGTCGTCGCCCGGGACCACCCGGGCGTGCGTTACCGCGCCTTCGACCTGTTTGAGGCGGGACCGGATCGCATCGCCCAGATGCTTGACGAATTAGCCGCCATGTTCGGCGAGGATGTGCTACAGCCATTGCCGGTCACCAGGTTCGACGTGCGACGCGCGCCCGCGGCGCTGCGCTACGTGAGCCAGGCCCGTCACGTCGGCAAGGTCGTGATGACCATGCCCGACGCGTGGACGGCCGGCACCGTGTTGATCACCGGAGCCACCGGCATGGCCGGTTCAGCGGTCGCGCGACACGTGGTGACCCGCCACGGTGCACGGAATCTGGTGCTGCTCAGTCGCCGTGGCCTGGATGCACCGGGTGCCGCGGAGTTGGTCGCCGAGCTGAGCGCGGCTGGTGCGCGAGTGGAGGCGGTGGCCTGTGATGCCGCTGATCGCGAGGCCCTGGCCAAGGTGATCGCCGAAATCCCGATGCAGCGTCCGCTGACCGGGGTGATCCACGCCGCCGGCGTCCTGCACGACGCGGTCGTGACGTCGCTTACCCCCGACCGGATCGAATCGGTGTTGCGGTCCAAGGTCGACGCGGCATGGAACCTGCATGAGTTGACCCGTGAGCTGGACGTGTCTGCCTTCGTGATGTTTTCGTCGATCGCGGGGCTCGCGGGCGCGTCGGGTCAGGCAAACTACGCGGCCGGCAACTCGTTCCTGGACGGGTTGGCCGCCCATCGACGGGCACACGGGCTGCCGGCGATCTCGCTGGGTTGGGGTCTGTGGGATCAGGCCAGCGCCATGACCGGTGGGTTGGGCGCCGCCGACCGCGCGCGGTTCGGGCGTGACGGAATCGTCGCCATGTCCTCGGACCAGGCGCTGGAGCTGATGGACACCGCGCTCATCGTCGATGAGCCGTTCATGCTGCCCGCCCACATCGACCTCGCGGCGTTGCGGGTCAAGTTCGATGCAGGCACGTTGCCACCGATGTTCGTCGATCTGATCAACGCCCCGACGCGGCGCCAGGTCGATGACTCGTTGGCCGCCGCCAAGTCGAAATCCGCTTTGCTGCAACGCCTCGAAGGTCTCCCCGAGGACGAGCAGCAGGCGGTCCTGCTGGACCTGGTGCGGGCCAACATCGCCACCGTGCTGGGCAGCTCCAGCCCGGAGGCGATCCCCCCGGACCGGGCGTTCCAGGAACTCGGTTTCGACTCGCTGACGGCCGTCGAGATGCGCAACCGACTCAAAGCCGCTACGGGACTGGCGCTTTCGCCGACGCTGATCTTCGACTACCCGAACTCCGCCGCGCTGGCCGGCTATATGTACCGCGAATTGGTCGGATCGTCGGACCAACCCGCGGCGGCGGCCGCGCCGGGCGAAGCCGAGATCCAGCGCGTCGTCGGGTCCATTCCCGTCAAGCGCCTTCGGCAGGCCGGTGTGCTGGAGTTGTTGCTGGCGTTGGCGAGCGAGTCTGACGGCGCAGCGCGGGCCGCCACGGTGACCACCGAAAAGGACATCGCGGACATGGATCTCGACGCTCTGGTCAACGCGGCATTACGCGACGACGACGAGTAGGCGTGACGTGAGAATCGCGGTCACGGGGGCCAGCGGCGTGCTCGGCCGCGGCCTCGCCGCACGGCTGCTCAGCCAGGGCCACGACGTCGCGGGGATTGCCCGCCATCGTCCCGAAAGCTGGCCGAGTGCAGCGGATTTCGTCGCAGCCGACATCCGTGATGCCGACGCCGTCCGCCGCGCCCTGGCCGGCGCGGACGTCGTCGCGCACTTCGCATGGGCGAAGGGTTCCGGGCACGACGACCAGGTGAACATCGGTGGCACCCGCAACGTGCTCGACGCGATGGCCGAGACCGGTTCCAGGCGGATCGTTTTCGCGTCGTCGGCCCATGTGTACGGCGGGGCGGCCGTGCCGAAGGCCGAACACGAGGTCACGACTCCGGTCACTGCCGAAGGCCGGTTCAAGGCCCGAGTCGAACAGATGCTCGCCGAATCCGGCGCGGAATGGGTTGCGGTCCGCTCCGCGCTGATCTTGGGGCGAAGCGTCGATAACTGGGTGCGTCGCCTGCTGGCATCGCCGGCGTTCCCCGACCGGTCGGCCGATCGCCAGATGCAGGTCGTCCACCTCGACGACGCGCTTCGGCTGTTCAACCGCGCCATCGTCGATGCCGAAACCCCGGGTGGTCCGGTGAATCTCGCCGCTTCGGGCGACCTGACCTTCCGGCAACTTGCCGCTGCGCTGCGCCGCCCAGTCGTGCGCCTGGGCCGCGAGCGGGCGGAGCTGCGACTGGTGCGGGGGGCCGCGCTTATGGAGATCTCGCGGCTGACAGACGAATGGGCATTCCAGCCGGCGTGGGAAGCCGGCGAATGTGTCCAGGATTTCGCGCTGGCCGTGCGCGGCCGGGTGACCGTGGGCAATCGGCTGGTATCGCTGCCGTGGCGGCTGGCCAACATCGGGGACCTACCCGCGGTCGACGCGCCCAGCAGCGACGGGGTCAAGCCCATCTGGGCGGGCGCAGAGGGCGATAACGGGGAATTCGACACGCCGATCGATCCGCGATTTCCCACCTTCCTGGCCACGAATCTGTCTGAGGCGCTGCCTGGCCCCTTTTCGCCGGCGTCGGCGTCGGCGACGGTTCGCGGACTGCGGGCCAGCGCCGTGTGCGTCGCCGAGCGGTTGCGGCCCGGCGGGACGATTCAGCGTGAAATCGCGATGCGCATGGTCGCGGTCTTTGCTCACCGCCTCTACGGCGCCATCACGACCGCGCACTTCATGGCCGAGACGGTGCCGTTCGTCAAGCCCACGACGGTAGTGAGCAACAGCGGGTTCTTCGGCCCGAGCATGGCCGCCCTGCCGATCTTCAATGAGGAACATCCGCACTCCGACACCGGCCGAATTCGCAAGCAACTGCGGACCGTCCGCAATATCGGGGTATTCGGCGTCAACCTGATCGGCCTGTCCGCCGGCGCGCCCCTGGACACCCGCGAGTTCGTCGCCGATGTCGATCGCCTGGAACGCCTGACCGACGGTGACCTCTCCGGGCTGGACGATCGTCGGCTGCTGAGCCTGATCTCGCTGGCGCGCGACCAGGTGGTGCACGGCTGGGTGCTGGCGGCGGGATCATTTTTGCTGTGCGCGGCGTTCAACGTGCTGCTGCGCGGTTTATGCGGGCGAGACGTCGTCGCGCCCGGCGGACCGGAATTGGTCAGCGCGCGTTCCGTCGAGGCGATGCAGCGGCTGGTGGTCGCCGCGCAGCGGGACCCGAAAGCGACGGCGCTGCTGAGCGAACCAGGCGACCGGCTGGACAAGCTCGCCGTCGAGGCGCCGGAGTTTTATGCCGCCCTGCGCGACGAGCTGACGCTCATCGGACACCGTGGTCCGGCGGAGCTCGAAATGCGTTCGACGAGTTACGCCGACGATCCCGAGCTGCTCGTGCGGATGGTCACCAGGGCTATGACCGCGACATCCGCGCCGCAGCCGCGGCAGCCCCGAATTCCATTGCATGCCAAGCCTATTGCGGCCCTGGCCACCCGGCAACTGCGCGACCGCGAGGTCCGCCGCGACAAGGTGGTGCGGGCTAACTGGGTGCTCCGCACGCTGCTTCGCGAATATGGACGTAGATCGGTGGAGGCCGGGCTCTTCGCCACCGCCGATGACGTCTTCTATCTACTCATCGACGAACTCGACGCCCTCCCCGCCGAGGTGGGCGCGCTGGTGGCCCGGCGCCGCTCCGAACAACGCCGCCTGGTCGCCGTGGCGCCGCCGACGGTCTTCAGCGGAAGCTGGCGGCCGACCGCGACCTCATCGGACGGGCTGGTCAGCGGGGACACCATGCGTGGGGTCGGCGTATGCGGGGGACGGGTGCGCGGGCGGGTGCGGATCGTGCGGCCCGAGACGATCGATGACCTGCAACCCGGTGAGATCCTTGTCGCAGAGGTGACCGACGTCGGATACACCGCGGCGTTCTGCTACGCCGCCGCCGTCATCACCGAACTCGGCGGCCCGATGTCGCACGCCGCGGTGGTGGCCCGCGAATTCGGGTTTCCGTGCGTCGTCGACGTTCAGGGCGCCACCAGGGCGCTGCCCCAGGGAGCCATGGTGGAGGTCGACGGTGCCACCGGCGAGATCCGGTTGCTCGGGCCGGCCTCGCACGACGCGCTGAGCTAGTCGAATTCCATCTGCAGCTCCACCGGCCCGCTCAGTCCGAGCATCGGCTTCCAGCGCGCCGTTGCCACACGGCGCGGATTGATCATGCGCCGGGCGATGACTTTGAGGGCTCCAGCGAGTTCCGTTCGGGCGAGATTGGCGCCAAGGCAATAGTGGGCGCCCCCGCCGAACGTCAAAATGGGCGGCGGGTCCTTCCGGGTGATGTCGAACCGGTCCGGTTCCGGATACACCTCTGGATCGCAGTTGGCCGCAAAAGTATTCACCGAAATGAAGGTGCCGGCCGGAAACGTGTACTGCGCGAACGTGACGTCGTCCAGGACGGTGCGCAGGGTGGTACAGACCGCCGGCGAATGGCGCATGCATTCCTCGACGGCTCGCACAGCGAGGCCGGAATCATCGCGCAGCATCGCCAGCTGATCCGGATGATCACACAGCGCGTGCATGCACGCCGACAATTGATTGCGAGTGGTGTCCGTCCCGGCGCTGAGGATGCTGAACGCCAGCATGCGCATCTCCGCGTTGCTCAGCCGGTCGCCGTCGTCCTGGGCGCGGATCAGTTCGGAGATCAAGTCGTCGGTCAACCGGCTCCGCCGTTCAATGATCATGTCGTCGATGTAGGCGTCGAACTCGTCCCACGCCCGCATCACCATGTGCTGCTCGTTCGCCAGGTCGGCGTCAAACCTGACGATTTCAAAGATGTCCTCGGCCCATAGGGAAAACTGCTCCCAGTCCTCGGGAGGCGCGCCCAACAGCGCGCAGATGATCGGGATCGGGTACGGCCGAGCGATGTCGGTGACGAAATCGCATCGGCCGGTATCGGCGACCCGGTCGATCAGTTCGTTGATCACCGTTTCGACGGTGTCTTCCATGCGCGCCGACGCTCGCGGCGTGAAGGCCTTGGATACCAGACCGCGCAGCCGTCGATGTTCCTCTCCTTCCATGCCCAGGATGGTGCCGAGGACCCGCTCATAGAGCGGGCCGGACGTTATCCCGCGAGCGGTCATGTGCAGCCCGGGCGGGAAAACGAACCGGGGGTCGCGAAGTATCCCGCGGGCGAGTTCGTAGCCGAGCACCTCGGGTCCTAGCGGTCCGATGGCTATCGGCGACCGCGTGCGCACCTCGTGGATGCGCGGACCGACCTCGTGCACGGTGTCGGCGATGTCGTAGTGCAGCGTCGGGAGGTCGGCGTCGAAGACGCCGGGTGATGCGGTGTCGACGGTCATCGTGTCTCCTTGAGCCGAGCCATGCCTTCTGCAATCACGGGATGTTGGTCGCCAGGAAAGTCAGTGGCAGTCCCAGGATCGACACGTCGTTCTCATCGAGGTAAGTACCCTGGCCCTCCATGCGTTGCCGGAATCGCGTTGTCGCGCCGTAGCGCTCGGCGACGGCGTCGGACTTGGCGGCTTCCGGAACTCCGATCACCACGGTGAACACGCCGTCGCCGTGACGCTCGAGGAACTCCGTCACCGAGACGGCGACCTCGCCGGTCGACCCGGGAATCGGGCTGATCAATTCGATACCCCGATTCCAGTCGAGGTGGATGTCAAGGCCCAGCTCGGCCAGTTGCAGGGGCTCGAAGAAAAATCCGAGATCAATGAACATTTGCGCCGCTGCGGCATGACGTTCCGGCGCCACGGCGAACACGACGTGATGAAGCGCGGGTTCTTCAAGCATCTGGTGTCTCCTATCGAGAATCGGCGCGCAGCACGCCGCGCGGCAGTAGCAGCGGCAGATCGTTGTAGGTGACGATGCCAGGAGGGGCGGCGACGACGGCGGGTATCGCGGTGATCGCCGGCATCGCGGTGATGGTCAGTCCCAACATGATGTAGTCGTCCAATGTCTGGCCCGTAAAGTCGGGTGGCGGAAGGAAACTCAGCGTGGTCTTGATCGTCGGTTGGCCCTGCACCTCGATCGTGTAACCCATGTCCAGCGGCCAATCCGGGTCCAGCGATCGGCCCTTGCGCCAGCGCCCCCGGATTTCGACGACCTCTCGGCCGTCAACGATCCCTTTCCAGCGGACATCGACACCGGCGACGCATCCCTTTTGGATCGTCCAGTCGCCGGGCAGGTGCAGATCCTCAATGGTGTGGGCGTATTCGACTTCGCAGCACACGTCGTCGAGCTCGGCGCCCAAAGCATCGGCAATCAGCAACACGCCGTCGGCGAAGATGCCGGAGCCTTTCTCCGTTATGGCCGGAAGGTCCGGATGATCGATGGGATAGCCGAAGCCCATGGGTATCTCGGTCGCCGGCGAGTTGTAGATCGTGGTGTCGACGGATTCCAGCATGGAAACCTTGTCCACCCGGTCCGAAAGCCCCGCCGACACGATGGCGAAGAGTTGGATGAAGCCGGGGTTGATGCCGCTGCCGAAGATGGTTGATCCGCCGGCCGCGCAGGCCCGTTCGATGCGTTCGCGTCCGGCACCGAGGTAGTGCCCGGTGATAAACCCGGCGGTGCCCACCACATTGATGCCCGCGCCGAGGATGCGCACCAGCTCGTCGACGTCGGCGAACATCGGGTTGTAGATCACACAGTCCGGCTGGAGCGCGAGCAGCGCCTCAATATCGTTGGTCGCCTTGACATTGAGCGGTTCGATCCCGCACAGCTCACCGACATCACGTCCGGCCTTCTCTGGTGACCAGGCGTAGCACCCGACGAGCTGTAGTGTCGGGTTGGCGACCACGGCCTTGACCGAACTCTTGCCGACGTTGCCCGTCGTCCACTGAACGACACGATGGATCAACGGTTCGGTCCGTTCATGGGTGGGGCGCCGGCTGGGCTTGGCGGGCCAGCCTGTCGTTGTGGATCTTGACGAGTTCGCGGAACCCCAGCCGGTGATACTTCGGTATCGGTTGAATGCCCCAGACGTCCTGCGCGGTGGCTTTGCCTTCGGCGCCCTCGGGCGGCCCGAACGGCGGATAGGGGTACTTGCACTCCAACGTGTCGTTGGAATAACGGATCTTCAGTAGCTCGCTGCAGATCTGGGTGAGACTCAGGGTGGGGTAGCCGTAGTAGATCGCCATGAACGGCAACGTGAAAGCACCCTCGATCACCAGGGCCACCAGGCACACCAACACCGCACGCTTGATCCATTTGTGCATCCGGGCGTAGTACGGCGTCGTCCCCGGTTCGAGATCGGTGGCCGGGTCCTGGTCATCGGTGGCCGAAGCGGCAGACAGACTGTTCATGGTCCCACTCCTTGTTAGTCGGAGAAGATTTCGCGGTTGACGGTGTGTAGGTAGGGGATGGCGAGGAAGGGGGTGATGTAGAAGATGTCGTAGAGCCACCAGCCGATGACCGGGAAGACGACCCCGGCATAACGAACGTCGGCGAACATCGTCATGTTGAACACGTAGGCCGACCAGATGACCACGCCCATCCAGCAGGTGACCACCATCCACTGATGCCCCCACCGCTTCATCTGGAGGAAGCCGATGGCCGCGGCCACCCGCATGGAGAACACGGTGAGGATCAGGCCGGCCACATAGGCCTTTTCGCCCGGCCCCGCCGCGCCGCCGATCCAAAGCTCGTTGTAGTGCCAGAAATAACCGGCGTCGAACATGTTGCCCCAGCCGACCATCAGCACGCGGTTGATCAGGGTGTGGTTGGCGACCAAGTCCAACGCCCACCCCAGGCTGTTGAGCATTCCGTCGATCAGCACCAGATAGCCGATCAGCGTGACGATCATGGGCCGAACCGACAGGCCGGCACGCAGGGCCCGGCGCTGCAGCCATACTCCGCGCATGAAGATGGGGAATCCGATCAGTCCCGGCGCCCACATGCCCATCAGCGCCGCGCCGACGATCATCCACTTGTCGGCGTGACGCTGCGCCCGGCGGGATTCGTCGTGGTGGTCCTCGAGGCTGACCGGTGCCTCGGCGCAGTCCGAATGTCGTTTCAGGGAAGGAAGATTCACAGGTCCCACCACCCCCGCGCGAACGACATGTAGAGCTGGATCCCGAACATCGCCAGCAAGTAGCCGTAGATGAAGATCTGGAAGACGATGAGCGCTCTCTTGCGCTTCTCCTCTTGTCGGTCCATGCCGTGGCTCCTTTCTAAGAACTACTCGATGCGGCGGAGGTATCCGAGGTCCCGAGGCTGGCGGCCGCGACCTCGCGCAGGCCGTCGGTGACGGCGCCGTCGGTGCTCAGTGGCGCGAGTATGCACGCGTCGGCGGCATCCAATTCGGTTGCGCCCGCGGCGATCAGGTGGGCGGCGGTGACCAGCACCCTGGTCGAGGGCGGCTCAAAATGGAAGGCTCGGTCCGCGGTGCGGATGGCGACCGCGCATCCGACCAGCCGCCTCGCCGTGGCCAACGGAATTCCGGATTCGTCGACGATCACCTCGGCCTCCCGGTCCGGCGGCAGATACTGCATCGTCAGCGTCGCGAACCGCTGACGGAACGACGGTTTGAGCTCCTTGAGCGAGCTGCGATAGGCGGGGTTGTACGAACACACCAGCATGAACTCCTCGGGCGCTTTCACCACCTCACCGGCGCGATCGAGATACAGCGACCGGCGGTGATCGGTGAGCGAATGCAGGATGGCCAAGGAGTCATGGCGGGCCTCGACGACCTCGTCGAGATAGCAGATCGCACCGGCTTTGACCGCCCGGGTCAGCGGGCCATCGGTCCAGACCACGTCGCCGCCGGACACCATGAAGCGGCCGACGAGATCGGAGCTGGTGAGGTCGTCGTGGCAGCTGATGGTGACCACGGGCCGCTGCAGCAGTGAGCCCATGTGCTCGACGAATCGGGTCTTGCCGCACCCGGTTGGGCCGGTGAGCATCACCGGGATGTGCCGGTGGAAGGCCTGCTCGAACAGGCGAACTTCGTTGCCGTTGGCGAAATATGTCTCGGTGGTCATCTCTTCCTCAGCGGGACGCGTTCATGCCGCGACCAGTTCGCGATGGACGTGGGCCAGTACCCGGGGCAGCTCCTCTATGCGCCGAATCCGTTGCGACCGGCGGGGCCCGAACACCTCGGGGAGGGGATCGATGCGGGTCGGTCCCACCCCCACGTAGTACATCGACACCCCGGCCTCGTCGGCCTCCTCCACGGCGTGCGCGGCGTCCGCCCAGGCATACCGGCCCTCGTAGCCTTCATCGGAGATCAGTCCGTCACCGATGACGATCAGCAGGCGGCGCTCGGAGGCCTGCTCCAGCAGTCGGCTCGTCAGATGGCGAAGGGGCGCACCCAGTCTGGTGTATCCGCGGGCGGACAATCCCAGGCCACTCGGTGGTACGAATCGGCGATCGTCAAAGTCCTTCAGGCAACGGACTTCGACTCGATGACGGGTGTTGCCGGTGAATACGAAGACGCCATGACGCTCGCGCGCCAGCGTCATGGCGCGCGAAAGTGCATCGGCACAAGACAACTCCAGCCCGAACACGCGGCCACCGTGCACCCCCAGCGACGAACTGCCGTCGAGCAGCAAGGCGGTGGTGACGTCGCGGCTGCTGGGCAGCAGGTCGCGGAACACCTTCGGTTCCTTCGCCTCGCCGGTCACCAGATCGATGTAGTGGTTGACGTATTGGTCGATATCGAGGTCGGAGCCGTCTTCGAGGCGGTTGGTCATCGCACGGTGGGTGTGTTTTTCGAACCACTTACGCACGTCGACGGCGATCGGCACCGGCCGGCGGGTGTGCCGGCCGTCGGTACGCTCGGCCCGCTCTATCAGGGCGACGTGGTCCCGCATGAATTGCTGTGTCCACATGTTCCATTCGGGGTAGGGAATGCCGGGCCGGTGTTGCGGGGTGACGTCGAGATCGTTGTCTTGTGGCCGGCTCGGGGGCGGCAGGTTGGGGTTGCGGACTCCGCCGTCGCCGCCGACCGGAACCGAGTACGGGCGCGGCAGACGCCTCTGCGTTGTGGTCCATGGCATCCTGCCGAAGCCGCGGCGCAACTTGTCGGCCAATCCGTGCGGCGCCGTGTGTGCCAGCGGCAACGAGCCTAGCAGCGGGTGAACCGTCAATTCCTGGCTCGTGGCCGCCAATGCGATTGCCCTATTGAGCATTTCGACGGCAGCCATGTCGCCGGCCTCGGTGCGGACTTCGGGAAGTAGCCGCCGGACCTCGGGGAGCAGTCCCGGCCATTGCGACGCGATCCAGCCAAGGGCGACGCCGGCCTCGACCAGGGTGAGCGCACGCAGTTCGCGGGCGGAGAGCTCGTTGAGGCGATATTGCGTGACGCGTTCTTTCGACGGCGAACACTGCAGGGCCACGCCGCATGTCAGGGTTCTGCGTGTCCAGTCGGCCATTGCGGGGTAGGGGACATGAACGAACGTCAGGGCCGCGTTCACTCCGAAGCCGCGTCGTTCGCCGGTGACCAGCCGCACGCCTTCGCGACGTTGCTCACTGAGCGCGACCGCCGTCACGGAGCAGCTCCGTTCCAGCGCCATCGCGTGGCCGTCGGAATGGTCAATCATGGGCCGAATTCCGTGTGTTCCGGTTGTCCGGGCAGCGGTTCAGAACGTGCCGATGTTGGAGAACAGCCAGTACCAGAACCAGATGATCAGTCCGGTGCCGCCCCAGGCGGCGACGTAGCGAAGTATTTCCCATAGATAGCCCATGATGTGACTTCCTCGGTGGCGTAGTGGGTTTCGGCTCGCGCATGTCAATCGGAGAAGAGTTCGCGGTTGACGGTGTGCAGATAGGGGATGGCGAGGAACGGGGTGATGTAGAAGATGTCGTAGAGCCACCAGCCGACGACCGGCAACACTACGCCGGCAAAACGCACGTCGGCGAACATGGTCATGTTGAAGACGTAGGTGATCCAGATGACCACGCCCATCCAGCAGGTGACGACCATCCACTGGTGGCCCCAGCGCTTCATCTGCAGAAAACCGATGGCCGCCGCGATGCGCATGGTGAAGACGGTCAGAATGAGGCCGACTTCGAGGGCCTTTTCGCCCGGGCCGGCAGCGCCGCCGACCCACAGCTCGTTGTAGTGCCAGAAGTAGCCGGCGTCGAACATGTTGCCCCACCCGTTGAGAAGCACCCGGGCCAGAATCGTGTGGTTCGCCACCAGGTCAAGGGCCCATCCGACGGTGTTGATGGCGGCGTCGATGATGACGAGATAGCCGAGCAGCGTGACCAGCATCGGCCGAACGGAGAGGCCATCGCGCTGGGCCTGGCGCAGCAACCGCACACCCCAGAGGAACAGCGGCAATCCGAAGACGCCCAGGGCAGCGGTGCCGATCAGCAGACTGCCGGAGATGAGCCAGTTGTCCGCCCGGCGTTGCGCGAGGTGCGACCGTTCCAGGTGTTCGTCGATGCTCAGACCCGTTGGAAGAGCGTTGCTTGCCCCGGCGGCGGCGCCCTGGCTGCCGCCGTTGCGCTGATGCAGCCTCGGCAGATTCACGAGCCCTCCCCGTCTGCTGATTCGGTCGGCCCGTGCACTATAACAGGCTGACTCTAGTCAGCATAAGGTACCGAAAGGGTTTTGACTGGTGTCGACGCGGTTCGCCACAGCTCTGCCGCCTCGCAGTGCTAAATCGCGGTGGAACAGGACAATCCGCCTGTGGCGTGGCAGCCTCCGTTGCCGACACCCGCTGGATATTACTGACATAAGTCAGCTGTAAAGCGTTGACACGCCATCCGGGGACTGCCACGCTCAGCGAGCGCTCAGACGTGCGGCATCGTGTGCCGGCGGCGGAAAACGGTTCGCTCGTCCCAAGCGATGTCGGTGCATGCAAAGGAGTAGCAATGACGCCAAAGCCGCCGGCCGAGAAGTATCGCGTAATCCAGTGGGGCGTAGGAAATGTCGGCACCATAGCGCTTCGTCATTTCGTGCACAACCCTGCCTATGAACTGGTCGGGGTGCTGTGCAATCGTCCGGAGAAGGTGGGCAAGGACGCCGGGGAGCTCTGCGGCAAAGCGCCGGCCGGGGTGCGGGCGACCACCGACAAGGCCGCCATTGAGGCGCTCGACGCCGATTGCGTGTTCTATGCCCCGCTGTGGTCCGACCCCGATGAGGTGTGCCGCTTGCTGCGCGGGGGCAAAAACGTCGTCGCCTCCGGCGGCGCTTGGTGGTATCGAACCGAACACAGCAAGGCGGACATCGACAAGATTGACGCCGCCTGCCACGCGGGTGGGACCTCGTTTCATGCGGGCGGTGTGAACCCCGGCTTTGCCGGAGACCTACTCGTGCTGACGTTGGCCCGAATAGTCAGTCAGATCGACACCATTCACATCTACGAGGTGGTGAATTTCGGCCGGGACACGTTGAAGTACCTGTACGAGATGGGAATGGGCAGCGATCCGGCCAAGTTCGAGGACGGCCCGAACCTGTTGGGACAGGCATGGCCGTTGTTCGCACAGTCGATGGCAATGGTTGTGGAGGGAATGGGTAAGACGGTCGAAAAATATACGACTGAGGTGGAGCTAGGGTACGCCACGCGCGACATTCCCTTCGAAGGGGGAAAGACCAGCGACATGCCGGGCTTCAAGGGCGTGATCACGAAGGGCACCGTCGCCCGCCAGCATCACAAGTGGACGGCTTGGGTGGAGGGTAGGCCCCTGATGATCTTTCATGAGATATACACGATGGACACGTTCGATGCCATTGAACCGCAGGAGGATTGGCCTCAGCATTACCACTACCGCATCGTGATCGAGGGTGACTCGTCTACCGAGCTGATCCTGCAGGGTGCACAGGATCCGAATGGCGGATACGCGCTGCCCGGCTACACCTGGACCGCGATGGGTCCCGCGAACGCCATTCCCCGGTCTGCGACGCTCCGCCTGGGTTCATGTCCCACAACGAACTCGGGCTGATGCCGCTGCGTGGCGTCATACGGCCCTGACGCCGGCGTGTCATGGTTGTAGGCTCCGCAACGTCCTCGCGACATAGTCTTCGAGCAGCGTGTTGCCAGTCGGCCAGTGGTTGGTGGTGATCAACAGCGCGTACAGGCCCAGCAGGAAGAACACCGCACTGTTCATGGGATTGACGTCCGCGTCCGTCTCGCCGCGCTCTTGGGCCTGCGCGATCTCCTGGGCGACCAAAACGATCAGCGGGTGATCCCTGCCGTCTTCCGTTTGCGGACGGGTTTGGGAGAAGTGCAGTGCGAGAAAGTCGTTGAAGAGCCGATCGCCCAGGCGGCGTTCCAATCCGACGACCAATCGGACCGCCTCGTTCAACGCCGCAGCGAGGTCGTGTGTTGATTTGAGGAATTGCGCGAACTGCTTGGCGATGCGGTCTTCTTCGCGGCGCTCCAACTCCAGCAGCACATGCTCCTTGGTGGGGAAGTGAAAGAAGAAGGTCCCGTGGGCGACGCCCGCTGCGGCCACAATGGCCCCCACGTCGGCCTCGGCCATCCCGGCCCGGGCGAACTCACCGATCGCGGCGCCCATCAATCGCTCCCGCGTCTGCAGGCGCTTAGCTTCTCGTGCCGACAGCCGGTCCGTCACAGCCATTGCTTTCCTCACGGTTGACCTGACTCATGTCAGGGTTTCGAGGCTAACCCAACCAGTATGCCGCGTTTGCGTGAAAAAGGCTTGCCTAAACCGTCATTGTCGGGCGCCGCAGACCTCGTCGGATATCGACCCCATCGATTCGTTGACTTTAGTCAGCATCATTCATAGATTGAACGCGCACCACACCGCACATCGGAGGAGCCAGCATGGCATTGGAGCAGTTCAGGCTGGACGGACAGGTCGCGATCGTCACCGGCGCCGGGAAGGGTGTGGGAGCGGGCATCGCCCGGGTGTTGGCGGAGGCGGGCGCCACCGTGATCGGGACCGCGCGGACCGAGGCGGATATCGTTGGCACGATTGAGGGTATCGACGCCGCGGGTGGCAAGGGGCTGGCGCTCGTCGCGGACGCGATGAGACGTCCGGATTCTGAGCGGGTCGTGCGCACGGCCATGGAGCGCCTCGGCCGCATCGACATTCTGGTCAACAATGTCGGCGGGTCGACCTACGCGCGATTCCTCGACATCACCGACGAAGACTTTCGGCACACGTTCGACTGGTGTGTGACGTCCGCCTTCATCATGAGTCAGCTTGTGGCGCCACACATGCTCAGCGCGGGACACGGCTCCATCATCAATATCTCGTCGGGCTCGGCGCGATTCGGCATACGGGCGCTGGCCGCCTATTGCGTTGCCAAGGGCGGCCTGGAAGCGCTCACCCGCGCCATGGCACAGGAACTCGCCCCGAAGATTCGCGTCAACGCCATCGCCCTGGGGTCCTTCGCCACCGACGGTCTCAAGGGCAGCCTGGATCTCATGCCCGGCTCGCTGGAGAAGATGCAGGAGGCCACACCGCTGCATCGGCTGGGCGACGTCGAGGATCTCGGACGGCTCGCGGTGTACCTGTGCACGCGCGACTGCTATGCGACCAACGCGACGTTCCACGTCGATGGCGGCATCGACTCGAACAATTCGCCACTGCCGATACCCGATTACTGACCTGCGCCGCGAGTGCGCACGCCATGATGGGTCATCGCCCACAGCCGGAAGGACGAGGGTAACCATGCGCAGAGTCATCCAATTCTCCACCGGTAACGTGGGCCGGCATTCGTTGCGAGCGATCATCGGCAGACCCGATCTCGAGCTGGTCGGCGTCCACGCCGCAAGCAGCCAGAAGATCGGCCAGGACGCCGCGCGGCTGTGCGGGCTGGACGAACCCACCGGCATAATCGCCACCGACGACATCGATGCCCTGGTCGGTCGCGGTGCCGACTGCGTGGTTTACACAGCTCAGGGCGAGACTCGGCCGATGGAGGCCATCGAACAGATGGCCAAGTTCCTCACGGCGGGCACCAACGTCGTCGGAACATCAATGGTCTGGCTGGTCACGCCTCGCCACGCCGACGACTGGTTGCGCCAGCCGCTAAAGCGTGCCTGCGCGGCCGGCGATGCCTCGCTCTACGTCAACGGCATCGACCCCGGGTTCTCCGGCGATACCCTGGTGCACTCGGCGGCCAGCCTGACCACCCGGATCGACTCGATCACCGTGCAGGAGATCTTCGACTACGGCAACTATGATGACGCCGAGTTTACAGGCACAGCAATGGGTTTCGGCTCGAAGCCCGACGACGATTCGCCGATGATGTTTCTGCCCGGGGTGATCGTGTCGATGTGGGGAGGTCAGGTCCGCAGCCTGGCCGACCATCTGGACATCAAGCTCGACGACGTGCGCCAGCGCGTCGAACCTTGGTACACACCAGAACGAATCGACTGCACGATGATGACGGTGGAGCCGGGGCAGATGGCCGCGGTGCGGTTCGCCACCGAGGGGATGCTCGACGCCAAGCCGGTCATCACGCTCGAGCACGTCACCAGGCTCACCCCGGCCGCGGCGCCCGACTGGGAGTTTCCGCCCGACGGACATACCGGGGTGCATCGCGTCGTTGTGGAGGGCGACCCGCGAGTCGAAATCAACACCCACGTTTCGCACCCGCTTTTCGATTCCACTGATGCCGGCTGCATCTCGACGGCCGGTCGAGCCGTCAATGCGATCGATTGGGTGTGCCGCGCGCCCCAGGGACTGATCGGCGTGGAGGATATCCCGCTCTCGGCAACGATGCGTGGGCTGATGTGGAACGCGCACTGACGTGACAACCTCGACGCGGGAATGATCACCGATCTCGCCGCGGGCCCATAGGCTGGACAGCCAGAAGAACATTTAATCGACGGCCGGAGTTTTGCGTGTTCGCGCCGCCCCCGCACGCGGTAAGGGATACAAATAGCTGAGTTCACCAAGGAGGGCCTCATGAATAAGGTGCGGACATCCGCGCTCGGCCTGACAGCTGCCGCCCTGTTGATCGGCGCCACGGTGGCGGGTTGCGGAGGGGACAAAAGCTCGACGGGATCCTCGGGTTCGGCCTCGTCGTCCAGCTCGGCTGGTTCGACGAGCCCTTCGGCCAGTGCGGCCCCGCGCGCACCGGGGGCCCCGGTGGACTACAGCAACCTGCTGATCAAGCCCAGCGACGTGGGACTCAATGCCACCGCCGACGGCCCGCCGAGCCAAAATCCCAGCGGCATCACCGGTGTGGGACAGGTTTTCAAGAACCCCGACGGCAAGCGCACCATCATCGACACGATCGCGGTCTTTCCCGATGCGGCCACCGCAGCCCAGACCGCGGCGAACATGCGCGACGTCGTCGGAAAGAAGGTCAACGGCGCGCAACAGCCTATCGACGTCGGAACCAACGGGTTCATGGTGATCGGTCAGGGAACCGACCCGGCCAACCCGATGGAGATCTCCGAGGCGGTGTTCGTCGAGGGCAGGGCCATGGTCGATTTGGAGTCCGACTGTGTCACCGGCAATCCCACCCCGGCCGACGTGTTGCTCGATCTCGCTCGCAAGCAAGACGCCGCGGTCAAAGCGGGCCTACCGGCTAGCTGAGCGGCGAGCTTTTCGCGACCATCGTCGGCGGCCTCAGCAGCTGAAGGCCACGCCGACACCATCCGGCGGCGGCGCCGATTTCAGGCAGCCGAACGGCTCGATACCGGTGGGGCTGAACTTGGCCCGCCGACTGGTGCGCATAGTTCACGCAGTAGAGACCGGTCTGGTCGGCGCGGCACCGGTAGTCACCGAACGACAGCGAGTTTCCGTTCGCCAGTTCCGGCCCGTTGCCGTTGAGGAATGGGCCGGGATCGGCGCGGGCGGACCCGATCTGCAGGTTCACCCCGTCGAAGCCGATCCAACCGCCTTGCCACTGGCCATAGGCGGTCGCGGGGGCCGGCGGTGGATTGATCAAATTCACCAGGCAGGCCAGAGCGCCGCCGGTGTGTTTGGCGTCCGTCATGCAGGAGACCTTGCCAGCCATCGCGGAAAGAGCGATGTCGTCGCCGAGGGGCGTGGTCGCCCCGTCGCGGGTGGCGGTGTGAAAGCGGCCGGGATCGGCGGGGTGGCCGGCCTCTATCCAGGCGATGACGTCGGAGATTGCCGCACCGGCGCCCGGCACGCTGGTTGGTCCGCGCGCTTGGCTTCCCGGTGCGCTGGGGCCGGTGGATGTTTGGGCGGTGCTCGGGCTCGGCGCCGAATGGCCGCCCGTGGTGTGGGAGCACCCGGCGACCAGTAGTGACGCGGCGATCATCGCAGCTTTCCGCATTCAGTCAGGCTAACCGCCGCGCCGGGCGATTAAGGCGCTGCGCGCGCGTTACGACCGTCATGTCGGTTACCGTCGGGTTATGCATGACCGCACCGTCCGCGCACGCACGGCCATCGGCACCGTCGAAGGCTTCACCCGCGACGGGGTCAATAGGTGGCGGTCGATCCCGTATGCCCGTCCACCGGTGGGCAGCCTGCGCTTCCGGGCGCCGCTGCCGGCCCAGCCGTGGTCGGGCGTTCGGCACTGCCATGGCTTCGGCAACTGCGCGCCCCAGCAGCGCCGTTACACCCTGCTCGGCATATCGGGTCTGGGAGGCCGCTATCAGCCGATGAGCGAGGACTGTCTCACCCTCAACGTCGTGACGCCCGAGGGTGAGGCCGAGGGACCGCTGCCCGTCATGGTGTTCATCCACGGCGGCGGGTACTTCCTGGGCAGCTCGGCCACACCGCTCTACGACGGCGCGGCCTTGGCGCGGCGGGGATGTGTGTACGTGTCGGTCAACTACCGACTGGGCGCGCTGGGGTGCGTGGATTTTTCGTCGTTGTCGACGCCGGAGATCACCATCGAGAGCAACCTGTACCTGCGCGATCTGGTGCTGGCGCTGCAGTGGGTTCGTGACAACATCGCGGGGTTCGGCGGTGATCCGGACAACGTCACCATCTTCGGCGAGAGCGCGGGTGCGTGCATCACCGCCTCGCTGTTGGCGGTGCCGGCCGCCAAAGGCCTGTTCGCCCGGGCCATCTCGGAGAGCCCGGCCTCGGGCCTGGTGCGGTCGAAAGAGGTTGCCGCTGAGTTCGCCAACCGCTTCGCCGGCCTGCTGGGCGTGCGCAAACAAGACGCCGCCAACGCCCTGATGCAGGCGCCCGCGGCGCAACTGGTGCAAACCCAACACCGGTTGATCGACGAGGGCATGCAGAACAGGCTAGGCGCCTTCCCGATTGGCCCGGTCGTCGGCGACGACATCCTGCCAGTGGATCCGGTCGAGGCGATGCGGCGCGGTGAGGCCCACCCGGTTCCGCTGATCGTGGGCACTAATGCCGAAGAAGGCCGGCTGTTCACCCGCTTCCTCGCGATGTTGCCGACCAACGAGACGATGGTCGAAGAACTGCTTGCCGAAGCGGAACCCGCTATCCGCGAACGCATTACCGCCGCATATCCCAACTACCCCGAGCGGGAGGCCTGCATCCAGCTCGGCGGTGACTTCGCCTTCGCCTCGGCGGCCTGGCAGATCGCGGAGGCTCACGGCGCGCACGCGCCGACCTACTTCTACCGATACGACTACGCGCCGCGCACACTGCGCTGGTCGGGTTTCGGGGCCACCCACGCCACCGAGTTGCTCGCCGTTTTCGACGTCTACCGCACCAGATTCGGCGCGTTGTTGACGGCGGCGGCGGACCGGCGGGCCGCGTTGCGGGTCAGCAATCAAGTGCAACGGCGTTGGCGCGCATTCAGCCGGACCGGCGTGCCGGGGGAGGACTGGCCCCGCTACACCGCCGAGGAGCGTGCCGTAATGGTCTTCGACCGCAGGTCCCGGATCGAGTTCGATCCACACCCGCATCGCCGAATGGCATGGGACGGCTTCTCACTGGCGCGTTGACCTGTCACGCTAACCCACATGCATGCCGAGACCGAGCAAGTCATCGAACGACCCAGTGACCTCACCACCGCCTGGTTGGCCGCGGTCATCGGCACCGGACCCATCGCCGACTTCTCGGTGGAGCGCATCGGCACCGGGCAGATGAGCGAGTGCTACCGGGTCCGGCTCAACTATGCCGAGGCCGACGGCGGACCCGAGTCGGTGGTGCTGAAGGTCGCGGCCACCGATCCCGTGAGCCGCCAGACGGGGCTGGCGCTGGGGCTCTACGAGCGGGAGGTCCGCTTTTACGGCGACATCGCGCCGCGGTTGGGTGGGCCCATCGCGCCCTGCTATCACGCGGCGATCGACACCTCGACAGGTGTGTTCGATCTGCTGTTGGGCGATGCCGGGCCGGCCGTCGTCGGTGATGAAATCGCCGGAGCCACAATCGAACAGGCCCGCCTCGGCACCGTCGAGCTGGGACGTCTGCATGGGCCACTGCTCGGTGACCTCGCACTGGCTCAGGCGCCGTGGCTCAACCGCGACGCGCCGCTGAACCAGGCCATGATCACCCCGCTGTACGCGGGTTTCGTCGACCGCTACGGCGACCAGATCGCACCGGAGCACCGCGTGGTGTGTGAACGGCTGGTGGCCGCGTTCGACGGCTACCTTGCCCAGGAAGCGGAGGCGTCCGAGCGGGGCCGCGTGCAGGGCCTGGTGCATGGCGACTATCGCCTGGACAACATGCTGTTCGGTACCGAGGGCGCCGATCGCGCCCTGACGGTGGTCGATTGGCAGACCGTGTCGTGGGGTCCGGCGCTGACCGACCTTTCCTACTTCCTCGGTTGCGCGTTGTCCACAGAGGATCGCCGGCGGCACTACGACGCGCTGCTGCGGGCCTATCACGAGGCGCTGGGTCCGGCGGCGCCACTGACTCTGGCCGACGTCGCCGACGGTGTGCGACGGCAGAGCTTTTTCGGGGTGATGATGGCGATCGTCTCGTCGATGCTGGTCGAGCGCACCGACCGCGGCGATCAGTTGTTCATGACGATGCTGCGGCGGCACTGCGACCACGTCCTCGACACGGATGCGCTGTCGACGCTGCCCGCCGCGGCGGCACCCGAGCCTATGCAGCCGGCCGTCGAGGACGAACTTGCCCATGAGCCCACCGCCGAACCCCTGTGGAGCGAGAGTTGGTACGCCGACTTCGCCGACGCAGCACAGGGATTGGGTGGCTGGTTCCGGCTCGGGCGGGTGGCCAACGAGCAGATTGCGTGGGTGCACATGTTGTTGTGCGGACCCGACATGCCGACCGTCGCCGTGGATGCGCAAGTGCCGCTGCCGTCGGATCCGTGGTCCGTGCGGGCCGACGACTTCGAGCTCGGACATTCCGCCGACGCGCCCCTGCGGAGTTATCGCGTCGACGTGCGGGCGCGGGCCCGGGCCTACCCTGATCCGTCGGCGTTGCTGCGCGGGGAGCCCGGCGCACCCGTCGAGATGAGCCTGAACTTGGTGTGGGCCACCGACGGCACCCCGTACAAATACGCCGTGACGACGCGCTATGAAATCCCGTGCACCGTCTCGGGCAGCGTCACCGTCGCCGACACCAGCTACCGCCTGGATTCCGTTGCGGGCCAACGTGATCACTCGTGGGGCGTGCGCGATTGGTGGGGCATGGATTGGATCTGGAGCGCGCTGCACCTCGACGACGGCACGCATCTGCACGGCGTGAACATCCGGATCCCCGGGGCGCCCGCGTTCAGCGTCGGCTATGCGCAGGCTGCCGACGGCAAGGTCACCGAGCTGCAAACCGTCGATTCACGAGAGTCGTTCGCCGACAACGGGTTACCGCTCGACGCGACCCTGGCGCTGGAGCCGGCGCAGATCACCGCGGACGCGGACGTGCGCGGCCACGCGCCGGTGCGGCTCGTCGCACGGGACGGGCGGGTCAGCCAGTTCCCGCGCGTGTGGGCGACCATCAGCACGGCCGACGGGCGCCGCGGTGTCGGTTGGCTGGAATGGAACCGCAACCTCGGCGAACAGACTTAGGTGAGCGGATCGGCTCCCGTTGTCGTGATGGGCGTCACCGGGTCGGGCAAATCGACGGTGGGGGCGGCGCTCGCGCGACGCCTGCGGGTCCCGTTCGTCGACGCCGACACCCTGCACCCGCCCGCCAACGTCGCCAAGATGGCGGCCGGTGAACCGCTCGACGACGACGACCGCTATCCCTGGTTGGAGAAGGTGGGCGAATGGTTGGCCGCCCATCGCGACGGCGCGGTCGTGAGTTGTTCGGCGCTGAAAAGGAAATACCGCGATCGGTTGCGGGCGCACTGTCCGGGCGTGCGATTCCTGCACCTGTCGGGTTCGGCGGAGCTGATCGGCGCCCGGCTGGCAGCGCGCACCGATCACTTCATGCCTCCCACGCTGTTGCGCTCGCAACTGGACACCCTGGAGCCCCTCGGTCCCGACGAGGCCGGCATGACCGTCGGCGTCGGCCCCGATGTCGGCGCGATCGTGGACACCGTCGTGCGGGCGCGCGAATAGCCGCGGCGGGCGCCGCGGTGTAGCATTGTGCTACAACTTGTAACGTTGTGCTGCATGGGAGGAAGTCATGGCCGAGGCCGTCGATCGGGTCACCCGCGTCGCATCCGATCTGATGGACAGCGCGGCCGCCGAGGGCGCCCGGCAGAGCCGCTCGGCCAAGCAGCAACTCGACCACTGGGCACGGGTGGGACGGGCGGTATCCAGCCAGCACACCGCCTCGCGGCGGCGGGTCGAAGCCGCGCTCGCCGGGCAGCTGGCGACCGGGGAGCTCACCGTCGAGGAGGGCGTGGTGTTCAACGCCGAGATCTCCGCGGCCATCGAGGAAAGCCTGGCGCGCGCCAACTACGGGGCCACGCTGGCCGGGCAGGGCGTCACCACCGTGGCCCTCAACGACGACGGCGAGATCGTCGAGCACCGCCCCGACGGCGCCGCCGCGGTGCTCGGGGGCACCCGCTGATCCGGCGGTCGTCAGCGGTTCGGCGGTCCGATGGATCGACTTGACCTGGTGGTCGGGCCGAACGGTGCCGGTAAGTCGACGTTCATCGCGCTCACGCTGGCGCCGCTGTTGTCGGGCAGCCTCGTGGTCAATGCCGACGAAATCGCAAGGCAGCGCTGGCCGGAGGATCCGGCATCGCACTCCTACGACGCCGCGCGCGTCGCCGCCGACACCCGCGCGAAGCTGATCGAGCTGCGCCGGTCCTTCGTCGCCGAGACCGTGTTTTCCCACCCCGCCAAACTCGACCTCGTCAAGGCGGCCCGTGATGCGGGCTTCACCGTCGTCCTGCACGTGCTGCTCGTCCCGGAAGACCTTGCGGTCGAACGTGTTCGACGCCGGGTGCAAGCCGGCGGCCACGACGTCCCGGAAGCCAAGATCCGTCAGCGCCACCGCCGCCTGTGGGTGCCCGTTGCCGAGGCCATCGCCCTGTCCGACCTCGCGACGGTCTACGACAACAGCCGCCTGCGCGGCCCGCGCATTGTGGCGCGACTCAGCGGCGGCCTGACCGTCGGCGCGCCCGACTGGCCTACGTGGGCGCCGGAGATTCTGCGCGCCCGCTGGCCCGACTAGCTCGCGGCGTCACGCCGATGGCGGCTGCCTGGCTACCAGGGCAGCTTGCGGCGACCGGTCTCGACCTGAGCGGCGGCCCGCTCGCGGGCGGTCCCGGCCAGGTCGCTGCCGCGCTGGCGCGCGGTTTCGGCGAATTCCTCGCCGCGCGTCCGCGCCGTGCCGGCCAGCTTCTCGCTGCGCTTGCGTGCCCTCTTGGCCAGCTTCTCGCTGCGCTTGCGGGCCTTCTTGGCCAGCGGCGCGGCCCGGTCGGCCGCCTCGTCGGCGAAGTCCTCGCTGCGCTTACGCGCCTTCTCCGCCAGATACGCGGCGCGCTCGGCGGCCTCGTCGGCCCATTCCTCCCCGCGCTTGCGTGCCCTCTTGGCCAGCGGCCTGCCGCGTTCGGCCGCGGTGCTGGCCAGTTCCCGGCCGCGTTCGAGGGCGGCTTCGGCGTAGGGCGCGCCGCGTTCGGCGGCCGTGCTGGCCAGTTCCCGGCCCCGTTCCGCGCCGATCTGCAAGCCGTGCGCGATGCGATCACCGATCTCGGAAAGATCGGCATCATCCGAACCGGGCCACGCCGACGACACCCGCTCGGAGAGCCGTTCCGCCGCCCGACGGCCACGCCACCCGAGCGAGGGCTTGCCGGCGGTGTCGGCGGAGGCGATCAACAATCCGCCCAGCAGGCTGAGGTCGGTGAGGAATTGCTGGCGTTTCTGGGCCTTGGCCACCGGGTCGCTTTCGTTCCAGAAAGAATGCGTCCCGAGGTTGGCCGGTAACACCGTCACCGCGAGGGCGGCCGATGCGATCCGAGGAAGTTTGCCGGTGGCAAGCAGCAGGCCGCCGCCGATCTGAACGGCCGCGGTGATCTGCGCGATCGTCTCGGGGTCGCTGGGGAGGCTGCTACTCACCGAGTCCGGCAGTGCCTGCAGGCCGTCCACCGCCGGCGCCGCAGCCTCGGCCGCGGATTTGGGGTTCAGCAGTGAATTGACGCCTTGCCCTATGAAAGCCACTGATAAGAGGGGTCGCGCGATTCTCCTGAGCACCATGGCTCGTGTATTACCCGGCTGCTTGGCCAGCAAACCGCCGCACCGATAACCCCAGCTAAAGCCACATGGAGGCGCGCCCCGATAGGGTGGAGCGCGTGCGAGCGTTGATCATCGTCGACGTGCAAAACGACTTCTGCGAGGGCGGCTCGGTGCCCACCGCCCACGGCGCCGCCGTGGCGGCCGCGATCAACGACTATCTGTCCGGTGATCCGGGTTACCGGTATGTCGTGGCGACGCAGGATTTCCACATCGACCCGGGCGACCACTTCTCCGACCATCCGGATTACTCATCCTCTTGGCCGGTGCACTGCGTCGCCGGAAGCGCCGGCGCGAAACTTCGCTCGGACCTGGACATCCGGCACCTCGACGCGGTCTTCCGCAAGGGCGCGTATTCCGCGGGGTACAGCGGTTTCGAGGGCGTCGACGACGACGGGACCACCCTGCTGCAGTGGCTGCGCGAGCGGGGGGTCGACGAGGTCGATGTGGTCGGCATCGCCACCGACTTCTGCGTCCGTCGGACCGCGGAGGACGCCGCAGCGGCAGGCCTGACCACCAGGGTGCTGGTCGACCTGACCGCGGCCGCGGGCGTTGATTCGGCGGCCGAAGCGCTGGCGGAAATGCGGTCCGCCGGCATCGAGTTGGTTGGGGGGCAATGATGGTGGTGCCACTGGATCGACAGCATCTGCTCGCGGCCGTGGAGCGCTCGCCGCAGGCGGCCGCCGCGCACGATCGCGCCGGATGGGTGGGACTGTTCACCGGGGACGGCCGCGTCGAGGATCCGGTCGGCTCCCGACCCCACGTTGGGCACGAGCAAATCGCCCGCTTCTATGACACATTCATCGGGCCGCGCGAGATCAAGTTCCACCGCGATCTCGACATCGTGGTCGGCACGACGGTTCTTCGTGATCTCGAGCTCGAGGTGACGATGGGCTCGGCCCTGACGATGTTCATTCCGGCATTCCTGCGTTACGACTTGCGAGAAGCCAACGGCGAGTGGCAGATTGGCCATCTGCGGGCATATTGGGAGCTTCCCGCCATGATGCTGCAGTTCCTGCGCACCGGTAGGGGCGCCCTGCGGCCCGCGCTGAGCCTGTCCACGGCGCTGCTGCGCAACCAGGGTTGGACCGGCGCCGCCGGCTTCATGACCGGATTCCGGCGAGTGGGGGCGCGCCACCAGCGGCTGGTGACGACGTTCCTCGAGGCCATAGGGCACAAAGACGAGTCCTCCGCCGCGCAAATGCTGTCCTGCGATGCCGCAATAACTTTGGGTGATCGCGACCCGCTGGACCTGGCAGAGCTGGCCGAGCAGCTGGACGGGGTCGGCACGACCAAGACGAGTAGCGCGGGCCGCACCGTCGCAATCTCGGTCAACTCGGGTCACGGGCGGGCAATTGTGTTCGCCGATGTGGCATGGCGCGGCGCCGCGATCAACCGGATCAGATACTTTCCCGCCTGATCGCGTCACGTCTGCGTCTTACCGGAGCACCATCAGCACCAGCGATGCCCCGGTCAGGCACAAGTAGGCACCGGGAAAGGCGATGTTGTACAAAACGTGTGCCCTCAGGTGGGTCGCCACCGCGCCGAGGAAAAACAACACCAGGCCCGCGGCGGCCGCGATACCCAATTCGCGCAAGCCCAACAGCCCGATGACGATCCCGACGGCCCCGGCCAGCTTCAGCGCGCCCAGGGCCGGCAACCACGACCGCGGCACCCCGACCTGGGCAGAGTTCACCAGAACGAATCGAGCCGGAATGAAGTCGGCGATAGCGATCGCCGCGGTGATGACGGCGGTGGTCAGCGTGACGGTGACAAGTGCAGTGTTCATCGCCGATCAATCCCTTGTCGCGCAGCGAATTCCGCAGCGGCGGGTCGAATGCGAGCAGTGCGCACCGTGGCGCACAATCGGTAAGGTCATGGTGCTTTTCTCCTTCGCCAGTGGAAGTCCGTTGGATGCGGTCAACTTCTTGACGGCTTTCGCGCGGAAAAGGTGACCCATGAGCGCAACAAAGGATCAGGCGGATCTGGCGCGGCGTTTCGACGCCGATCGGCGTCACCTGAGGTCGGTCGCGTTCCAGCTACTGGGTTCGGTGCACGACGCCGACGACGCGGTGCAGGCGGCGTGGCTGAAGGCCAGCCGCGCTGACTTCGGCGATGTCGACAACCTCACCGGCTGGTTCACCACGATTACCGCACGTGAGGCGTTCGACCAGCTTCGGCTGCGCAAGCGCCGCGCCGAGCAACCGCTGGCCGAAACCGAGGAGCTGGACCGGCTGGTGCGGGCGGCGTCGGCGCCGGCCGACGAGGATGCGCTGCTGGCGGAGTCGGTGAGCAGCGCCCTGCTCGTCGTGCTCGACCGGCTCTCCCCGGCGCAGCGCGTGGCGTTCGTGCTGCACGACGTCTTCGCCGTGCCCTTCGAGCAGATCGCCGCGGTGATGAATCGCTCGCCGGAGGCCGCGAAGAAGCTGGCCAGCAGGGCCCGCGGGCGATTACACACCGACCCGGCCGCCGGGCCCCGCCGCACAGTTGACCACCTCAAGGTGGTCGAGGCGTTTCTGGCGGCCTCGCGCGGCGGCGACATCGCCGGCCTGCTCGAGCTGCTGGCTCCAGATGTGGTCCGCACGGTCGATCCGGCCCTGGTCCCGGCCGACGTGCCAACCACGGTGCGCGGGGCCGAGGAGGTCGCCGGGGAGACTCGGCGGTTCGCTGCGCGGGCGCGCGCCGGTGTTGTCATGCTCATCGACGGGGCACCGGGCATCGTTTTGGCGGCCCGTGGTCGCGTTCAGGCCCTGCTGGTGATCGGCATCGGCGCCGACGATCGCATCCACACGATCGACATCACCGGCAATGCCGAGCGGATCCGCCGCGCGGCGCTGACCCTGTCCCGCTGGCCGATCCAGGAACATCACAACCTCATCGGGTACCAAGGACGTCAGACACAGTTGGCCGCAAAACCGGCCGCGGGGCAAGACCGGGAGGGCCATGCTCGATAAGCCGTTCGGACGGCGCGACCTGCTGCGGGGCGCCGGCGCGCTTTCCGCGGCAGCGCTGGCGCCGTGGTCGGCCGGGTGCGCTCCGGAGGACGACGCGCTCACCTTCTTCTTCGCGGCCAATCCCGACGAGCGCGACGCGCGGATGCGCATCGTCGACGAGTTCACGCGCCGGCACCCCGATATCAAAGTGCGTCCCGTGCAATCCGGACCCGGTGTCATGCAACAGCTTTCGACGTTTTGTGTCGGCGGCAGATGCCCCGACGTGCTGATGACCTGGGAGCTGTCCTACGCCGAACTCGCCGACCGCGGTGTGCTGCTGGACATGAACACGCTGCTGGCGCGCGACAAGTCGTTTGCCGCCCAGCTCAAGGCGGACAGCATCCCGGCGCTGTACGAGACCTTCACATTCAACGGCAAGCAGTACGCACTTCCCGAACAATGGTCGGGCAACTACCTGTTCTACAACAAACGGCTGTTCGCCGAGGCCGGGGTGCCGGCGCCCCCCAAGACGTGGGAACAGCCTTGGGATTTCACCGAGTTCCTGGACACGACGCGCGCCCTGACCAAGCGTGACGCATCCGGGCGGGCCGCCCAGTACGGGTTCGTCAACACCTGGGGCTCCTACTACTCGGCCGGACTGTTCGCGATGAACAACGGTGTCGCGTGGTCGGACCCGCGGCTGAACCCGACCCACTTCAACTTCGACAAGGCGGCCTTTCACGAAGCGGTGCAGTTCTACGCCGATCTGGCCAACAAATACCGGGTGGCGCCCAACGCATCGGAGACGCAGTCGATGTCGACGCCCAACTTGTTCGCGGTGGGCCGGGCGGCGATCGCGCTCGGCGGCCACTGGCGCTACCAGACCTACATCCGCGCCGAGGACCTGGATTTCGACGTCGCTCCGCTGCCGGTCGGCCCGGCGTTGGGAAAGGGGCATGCGGCATGTTCCGATATCGGCGCCACCGGGTTGGCCATCTCGGCGAGCAGCCCGCGCAAGGAGCAGGCGTGGGAGTTCGTGAAGTTCGCGACCGGGCCCATCGGCCAGGCGCTGATCGGCGAATCCTGTCTGTTCGTCCCCGTGCTGCGTTCGGCGCTGCGATCGGAGGGATTCGCCAAGGCTCATCGACGCCTGGGCAACCTCCGCGTGCTCACCGAAGGGCCGGCGTTTTCGCTGGGCCTGCCCATCACGCCGGATTGGGAGAAAATCAACGCCTTGATGGACCGCAACTTTGGTCCCGTGCTGCGAGGCCGCGAGCCGGCGACGTCATTGAGCGGATTGTCCCGCTCCGTCGACGAAGTGCTGCGCAGCCCGTGACCGCGATGGACGCGACCGGCGCGGCGGCCCCGGCGGGCAGGGCGATGCCGAAGCTACCGGACAACCCGAGCCCGTGGCGCCGACACGCGTGGGCGGGCCGGTTGTTCGTCGCACCCAACATGGTGGCGGTCGCGGTATTCATGCTGTTCCCGCTGGGCTTCTCGCTCTACATGAGCGTGCAGCGGTGGGACGTGTTCACCCCGCCGAAGTTCGTGGGCCTGAAGAACTTCGCCGACCTGTTCACCTCGGATCCGCTCTTTTTGATCGCGATCCGCAACACGGTGATCTTCACCGTCGGAACGGTCGTGCCGACCGTCCTGATCAGTTTGGCCGTCGCCGGGGTACTGAACCAGAAGGTCCGCGGCATCAGCGTCTTCCGGACGATTGTCTTTCTGCCATTGGCGATCTCGTCGGTCGTGATGGCGGTGGTATGGCAATTCGTGTTTAACACCGACAACGGCTTGCTCAACATCATGCTCGGCTGGGTCGGACTCGGGCCGGTCCCGTGGTTGGTCGAGCCGCGCTGGGCCATGGTCTCGCTGTGCATCGTCAGCGTCTGGCGCAGCGTGCCGTTCGCCGCCGTTGTCTTGCTGGCCGCGATGCAAGGCGTTCCGGGTACGGTGTATGAGGCGGCCAAGGTCGACGGCGCCAGTGAGATAAGGCAATTCGTCTCCATCACCGTTCCGTTGATCCGGGGGTCGATATCGTTCGTCATGATCATCTCGGTCATCCACGCCTTCCAGGCCTTCGACATGGTCTACGTGCTCACCGGCCCCAGTGGCGGGCCGGAATCGGGGACCTACGTCCTGGGCATCATGCTGTTCCAGCATGCGTTCTCGTTCCTCGAATTCGGATATGCCTCCGCGCTCGCGTGGGTGATGTTCGCGGTCTTGCTGGTGCTGACCGTCGTGCAGTTGCGAGTCAGCCATCGACGATCTTTGGAGAACTCGCGTGGGCTTAAGTGAGGGTGTCATCAAGCGCACCGTCCTGCGGGGCACCGCAGTCTATGGTGCGCTGCTCGCCGTCGCCTGGTGCGCGCTGTTCCCGATCGCGTGGGCGGTGTCGGGTTCGCTGAAAACCGAAGGCGAGGTCAGCGAACCCACGCTGTTGCCGACGCACCCGCGATGGTCCAACTACACCGAGGTCTTCGCGCTGATGCCGTTCGGTCGGATGTTTTTCAACACAGTGCTGTACGCCGGCTGCGTCACCGCCGGCCATGTCTTCTTCTGCTCGCTGGCCGGATATGCTTTCGCGCGACTGGATTTCCGTGGCCGCGACGCGCTGTTCGTCGTGTACCTCGGAACCTTGATGGTGCCCCTGACGGTCACCGTGATCCCGCAGTTCCTGGTGATGCGGACCCTGGGCTGGGTCGACACCCCATGGGCGATGATCGTGCCGGGGTTCTTCGGCAGCGCGTTCGGCACCTACCTGATGCGGCAGTTCTTCCGCACCCTGCCCACCGATCTCGAGGAGGCCGCGATACTCGACGGTTGTTCACCGTGGCAGGTCTATTGGCGAATCCTGCTGCCCCACGCGAGGCCGGCCGTGATGGTGCTCGCGGTGCTCACCTGGGTCAACGTCTGGAACGATTTCTTGTGGCCGCTGCTGATGATTCAGCGCAACAGCCTGGCCACCCTGACCCTGGGCCTGGTCCGGATGAAGGGCGAATATGTCGCCCGATGGCCGGTTTTGATGGCAACCTCGATGCTCATCATGCTGCCCCTGGTCATCATCTACGCGATGGCGCAACGCTCGTTCGTTCGCGGGATCGCGGTCACCGGGATGGGCGGTTAGCAATGGCTTCGGTGACTTTCGAGCAGGCAACCCGTCGTTATCCTGGCGCGGACCGCCCCGCCCTGGACAACCTGGACCTTGATGTCGGCGATGGTGAATTCGTCGTTCTGGTGGGACCGTCGGGGTGTGGCAAGACCACCTCGCTGCGGATGGTGGCCGGGCTGGAGGCCGTGGATTCCGGGCGCATCCGGATCGGCGAGCGCGACGTCACCAACGTCGATCCCAAGGAGCGCGACGTCGCGATGGTCTTCCAGAACTATGCGCTCTACCCGCACATGACCGTGGCCCAAAACATGGGATTCGCCATGAAGATCGCCAAGACGCCGAAGGCCCAGATACGGGAGCGGGTGCTGGACGCGGCGAAATTGCTTGACCTGCAACCCTACCTGGACCGCAAGCCGAAAGACCTGTCCGGCGGACAACGCCAACGCGTGGCGATGGGGCGGGCGATCGTGCGCCGGCCGCACGTGTTCCTGATGGACGAGCCGCTGTCGAACCTCGACGCCAAACTGCGGGTGCAGACGCGTAACCAGATCGCCGCGTTGCAGCGGCGACTGGGCACCACCACCGTCTACGTCACCCACGACCAGGTCGAGGCCATGACCATGGGCGACCGCGTCGCCGTCCTGCGCGACGGCGTGCTGCAGCAGTTCGCACCGCCGCGCGAACTCTACCGAAACCCGGACAACGTCTTCGTGGCGGGCTTCATCGGATCCCCGGCGATGAACCTGTTCACCCTCCCCATCGTGGATTCGGCGGTTTCGCTGGGTGATTGGCCCATAACACTGCCCCGCGAGGCTGCCGGCGTCGCGGGTGAGGTCGTGGTGGGGGTCCGTCCCGAACATTTCGAGCTGGGTGGCCTCGGTGTCGAGATGGAGGTGGACGTGGTGGAGGAGTTGGGAGCGGACGCCTACCTGTATGGGCGAATCACGGGTTCCGGCAGCGTGATCGATGCGCCCATCGTGGCGCGGGCCGACGGGCGAAACCCCCCGCAGAAGGGCAGCAGGGTGCGCCTGCACCCGGTACCCGGGCACCTGCACTTCTTCGGCGTGGATGGCCGCCGAATTTGCTGATCCGTCCAGACAGGGGGTTGCAGTGAACGCAAACCGTGCCGACTTGGTGTGCGAGGGCGGTGGCGTCCGGGGTATCGGACTGGTCGGCGCGGTGGATGCGCTCGCCCAGGCCGGCTACCGATTTCCGCGCGTCGCGGGAAGCAGTGCGGGTGCGATCGTCGCCTCGCTGGTCGCCGCCCTGCAGGTGGCCGGCGAGCCGTTGAGCCGGCTGGCCGATGTGATGCGCGCCATCGACTACCGGAAGTTCCTTGACCGCAATTGGCTTGGTCGGATACCGCTGATCGGCGGCGGACTGTCGTTGTTGACGTCGGACGGTGTGTATCGCGGGGCTTATCTCGAACAGTTGCTTTCCGGATTGCTGCGCGATCTGGGCGTGCGGACCTTCGGCGATCTGCGCACGGGCGAAGAGCCCACACAGTTCGCGTGGTCGCTCGTCGTGACGGCCAGCGACCTGTCGCGACGCCGGCTGGTCCGGATCCCTTGGGATCTCGGCTCGTATGACATCGACCCCGACGACTTCCCGGTGGCTCGCGCGGTGCACGCATCGTCGGCCATTCCGTATGTGTTCGAGCCCGTTCGGGTCGGCGGCGCGACGTGGGTGGACGGCGGATTGTTGTCGGACTTTCCGGTCGAGTTATTCGACCGGCCCGACGCGCAATCACGATGGCCCACCTTCGGGATTCGGCTGTCGGCGCGTCCTGGCATCCCGCCCACCCATCCGGTGCATGGGCCGGTGTCGTTGGGACTTGCGGCGATCGAGACCCTGGTGAGCAATCAAGACAACGCCTACATCGACGACCCGTGCACCGTCCGGCGCACCATTTTTGTGCCCGCCGACGAGGTCAGCCCGATCGACTTCGACATCACCCCCGCGCAACGCGAAGCCCTCTACGACCGAGGATTGCAAGCGGGCCAACAGTTCCTGCAGAGCTGGAACTACGCCGACTATCTGAAGGCCTGCGGCGCCCCGGTGCGCAAATCACCGTGACGGCATCGATGGTTGGGTGCGCTTATCCGCGTGGGCAGCGGAGCGCATGAACGCGACGCTGCACACGCGAGACGTCGTCGGGGGAGGGCAGCTGGTCGGTGATCCGGGTGACCTGTACGCCGATATCGACCGAACTGATCGGCCAAAGCCTACGCGCGATGAGTTCCGTTGCGATGGCGGTGATGTCGTCGTCGCAGAGCCGTCGACGCGTCAACGCCCCCTCCGGCACGTAGCCGGTGACCGGCATGCCGGAGGGGTAGCCGGCGCGCACGAAAGCCACAATGCTTGTCACCCAGTGCGACAGGTCCATGCGTCCACCTCGCTAACCGCCGCACATTGCGTAAGCGGCAGTGCTTACCATAGCTGGCAACGTACCATCACCAACGCCATCTGCTGAGTAACGCCACACAGTTAAATGCGTTCTTTTCGGGCCGGCGATGCGGTGCCCGGCGGTGGCCCCGGTGACGATTCGCCGGCCATGGCGTGCCGTAACGGCGTTTGGCCGCAAGGCTTTCTAATATTGCCGGCGTGGTGGATCGCTATGGAACCGACGTACTGGCCGCGGGACGACGCAAGCCCCGCTCGACGGAGCATCCGGCCGAACTGGGGCTGGTGGTCGAGGACGTGCAAACCGGATATGTCGGCGCGGTGGTGCGCGTCGAATACGGTCGGGTGGACCTGGAAGACCGGCACGGTCATGTACGCGGATTTCCTTTGGGCCCAGGCTATTTGCTGGAGGGCAGGCCCGTCATCCTTACCGCGCCGCGCCGGCCCGCGCCGACCGCCGCGAACAGGACCGCGTCCGGTTCGGTCGCCGTATCGGGTGTTCGCGCTCGCGTCGCCCGTGCCAGCCGGATCTACGTCGAGGGTCGCCACGACGCCGAGCTCATCGCCCAGGTGTGGGGTGAGGACCTGCGGATCGAAGGTGTCGTCGTCGAGCAGCTCGGCGGCGTCGACGATTTGGTGGACATCGTCGCCGAGTTCGCGCCGGGCCCCGGGCGCCGCCTCGGTGTGCTCGTCGACCACCTCGTCACCGGTTCCAAGGAGGCTCGGATCGCCGACGCGGTGCGGCGCGGCCCGGGTGGCGCCGACACCCTGGTCGTCGGCCATCCCTACGTCGACATTTGGCAGGCCGTCAAGCCGCAGCGGCTGGGCCTTGGCGCCTGGCCGACGGTGCCTCGGCAGGTGGAATGGAAACATGGGGCCTGCCAGGCGCTCGGTCTGCCGCACGGCGATCAGGCGGACATTGCCAGGGCCTGGCGCCACATCCGCTCCCGGGTGCGCGACTGGAACGATCTGGAACCCGCACTGATCAGCCGCGTCGAAGAACTCATCGACTTCGTGACTGCGTCGGCTTGATGACCCGGCAGGCGACGGAACGGGGCGAATAGCCGTCGCTTGGTTAGGCTACGCTAAGCCGAAAGTCCCGAGCGGCGGGACAGAAACTGGGCGTATGCAGGGCGTATTCGGCGTATTCGGCGTATTCATCGGCACGCTTCTCATCGGTCTTCGTGAAGGCCTGGAGGCGTCGCTCATCGTGAGCATCGTCGGTGCGTTCCTCAAGCGGAACGGCCAGACGGTCCGCCCGATGTTTGTCGGTGTCGGCTTGGCGGTGCTGCTCAGCGTCGGCGTCGGCGTGGGCCTCGACCTGTTCGCCGCCAGCCTGCCGCAGGCCCAGCAAGAGATGATGGAGACCATCATCAACGCCATCGCGGTGGTGTTCGTGACGTCGATGATCATCTGGATGAACGGCAACGCCGCGCAGCTCAAGGGGGAACTCGAGCGCGAGGCCCGCCAGGCCGTCAACCGCGGCGGTGCGTTCGCGCTCGCGGCCATGGCGTTCCTCGCCGTACTCAAGGAGGGCTTCGAGACGTCGGTGTTCCTGCTGGCGGCCGCCGAGACCTCACACGGCAACCGGTGGTTCGCCGTGTGTGGCGGCGCCGTCGGCATCGCGACGGCGGTCGGGCTCGGGGTGGGTTTGTACTACGGCGGCCTGCGGATCAACCTCGGCCGGTTCTTCCGGGTCACCGGGGTGTTCCTGGTGCTGATCGCGGCCGGGCTGGTGCTGGGTGCGCTGCGCACCGCGCACGAGGCGGGGTGGGTGAGCATCGGCCAGCAGCAGGTGCTCGATCTGTCCGGCTGGATATCCGCCAATTCGGTGCTGGGCGCCGTGACGACCGGGGTGTTCGGCATCCCTGCCGATCCTCGGCTCATCGAGGTGCTCGGCTGGCTGCTGTACGCCGTGCCGGTGCTGGTCATCTTCCTGTGGCCCGCCCGGCTTGCCGCCGCGCCGCGAGCCCGTGGCCGGCTGCTGGCGGCGACGTCGGTGGTGCTGACCATCATCGGGGCGGGGCTGGCGATCATGACGCCCGCCGCCAACCCCTCGCCGAGCCTGCGGGCGCGCACCGTCACCGACCGCTCGGGCCACACCGCCGTGGTGTCGATGGTCACCGGGCCGCACGGGCGCGAGCTGACCGTCGCCCCCCAAGGCGGCTCGACCGTCCACCACATCGTGCTTGTCCCGGCCGGCGACCAAACGGTGGACGGCGTGCCCGTGCAGGTATGGCAGGCTTCCGAGGCGGCCGGGGCCGATGGCGCGCCGGAGGTCTCGCTGAATCAGTTGCTGAGCATGACGGGGGGCCGGCTGCCGGTCGGTCTCGCGGCAAGCCGCACGCCGGGCCCGTTTCAGGGTCAATGGTCGACCACCACCGAGTACACCGTGTTCGCCCGGGGTGATTCCGTGGTGAGCGCGCACGCGACGAGCAACCGCACCGCGATCTTGACCGGCGGTGGGCTGGTGGGGGCCAAGACCGTCAGTCTCGGTGGGCTGGCGACGGACTGGTCCACCTCCGGTGCCGAAGACCACTCGACTGCGGCCGAGATCGTCGCCGGCGACCGCAATCGCGGGGAGCGGCAGCTTTGGAATGTCTGGCTGCCGTTGGTAAGTGCGGGGTTTGCGTTGGCTTGCGCGCTGTCAGCGATAGCCTCGGTGCGCGTGGACCGCGGGCATACCGATGAGAGGAAATCCATTGATGGTGAATCGCATCGCCTTGGCAGCGTGCCGGTCTCGTGAATTCTTGCTGACTGTAACGATTCTTGCCGCGACGACGGTGTCTTCCGCGACCGCATGCAGCCACTCGGGTGACACCGCGACCCATGCTCAGCAGCCCAAGCCGGGCGCTACCAATGCGGTGAAGGTCACCATGGCCAACGACGGCGGCAAAGACGGCTGCGCCCTGGACACCACCAGCGTGCCCGCCGGGCCGGTGACCTTCACGGTCGCCAACACCAATGCGCCGGGCATCAACGAGGTCGAATTGCTCAGGGATCAGCGGATTGTCGGGGAGAAAGAGAACCTCGCGCCGGGCCTGGACCCGGTTTCGTTCACGGTTTCGCTGGACGGCGGCGCCTACCAGCTCTACTGTCCAGGCGCCAGTACCGAATACCAGACCCTGACGGTGACCGGCAACGCGCCCGCGACACCTACGGGCACCGTGGCGAGCATCCTCGGTCAGGGCACCAAGGACTACGCCGCCTACATCGTCAACCAGATCGGTCTGCTCAATGACGGCGTGAAGGCACTCGACGCCGCCGTGCAGTCGGCCAACGTCGAGGCCGCAAAGGCGGCCTACGCCAAAGCCCGGCTGTTCTGGGAGCGTTCGGAGTCCACCGTGGAGGGCTTCGTACTGCCGGGGTTCGCGGTCGGTGACAATGCCGGCAGCCTGGACTACCTGATCGACATGCGTGAGTCCACACCGGTCGATGCGAAAGTTGGCTGGAAGGGTTTCCACGCCATCGAGCGCGATCTGTGGCAGGGCGGCGCGATCACTCCCGGGACGAAGGCGCTCAGCACCGAAATGGTGGGCAACGTCGGCAAATTGAACGGCATCGTCGCGACCCTGCAGTACAAGCCCGAGGACCTGGCCAACGGCGCCAGCGACCTGATCGAAGAGATTCAGAACACCAAGATCACCGGTGAAGAAGAGGCTTTCAGTCACATTGACCTGGTGGACTTTTCGGGCAATGTCGAAGGTGCGCAGCAGGCGTACGCCGCACTGCGGCCGGGCCTGGGGAAGATCGATGCCAATCTGGTCGGCCAGATTGATCAGCAGTTCCAAAGCGTGCTGGCGACCCTGGACGGGTATCGCGACCCGGCCGCGCTCGGCGGCTACCAGACCTACACCGCCGCGCTGAAGGCCAGCGACGCGCCGAAGCTGACCGCGGTGATCCAGCCGCTGCACCAGAGCCTGTCCACCGTCGCCCAAAAAGTCGTTACGGCCGGCTGATCATGACCGACGACATCACCCCACCCTCCGACGGCGCCACGAATGACACTGGGGCGCCGGCGGACTCCGCCACCGTATCGCGCCGGCGCGCGCTCGGCGGCGCGATGCTGGCCGGGCTCGGCGGTGCCGCCATCGGTGCCATGGGGGGCGGCTTCGCCGGTCATGCCATGGCGGCCGGACAACGTGGTGACGACGACGACACCGTCGATCTGCGCCGCAGCTATCCCTTCTATGGTCAACCCCACCAGGGCGGAATCGACACGCCCCCACAGCGTTACGCCATGTTCATGTCGTTTTCGCTGGCCGATGGCGCGGGCCGGACTGACCTGCGGACCCTCTTGGCGCGCTGGTCGGCCGCGGCCGCGATTTTGCAGCAGGGTAAGCCGGTCGGGACGGTGCAGCCCGGTGTCGAGGTGCAGCCCCCCGTCGACACAGGGGAGGCCTACGGGCTGAGCCCCGCCAGCCTCACCGTCACGATCGGGCTGGGCCCGTCGCTGTTCGGCGATCGGTTCGGACTGGCCGCCCGGCGGCCCGCCGTGTTCACCGACCTGCCGCCCCTGAACGGTGACAACCTGGATCCGCGCCTGCATGGCGGCGACCTGTCCGTGCAGGCGTGCGCCGACGATCCCCAGGTCTGCTACCACGCGGTGCGCAACCTGGCCCGCCTAGGCCGCAACATCGTCTCGCCGTTCTGGGCGGTGCTCGGGTTCGGCCGAGCCTCCGCCGGACCCGGCCAGCACACGCCACGAAACCTGTTGGGGTTCAAGGACGGAACCCGCAACATCGCCACCGACGCCGAATACGCCAAGTTTGTCTGGGTCACCAACAGTGACCAGCCCTGGATGAACGGCGGGACCTACCAAGTCGTCCGCAAGATCCGGATGTTGATGGAGACGTGGGATGTCGATCGGATCGGCAATCAGCAGCGGATCTTTGGGCGCACCAAAGAGGAGGGGGCGCCGCTGAGCGGTAAGCACGAATTCGATACCCCCGACTTCGCCGCGAAGGGCGCCGACGGCAACCCGCTCATCGATCCGATGTCTCACGTCGGCCTGGCCGCGCGGGAAAACAATGACGGCATCATGATCCGCCGACGGTCCTACAATTACACCGACGGCCTGGACGCCAACGGCCAACTCAACGCCGGTCTGCTTTTCGTCTCGTATCAAAAAGATCCCCAAGATTTTATTCGTCTGCAGAACCGCTTAGGTGCCCACGACCTGCTCAACGAGTACATTCGCCACATCGGGTCAGCAATCTTCGCGGTGCCGCCGGCCCCGGCTGAAGGCCATTACATCGCGCAAAACCTCCTCAGCTGAGCAAATCTCGTCGCTCGGCAGCGGCCCGGCCGTGGCGCCACGTTTCACACTCGTGACGTTTCGTGTCGGGCCGGTAAAACAACCGCAAGCGCCGTCACGCATCGGCGCCCGGTGCGCACTGACTCCGTGAACCCGCACAATCAGCGAGAAACGGAGACATCACATGACCGACGCGCTCGTCATTGACGCCGAAGGCCTGGACCGGCTGTCGTGTAACGCCAAGTCCAACCCCGAGACAGGCAGGAAGACGCTCAAAGCCAAGACGGTGTGCGAAGAAGGTTTCCGCAACATGACCTACGTCCGGGACCTGGCGCCGATGCTGGTGGGCGAGCCGCCCGCGCTGCTGGGCGACGACTCGGCGCCCAATCCCTCGGAGACTGCGTTGGCCGCGCTGGGTTCGTGCGTGTCGGTGGGCCTGTTGGCCAACGCGACGCATCGCGGCGTGACGCTGACCAAGATCGAGGTCGAGATGGAAGGTGACATCGACATCTCCGCGGTGTGGGGCGTGGGGGACACCCCGGAGGGCAAGTACCTGGGGTTCAGCGCTGTCCGCTGCACGGTGAGCCTGGCCGGTGACGCCGACGAAGCCACGCTGAAGGAGATCCACGACAACGCCATCGCCTGGTCGCCTGTGGTGAACACGTTTCGCAACCCGGTAACCGTCGACTCGACCCTGATCACCGAATAAGCATCGTGGCGCAAAACCGAACCGTGTCAGAAATAGTGACCAAAGACAAGCTCGGCGAGGCGATCAGGCTGGCCCGCATTCAGCGCGGGCTCAGCTGGGCGAAGATCGCGGAATCGATTGGTAAGGACCCGGTCTGGACCGTCGCGGCGCTGCTCGGGCAGCATCCGCTCGAAGTCGGCGACGCCGCAACGGTGGCCTCTCTCCTCGGCCTCGATGATGAGGCTGCAGCAGTTCTGCAAACGATGCCATATCGGGGATCCGATGCGACCATTGCGAAAGACCCAACGATCTACCGGTTCCACGAGGCCCTGGCGGTCTACGGCCCGGCGATCAAAGAACTCATTCACGAGGAATTCGGCGACGGCATCATGAGTGCGATCAATTTTCAGCTAAGCGTGCGGCGCCGCCCGCACCCGGACGGCGACAGGGTGGTCGTCACGTTCGACGGCAAGTTCCTCGACTACGCGTGGCAACATTCCGCCCGCCAGCCTCAGGAGACAGCGAAATGACAGCGACCATGGATTCGGCGGCCGACCGGTTGGATGTCGAGCTGTTGGAGGACGTTCGGGGTCACGCCGCGGCGTTGGACCGCGGCGAGGGCCCCTCCCGTCGCAGCTTCGCGGCCTTGGGGGAGGCGGGCCTGCTGGGCATTGGCGCCCCGGGCAATGTCGACGGTCGGCTCCCAGTGATGGCCGAGGTGATCCGATCGATTTCCGGAGCCTGCATGAGCACGGGGTTCTCGTTGTGGGCGCATCGCATGACGGTCGAGTACCTGCTAACCGCCGCAACAGAATTCAGCGGCGCGGCAGCCGAGCCGCTTCTTGCCGGAACGGTGCTGGGCGTCACCGGCATGGCCGCGGCATTCAAGGAGGCGGCGGGCTGCGGGAGCGTGGAGTTGACGGCCACATCCGTGGCCGGCGGCTACCGGGTGTCCGGTCCGATCAGATGGGCTAGCAACCTGTATCCCGATTCCACGATGGTGACCGCGGTGCGCACCGATGCCGGCGAGAAGCTCATCGTCGCGCTGCCGCTGGACACGCCCGGGGTGGGCGTGGGTGAGCATTTCGATCTGCTGGCCATGGGCAGCACCGCCTCGTCCTACCTGAACCTGGGCGATGCATACATTCCCGCCGGGCAGGTGTTGTCGCGCGACTTCGAGGGCTTTCTGCAGTCCGTGCGCCCGACTTTCCTTGTCCTGCAGTCGGCCATGTGCCTGGGGCTGACCCGGACGGCGCTGGACCAGGCCCGCCTGGGGCTCGGTGGCGTCAACGCCGTGTTCAGCGACGACGTCGACCGCGTCGCGGACAAGCTGGTTGCCGCCGAGGCCGAACTTGTGAACCTGGCCACGGCCGTCGGAGGGGCCGCTGCGCCCACCAAGAAGGACTTGCTGTCGTTGCGCCTCGCGGCAGCCGAATTATCCAGCACCAGCGCCGATTTAGAGCTGCGCACTGCCGGCGGGAAAGGGTATGCGAGCCGAACAGCGGCGAGCCGCCGCTATCGCGAGGCGGCGTTCATTCCCGTCCAGTCGCCGTCCGAAGGGCAGCTGCGCTGGGAGCTGGCCAGATGCGCCTGAGCGCGAGTCGATGGTGACTCCGGTGGCGGTGCCGCCGGAGGGCACCGAATCCGAATGCGTGGTTGGCGGGGTTCCGCTGGCCAGCTTGGTGCGCGACTTTCATCGGCCGATGGTGAATTTCGCTCGCACCATGGTGGATTCGGCAACGGTCGCCGAAGAAGCCGTGCAGGAGGCCTGGGTGCAGGTGCTGCAGTCGTCGGGCTCGTTCCAGGGGCGTTCCTCGGTGAGCACCTGGTTGTTCGGCATCGTCAAACACACCGCCTCCCGGCACCGGCGAAGGGAATCGCGGATCCGCCGCCACGAGGTGCTGGCGGCGGATGGCGAAGCCGACGACCCGCTGTCGGGTCGCATGCACCCCGCCGGTCACCCCGACGCCGGCCATTGGCGCCTGCCGCCGTCGCGTCGCTTTCTCCCCGAAGACCAGACCGTCGAACGCGAACTGCTCGGCCACGTGCGGTCGGCACTGGATGCGTTGCCCGAACGACAACGGCAATTGGTCATCTTGCGCGACATCGTCGGAACATCGGCCGACGAGGCGGCCGAGCTTCTCGAACTGTCCGCCGCGGCGCAACGGGCACTGCTCTACCGCGCCCGCGGAAATCTACGAACCGAATTAGAAAAGCGGTATCAACGATGACCGTTCATGACAATGCCGTCCCCGCCATCGATTGCGTGGACTTCGTCCGCCTGGTCGACGACCTCGTCGACTCCGACCCGCAGCAGTGGGGACCGATCGTGGCCAAGCACCTCGACGAATGCCCGCCGTGTCTGGTCTACCTGCAACAGATGCTCGACCTCAAGATCCTGCTCAGCCACGTCTTCGACGGCGAGCGGCTCAGCGAGGACCACATTGCCGGTGTCATCAACGCGATCAACACCTTCAGGAGAGGCCAAACCCGATGACGATCAACGCGCAGACGCCGCAGCTTCGAGGCGATGCCGTGGTAGCGGACAACGTGACCGTGTTGCCCTCTGGCGTCCGGGCCGGCGGCGTGCCGGAGGATCCGTTCGAGCCACTGTCGGTGGGCGCCATGGTGGACCGGGTGGCGGCCATGGCAGTGGAAAAAGCGGCGCACCCCTGGGCGTTTTTGATGCGCTCCGTGGTAGGCGGTGTGATGGTGGCCTTCGGGGCGCTGCTGGCCCTGGTGGTGAGCACCGGCGTCAAAACACCCGGTGTGGCAAGCCTTTTAATGGGGCTGGCCTTCGGCATGTCCTTCGTCCTCATCCTGGTGTCGGGCATGTCGCTGATCACCGCGGACATGGCCGCGGGCTTTCTCGCCGTGCTCAAGCGCGCGCTGAGCGTACGCGGGTACGTCGTGTTGGTGGCCGTCGGACTCATCGGCAACATCGCCGGCGCGCTGGTGTTCGTCACGGTGTGCGCCGCGGCGGGCGGGCCTTACCTCGGCGCGTTTGCCGAGCGGGCGGCCACCGTCGGCACGCTGAAGGCCGGCCAGCCCTTCTGGACGGCACTGCTGCTCGCCGTGGTGTGCACGTGGTTCCTGCAGACCTCGATGTGCATGTTCTTCAAGGCCCGCAGCGACGTAGCACGGATGGCTTTCGCGTTCTATGGGCCGTTCGCGTTCGTCATCGGCGGCACCCAACACGTGATCGCCAACGTCGGATTCTTGGGTCTTCCCCTGTTGCTCAACCTCTTTCACCCGGGCGCGCCGCGCGGCGTGATCGGCTGGGGCTTGGGTCAGCACGGGCTGTTGACCAACATCGGCATCACCACCGTGGGCAACCTCATCGGCGGCACGGTATTCGTGGCGTTGCCGTTCTGGATCATCGCGCAACTGCAGCAGCGCCAGGTCTAAGATCGGCGGTCAGGAGACCTCCGGCCCAATGGTTGAGGACTAAAGCCTCACGATCGCCAGCCCCTCCTCGGATAGCGTCGTTCACGTTGGAGGGAGAACCCAAGTGTCCGCATCCGTAAAGGAACTCGGCGTCGTTGTCGCGGTCGACGGTTCGCGGGCATCGACCGCCGCCGCGGGGTGGGCGGCCCAAGAGGCGGCGATGAGACACATCCCGCTGACCGTCGTGCACGCGGTGTCGACTCCCACCGCGGCATATCCGCCGGTGCCGTACCCCGAGTCCCTCGTCACGAGCCTGGAAGACGAAGGCAAAAAGGCGATCATGCACGCGATCGAAGTCGCCGAAGACGCGATGCCGGCCGATCGCGCGGTGCAGATCGGCAGGAAGCTGGTGTATGCGGCCCCGGCGCCGGCCCTGTTGAAGATGTCTGATGCGGCGGAGATGGTCGTCATGGGCAGCTCCGGCCGCGGCCTCCTGGCCCGGGGTCTGTTGGGGTCGGTGAGTTCGACCGTGGTGCGGCACGCGAATTGTCCGGTCGCGGTCGTGAGGGATGAAGAACTGCCGGATCCGCGAAGTGCCCCCGTCCTTTTGGGCACCGACGGCTCACCAGCTTCCGAACTCGCGACGGAAATCGCGTTCGACGAGGCGTCCCGTCGTGGCGTGGATCTGATCGCTTTTCACGCATGGAGCGACGCCGCGGTGGTCGAAGTCTTCGAAATCGATTGGCCGGCGGTCGAAGGCGAGGCGGAACGTAGCCTCGCCGAGAGCCTGGCGGGCTGGCAGGAACGCTATCCCGACGTCACCGTTCATCGGCTCATCGCACAGGACCGAGCGGCCCGGCACCTCATCGACAAGTCACAAACCGCGCAGCTCGTGGTCGTCGGCAGCCACGGTCGGGGCAGTCTGAGCAGGATGCTGTTGGGTTCGGTGAGCAACGCGGTCCTGCACTCGGTGCGGGTACCTGTTATCGTCGCTCGACCGCGCTCCGCATAACGCTTCACCGCTCGCGCAGGACCGGCACACCCGTCGCCATAGTCCCGCGGTGGACCGCAGCGATCTTCCATGCCAGGTTGCCCGCGTGCCTTATTTGTGCATGGTCGAACCGGGTAGCGTTGCAACGGTGCCGACCGAGAATGCGACATTTCGTCCGACGGCGCCATCGTCACCGGGGCGCGCCGGGAACGGTCCACCGCACGTGGGCGGTCCCAGTGACGTGCAAAGTGGCGCCGGTATCGAAATCAAGGAACAGTAGCGCGGCTTCGTCGTCGACGGCCAGATTGCCATAGCTGTTGAACATATTGTTGCCGGCAAAGTCCGGCCACCACAGCCGGTTCGGTGAGTCGACTCGGACAAATCCGGGCGGTCCGCCTCGATGCGACGCATCGCTACCGCGGGTGGGATGGGTTGTGCCCAGGAAGAACGTGTCGGACGTCGCAATCATCGCTTGATCGGCGGGGTCGAGAAGCGTTGCGCGTCGCGGGTGTATCGAACGAGATGCAGCGAGGCCGGCGACATCGACCGCGCGGCGGTGAATGTACTTGGGGCAATTGCCGTACGACTGGTCGACGCGGACGGTCATGCTCGCGCGGTCGGCACCGACAAGTTCGCCGTTTATCCGCAGCCTGCGGCGGGTGGCGAAGTCGATGGCGATCAGCCCGACCTGCTGACCGGCCCGGATCTGGTGCAGCGGATCCCCATCACGGGGAGCGGCCGACACGCGCAAGATACCTTTTTGCCCGTAAAGAAAACCCGGTGGCGCGGCCAATGGCGAGACCCAGAGGACGCCGTGGTGATCGCGTCCGGTCAGGGCGGCGAACCGCTGTGACGCGAGAAAGCGTGCGGCACCCTGGGACAGGCCCGACGAGTCGAGCATGCCCTCGAGCCGCCCGGCCTCGGCTTCGACACCCGCTCGGCGCTGCATCGCGAGTTCTCCCTCGTGGAATCCCGGCGCGGCCATACTCGTCGTAACAACGTCACCGACGCGAAGCTTCCGCGCGGTACGGGCGAGTTTCGGTCAGGCCTTTCGGTCACGCTCCGCCGCCTGCGCCTCGGGTGCGGACCGGGCCGCGGGTCGAAACGACGCCAGCAGCGCTCCGGCGGCGAAGATGGCCGCGGTCAGCCACGGGAAGCGCCCGTCGGGGGCAAAGCCCGCGGCGGCAATAAGGGACAGGGCGTAGGCCGCCATGGCGGCACCGCCCAGCATCACCGGTTCGGTCCAGCGTTCGGTCAGCGGTACGCCGAGTAGCGGTAGGGGAGTGGCGAAAAGTCTTCGCGCCCCCCACAACAGCATCATCTCGGCCGCCGTCACGACGCTCAAGACGACCACCCATTCCAGCCGAGCCAGCCACCACTGCGCGCTACCCTCGGGCGGCTGCGGCAAGAGTCCGGCCGGATAGCCGACGATCGCCACGATGACGACCGGGACCATGTGCCACAGGTAAAGCGCCATGATGTTGTTGTTGGCGACGGACAGCGCGCGCTCGACACGCATGGCGCGCAGCGCACGGTTCAGCGCGGGCGTCAGCGCCATCGCAATCCCGGTTTGGGCGCAACCGAACGCCAACAGCGCCACGGTCGGGGGCGTCGTGTTGTCGATGGTCTGCCCCGGGACACCGATCATGCTGATTGGATAAACCTTCAGCCACACCAGCAACGCCAGGGCCACCGACGAGACGCCGGCCAGCAGCCAGGGCCTGCGATTGGCCAATGACCCGCCGTGCCAAGCGATCCCAAGCTGATACAGGGTGCCCCAGCCCAACAGATAGTTCGCCCAGTTCAGACAGTGGACATGACCGGCGAGTCGCGCGACATCCACCGCCGCGACCGCCAGGGCGAGAGCGGCCGGTATCAACAGTCCCCAACGCCGTTGTCCGACAATGGCAATCGGCGTCAGGGACACGAGCACCAGATACACGGCCAGAAACCACAGGTGCATCGCCACCGCCCAACCGGCGTACTCGAGCACCGAGCCCGCCACGCCGCAGGCGCCCAGGACAACCACCACCCCCGACACCAGCGCGATGTACACCGCGGTTGGCCCGAGGACTCGCGCCAGCCGGTGCTGTATCCAGGTCCGACGCGAAAGTCCCTCAGCGTCGTGCCGGTGCGTCCAGGACACGGCGCCGGCGTAACCGGCAACCAGGAAGAATGCCGGGACGGCCTGAAAGGGCCAGGTCAGCCATTGGGTCCAGGGCAGGTCGACGAGCGGGTTCTGCCGGCCGAACTGGCCGTCGTGGTAGGTGACCGACCCGGCGAGCCAGTGTCCCAGCACGATGAGCACCACGCCGGACACGCGGAAGTAGTCGACCGCCAGATTGCGTTCAGGAATGCTTGCGCGGTTCATCGGATCGGGAGAAGCTCGACGCGGTGCACAGCGCCACGGTACCGTCCGGACCAACCAGGAGATAGCCATGAAGCAGGCACAACTCGGCGAACTGCAGGTCGGTCGCCTCGGGCTTGGTGCGATGGGCATGTCGGTGGCATATGCGGTCGGAGGATTCGACGATGCGGAATCGATCCGCACTGTCCATCGCGCCATCGACCTGGGCGTGACGCTGATCGACACAGCCGAGGTATACGGTCCCTATGTCAACGAGGAACTGCTGGCCCGCGCGCTGCAGGGCCGGCGCGATCAGGTAGTTCTGGCAACCAAATTCGGTCTGATCTCGCACGCCGGTCGCGACGGCCTGGACAGCAGCCCCGCCAATATCCGTGTCGCCGTAGATGGTTCGCTGCAGCGGTTGGCGACCGACCGAATCGACCTGTACTACCAGCACCGCCTCGACCGCCAGACCCCGATTGAAGAGACCGTCGGCGCGCTGGGCGAGCTGGTCGCCGCCGGGAAGGTCCGGCACATCGGCCTGTCGGAAGTCGGTGTGGATACCATTCGCCGCGCCCACGCTGTGCACCCGATCACGGCAGTGCAATCGGAGTACTCGCTGTGGACACGCGACCAAGAAGACGAGATCCTGCCGGTGCTGCGCGAGTTGGGCATCGGGTTCGTCGCCTACTCGCCGCTGGGCCGTGGCTTCCTCACGGGCGCAATCCGTTCCACGCACGAGCTGCCCGAAACCGACTACCGCAAGACCAACCCGCGGTTCTTCGACGAAAACTTCCAACACAACTTGCGGTGCGCGGACGAGGTGCGCGATATCAGCGCGGACGTCGGCGCCACGCCGGCGCAGGTCGCATTGGCCTGGCTGCTGGCGAAGGCCGTGACATCGTGCCCATTCCGGGCACCAAACGCGTTAGGCGCCTGGAAGAAAACGTCGGGGCCGACGCGATAGAACTGTCCGCCGATCAACTGGCCAGACTCGATCGGCTCACCCCGCCCGTGGGAGGCCATCACGCCGAGGCGCAAATGGCATGGATCGATCGCTAGCTGCGCCTAAGGCCGCCGCCGGTTGGCGTCGAGCTAGTCGATGCTGGCCAATGCCGCTGTGCCGTAGGCCTTTTCGATCAACGCCCACGGGTCGGCGTAGGTGCCGCGTCCCTCCAGCCGGCGCTGCACAATCAAAGCGGCCCGCAGCACCGGGCGTAGCACCGGGCCGAGCAGTCGCAGCACGATCCGCAGGCGGCCCTGCGATTCGGCCATCCACGCCAGTGTCTGGCTCCGGTCGTGCTCTTGGAAGTCCAGCAGCGCTTGCGCTTCGGTGGTGTCGTACCAGCCGGTGAAACTCCAGCCGCGGTCGTCGGCCGGGTCGCCGGGTAGGCCGGCCGAGGGGCCGAGCGGACCCAGGCCGGCGGCGCTCATCAGGTCGTCCTGCAGGCCGTGCTGCAGCAGCACATACGTGTCGTGGCCGCCGATGAGCAGGATTTTGCCGGAAATGGAGTCCTCGCGGTCGACGCCGTTGGCGAAGGCCAACGCCACGTCACGCGCATCCACCGCGTGAATTCGGTTGTCGCTGGGCATCGAACGCATCAGCGTGAGGTAGTCACCGTTGATGCCGGCCTGCGTGTCGGGTGAGATGACGCCGGCGAGCCGGTAAAGCGCGTAGGGCAGGCCGCTGTCACGGATGGCCGCCTCGGCGAGGACTTTGTCCTGCCCGTATCGGTCGATGGGGTTCACAGGCGTGTCCGGCGTGATCCGCTCGGGCTGACGGTAGGGGTTGCGAGATCCATAAACCGCGGCGCTGGACGCCATGAGAAACAGTGGCGGGCGGGGGAGCGCGGCGCAGGCGGCCAAGAGGTTCTCGGTGCCACCGACATTGACCCGCCGGGCCAGCGCGGGGTTGCGGTAGGACGGTGGGGACACGATGGCGGCCAGGTGAACGATGGCGCCAGGCTCATGAGTGGCGATGAGAACGTTGACCGCCTCGGCATCCAGTAGGTCGGTGTATGCAGGAATCAACGTTCCCGGGTGCGCGCCGGCCGCGAGTTCTTTTTCGACGGCGTGTGTGTTGTCGTTGCGCAGATCCATCCCGATGACGGTTCTGCCGCGTTCCAGCAGGATTTGCGTGCAACGCTTGCCGACTTGCCCGAAGGCGCCGGTGACCAAAACGGTGTCGACCGTCATGGGCGCGTCACCGATCCATCAGCCGTCCGGCGACCTTGCCGATCGCCGTGCGGAGTCGGGGAGAGACGTAGATCGAGAAGAACGGCGTCACGATGTCCTCGCGGAGTCGAGTTAGTTTGGAGCTTTTGATAAGCCATTGACCGGCGATGTTCTGATAGGTTTCGTGGTAGTGGCCGTAGCCGACCAAGGTTACCCCCGGGCCGAATCGGACGACGTCTTGCAGCGCCCAGCTTCCACGCGCGGTCGTCGCCGAGGTGAGTTCGATCTCTGGGGTGTGCACCTGGTGAGCCGTGGGCTGGGTCGGACGGCCGAGGGCCCGCCGCGTGAACGCCACGAACTCGTCGGCGCCGGCGATCACCTTGCCACCGGCTTCGGAGGTGTCGCTGACGAAGTCGTCGGCGAAAATCGTGCGCCACGCCGCCCAGTCCTTGGTGTCCAGGTGGCGGCAATAGCGCGCCTTGAGCTGCTTGATCGACTCGATCGCCGGCAGCGTCTCGGCGACCAGGCCCTCCGCGCGCTCTGTCATTGCCGCTCGATCCCTTCCGCAAGTGCCGACGCGTGACGTTTCACTGGCGAAGTGTAAACCCGGCAGCCCTTGAAGTAGACGATCTGATGGGTGGTCGCCAGCAGCCCGCCCTCCCGGGTCCACACCTTCGCGCTCTGGTCGAAATAACCGCGCGAAAACCGGTTGGCGTGAGCGGTGGCCAGCACGAAGTCGCCCTCGACGGCGTCGAGTTGAGGCCCATCGACGTGGAATACGTGGTCAACGAGATGGTCTCGGACGGAATGAACCCGCCGCGGCGCAAGAACACCCGCGGATAGAGGATGTCGCACACCGCAGCCAGCGCCGGGTAGTCGACCGGGCGTCCCGCGCCGTCGCGCACCCACAGCGTGGAGGTCGACGACGGGCTGGGGTCCCCGCCTTTGCCGGGCATCGCCCCTTCGACGTAGCGCATGTCGTAGAGGGCGGTCCATCGGACGAGGCCCGGATCGACGGCGGGCAGCTGTTCGGGCGGCGGCGCGCTGGGCGGGTCGCTTTCGGTGTCGGCCCAACTGTCTCGCCGGATCGCGAAGATCGCGGTCGCCGTCGTCTTGACCGCGCCGTCCTGGCTCAGCTCGACGATCCAGTGCCGATTGGTGCGGTTGGTCCGCGGTGCCCGCAGCGTGAGGTCGCCGTCGGCGATGGGCGCGGCGTAATTGACGGTCAGGGCCAGCGGTTCCCCGATGCGGTCGGGGTGCGTTTCGACCGCGCGGAGCATGGCGGCGGCCGTGATCCCGCCGAACGGCTATGTTGGCCCACCCCGGGTGCGTGCGGCCGCGCCTGAGGTCGACCCCGGTTTAATCGAGCTGGAGGGCTTCGTCGAAGATGTGTGTGTCGGTCATAGTGATCGACCGCAGATTACTGGCGGACCAAACGGGTGCTGGCTACGGGGCCTTCGCGTGTGGTCCGCGGCGACCACCATGGGTTGATGTACGGTCCTGCGGGCGACAACCTCACCGAAAGCGAGCGCTGATGGCGAACAACGCAGCCAAGTCACCCGCCGAACTGATCGACGCCAGGATCAAGGAATCGGGGGATTGGCGCGGCGAGATGCTTTCTCGCATCAGGACACTGATCGAGAAGGCGACCCCGAGGTGGTCGAAGAGTGGAAGTGGCGGGGCGTTCCGACCTGGTCACGACAGGATGATCTGCACCGGTGAGACGTACAAGAACGTCGTGAAGATGACCTTCCAAGGGCGCGTCGCTGCAGGATCCCGCGGGTTTGTTCAACTCCAGCCTGGACGGAAACACCAGACGCGCGATCGATTTCCACGAGGGCGACGAGATCGATGAGAAGGCGCTGACGGCGCTCATTCGCGCGGCGGTGAAGTTGAACGGCTCGTAAGGCGCTGACCTGTACACCCGCAAGGCGGTGCTGTACAGTCGCCCAGCACAAGGTCGAAGCTCGAATGAGAGGCCATCGGGGTGACGTCCGAATCGGTCGAGGAATTTCGTAGTCGGGCCAGGGCCTGGCTGGCCGCGAACATGCCCCGGCTCAATCCGGCCAAGGCGGCGCTGCTGGAGCGAGATCAGCTGCCCTCGTGGCACCGGGCTCGAGAACTGCAAAAGCTGCTGTGGGACGGTGGATTCGCCGGGGTCTGCTTCCCCCGCGAATATGGCGGGCTCGGGCTGAGCTACGAGTACAAGAAGGCATTCGACGCCGAGTCCCAGGCCTACGAGACTCCGCTTTTGCTCAACGTCCCGTCCTTCGCCATCTGCTGCGCAACGATTCTCGACATGGGCAGCGAGCAGCAGAAGCGCCAGCACATTTCGGCCGCGCTGCGTGGCGACGAGGTGCTGGTGCAGCTGCTGTCCGAGCCCAACGGGGGATCCGACCTGGCGGGCGTCATCACCCGCGCCGAGCGTCGCGCCGGACGGTGGATCATCAACGGCGCCAAGACCTGGAGTACGTGGGCCTTCGCCGCGGACTATGGCCTGTGCCTGGCACGGACCAACTGGGATGTCCCCAAGCACGACGGGCTGACGATGTTCCTCGTGCCGCTGCGGCATCCCGGAGTCACCATCAACCGCATCCAGCAGGTCAACGGGTCCATCGAATTCTGCGAGGAGTTCTTCGACGACGTCGACGTGGGCGACGACGCTGTCGTCGGGGAACCGGGCAGAGGGTGGGAGGTCGCGTCCCGGCAGCTGTACCACGAACGGCGCACGATGGGCGACGGCTCGGAGTACACCAGTGGGCCGGGAATTGCTGAGGCCCACGACGTCTCCGTCGACCTGGTGTCCCTGATCGAAAAGACGAACCGGGCCGGCGATCAACGACTTCGGGAGATGGTTGGCCGGGCGTTGGTGCATCGCGCCGTGCACGGACAGCTCAGCGAGCATGTCTTTCACGCGGTGGCCCGCGGGTCGCTGCCGCCGGCCGCGGGATCGATCATCCGGCTCGACATGGCCGAAGTGCACGACGTCGAGACCGATACCGCCTTGGCCATGGCGGGCCCGGCGGCGGTGGTCGACGACGGGGGGCTGCTCGACATCGGGACGCGCTATCTGGGCCGTCAGACCGCCAGCATCGGCGGCGGTACCACCGAGATGGCGCGCAACGTGATCGGCGAGCGGGTGCTGAACTTTCCGCGTGAGCGCGCCGACGACCGCGGCGTGCCGTTCAACCAGGTGCGACGCGGCAAACGCTAAGGAGGCGAAGGGATTTGAGCGGTCAACTTCGTGACATCCGAGAGTTGATGGGTGATTCCGACGCCTACCGCGAGGAGCTTTACCGGCGTTGGACGGGCCTGCTGAGCTACCGTTACATCGGTCGCAAACACTCGTCGATGAATCTGGGCGAGACCGATGACACCGTCGGAATCCGCCGCGACATGCGCAACGAAGCGGGCGGAATCATGGTGGCGCCGTTGGCCATTTCCTCCCCGGAGGGATGCCAGACCGACATGGTCGCGGTGCCCAATCCCGTCATCGCGTCCGTACAGATCGTCGACCCCGGATACGACGTCACCAGGATCGAAATCGTCGGGTCCGGCATCGTGCACCAGGGCCGCACCATGGGCTACGGCCGGTGCACGATCGTCGATGCCGACAACCCCGGGCGGGTCATCGCCTTCAACGAGGGGCAGGGAGCGATCATCGGCATCCCGCCGGAAGGCCTGGACCGGATGGATGTTTCGGGTACCGAGCTGATGGTCGAGGACTCTCCCGACCTGCCGCCGCTGTGGCAGGCCTTCGGTGCCAGCCGGCGCGACAACGGCCACTGGATACTGCCCGAGCTGAGCACCGAACTCGCGTCGCCGGACGCCGCGCTGCACATCGGGCCCCAGCACGTCGTTCTCGAGACCGCGGCGATCGACCTCGCCGCGGAGGTGGCGGGGACGAGAAAGCTGCAGGTGGTCAGCTGGCACGTGATGTTCATGTCCCGCGGCAAGGTGGGGCCCTTCCGGGTCGAGGGCACCGCCCACCCGGGCGGGCCCGGGCGCGTCGGCGTGCGCATGTTGCTGCACGACGAGGGCAACGCCGACAAGGCGGTCACCTCCGCCGCGGCGGTATTCGACATCGTGAATTCCTGACTATTCCGCCGCTGCTCACCAGCGCCGGCTTTCAGTATCCGATCTCGTCGCAGATCCGCGGGGTGATGATCAGCGCGCCGCGAGGAGTGCAGAAGGGTCGGGGCCCCGGGGGCCGGCGATGGCGGATGGTTTTCCGGTGTGGAATTGATGGGGCGTCACGTAGGTTCCCATTTGAGACGGCGGCGGCCGTGGTGAACCGCCCCGGGATGTCTGGAGACTCCACTTCTTGGGAAGGTTGGAGTCATGTCAGGTGGTTCGTCGAGGAGGTA
>NZ_MVHG01000160.1 GCF_002086125.1 Mycobacterium arosiense ATCC BAA-1401 = DSM 45069
GGCCTGGGGGGCGGCGGGCTTGGCGGGCCTCGCGGTCGCTTCGCCGTTGCCGCCCGCGGTGCCGATGGCGCTGTCGAGGGCCTTGTCGAGCGATTTGTCGGGGGCCTTGGCGGCGGGCGCCTTGGCCCCGCCTTGCGCCGCGGCTTTCGCGGGGGCCTTCTCGGCGGCCTTACCGCCGCCGAAGGACTCGCGCAACCGGCGAGCCACCGGAGCTTCTACCGTCGACGATGCTGATTTAACGAATTCGCCCTGATCATTCAGCCGGGCGAGGACTTCCTTGCTGGTGACACCGAGTTCCTTGGCCAACTCGTGCACGCGGGCCTTACCTGCCACTACATCTCCTGTCTATGAGGCGACAGTCGTGGGGCCGCGCCTCGGGGATTAGCTGTAACGCATAAGAATGCGAGTCATCGGGACTTCACGGTGTGCTCATGTTCTTTGCTACCTGTTCTGTTGCCGGGCGCTCGGGCGCACAGAAAGACTCTATGTGCTCGACCACCGCGGATGTGTCCGGTGAACCGGTGATGCGCAGCGCTTTGGTGAAAGCCCGCCGCCGGATTGCCTGTTGCGCGCACCGCGGCTCGGGGTGCAGCCATGCACCCCGCCCCGGCAGGCTCTTGCCCGTGTCAACGATCACGGCGTATTCGCCGTTCCCGTCCGGCACAGCCACCACTCGAAGCAGCTCGACGGCCAACTCTCGCTTCCGGCACCCGACACACGTCCGTACGGGTCCACCCGCATGACGGTGTGTCTTGGCCGAAGGCTCACGCTGGATCACGGCTCAGTCTAGCGTCACCGGATCGATGGTCAGAACCGCCCGAGGGTGCACAAGCGCGACCCGGCCACCCGCTAGCCCGATGGCGGAGACCCGCAGCACCCGGCTTCGCCGCGCTCGCGATCCCCGCTAGCCCCGATGGCGGCGACCCGCAGCACCCGGCTTCGCCGCGCTCGCGATCCCCGCTAGCGGTCGTGGGCCATTCCGTGGGTCGCGCCGTGTTCGGACTGGCTCTCCGGGTGCCCCCCCGCCCCGGCGGGCGAGTCGCCCCGGATGTCGATGCGCCACCCGGTGAGCCGGGCGGCCAGGCGCGCGTTCTGGCCTTCCTTGCCGATGGCCAGGGACAGCTGGAAGTCCGGCACCACCACGCGGGCGGCGCGGGCGGCCTGGTCGATGATCGACACCGACACCACCTTCGCCGGCGACAACGCGTTGGCGACGAAGCGCGCGGGGTCCTCGTCGTAGTCGATGATGTCGATCTTCTCGCCGGAGAGCTCGCTCATCACGTTGCGGACCCGCTGCCCCATCGGCCCGATGCAGGCACCCTTGGCGTTCAGGCCGGGCAGGTTGGATTTCACCGCGATCTTGGACCGATGGCCGGCCTCGCGGGCCACGGCCACGATCTCGACGGACCCGTCGGCGATCTCGGGGACCTCCAGCGAGAACAGCTTGCGGACCAGGTTCGGGTGGGTCCGCGACAGGGTGATCAGCGGCTCGCGGGCCCCGCGGGTCACCCCGATCACGTAGCACCGCAACCTGTTGCCGTGCTCGTAGCTTTCCCCGGGCACCTGCTCGGCGGCCGGAATCACTCCCTCGGAGGCCTTGGTCTCCGTGCCCATCCGGACCACCACCAGCCCGCGCGCGTTGGCCCGGCTGTCGCGCTGGATCACGCCGGCGACGATCTCGCCCTCGCGGGTGGAGAACTCGCCGTAGGTCCGCTCGTTTTCGGCGTCCCGGAAACGCTGCAGCATGACCTGGCGGGCGGTGGTGGCGGCGATGCGGCCGAAACCCTCGGGGGTGTCGTCCCATTCGCTGATGACGTTGTCGTCTTCGTCGGTCTCCCGGGCCATCACCTTGACCACACCGGTCTTGCGGTCGATCTCGATCCGCGCGTCGTTCTGGTGGCCTTCGGTGTGCCGATAGGCGGTGAGCAGCGCCGACTTGATCGTCTCGAGCAACTCGTTGACCGAGATGCCCCGATCCACCTCGATGGCGTGCAGCGCGGCCATATCGATGTTCATAGGCGCCGCTCCTCCGTCCTGTCGGCCTGACCCGTACTCGCCAGTTCCAGCTCCGCTTGGTTAGGGGGCGAAAACTCTACTTGGACAACAGCTTTGACGATGTCGCCGAGTGGGATCTCGCGCACCGTCAGATCCCGGCCCGCGCGGACCACCAGCGCGACCGCGTCATCGCCCGTCTCGCCGACCCGCCCGGTCAGCGTCGATCCGTCCGACAGGGCGACGTCGACCTTGCGGCCACGGGCCCGACGGAAGTGCTTCGCGCTGGTCAGCGGGCGGTCCACGCCGGGCGAGGAGACCTCGAGCACGTACCGGTCGTCGATGGTGTCCAGGCCATCGAGCAGTGCCGACGCCGAGCGGGACAGCGTGGCCGCGGTGTCCAGGTCCAAGCCGTTGTCGCCGTCGGCGATCACCATGATTCGCGGGGGGCGGGCCCGGGCGTCGATGACCACGTCTTCGATCTCGAATCCGGCGCGCGCAAACTCTTCACCGAGTAGCTCGATCACCTGCGTCTGCGACGGTAGCCCGGTGGTCACGGCGAGCTCCTCATCTTGAGTTGTCCGGTCATCTGGCGGATGTCGGCGCCCCGATGACTTCGCGGGCGGCTTCCGGTGTCCCGGCGGAGGAGCATGCTTGCTGACGCTGCTGTCAGTGGTCGCCCTCTACCAGAACCAGCTATCCACGATACGCCAGGAACCGCGCTTGACGCCGTGATCGCCTCCTGGCATATTGCCCGCCTCCGCCCCGATGGCAGGATGTCCTTGTGCCTAGCGCAGTTCCGTTCGTCAACAGGCGAGATGTGCTCGCCGGTGGTGCGGCTTTGGCTGCGCTGGGGGCGGTGGTGTCCGCCTGTGGCAAGTCCGCGCCCAAACCCCCGCCGGTCGAGCAATTGCTGGGCCCGCTGGATCAGGCCCGGCACGACAGCGCGCTCGCGGGCGCCGCCGCCGCGGCCCTCGGGAACCCGCCTCAGGTCGCCGCCGCGCTGACCGTGGTGGCGAATCAGCGCGCCGCACATGCCCGCGCGCTGTCCGCGGAGATCTCGCGCGCGGCCGGCAAGCTCGCCAGCTCTTCCACGAGCGAGACGCCCAACCCGAGCCAGGCCCAGCCCGCCGGGCCGCCACCGCCTCCGCCGCCGGTGTCCGAGGTGATCGACGCGCTGCGCGCCTCGGCCGACAGCGCGAGCCGACTGGTGGGCACCGAGTCGGGCTACCGGGCCGGGTTGCTGGCCTCGATCGCCGCCTCCTGCACGGCCTCGTACACGGTCGCGCTCGTGCCCGGGGGGCCGTCGATATGACCTCCGGCAAGGACGCCGACAACACCGCGCTGTGCGACGCGCTGGCCATCGAGCACTCGACGATCTACGGCTACGGCATCGTGTCGGCGCTGTCCCCGCCCAGCGTGAACGACATGGTGGTGGAGGCCCTCATGCAGCACCGCCAGCGCCGCGACGACGTCATCGCGATGCTCAATGCCCGCAAGGTGACCGTTCCCGTCGCCGCGGCGGGCTATCAGCTGCCGATGGTGGTCGCCGGCCCGGCCGACGCCGCGCGCCTGGCCGCGCGGATGGAGAACGACGGCGCGGGCGCGTGGCGCGTCGTTGCCGAGCACGCGGAGACAGGTGCCGACCGCGCCTTCGCCGCGACGGCCCTGGTGCAGAGCGCGGTCATGGGCGCCCGGTGGAGCCGCGTGCTGGGCGCCTGGCCCATCACGACGAGCTTCCCCGGCGGCAACGACTAGGAGCTTGCTGAATTAGGGGTTTGTGGGGCGGGGCGTCTCGAGCCGTCTCGCGGCGTGTTGGAGTCAGACCCTCGGGTCGACAGAAAAGAGATCGCCCCGCCGGGT
>NZ_MVHG01000161.1 GCF_002086125.1 Mycobacterium arosiense ATCC BAA-1401 = DSM 45069
GCCGCCCCGCGCGCACGGTGACGCGGTTGGCGTGCTGGCCCGCCCCAACGACAGTCTCGCCGTGGCAGACGAACCCGGTGTGCACACCCCGCCCCCGCCACAACGGATCGGCCAGCAACGCCGCCTCATACAGATCGGCGGCATCGCAGCGGCTCGCCAACCGCGCCGCCGCCACGTGCAGCGTTTCGGGCCGGTCCCAACTGCGCTGTTCGCGCACCGCCTCCTGCATGACCTCCAACTGCCAGTCGTCGTCCTCACGCAGCGCATCCAGCCCCGGCAGCAGCAGACCTCCGGTCACCGCGCGATGCCAGTCGTGCAACCCGCTCACGCCGTTGGGCACCGACAGCGCCGCCCGCCACGCGCCAGCGTGATCGGCACCGGGAGCCATACCGAGCATGAACCGCGCGCGGCTGGTGCTCAGCACGTCGGTCACCGCCGAGGTACCGGGATGCGCGGCCCGCTCCACCCACCAACCGGCCAGCGCCGATCCCGCCGCCACGTCGATGCCGGCGCACCGCGCCGGGTCGGCGTAGCTGCGTGCCAAACCCGCCAGCGCTCGCAACGTGGCAGGCGTATCGACCAAGGCAGTCGCCCCGCCGCAGAAGTCACCGGCCACGCACCCGGCGGCGCGGGCGAGCGCGGCCAGCCCATCGGCTCCGGTGCCGCTGTACGAGTGCCCATCCGGCCCCACGGCCTGCACATGCACCACCGGCCCAGTGCGCCGCGCCGCGACGGCCACCTTCACGTCGCGCGCCGGGGCAGGGTTATGCAGCAACCGGGGCACCGGCCCACCGGCATCGCGTGCAGCCACCCGCAGCGCGAGGTCAAACAGCGCGGCGCTCACGCCGCACCGTCCCGGCACTCACCGGCATCAGCCAGACCGCGCGCGGCGGCGGCAAACCCGTCCGCCAGCGCCGCCGTCGCCAGGTCGTCACGGGGACGCTGGGCAGCCTCGCTTACGGTGGCTACGGTCCACCCGGTGCCAGCCAGCACCGCGTTGGCCCACTGCGCGAAGTCGGCTGGCCCGGCCCGCCCGCTCACGCCGCCACCGCCGCTACGGGGGTGACGCGCACCGTCTTGGCCCATGCAGGCGTGGTATCGGCGGCGTGCGCGCCGATCAGGGCCACGATCAACGGCACCGGCAGCCGACGTTCGGGCCAGGGTGTGCCGCCATCGGTGAACGCCACGATCACGTTGCCCGCTGGCCGCGCAGACAACGCAGCATCGATACCGACCCGCAGATCGGTGCCCCCGCCCCCGGTCAACGTCACGTCGCTGATCGACCGCACCGCGCGCGGCACGGTGGCCGCTGCATCGCAGCAGACCACCCGCACCTTGGAACCGGTGCGCCGCAGCACCGCCCGTGTTTCCGACAGAGCGGCAGCCAGATCGTCCTCACCCATGGACATAGACGTGTCGATGATCAGATCGACGGTGATCTTCGGTGCTCGCAGCGTCGGCAAGAGCACGCCCTTGGGTGCGCGCCGGTTCGGTCGCCGCCAGGAGTGGTGCACCTGGCCCGCCTGGTCCTCGACGGCGCGGCGCACCGCAGCGCGCAGCACCTTGGGCCACGGCACCACAGCCGGGGCGAGTTGGGCAGCCGCCCACCGAGCCAGGCCCGCAGGTATGGTGCCGCGACCGGCTCGGCTGCGCGCCATCTCTTGCTGCACTGCGCGGGCGACAGCGACCTTCACCAGATCGGCGGCAGCGGTGGACAGCCCCTTGCCGCTGCCCAAGTCGGCGGCGGCGGGCAGTTCGCCGGGTACGGGCGCATCTCCGGCACCAGAGCCGCACCCGTAACCATCGTCATCCCCGTCACCGCCTCCCTCACCAGTCGCGACGTTGCCGCTGCGGGGTGTACCGGGCGGCACCAAATGCCGGTAGTAGACCTCGGCGGCGTGCCCGTCCTCGCAACCGATCCCGCTGGGAGTTACCACACCGGCTGGCAATCCCACACCGGCTGCGATCAGGTCGTCGTTGATTTCCGCGTCGGCGGCGACATTCCACATGGTTCGATCCACCGGGGAATCCACCGTGTCAGCGCGGCCACCGTGTTCGCGCAGCACGTGCCCGACCTCATGCAGCAGCACCGCACCGGCCAGCGGGATGCTCCACCCGTCCTCGGTGCCCAGCATCATCGGGTCCAGGTAGAGACGCCAGTGCCGGTCCACGGCAAAAGTGCCCAGACCGGGCGCGGCCACCGGCGACAACGCGAACAGTGCCCGCGCGAAGTACGGCATCGCCTCCACCGCGGCCATCCGCGCCAGCCGCAGCCGCCGCCACTCGTCGGCGGAGAGCGCCCTAATCCCGGTCACGCCGCGCTCCCCACGTCAAGGCCCGCCGCGATCATCACGTCCTTGAACTTGCGCGCCGCCGCTGGCGGCTTCGCACCGGCAGGCATCGCCACACTCAGGGCGCGCGCCGCTGCCCCGGCCACGTCGGGAGCGCCATGGGTTGCTGCCTCGACCAGCGGCCCCCATGCGGTCATCCACGCATCCTTGGTCCCCTTGCCCGACGCCCACGCCACCACACCCGACAGCACCGCCCACACCTGATCGGGGCGGGCCGCCCCCCAGGCGACGATGCTCGGGTCTGCGATCACGTCCGCGACAGCGGGCAAGTCCATGCTGGCCCGCCACTCCATGAACTCAGTGCCCGCGCCGTCACCGACCAGTCCCAGCGCGACCGCGCTGATAGCGGCGGTGTCGTCGCGGCGCAGATGCGCCAGCACCCGCGCCATCGCCTCCCAGGACCGCCGCGACGGCCACGCCCGCCCAGCAGCCTCGTCGGTGTCGGGGTACTGGTGCAGCAGCGCGGGTCGTGCCTCTACGAACGCGCACACGGCCCCAATCTCGTCGGCGCGGCGCAGTTCGTCGGCGGCGATGCCGCGCGAGGCGGGCAGCGCAGCGAACGAGGACCGCATACCGGTCAGCCATTCCTCGGCAGTCGGCTCAAAGTCAATGTGCAGGAACCGATTCGCCATCGGCGGCGTCAAATCGACACCACCGGCGCTGCGGTCCGGAGGGTTCCCAGCTGCGACAATTCGCACCGTATCGGGGAGCTTGGTTCGTCCCACCATGCGCTCCAACGCCACCGTCAACATCGCGGCCTGCACAGATGCACTGCACGTGCTGATTTCGTCGAGCAGCAGGTAGCCGCCCCTGGCATCGATGAGCGTCTGCGCCCAATCCGGCAGCGCGAGCGTCTGCACCGCCCCATCGGTGACTACCGGCCACCCGGCAATATCGACTGGCTCACGCTGCGATCCGATCACCGTCTCCACTGGCACGCCATCGGCAGCGGCCAACGCCCGCACCACCGAACTCTTGCCCATGCCTGGATCACTCCACAGCAGCACCGGCACATGAGCGCGGGCCGCAGCGTCGATCACCGTGACGGTCGTGTCCAAATCGGTCATAGCCGAATCCCCTCCTAGGGAGCATTGGACTGGCCCTGCTGGCCTGTCCTCACATCACAGAACACTACCGGCACCCACCGACATTTAGGTTTAGTGGGCGTCCGCGGACGGCGCGAGCCCACCGACCGGAACATCTTGGTGATTCCTGATT
>NZ_MVHG01000162.1 GCF_002086125.1 Mycobacterium arosiense ATCC BAA-1401 = DSM 45069
ATCTACGAGCAGGCCAACTCCCACGGACAGAAGGTCCAGTCCGCGGGCAGCAACATGGCCAGCACCGACAGCGCCGTTGGGTCCAGCTGGGCCTAACCGCAATTTCAGGCGCGGCAGCACACCACCCGTCGGTGTGCTGCCGCGTCCTGCGGTTATCGTGCAGTTCGGCGTGAAATACTAGGGACCAATTGGGGAAGTGATGGACCAACAAAGCACCCGCACCGACATCACTGTCAACGTCGACGGATTCTGGATGCTCCAGGCGCTGCTGGACATCCGGCACGTCGCGCCCGAGCTGCGGTGCCGGCCATACGTGTCTACCGACTCGAACGACTGGCTCAACGAGCATCCCGGAATGACGGTGATGCGCGAGCAGGGCATCGTCGAGAACGACCAGGTGAACGAACACGTGGCCGCGCGGATGCGGGTGCTCGCGGCGCCCGACCTCGAAGTAATCGCCCTGTTGTCCCGAGGCAAGCTGGCCTACGGCGTGCTCGATGACGAGAACCAGCCCCCGGGCTCGCGCGACATCCCCGACAACGAATTTCGGGTGGTGCTGGCCCGCCGGGGACAGCACTGGGTGTCGGCGGTTCGGGTGGGCGGTGAGATCACCGTCGACGACGTCGCCGTCGCGGACAGCGCTTCGATCGCGTCCCTGGTGATCGACGCCCTGGAGTCCATCCACCACGCCGAGCCCGCGGCGATCAACGCGGTCAACGTGCCGCTGGAGGAGATGCTGGAAGCTACCAAGTCGTGGCAGGAGTCCGGGTTCAACGTGTTCTCCGGCGGAGACCTGCGCCGGATGGGCATCAGCGCCGCCACCGTCGCCGCGCTGGGCCAGGCGCTGTCCGACCCCGCCGCCGAGGTGGCGGTGTACGCCCGCCAGTACCAGGACGACGCCAAGGGCCCCAGCGCTTCGGTGCTCTCCCTCAAAGACGGCTCCGGCGGACGCATCGCGTTGTATCAGCAGGCCCGCACCGCGGGTTCGGGAGAGGCTTGGCTGGCCATCTGTCCGGCGACCCCTCAGCTCGTGCAGGTCGGTGTCAAGACCGTGCTGGACACACTTCCCTATGGCGAGTGGAAAACGCACAGCCGGGTCTGACATTCCGGCGAAACACAGAGTTCACCAATGTCTTTGCACTCAACATGCGGTTGAGCTGCGAACACGGCATACTTCTCTGAAGACACCAGCAAATCAAACCGGTGTCTACGACAACTCTTAATCGCAAGGCGAGGCAGATGGAATTCCAATTAGTCGGAATGCACTTTCCGGGGGGCCGCAGCACCTCGACGAGTACACCGGCGCACGCCCGCGCGCGTCTGGCGGCACGGGCTCACACGTTCATCACGATAGGGAGTGCAGGGCGATGACTGCGGTAGTTGAAGTACCACAGCCTGACGTAGAGGGAATCTCACAGCCTCAGGCAGTCGTCGTCGGCGTGATGGCCGGCGCGGGTGTCCAGATCGGCGTCTTGCTGGACGCGAACGCCCCCGTCTCGGTGATGACCGACCCGTTGCTGAAGGTGGTCAACAGCCGGCTCCGGGAACTCGGGGAGACCCCGCTGGAGGCGTCGGGCCGGGGCCGCTGGGCGCTGTGCCTGGTGGACGGCTCGCCGCTGCGGGCCACCCAATCGCTCAGCGAGCAGGACGTCTATGACGGCGACCGGTTGTGGATGCGGTTCATCCCGGACACCGAGCACCGCTCGCAGGTCATCGAGCACATCTCCACCGCCGTCGCGGCGAATCTCAGCAAGCGCTTCGCCGCCATCGACCCGGTCGTCGCGGTGCAGGTCGGCGCAACGATGGTGGCCATCGGGGTGACGGCCGCCGCCGCCCTGCTCGGCTGGTGGCGCTGGCACCACAACTCGTGGCTGCCAACCGTCTATGCGGGCGTGATAGGCGCGGTGGTGCTCGGCGTTTCGCTGATGCTGCTGATGCGGGCGACCACGCAGCAGGAGCGGCGCGTCGCCGACACCATGCTGTTGAGCAGCCTCGCCCCCATCTCGATCGCGGCGGCGGCCGCGCCGCCCGGCGGCGTCGGATCGCCACACGCGGTGTTGGGTTTCGGCGTCCTCACCATCGCGGCGATGCTGGCGCTGCGCTTCACCGGTCGCCGGCTGGCGATCTACACCGCGACCGTCACCGTCAGCCTGATCGCGGCGGTCGCCGCGCTGGCGCGCATGGTCGCGATGACCAGCGCCGTGACGCTGTTCACCTGCGTCGTGCTGGTGTCCGTCATGATCTACCAGAGCGCGCCGGCCATCTCACGCCGGCTGGCAGGCATCCGGTTGCCCGTCTTCCCGTCGGCCACCAGCCGGTGGGTGTTCGAGGCCCGGCCCGACCTGCCCACCACCGTGGTGCGCTCCGACGGCGGTCCTCCGGTTCTGGAGGGGCCCGCCTCGGTCCGCGACGTGCTCACCCAGGCCGAACGCGCCCGGTCTTTCCTGTCGGGTTTGCTGATCGGGCTCGGTGTGCTGATGATCGTGTCCCTGGCCGCGCTGTCGGATCCGCACACCGGACAACGCTGGCTGCCCCTCCTGCTGGCCGGCTTCTGCGCGGGCTTCTTGATGCTGCGGGGGCGCTCCTATGTCGACCGCTGGCAGGCGATCACCCTGGCCGGAACGGCCGTGCTGATCGTCGGTGCGGTCGTAGTGCGCTACGCCCTGGTGCTGCAGTCGCCGCTTGCGGTCTCGATCAGTGCGGCCATCCTGGTGCTGCTGCCGGCCGCGGGACTGACATCGGCGGCCGTGGTGCCGAACACCGTCTACAGCCCGCTATTCCGCAAATTCGTGGAATGGATTGAATACCTCTGCCTGATGCCAATTTTCCCGCTGGCATTGTGGTTGATGAATGTCTATGCAGCTATCCGCTATCGCTGACGGCAAGGTGTGGCGTGGTCGCGCGTCCGCCGCGACCATCGCCGCCACACTGCTCGCATCGGGCGCGTTGGCCGGTTTGCCTCCGGCATACGCGATTTCGCCCCCGACGATCGACGCGGGGGCGGTGCCGCCGGACGGCCCGCCGGGACCGGGGGCGCCGATGAAGCAGAACTCGTACTGCACCGAGGTCGGTGTGCTGCCGGGGACCGACTTTCGGCTGCAACCCAAGTACATGGACATGCTGAACCTGCAGGAGGCGTGGCAGTTCGGTCGGGGTGCCGGCGTGAAGGTGGCCGTCATCGACACCGGCGTGACGCCGCACCCGCGCTTCCCGCACCTGATCGCCGGCGGCGACTACATCATGGCCGGCGACGGACTATCCGACTGCGACGCGCACGGCACCATCGTGGCGTCGATGATCGGCGCCGCCACGGCCAACGGCGCCGGGGTGCCCCCGGCGGCGCCGCGCAAGCCGGTGACCGTCCCCACCACCGAGCCGCCGCCGAAAGCGCCACCGCCGCAGACGGTGACCCTGTCACCGCTGCCCCAGACTGCTGAACCTGCAGGAGGCGTGGCAGTTCGGTCGGGGTGCCGGCGTGAAGGTGGCCGTCATCGACACCGGCGTGACG
>NZ_MVHG01000163.1 GCF_002086125.1 Mycobacterium arosiense ATCC BAA-1401 = DSM 45069
CGCCCTTTGGCGGCCCGCCCACCTATGGGCCGCCCGCATATCCGGGCTATCCCTCGACGCCGGACTACCCGGGTGGCTATGGACCGGTGGCAGCGCGGCCCGGGACGAACCCACTGGCGATCGCGTCGCTCATCGCGTCCTTCACTGGCCTGCTGTGCTGCATCGGCTCGATCGTGGCCATGGTGCTGGGTGCGATCGCCCTGGATCAGATCAAGCGGACCCGTCAGGACGGCTTCGGCCTGGCGGTCGCCGGCATCGTCATCGGAATCGCCACGCTGCTCGTGATGCTTGTGGTCGTGCTCTTCGCGATCCACACGCATTAGCGCCAAGCGCGCCGGAGCCGGTTGTCTGCCATCCGGCCCGCGGCTGCCTAGGCTCTACTTCCATGGGATCGGTCAACAGGGTGTACGTCGCGCGGCTGTCGCGCATGTTGGTGCTGGGCCCGCTTGGTGAATCCGTCGGCCGAGTGCGCGACGTCGTCATCAGCATCAGCATCGTGCGCCAGCAACCGCGCGTGTTGGGGTTGGTCGTGGACCTGGCCACCCGGCGCAGCATCTTCATTCCGATTTTGCGGGTCGCCTCCATCGAGCCCAACGCGGTGACGTTGAGCACCGGCAACGTGTCTTTGCGCCATTTCGTGCAGCGGCCCGGCGAGGTGCTGGCAATCGGCCAGGTGCTCGACACCGCCGTCAAGGTGACCGACCCCGAACTGCCGGAGCTGGCGGGGCTGGACGTGATGATCACCGATCTGGGCATCGAGCAGACCCGAACGCGGGACTGGATGGTGAGCCGGGTCGCCGTGCGCAGCCAGCGCCGGCTGGGGCGACGCGGCCCGGTACACGTCGTCGACTGGCACCACGTGCAGGGCTTGACCCCGTCGGCGCTGGCGCTGCCGGGCCAAGCCGTGGCCCAGCTGCTGGATCAGTTCGAGGGCCGCAAACCGGTCGACGTGGCCGACGCCATCCGCGGACTGCCTGCCAAGCGCCGCTACGAGGTGCTCAAGGCGCTCAACGACGACCGGCTGGCGGACATCCTGCAGGAACTGCCCGAGTTGGACCAGGCCGACGTGCTGTCGCAGCTGGGCACCGAGCGATCCGCCGATGTGCTCGAGGAGATGGATCCCGACGACGCCGCCGACCTTTTGGGTGTGCTGAATCCGACCGACGCCGAAATGCTGCTGACCCGGATGGATCCCGGGGATTCCGCCACGGTGCGACGGCTGCTCACCCACTCGCCCGACACCGCCGGCGGACTGATGACCTCGGACCCGGTGGTGCTGACCCCGGACACCGCGGTCGCCGAGGCGCTGGCCCGCGTCCGCGATCCCGATATCAGCGCCGCGCTGTCGTCCATGGTGTTCGTGGTGCGTCCGCCCACGGCCACCCCGACCGGGCGCTACCTGGGGTGTGTGGCGCTGCAGCGACTGCTGCGCGAGCCACCGGCCGAGCTGGTCGGCGGGATCGTCGACAGCGACCTGCTGACGCTGACGCCCGAGACACCGCTGGTCTCGGTGACCCGCTACCTCGCCGCCTACAACCTGGTGTGCGGGCCTGTGGTCGACGACCAGAACCATCTGGTGGGGGCGGTCACCGTCGACGACCTGCTCGATCACCTGCTGCCGCACGATTGGCGGGTGGACATGCAGGACCTCGACACCGCCGGCCGCCTCGAAGGACTGGGAGGATCCGCGTGAGCAGGTCCACGTCTCCGCGGGGGCTCTACACCCCACGGACATCGCGCAGATACTCGCCGCGGCTGGATCCAGAAACCGTCGGACAGTTCACCGAGTCGATCGCCCGCTTCTTCGGCACCGGGCGGTACCTGCTGCTGCAGACGATCGTGGTCTTCGTGTGGATCGCGCTGAACCTGTTCGCCGTGCGGCTGCGCTGGGACCCCTATCCGTTCATCCTGCTGAATTTGGCGTTCTCGACCCAGGCCGCCTACGCGGCACCGCTGATCCTGCTGGCCCAGAACCGCCAGGAGAACCGGGACCGGGTGGCACTCGAAGAGGACCGCCGTCGCGCGGCGCAGACCAAGGCCGACACCGAGTTTCTGGCCCGCGAACTGGCCGCGGTGCGGCTGGCCGTCGGTGAGGTGACAACGCGTGAATACCTGCGTCACGAGCTCGATGACCTGCGCGAGTTGCTGACAAAGATGCAGCCGGGCGCCGCGGATGCCGACGCGGTTCAGGGCGGCGATGGCCTGGAGCGAACGGCTAAGAAATCCAGGTGAGAACCGTCTGAACCATTGCGCCACTCGTGTCACAAGAGTTATGTATGGTGATCTGGTTCACCGAGCCAACAGAAAGTGTACCCAGCTCACATAACTAGGACGGTCGAGTGCGCATAGGGGGAAGCCGGGGTGAAAGCCCCGCCGCCGCGACTGTGCGGCAGCGAGCACTTCGGAACACGCGCAAGCCGATTTTCGGCATGGCAATGATCACTCCACTGGTCTTCGCGGGGGCGGTCAGCGCGACGGCCCCTTCGCTTCCGATGCGAATGCCCCCGGTGCATGCCGCCGTCGCCCCGGTGGCCGCGGTGTCCCCCAGTTTCCCCGACCTCACCGGTCCCGCCGTCGTCGCGATCGATCGCGGCCCCACGCTCTTTCACGTCGCCGAGCCCGCATTGTCGGCTCCGCCGCCGGCAATGATCGTGAATGCGCCTGGCGCCCTTGGCATTCCAAGCGTCGCGCTGGCCGCCTACCGTAGCGCGGAACAAAAGATGGCCATCGCCGCCCCGGGCTGTGGCGTCAGCTGGAACCTCTTGGCGGGAATCGGGCGCATCGAATCAGGCCACGCGGGCGGTGGAGCGGTGGACGCACGCGGCACCGCGATCACCCCCATCTACGGCCCGTCCCTGGACGGCACGCTGCCCGGCAACGAAACCATCGTCCAGAGCAGCGCCGGGAACCGCGTCACCTACGCCCGCGCGATGGGACCCATGCAGTTCCTGCCGGGCACCTGGGCGCGCTACGCCTCGGACGGCAAGGGCGACGGCGTGGCGGATCCGCAGAACATCTTCGACGCAACGCTGGCGGCCGCCCGTTACCTGTGCAGCGGCGGACTCAATCTGCGTGATCAGTCGCAGGTCTTGACCGCGATCCTGCGCTACAACAACTCGATGCCCTACGCGCAGAACGTGTTGGGCTGGGCGGCGGCCTACGCCACGGGCGTCGTGCCGGTCGACCTGCCGCCGATGACCGGGCCGCCGCCGCCGCTGGGCGACGCGCACCTCGAGCACCCCGAAGGGCTCGGGCCCAACCTGCCGATGAACATCAACGGCCTGCCGCTGGACGACCCGCTGGCTCGGGTCCCGCTGATCGACCTGAGCAGCCCGGCGCTCGGCAGTCCCTCGCCGATGTTCCCGTGGATGACGCCGACGCCCCAGCAGGCCCCGGCCCAGGTTCCCGGTTGCACGGTGATCTGCATCAGCTCGCAGGGCACCCCGCCCGCGGGTCCGCCGCCGCCGTTCGGCGCGCCGCCCCCGGATGCCGGTC
>NZ_MVHG01000164.1 GCF_002086125.1 Mycobacterium arosiense ATCC BAA-1401 = DSM 45069
CAGCCCACTACGCTGCCACCTGTACCCACCAATGAACGACTCTCCTTCGCCGTGGACCAGTTCACGGGGTCCGGTCAGGATCACCACAACCTCCGTCGCCTAAGCAGTCACCGCCGTGAGCGCCGTGGTGGAACGCCGCGACGAACTGATCAAAATCCATAACTTAGGGTGGCCGCACGATGGTCGACGACGCCGACGTGGTCCTGTAGGTCTATAAGTATCCGGCTGAGCACCGGATCCATTCGAGGACCGCGAATCCGGCCGGAATCGTCATTGCCACAGCATGTTTGAAAAGAAAGTATCATAGGGCCCGTACGGGCCGGGTCCAGCAACGGCCTACAAGCTAATCCAGCCCGCTCAGCCCCGCTGGCAACGAGGTCAATGCATCCGAACCGGTGGACTTCGTCGGGGCCGAGCCCAGTCCATGAGGCCACGTTACCCGAGAACACCGCATCGACATCGCAACCGAACCGTCTATGCCAGAGACTGGCACTAACGGATCGCGTGTCACCAACTCATCGATCCACAGGTTCCGACAGTATATTCAGTAGCCGGTTTCACCCGTCAGCTATGTTGTTGAGGCGCCAACTCGCCAGCTGCTTGCCTAATTTCGGTGGGAGCAAGGATCGAGCCGGTAGGAGGCTGCATCCGATTGTCTTCACTGCCACGAGCCAAGGCTCGAAGGAAATCGCATGCGCGCCCGAGGCGGCCCAGCGGAGAATGTACGTGTAGGTCCTGTAGCAAGGTGCCGGCGCTCATTTTGCCATTAAGGCCAGATACGCCGGCAGGAGGATGCGTACCTACGCCGGAAATATAGAGCCTATCCAGCGGCGTGCGATAGCGGCCGAACCCTAACGCGGGGCGCAATGGGCCGATACGGGTCGGGAGGAAGTCGATGTGATAGATGCACCCGTTATTCGTGCCTACTCGCTTCGCGCGGTCGGCGGGCGTCTCGATGTATCGACCGATCTCTCGCAGTTCGGTGGTAAGCACTGGTTGCGCCTGGCTGACCAGTTGCTGGGCCGCCGCTGTGCGCCCCTTCGCCCATCCGCCGCGGGGCTTGCTCGGCACCGTAGGACTGTACAGCTGGATGACATCCTGTCCAGCCGGAGCTTGGCTGTGGTCAATAGAGTTGAAGATAGTGCCCCACCAAGGGATGTCGGTCGGAACCTGCCCGGCCATCGACTCTTCAGCTGCCCGGACGATCGAGTCGAGCGTGCCGGTCATAAGTGTGGGGCGCCGCAAGTCGACGTCGGATCGCTTTGGGCGGTGGAAAGGTAGTTCGACGTGCTGGTCGACTGCAACGGTCACGGTGAGCTGTCCGATGCCCCACCCGTCGTCGGGCGCCGAATGCAGGCGTGCAGCCAGGCGCGGCTCGAGCGCGTCGCCGACCAGTCGCGGAAGCGCTTGTGGGGGACAGGCTGTGATGACGCCATGGCGCGCCTTAATGATGGAGCCGTCCGCCATCTCGACGCCACAAGCCCGGCCGGCTTTGGTTACGATCCGGACCACCTCGGCGTTGGTACGTACCTTCCCGTTCTGCTCAAGCAGGCACCTCGACAAGGCCGCAACTATTCCGCCCATTCCACCAACAGGTCGCCCGATACCGGTTCGGTGAAGCAGCGTGGTGTTCATCAACGTGAAGCCGTTACCATCCGCGAACGGAGAGCCGAGAATGGTGTTCGCAAAGATCGACCGAACTGCCTCGGTCTCGAAGGTACCCGCGATCGTGTCCACCGCATTCGCAGTGCACATGTCCGCCAGTGTATTTCGCAGCTTACGATCGGTCACCAGCGAGCGCGTCCAGGACGCCAGCGAACGTAGGTCCAGCTGTGTGGGATGACTCGTCAGGTAACCGTAAAAGATGTCGACACAGCGCAAAGTGACCTCCATCAATTCGCGATACCGCTCCGCGTCTGCGCGAGAGAAGCGCGCGATGTCCGCAACGGTGGCTTCGACGTCTCGTTGGATCAGAAGCGAATCACCGTTCGGGCCGAGCCAAGCCCAACCGGCCGACTCATACTCGCGAAACCCATAGCGAACCAGGTCCAATTCCCTTGCCACGCCTGATATGCGGAAGAACAGATCCTCGAAGGCGCATGGTGAGACGAGGTGATTCGGAGCCTCTGCAATGAGTGGAGCGCTCATCGCCATTCCGCCTAGATGCGGCTCCTTCTCAAGCACCAGAACGGTATGCCCGGCCTGTGCTAGGTAGCATCCTGCGGTCAATCCGTTGTGACCTCCGCCGACGATCACTACATCGAAGACGTTTTCTCCGCGCCGCGCTTCTATCATTCAAACCTCCGAGTACGTTCTAGTACTAACTAGTACCGAACAGTACTTACTGCGTCAACACCGTATCGCACCGTCATGCTGTGCTTTGTCCTGTCGCACCCCATGCCCTGAGGATTGGGTCGATTAGCCGCTCCGGCAGGTCCTCGATTGGTTCCGATCCTGGGACCAGGATGCGAAAATAGACCGTCGAGGCGACCAGGTCCGCGGCGATCTCTTCATCCAAATCAGGTGGCACGAGACCTCGTGCGATCGAGCGCCGAACCAACTCGCGCTCGTTTTGTCGCCACCTTCCGACGAAGCGCTCGAACGCATCGGCCAGCAATGGATCACGGAGCGCCTCCGCGATGACACTCGAAGCGACTCCGCGAAGCTGCTCTGCAATCTCGACGAGACCGCGGAGGGTATCCAAGAGGTCTGCGCGCAGATCACCGGTGTCCGGGGTAAGTGTTGCCCTGTCCGTGAATCGCGAAAGCAAGTCGACGACGATCTCGGACTTGGATCGCCATTGTCCATAAATCGTGGCCTTGCTGACTCCCGCTTCGGCCGCAATGGCGTCGAGCGATGTCCCGGCAAATCCGCGATCCCTCAGCAGCTGCAGCGTCGCGTCAAGAATCGCCTCGCGCGTACGCAGGCTTTGTGCATACCCGCGGCGCCGGCGCCCCGGTTGATCTGGCGTAGACGCGGAAGAAGCCGACATGGATCCACCCATCTCGTCAGGGTAACGGGACGCTGACCTTGCCTCGACGTGCGTTCGCCGCCCCGCAGCGGAATGATGGCACAACACGTGCGAGAAACGGTCGTAACCGAGTTGGCGAGCACTTCTCGTGAACCCGGAGGTGTTGCTGCCGGCAAGATTTCGCGCCCGTATGGGCCGAATCTAGACGCATGAATCGAGTCGATAGTCAGGGATTCAGATGTCAAATGACGTCATCAACACCGCTACCACAAGGTCGAGCTGACCTGCAGTCCGTCCCGCCGCGGGCCATGGAAGACCGTCGAGGACGTCGAACTAACCGGTCTTGGCCTCTCTGAGAAGAACATGTGCTTTCCATCTCAAAAGGTCACCGGGCCGCGACTGTAACGATGTTGGGTTTTGCCCACCTGGCCTGACCCCGATCGGTTGATCCATGGCCTATGAGAGTCTTGCGGCCCACGACGTGGGCAGGAAGGCTCGACAAG
>NZ_MVHG01000165.1 GCF_002086125.1 Mycobacterium arosiense ATCC BAA-1401 = DSM 45069
AGACGATGTTGCGCCAGGCCTGCGCGATCCCCTCGGACCCGGACGCGCACGCCGACACCGGCGTGATCACCCCGGCCTTGGCCTGGCGCTCCAATCCCACCGCCGCCGAGGCGCCGTTGGGCATGTACTTCTGGACACCGAGCGGAGAGACGGCCTTCATGCCACGAGCGCGCATGTCGTCGTAGCTGAAGACCATCTCTTCCGACGAACCCAGGCCAGTGCCGATGGACACCATCAGCCGGTCGGGGTCGACCTCGGGGGAGCCGGCGATCTCCCAGACCCGCCGGCCCAGCACGGTCGACATCCGCTGCAGGTAGCCCGTCCGACGCAGCTCCACGCGGGTCAACTGGCTGTCGAATTCCTCCAGCAGGTGCCCGCCGATGCGCACCGGCAGGTCAAACTCCTCGACGAACGGATCCTCGAGTTTGCGGATACCACTTTGGCTGTCCAGCAACAGCTTCCAGGTGGTCTCGGCATCAGTGGCCAACGCGGTCGTCATGGCGACGCCAGTGACGACCACGTTCGGGAGCGTTTTCCCGGTAACCAGCTCTGTCATGGGTCTTGCGAACGTTCCTTCCATCTTGTCCGGCTTCTCGGGCCGTTTGCGGCCCGCGTCGTCGCCGGACGCCGTAATCAGTAACGCCCGAAGGCGAGTGCCACGTTGTGGCCACCGAACCCGAACGAGTTGTTGATCGCATAACGGAAATCGCCATAGCGGGGTTCGCCCGCGACGACGTCCAAATCGATTTCGGGATCGGGTGTTTCGTAGTTGAGTGTTGGCGGTATCACGCCGTCCCGAAGGCTCAATACCGTGAGAACAGATTCCAAAGCCCCGACCGCACCGATGGAGTGCCCCAGGGCCGACTTGGGTGCGTACACCGCCGCCTCCTGGCAACCGGCAACCCGAATCGCGTTGGCCTCGGCCGTGTCACCGATCGGCGTCGCGGTGCCGTGCGCGTTGACGTGGTCGATGTCTTTGGGAGACAACCCCGCCAGCTCGAGCGACCTCGTCATCGCCCGGCCCGCGCGCACGCCGTCCGCCGCCGGCGCGACCATGTGGAACGCGTCCGAGGTGATGCCGGCCCCCATCAGCCGGGCCAGCGGCTTGGCGCCGCGTGCCTTGGCGTGCTCCTCGGTCTCGATGAGCAGCAGCGCCCCGGCCTCACCGAACACGAAGCCGTCGCGATCCTTGTCGAACGGCCGCGATGCGCGCTCGGGCTCATCGTTGCGCGTCGACATGGCTCGCATCATCGAGAACGCCGCGATCGGCAGCGCCTCGATGGGACCCTCGACACCACCGCACACCGCGACGTCGGCGTCGCCCATGACGATCTGACGCCACGCGTGGGCGATCGCCTCGGAACCCGACGAACAGGCCGACACCGGGGTGATCACCCCGGCGCGGGCGCCGAGTTGCAGGCCGACCACGGCGGCGGCGCCGTTGGGCATGATCATCTGCACCGCCAGCGGCGACACCTTGCGGGGGCCGCCCTCGTTCATCAGGTCGTAGCTCTCCACGATCCTTTCGGCACCGCCGAGCCCGGTGCCGACCACGACCGAGAACCGGTCGGGATCGAGCTCCGGGTTACCGGCGGTCTCCCACAACTGACCGCTGAGCAGCTTGGCCAACCGCTGCACGTAGGACATGCGGCGCATGTCGAGCCTGCTCATGCGTTCGTCGATGGGCTCCCTGAGGTGTCCACCGATCTTGACCGGCAGATCCCACTTGGTGATGAACTCGTCTTCGAGGACGTGGATGCCGCTTTCGCCGGCCAACAAACCCTTCCACGTGCTCTCGATGTCCGGCGCGATCGATGTCGTCGCCGTGACGGCGGTTACCACAACGTTGGGGTAACCGCCATTAGCAGTGGAAGGTTTGCTCACTTGCTGTCTGCTTCCAGCCTCGACTTGACGTTGGCGACCGCCTCGGGGTTCTCGGTCTCCAGCTTTGCCCGCAGCGCCTCGGCAGCCTCGGGGTTCTCTTCCTCGAGCTTCTGGATGTAGGAGACGACGTCACCGACGGTACGCAGACCGGCGAGGTCCTCGTCGGGGATCTTGACGCCGTACTTGTCCTCTGTCTGCACGGCGATCTCGACCATCGACAGCGAGTCGATGTCCAGGTCGTCGACGAACGACTTCTCCGGGGTGACCTCGGAGGGCTCGATACCGGTCACCTCTTCGATGATCTCGGCGATACCGGCGATGATTTCTTCCTGGCTGACAGCCACAGCTTCTTCCCTTCGTAATGTGTTGTGTATTAGTCGAATTGACGTGCTATGCGGTTGTACTGGTTGTGCAACTGGCCGAGCTGGCTTTAGAGCTCGGCCAAAGCGTCCAGGTCTGCGGGCGACTTGACGGCACGAGCCGTAACCCCCCGAAGTTCTCGTTTGGCGATACCGGTGAGAGCGCCCGCAGGCGGGAACTCCACGGCCGCAGCGACTTCCAGGTCACGCAGCGTCGCGGTGCACAGGTCCCAGCGCACCGGCTGGGTCAACTGAGCGACCAACGCCTCCATCGCCGCGGCCGCCGAGGCGACCGGCTTGCCGTCACGGTTGGACAGCAGCGTGGCGGTGGGCTCGGACGTCTGGACGGCGGCCGCCGCAGCGGCGTAACCGTCGAGTGCCGACGCCATGTACTTGGTGTGGAACGCTCCGGCCACACCGAGCGCGCGCACCCGGGCCTTTTCCGGCGGGTCTTCGGCCAGCTTCTCCAGCGCGGTCAGCGAGCCGGCGGCAACGATCTGCCCGGCGGCGTTGCGGTTGGCGGGGAACAAGTCGAGCTGCTCGAGGCGGGCCAGCACCTCGCCCTCGTCGCCACCGAGCACCGCGGACATGCCGGTCGGCTCGACGGCGCAGGCCTTGGCCATCTCGGCGCCGCGGGTGGCGGCCAGCGCGACGGCGTCGTCGGCGGCGATCACGCCGGCGATCGCGTAGGCGGCGATCTCTCCGACGGAGTGGCCGGCCACGACCAGTTCCGCGTCCGACAGCAGGCCACGCCTGGTCAGCTCCTGGTGGGCCAACAGCGTGGCGGCCACCACCAGCGGCTGGGTGACCGCGGTGTCGGTGATCTCTTCGGTCGATGCGGTGGTGCCCAGGCGCACAAGGTCGAGGCCACTGGCCTTGGACCACAGCGCCAATTGGTCAGCGGCGCCGGCGAGCTCCAGCCATGGCGAGAGCATCCCCTCGGTCTGCGAACCCTGTCCGGGCGCAAGCAATGCAATCACGTGTTTAAGAGAACACTGTGGAAACGGTTTTAGCGGGTGTAACAGATTATGAACCTCGTCTTAGGTTTTTGTGTATACCCTACAAAACCGCTCCGTAAGCTATGGGTTTGATATCGTGCCGCGACCTGTCGCCTGGGTCGCTATCGCCCGAATTGCCCCGCCGCGGCCCCTTTGACCGGCAGCGGAACCGGGGGCATCGCGTTTGTGGTGGCGCTGGGAGGGGGGGTTG
>NZ_MVHG01000166.1 GCF_002086125.1 Mycobacterium arosiense ATCC BAA-1401 = DSM 45069
ACCTTCAATCACTCGGCTACGACACGCCGGTCACCAAATCGGTCCCCGACTCGTACACCACCTTGGCGGACGCAACCGAGCCAGATCCTTTCGGCTCTGACTCTTCATCTAGCGGCGATGCTCACCGACGCATCGCAGATCCCTTCGCCTCGCTGCCGAGCGGCAGCTCGGCTCAGGGGGTGTCCTGGGATTATTCAACCAGCGAACACGAGACCAGCTCCGCTGGCTCCGATAACTCTGAACCAGGCGAACATGATTCTGGTCCGAGGCGACCAGAGGTTACCGAGGGTCGGACTCTGCCTCTGGCAGATCCTCCGAGCGAGCAGGACCAGGCGACAGCCTTTGATCTAGGCGAGCGATTGTCGAAGCAACGTCCTTGGGATCTGGAGCCCTTCGGGCCTCCGCTGGAAAGGGGGGAGCTGTCCGAGCTGCCGAAGGGGTTTGTTGACCCGTTCGCGGACGACTTCGTACCAGCGAGCGTCTGACCACAACCGAATACAGACAGCCCGTCTGCCATCCGGCAGGCGGGTTTTTCACGGCCTCGGCACCAGCCGTGCCCTCAGAGCAGACCAGCTCCGCTGGCTGCGACACAGGAAGGTAAACCATGAATCCACTACAAGACATCGTTGAACGGGTTGCCGAATACGGCGGTCCTCCAATGACATTCCGTGTCCCCGAGGACGCGAGCATCCAGCTTGAGGACCGAAACGACGGCTCCCACCTGCTGGCCGGCGCGACCATCACGGCGTGGCCTGCCGAGTGAGGTACCTGACCGAGGCAGAGCGAGGGGACGCGTTCCAGCGGTTCCTCGACTCCACCGAGCCATACAACGCCAAGATCCGCGAAGAGGGTGACCTGCCCTGGTTCGAGGACTCGGAGCGCCGAGAGAAGGTGGCAGCCCGCTTGGGGTTGCCGACGAGCACATCGCCCGACGAAGTACGGCGGGCTCTTTTCATGCGACACAGGAAGGCCACTAATGACTGACACCCAGACCCACGCTGCTGGAGCTGAGAGCCCCGCTGACGCGCAAACGGTACCGGGGCAAGGTATTGACGCCGGGGAGCCGGAAAGCGGTTCTGAGAGCCCGAACGGCAGCCGGGAGGCCCGGTTCCGGAAGGAACGCAACGAGGCCCGTACCGCCCTGGCCGAGGCGCAGGCCCGGATCGAGGCGTACCAACGCCGCGAGGTTGAGCGGCTCGCAGCCGACCTAGCCCAACCGGGAGACCTGTTGGAGCTGGGAGGCGTGTCCCTCGCGGATCTCTTGGGCGAAGACGGTGAGGTCGACCCCGAGGCCGTGGCCGAGGCTGTCGCCGCTCTGGTCGAGTCTCGTCCGGGTCTGGCCAAGAACCCCCGCCAGCGTGCCGTGGACCCGTCGCAGGGCCTCGGCGGTCAGTCCGGTAAGGCATCTCCGACGTGGGGAGACTTGCTCCGTTGATCTTTGGTCGCAGCATGAACCGCCGTAGGCGGTAGCTGTGCCGCAGTTAGAGCCGTACGGCTCATACGATCTCGGCTGTATAGCCGGGTGACTCTCTCAAATCCATTACGCCCGTTGGCAACACGCCAGCGGGCTTTCTCGTTTCCAAGGAGGAAACACATGTCCATGAAGCGTACCGACACCGCTCAGTCGTTCCTGCCCGAGGACTTCGGCAAGTTGCTTGATCTTGTCGTGCAGGAAAAGTCCGTGGCCGCTCAGGTCTCGACTCTGTTCAGCACCGTCAAGGAGAAGGCTGCCTTCCCGCTGTGGATTTCGAGCCCCACTCCGTCCTGGTTGGACGAGCTGGAAGACATCCCGCTCACCGATGGTGACACCGACGAGGTTGTCGTGGAGCCGAAGAAGACCATCTCGCTCACGTTGATCTCGAACGAACTCGCCGACGACAGCGACCCTGACGTTGCCAAGCAGATCGCGGCTGCGGCTGCCAACAAGCTGGTCGCCAGCATCGACTCCGCGTTCTTCGCAGACGGGTCCAACGCGAAGGCCCCCGCTGGACTGCTCTCGCTGGTGGACGACTCGTCTAACCCGCGGTACCAAGAGGTCGATCCGGGTGCTTCGCTGACCTCGCTGGACCCCTTCGTAGACGCCCGTTACGCGGCAGAAGCCCACGGGGCCAAGCTGACTCACTGGCTGATGAACCCGACTGTTGCTAACACCCTGAGCAAGATCAAGGTCCAGTCTGGTAGTCAGCAGAACTTGCTCTCGTTTGTCGAGGACAAGGTTCTGGTCGCTGGTCTGCCTGTGATCACTTCGACCCACGTTGACGCGGATTCCACCGCGTGGGGTGTGGACAAGACGCAGCTTCGCTACGTCCTGCGCCAGGGGTCGACGGTCGAGAAGTTCGACAGCATCACCAACGACGGGCTTTACGTCCGGGCGAAGAGCCGTGTCGGTTTCGGGTTCCTGAACCCTGCCGGCGTGGTTCGCATCCATCACCACGCCAGCTAATCGGCTGAGCCACAACTAAATAGCTAGGGCCGGAGGCCCGTCGCTCAGGCGTCGGCAACCTCCGGTTGCCTAGCAGCCCGACACGCGGGCAGCGGAAGCTGTCCGCTCCCCGAGAGACCAGCTCCGCTGGCTCTCATCGCAGAGGCCCGGACCCCGCAAAGGGTCCGGGTTTTCTGCACCCCAAACCAACGGAAGGTGACCCATTGACTAACCAAGACCAAAGTGCCCCCTCCGCCAGGCGCAAGCGCAAACGTCGGGGGCGTAAGACAGCGGGACCATGTAGCCGGGAAGGATGCACCTCGGTGGCGACTGGCAGCAACGGCTCGGTTCGCTACTGCAGCGGGATATGCCGCAGCATGGCCAAGGAACTAGAGAAGGCCGAACGTGTCTGTAAAGCGGTTGGCGCTCCCGAGCTTTGGGGCGCTGTAGTGACCATGTCTGACGCTGTGTCCGCGTATGTCGCTGAACTTCAGCGGGTCCGCGAGACTGCCCGAAGCGTCGGGCTGACTGATGAGCAGTGGTCCGAGCTTCTACTCGGGACCGATGGCGTCGGCAATTATGTTGCCTAGCTGGGCGTCAATCATCGGAGTGCAACCCTCCCTGTGAGGGACCCACTCAGTCGTCGTCTATGTCAGGGAGTTCGCCGAACCTGTCGGCATCGAGCGCAAGTACGAAGTACATCGTTGCGAGCGCGGCAGCCTCGGCATCGTCCTCTTCATGGGCAATCCGGGCGAACCGTCTGCCTTCGCGCCGCCAGCCTTCGATCCGGTCAGGGATTGACCAGTCTTTCAGTTTGTCCGGTCTGCTTGTCATTCGACCCAGGATACGAAATGCCCCTACCGAAGCAGGGCCTTGAGCGGCGAGGAGCGGTACTGCGCGCCTGCGTAGGCAGGGCTTAGGGGGTGTGGGTGGCACTAGGCGCTGTGTGTGTGGGTGTGCAGGCAGCACAGCGGAATTGGCACTAGGGGGTGGGTAGGGCCTGCCTTGGAT
>NZ_MVHG01000167.1 GCF_002086125.1 Mycobacterium arosiense ATCC BAA-1401 = DSM 45069
TACCTCGGATAGATTGGCAAAGACACGCCGATACCGCAGATACGGTGGCAATACATCACATCGGATGTCAACGGACAACAGCGCCGGCTGGTTCGGCTTGCCGGACCAGCCAGCGTTCGCGACCATCAGGTGGACGCGCCACAGAGAAAAGCGTCACGGTGACGAAAGGGATACGCTTGGAGGGGCCCGCCTATCCACCAACGCCGAACAAACGTCAGGTCGCCGCAATATGTGCAACCAAACGCCGTCAACGAACAATGAATTCTCGGACCCATCTACGCGCAAGCGGATTACAACTGATGATCTGCGCCGCGCCGCCGAACGTTGTCGGGATCTCGACGACTCGGCACTGATGGCGCAGGCATGGGATGAACCCGCTCTAACGCGACCAGGTTTGCGGACATTCGGGCAGCTCCCGAATATCGATGTGCCAGAAGACTTCGATGGACCGCTATCCGGCGGGGAAGTCGCTGCTTGGGAAGGTGATTCGGCAGAGTAGCTGCGACGCATGTGCGGCAGTTTGGGCACCCTGAATCGCAGTGTCAATACGTCACCGTGACGAAAAAGAGCGCGCGTGGGTATGAGGCCAGAGCGCGCGTAAGCAGATCACGCAACACGCTAGAAAAGGCGTTGTCACAAATCGGACAGCGTGGTGGGCGAATGACTGAAAACCTCTATGCGCCAGTCGGCGATCTAGTGGAAAAGTCGGAGATCGACTGCAAAACCACAACAATCACCAGATCGCCGCTGCCACTGGCTCGAGCTCGGCTTTAGGCTAACGCCGATAAGCGACATTATGTCAGATAAAGTCCGCCATATTGCTTATAGCCGTGTACAGCAACAAATTTCATGAGCGGTCGACATACCGAGGGACGGAGGCGGCAGCGTCGGCCATCGATGTGTCGCCAACAACGCCGCTGCCACTGTCACGAGTGTGATCCTTTTCATGCCCCGCGGCAGATGCATGTAGTTAGCTTAGCTATTATTCTTCTCATCGTGGTGGAGAGTCGGTTGTCGCACCGTGGTGGCCCAGCTGCAGTCGGCGATATTGCGGACTACGTTCTTGCCGATGGCACGATCGTGGTGCCCGACGGCGCGACCCTGACATCGTTTCTCGACCACAACCGAGCGACTTTCGGGGAGCGCCCGTCCTACCGCTTCATTGACTACGCCAAGGAGCAGGACGGGCAGGCCGTTAATCTGAGCTGGAACGCGCTGTGGTCACAAGTACGCGCCATCGGCGCCCGCCTGCAACAAGTCACCTCGCCCGGTGATCGAGTGGCGGTCGTTGCCCCACAAGGCTTGCACTACGTTGCAGCTTTCTTCGCCGCGCTCCACGCCGGCAACGTCGCCGTCCCGCTCTTTGCGCCGACTTTGTCCGGGCATGCCGAGCGTTTAACGGCGGTGATGGCCGATGCCCAACCCGCCGCAGTCTTGACCACCACCGAGGCCGCCGAGCCGATCCGCCGGTTTATCAGAGACCTGCCGCCCCGGCAGCGTCCACGACTCATCGCGGTCGACGCCGTGCCAGAACTACTCGGTTCGAGCTTTTCCGACGTAGCGCGTGATACCAATGATGTCGCCTACCTGCAGTACACTTCCGGCTCAACACGCACGCCAGCGGGGGTGGAAATCAGCCACCGCGCGGTCTGCACCAACGTCATACAGATGGTCTTGGCGGGTGGGCTGGACTTGCGAGTCCGCAGCGTGAGCTGGCTGCCCCTGTATCACGACATGGGTCTGATCATGATCATGTTCCCCGCGCTGTTCGGGGAATCCATCACGCTGATGGATCCCATGGCATTCCTGCGGCGGCCCTACCGATGGATCAAGCAGCTCGGCGCCGAGGGTCGATACGGGCGCACCTTTGCCGCCGCACCGAACTTCGCCTTCGAGCTCACCGCCGAACGCGGTCTACCACCAAAAGGCGACTCACTGGATCTGAGCAATGTTGTGTGTCTACTCAACGGGTCTGAACCGGTGACGATGTCCGCCATCAACAAATTCACTACCGCGTTCACCCCTTATGGTCTGCCCGCCACCGCGGTAAAGCCGTCCTACGGAATGGCCGAAGCGACACTCTCGGTAGCTAGCATCGCCCAAGACGCGAAAGCCAGTGCGATCCATCTTGATCGTGAGCAACTCGGCGCAGGTCGCGCGGTCCCCGTCGCGGCGACAACGCCAGGCGCGGTCGCCTACGTCTCTTGTGGCCAACCGATCCCTAATCAGTGGGCCGTGATCGTCGACCCCGACGGCGCCGAGGTTCCCGACCGTATGATCGGGGAAATCTGGTTGCATGGCAACAATATTGGTCGTGGATACTTTGGCCGAGAAGATGAAACACAGCGTGTCTTCGGCAACAAACTGCAGTCACGCCTAGAGGACGGCAGCCACGCTGAGGGCGCCCCGGATAACGGCTGCTGGCTGGCGACCGGGGACCTCGGCGTTTACGTTGACGGCGAACTGTATCTGACCGGACGGATTAAAGACCTCATCATCATCGACGGCCGCAACCACTACCCCCACGACATCGAAACCACGGTCAGCCAGGCTTCAACCGCCATCCGCAGCGGCTACGTCGCCGCCTTCTCGGTTTCCAACGACATGCTGGAATCATCGGGCGACGGCAAGACCGCAGAGCAACTCGTCATCGTGGCCGAACGCGCCGCAGGTGCGGGCCGCGCCGACCCCGCCCCGATCCTGGATGCGCTGCGAGCAGCGATCGCACGTGAGCACCACATCCGCGTTGCCGACATCAAACTTGTGGCCGCCGGGGCGATTCCGCGCACAACCAGCGGCAAGCTGGCCCGCAACGCCTGCCGGACCGAATACCTGGGCCGACGATTCAACCGCAGTCAGTAGCGGGTTAAGTATTCCTATTTCTCATTCTGAAAGCGACTCGCCATGGCCACTGATTACGATAAACCCCGCTCGACGAATGCCGAAGTATTGGAGGGCGATTCACTTCGCTTCTTGCGTCCAGACCGCGTCGGCGGACAGGATTTACTCCTCGACGAGGACACCGACACCGCCGATCCCATCGAATTGCCCGGCGCAGACCTCTCCGGCGAAGTACTCTAAACCCAGGTCCTTCCCCAGCAAGCCGACGAATTCATCTGCGCTCGCTGCTTTCTCGTCGAACACAAAAGTCGACTCGCCAGCAGCACCAATGGCCAACCCGTCTGCACGGATTGCGTCTAGGGCGTGTCTGACAAATGGGGTAGCCAGAGGGTGATGGCGCGTAGGACTGCTGCGCCGCGGTAGACGACGGCGA
>NZ_MVHG01000168.1 GCF_002086125.1 Mycobacterium arosiense ATCC BAA-1401 = DSM 45069
CGATACGTCCTTGCTCAATCGAGGCCTCGAGGCCGGATATCCGTCACCGTCGAGCCTCCGGACAGCTCATCATCGGATCTCTCGACAGACGTCACACTCCCAGCCGCTGGCCTGTTTCGTGCAGGTGCGCCGCTCCTCACACATCCAGCACCGCTGGTTGGCCTTGTGCTCAGGCCCCGGCACCGGCCGGGTCGCAGGCGGCTGTCCGCCGGCCAACAGCACCGCATATGTCGCCTGAGTTTCGTTGTCCCGCTTGGCCTGCGCGTCGGCGGTCATCGGTGGACCGTCGCTTTGGCGCAGGTGACTGCCGAACGCCGCTGCACACTCCGCGCACGGCATCCCCTTCTGCTCTGCAGCGTTACCGCAGCCAGGCAGGATGCAGCGCGGCCCAGACAGCTCGTCGCCGCCGGCCGCGCCCTTACGCGCCCGACCGCCGCCAGTGGTCGCCATCATGGTTCTCACATCCCCTTCCTTCGGTTGTTCGCACCGAGTCAGCCTTGGCCGCCCTGCGCACCGGCACAGCCCGGGTGCAGAGCGCACGCTGGCGCTCAGGCCGCCGCGGCGTTCAGTTCGCGCAGCACCCATAACTCTCGTTGATGACATGTTCCGGCGGTGCCGTCGCAGGGTTCGCCGTGTTCGGTGCACCCGCCGGCAACCAGGCCCCGGCGCCACCGCAACGCCCACTTGAGACAGTTCGAGCACTTCGCGTGAGCGCAGCCCGGCAGCCGCGGGTTCTTTCGCGCGTTCAGGCTCCACCCCATGCTGTCCGACGACGCCAGCAGATCCCCGTAGATCCGAAGGCCTTGTGTCTTAACCCCGTACCCGTGCAGCGGCACCTCCGGATCACGATCACGCAACGCCTCCAGCACTTCGCGGATCTCGCCGGTGTGTTGCCGCCGGCACACCGACCCGACACCGACCGACGGATAAGTGCTGACGTTCACCCCGGCCTCGCCGAACATGTCCCAGCACCGCAGGTAATCCTCGACAGTTTGGCCCTGGCAAGTGGGCATAAACGGGGCTTCGGGATGCAGGTCCGCGTCGTCGTCCTCATGCCACATCCGTTCCAGCAGCACGAAGTTCGCCACGGTGCGCCGCTGGTGTTCCTCGACGGTCAGGCCGGTGCGGGCAAGCATGTCGTCCTCACACATCCAGTCCATTCCGGCCGCCCATTCCAGCTGGCCAATCTCGCGGTCGTAGCGCTTTACCGCCGAGACATACTCCTCCGCAGTGGTGCGCCACCCTCCGTAAAGAGACAGTTCTGAGAACCCCCCGGAATCCAGCGCCCACCCCGAACGTGCCTTCGGCAGTGTCTTACGTCGCGACAAGCGGCGGTGCGACACGAACAACGGCACACCCACATGTGCTAACCACCCATCCATATGCGTCCCCAGGTAGAACACCGGCGCACTCGCCATAACCCAAACCCCTCACGGGTCGGTGGGCCCGCCCTCGCGGTAGGCCCTACACACACGGATACTACCGGCCGCTACCGACACGGCGACCGAGGAGAAAAGGAGAAGAAGAAGACAAGAACATCACCACACCCGCACTCCCACATACGAATTGACCACTACCCCAGCCCTATGCCGGGTGGGGTAGTCGACCGCCTTGCGGGTTGGCAGGGTGCGATCAGCGCCAGGCATATCCGCACCCCGCAACCTCCGGGCAAGGGTCAAATCACCAGCGCTGAGACATGGTGCTGGATCAGGTTGCGAATCTCTTCAGGCCGCACTCCGTTCTGCAGCGCGCAATCCAGCAATCCGGCCATCCGATGAGCTGGATCGTCTGCCAACGCCGCCTCGAGCGCGACGCCAGCTAGCGGCCCTTCGCCCCGCGAAAATGCGCTGAATCCGACGAGGCACAAGGCTTCGGATCGGTAGGGCTGTGGCAGGACCCGCGCCAGCTGGCTCCACAGCATCTCGGCTGCGCTCGCTTCGTGTGAGTCCACCAACGTAAACAGCGCATCTCGCACCCGCACGTCGCCCAGCGATGCGCCGATATCCGCCAGCTCGGCATTCGACAAGACGGCGCCCTGGCCCACGCGACGCACCGCAGCCACCGCCTGGCGCACCGATACGGGCACGTCATCCACCGCGCCGCCAGCACAGTCAGCACCGGCCAGCATGGGCGCCACCGCAGCGGCGCGCTGAACATCAACGGCCACAATCGCTCTTAGCTCATCCCGCGTCTCATACATCCGGCGTCCCGCGACCACCGCTGCCGCCGCGGCGGCCGAAGACGCTGGATCGTCGAGCACACCGGACTTGCCACACCCGTCCACACATTGCCACCGTCCACCCGCCTCGACTCGGTCCAACATCACGGCATCCAGAAGGCGCACGCCCGCCGCTTCCAGCGCCTCTCCCAACCTTGCCGCCATGCCAGCAAAGCGCTCCGCGCACATCTCGCACGAGCTGCTCAGCGTCGACACGAACACCGCCAGGGCGCCATCGGCACCACTGCGCCCCACCAACGACGCCAACCTCTCCAGCGCATTCGACGCCGCGACGTCGCTGAGATCCACACGCAGAACGCAACTCACGCAGCCACCCTGTACGGCCGCCACCACCAGCGACTCCACAGGCCGAAACCCAAGAACTCCCACCAGATTCCGAACGACGTCACCAATGGACTTGGTTGAATACATCTTGCGCTCCCCCTTTGGGAATTGTGGGCCAGCCCCAATGACCTGCCCTTACAACACCGATCGTATCGGCAGCCACCGACAACAACGACGCTATCGCGGCTACTACTGGTGGTGGTGGGTGGTGGTGGTTGAGGCGATGCAGCGAAGATTGACCAGAATCGCCGAGGTACTTTGACAGATACCCGGCGTGTCGCGTACCGGTGTCAAACTAACTGCCCGCCGAAATCGCCACTCTCCCCGGAGCAATTACGTCTCGGCATACCTGCGCGACCTGTTGTTAAACAACACTGGCCACCTTGTCAATCTTCACTGCATCTCGACATCTCCTCTCTCTCACGCGCACAGGGCAGCAAAAAGACCCACACCCCACTCCTGTGTCGGGTGGGGACTGGGTCACCGCCACTGAGGAGCAGCGCGCTCGACATCGGCGATACGTCCT
>NZ_MVHG01000169.1 GCF_002086125.1 Mycobacterium arosiense ATCC BAA-1401 = DSM 45069
CCCGGATGACCGCGTTGAGCCCGGGGCAGTCGCCGCCTCCGGTGAGCACTCCGATCCGCATGGTTTCATCTTGCCCTGCCCGTACCCAGTAGGGCAGCGCGAAAGCTCAGATGGCCGAGGGCAGCGGTCCGCGGGCCGCCTCGTAGGCGGCGCCGACCCGGTAGACCCGGTCGTCGGCCAGCGCGGGCGCCATGATCTGCAGCCCGACGGGCAGGTCGTCGTCCGGCGACAAACCGGCCGGCACCGACATGCCGCAGTGCCCGGCCAGGTTCAGCGGCAGCGTGCACAGGTCGAACAGATACATCGCCAGCGGATCGTCGACCTTCTCCCCCAGCCGGAACGCCGTCGTCGGGGTCGCGGGCGACACCACCACGTCCACCGAACGATAGGCCTCGTCCAGGTCGCGGGCGATTAGCGTCCGCACCTTCTGGGCCTGGTTATAGTAGGCGTCGTAGTAGCCGGCCGACAGCGCATAGGTGCCGATCATGATGCGCCGCTTGACTTCTGGCCCGAAACCGGCGGCCCGCGTCAACGCCATCACCTCCTCGGCGCTGTGGCTGCCGTCGTCGCCGACCCGCAGCCCGTAACGCATCGCGTCGAAGCGGGCCAGGTTGCTCGACACCTCGGACGGCAGGATCAGGTAGTAGGCGGCCAGCGCGTACTCGAAGCGCGGGCAGTCGACCTCGCTCACGTCGGCGCCCAGGGCGGTCAGCTGCTCGACGGCGGCCTCGAAAGCGCTCAGCACCCCGGGCTGGTAACCCTCGCCGCGCAGCTGCTTGACCACTCCGACGCGCACGCCCTTGAGGTCGCCGGCCGCGCCCGCCCGGGCGGCGCCCACGACGTCGGGCACCGCCGCGTCCACCGACGTGGAGTCGCGGTGGTCATGCCCGGCGATCACCTGATGCAGCAGCGCGGTGTCGAGCACCGTGCGCGCGCACGGGCCGCCCTGATCCAGCGACGACGCGCACGCCACCAGGCCGTAGCGCGACACCGTGCCATAGGTGGGCTTGACTCCCACCGTCGCGGTGAGCGCGGCGGGCTGCCGGATAGACCCGCCGGTGTCGGATCCGATCGCCAGCGGGGCCTGAAACGCGGCCAACGCCGCCGCGCTGCCGCCGCCGGAGCCACCCGGCACCCGCTCGACGTCCCACGGGTTGCGGGTGGGTCCGTAGGCGGAGTTCTCCGTCGAGCTGCCCATCGCGAACTCGTCCATGTTGGTCTTGCCCAGGATCGGGATGCCCGCGGCGCGCAGGCGCGAGGTGACGGCGGCGTCGTACGGGGAACGCCAACCCTCGAGGATCTTGGACCCGCAGGTGGTGGGCATGTCGACGGTGGTGAAGACGTCCTTGAGCGCCAGCGGAACCCCGGCCAGCGGTGATGGCAGCCGCTCCCCGGCGGCCACCGCCTCGTCGACGACGGCGGCGGCGCCCAGCGCCTCGTCGGCGGCCACATGCAGGAAGGCGTGGTAGCGGTCGTCGGTCGCGGCGATCTGGTCCAGGCATGCCTGGGTGACCTCGACCGACGACACCTCTTTGGCGGCGATCCGGGCGGCCAGCGTCGCGGCGTCCGACCGCACGATGTCGTCGTTCACTCGCTGTCCCCCAGGATCTGCGGGACGCCGAAGCGGCCGTCGACGGCCTCGGGCGCCTCGGCCAGCGCCTCGGCCTGGGTGAGGCACGGTGTCGGCTGGTCCGGACGGGTGACGTTGACGTCCTTGAGGGGGTTCCCGGTCGCCTCGACGCCGGTGACGTCCACCGCCTGGACCTGGCTGACATGGGTCAAGATGGCGTCGAGCTGGCCGGCGAAGCTGTCGAGCTCGCTGTCGGTCAGCGCCAGCCGGGACAGCCGGGCCAAGTGCGCTACCTCGTCGCGGGAGATCTGGGACACGATCCGAAAGCCTAGCGGCGAAGGTGCGAACGGCCGACGGCACCCGAACCGGGTCGAACCGAAATGCCGCTGACACATCCTTGTGCAACAGTGTTGGCCGTGCCGTCCTATCTGTTGCGCATCGAGCTCGTCGACCGGCCGGGCAGCTTGGGTTCGCTGGCGGTAGCGCTCGGTTCGGTGGGCGCCGACATTTTGTCGCTCGACGTAGTGGAGCGCAGCGCGGGTTACGCGACCGACGACCTGGTGATCGAGCTGCCACCTGGGGCCATGCCGGACACCCTGATCACCGCCGCCGAGTCCTTATCCGGTGTCCGTGTGGACAGCGTGCGGCCGCACACCGGCCTGCTGGAGGCGCACCGCGAACTCGAGCTGCTCGACCACATCGCCGCGGCCGACGGCAAGGCGGCGCGACTGCAGGTTCTCGCCAACGAGGCGCCCAAGGTGCTGCGCGTCAGTTGGTGCACGGTGCTGCGCGGCGCCGGTGGCGAGCTGCGGCGCCTTGCCGGCAGTCCGGGCGCGCCGGAGACCAAGGCGGACTCGGCCCCGTGGCTGCCGCTGGAGCGGGCCACGACGCTCGACGGCACCGCCGAGTGGGTGCCGAAGGCATGGCGCGACATGGACGTGACGATGGTCGCGGCCCCGTTGGGCGACCCGCACACCGCGGTGGTGCTCGGCCGTCCCGGCCCGGAATTCCGGCCCTCGGAGGTCGCCCGGCTGGGCTATCTGGCCGGGATCGTGGCCACCATGCTGCGTTGATCGGCAGTGCCCGCCATGGCCGAATACCCGCCCGCACAACCGTTTTAATCGGCGACCGTGAGGGCATCTACCGGGGCGGTTGCTCACCGTCAACCCCGTGTCCACGACGCGGTGGGCAACCGGCAGTGCGAACGAATGTGCTGATAACCCAACGTGTTTGACCCGCTCCGATAACCGAACTAGTTGTTGGTTGGTGGTGGTTGGGGTTGGAAGGGGTCATACCACCACCAGTGGGCGCGTTCGCCGGTGGGTCCCGGGCAGGGCGGCACCGCGGGCGGGGGTTGAG
>NZ_MVHG01000017.1 GCF_002086125.1 Mycobacterium arosiense ATCC BAA-1401 = DSM 45069
GTGGGGCGGCGCGGGGCCCGCGCCCCCCCGACGGTGTGGCCGGCCTGTTGCGTGGCTGGGGTGGCGGGGGTGGGCTTGGGGGGGGGGGCGAGCCTGCATGTCTTCGGGTTTCCGGCGCTGGACAACACCACCCCGCTGTTCGCCTTCCTGTTCTTGGCGGCCCTCGGGGTGGACTACACGATTTTTCTCCTCACCCGGGCCCGCGAGGCAGCCGCGCGACCCGGCGCGCTCGATCCGATGGTGCGGGCGGTATCGGTTACCGGTGGCGTAATCACCAGCGCCGGAATCGTTTTGGCCGCCGTGTTCTGCGTACTCGGGGTGTTGCCGTTGATCGTGCTGACCCAACTGGCATCATCGTCGGCCTGGGGATACTGCTCGACACCTTCGTGGTGCGTACGCTGGTAATCCCGGCGTTGTTCGCCCTCATCGGCGACCGGATCTGGTGGCCCACCAACCCGGCACGCGCCAAAGCCGTTGAGCACCAAGCGGACCGGAAACAACCAGAACGGAGCACGCCGTGAACAGGTCGATACTGGCCGCGACCAGCCTGGCCGTCGCCGCAACCGCCGGAGCCGGCAGCGTCGCCAGCCGCGACGCCATGTCGCGGTGGTACTCGAGGCTTCGCAAGCCCGCCTACCAGCCACCGCGAGCCGCCTTCCCCGCGGCGTGGATCACGCTCTACGGCGACATCGCGGTCACCTCGGCAGTAGCCCTCGACCGTCTCCGGGCGACCGGGCAGCACGACAAGGCCCGCGGCTACGCGGCGGCGCTGGCGGTGAACCTGCTCCTGAACGCCGGATGGAGTTGGCTGTTCTTCCGGTACCACAAACTCGGGGCGGCCGCGGTCGGGGCGGCGGCGCTGACGGCCAGTAGCGCCGATCTGGTCAGGCGCACGTCCGCCGCCACAGCCGGCGGCGGGCTGGCGTTGCTGCCCTACCCGCTGTGGTGTGGCTTCGCGACCGTCCTGTCCGCCCACATCCAACGACTCAACCGCTGATCATGCCGGCACTGTTGTGGTTTCGCCGCGATCTGCGGTTGCGCGATCATCCGGCGTTGCTGGCCGCGGCCGAGAACGGTGAGGTGCTCGCCTGCTTCGTGCTGGACCCGCGCCTGGAAAGGTCTTCGGGACAACGGCGACTGCAGTACCTGGGTGACTCGCTGCGGCGGCTGCGCGACGACCTCGACGGCCGGCTGCTGGTCACCCGCGGGCAGCCCCACACGCAACTTCCCCGCATCGTCACAGAAACCGGGGCGTCGTCGGTGCACGTCTCCGAAGATTTCGCGCCGTTCGGCAAGCGCCGTGACGAACGGGTGCGCGCGGCGCTGGGTCCGGTGCCGCTGGTGGCGACGGGGTCGCCGTACCTCGTCTCGCCCGGCCGCGTCGTCAAACCGGATGGCTCACCCTACAAAGTGTTCACCCCGTTTCTGCGGCAGTGGCGCAAGATCGGCTGGCGAGAACCGGCCAAGTCGGATGCCGGGTGCGCACAGTGGCTGGATCCGGCCGGGGTGCGAATCGAGCAGTGTGACATCCCCGATCCCGGTCTCGCCCTCGAGGTGCCCGCCGGGGAGGCGGCGGCACGCAAACAGTGGAAGTCGTTCGTCGACAACGGCTTACAGAGGTATGCCCGGGACCGCAACCGGCCCGACCTGACCGGGACCAGCCGCATGTCGGCGCACCTGAAGTTCGGCGCCATTCATCCCCGCACCCTGGCCGCCGACCTGGACGCGCGCAGCGACGGGGCACAGGGCTTCTTGCGGGAGTTGGCTTTTCGCGACTTCTACGCCGACGTGCTGCACCACTGGCCGTCCAGCGCCTGGTGCAACTGGAACAGCGATTTCGACGGCATCCAGACCGACACCGACGCGCACGCCGCCCGCCGCTTCGAGGCGTGGAAGGCCGGCGAGACGGGCTTTCCGTTCGTGGATGCGGGGATGCGCCAGCTGCGCGAGACCGGATTCATGCACAACCGGGTGCGGATGGCCGTGGCCTCGTTTCTGGTCAAGGACCTGCACCTGCCGTGGCAGTGGGGGGCCGAATGGTTCCTGGATCAGTTGGTCGACGGCGACATGGCGAACAACCAGCACGGCTGGCAGTGGTGCGCGGGCTGCGGCACCGACGCCGCCCCCTACTTCCGGGTGTTCAACCCGATCACCCAGGGTGAGAAGTTCGACCCGTCGGGCGACTACATCCGGCGCTGGGTGCCCGAGCTGCGGGCGGCCGACGACGTGCACCTGCGCAGAGGCCGGCGTCCCGACGGCTATCCCGTGCCGATAGTCGACCATGCCCTCGAGCGCGCCGAGGCGCTGCGGCGCTACCAGAGCATCTGAGCGCAATACGCCCGCCGTCTCGCCGCTAGCGAGCCGCCTTTTTGCGCTCGATGTCGGCCAGCGCGGCCGCCAGTTCGGCGCGCTGCGCGGCCGAGCTCTCCCAGGCGAGCTGACGGTTCTTGACCACCTTGGCCGGCGCGCCGACCGCGATCGAGTAGTCCGGGATCACCCCGCGGACCACCGCGTGAGACCCCAGCACGCAACCACGCCCGATGGACGTGCCGCGCAGCACCGATACCTTGACGCCCACCCAGGTGTCCGGACCGATCCGGACCGGGGATTTGACGATGCCCTGGTCCTTGATCGGCAGGTCGATGTTGTCCATGCGGTGGTCGAAATCGCAGACGTAGCACCAGTCGGCCATCAACACCGAGTCGCCGAGCTCGATGTCGAGGTAGGCGTTGATGACGTTGTCGCGACCCAGCACCACCTTGTCGCCGAACCGCAGTGAGCCCTCGTGCGCGCGGATGGTGTTCTTGTCGCCGATGTGCACCCAGCGGCCGATCTCGAGCTGCGCGAGCTCGGGCGTCGCATGGATCTCCACGCCCTTGCCGAGAAACACCATGCCGCGGGTGATGATGTGCGGGTTGGCCAGCTTGAACTTCAGCAGTCGCCAATAGCGCACCAGGTACCACGGGGTGTACGCGCGGTTGCGCAAGACCCATTTCAGCGAGGCCAGCGTGAGGAATTTGGCCTGGCGCGGGTCGCGCAGATTTGATCCACGCCAACGACGATGGACCGGGGCACCCCACATGGATGTCATGGCCGGAAAGCCTAGTCGAGTGGCCAAGCGCTACCCTCACGTGTACTCGATCGCCGCACCCGCCGAACGCCCCTGCGGAAGGACTTGAAACCGACGTGCTTGCCCGACGACTCGTCAGTGGGCTCCGGTGTTGTTCGTCCGTAGCGCTGGCGGCCGTGCTCGCGGTGACGCTCGGCGGCTGCGGCAACACCGACTCGTGGGTGGACGCCGTGGCCGCGCAAAGCTGGCCGGCCCAGTACGCCGACGCCGCCAACAGCAGCTACACCACCGTCGGCGGGGCCACCCAGCTGTCGCTGCAATGGACCCGGTCGGTGAAGGGGAGCCTGGCCGCCGGACCGGCGCTCAGCGCGCGCGGCTATCTGGTCCTCAACGCCCAGACCCCGGCGGGGTGTTCGCTGATGGAGTGGGAGAACAACGACAACGGGCGGCAGCGCTGGTGCGTGCGGCTCGCCCAGGGCGGCGGCTTCGGCGGCCCGCTGCTCGATGGTTTCGACAACGTCTACGTCGGCCAGCCCGGGGCGATCCTGTCCTTCCCGGTGACCCAGTGGACGCGGTGGCGCCAGCCGGTGATCGGCATGCCCGCCACGCCGCGGTTTCTCGGCCGAGGCGAGCTGCTCGTCACGACACACCTGGGCCAGGTGCTGGTCTTCGACTCCCATCGCGGCCAGGTGCGCGGCAGCCCGCTCGATCTGGTCGACGGCGTCGACCCCACCGACGCCGCGCGCGGGCTGGCCGATTGCGCCCCGGCCCGCCAGGGTTGTCCCGTCGCGGCGGCGCCCGCCTTTTCGCCGGTCAACGGGATGGTGGTGCTCGGGGTCTGGCAGCCCGGCGCCCCGGCCGCAAGTCTGGTGGGGCTGAAGTACCACCCCGGGCAGTCGCCGCTACTCACCCGTGAATGGACTAGCGACGCCGTCGGCGCCGGCGTCATCGCCAGCCCGGTGCTGTCGGCCGACGGATCGACCATCTACGTCAACGGCCGCGACCAGCGCCTGTGGGCGCTGCGGGCCGCCGACGCGAAAGTGAAATGGTCGGCGCCGCTGGGCTTTCTGGCGCAGACGCCACCCGCGATCACCCCGCAGGGGCTGATCGTGGCGGGCGGCGGGCCCGACACCCGACTGGCGGCGTTCAAGGACGCCGGTGATCATGCCGACCAGGTGTGGCGCCGCGACGATGTGTTCCCCCTGTCGACGTCGAGCCTGGCCGGCGGCGGCATCGGCTACACGGTGGTCAGCGGCCCGCCGGCGAACGGCGTCCCCGGCATGTCGCTGCTGGTGTTCGATCCGGGCAGCGGCCGCACGCTCAACAGCTCTCCGCTGCCGGCGGCGACCGGGTATCCGGTCGGGGTATCGGTCGGCACGGATCGCCGCGTGGTGGCCGCCACCAGCGACGGTCAGGTTTACGGTTTTGCGCCGGCCTGACCGGGACATACTGCTGTAGTGCCGATCGACGACCCCGCGGCGCACGGCGCCGTGACGACCAACACCGCAGGCAGCGGGCGCAGAAACACCGCCGACATCGTGGTGACGGTCATCTTGCTGGTCATCCACGGCGGCCTCTACGGCGCGACCTTCGTGCTGCTGGGACTGCTCGTGATGAGCACCGACCCGTGCGGCTACCAAAAGTGCGGCGACCCCGCCTGGATCGACCGGGCCATGAACCTGGGCGCATGGGGCGGCGCGGCCCTACTGCTCATCGACATCGTGGTCGCGGTGTACCTGCTGGTGCGCCGGCAGCGGGCGTTTTTCGTACCGATCATCGGGTGCCTCGCGCAGGTCGCGCTGGCGGTCGCCGCCGTGGCGATGGAGTTGCAGGCCGGCCCCGTCTAGACCGCCAGCGGCGGGATGGCGTTGCGCGGCACCTGGGCCTGCAGCGGCCCGCCGAACGCCGGCAGCATCTCGCCCGGGGCGAAGTAGAAGATCAGCTGATCATCGGTGATCGCGAAATTCTGGTAGTGCGTCGGGTCATGACCGGTCGACGGCAAAATGGCGGCGCCCAAAGGGGTCTGACGTTCCAGCTCGCGCTGCACGATCGGGAAGATGGCGTCCAGCGGCGTGGTGCCCGGGGCGAACAGGTTGTCGAAGACCAGCGGCTGCTTGGTCGCGAGGTTGTAATTGAAGGCCTTGTACCAGATCGACGAGTGCGATCCACCGACGTCCTGGAAGAACTTGAGCACGACGCTGCGGGTGTTATGCGGCGACTGCCCGGCGCTGTGCTGTTCGGTGGTGGCCTCCAGTTGGTAGGGCTGGTCGCGCCCACCGGAACTCTGCGCGACGGCGACGAAGCCGTCCCGGTTCTGGGTGATGTAGTCGGTCAGCGCCTGTTCGTCCGGATAGTCGGTGGGAAAGGTCATGTTGAGCGTGTAGTTGGGTCCGGTGGCATGCAGATGGCACAGCTGGCCGGCCTCGACGCTGCCGCCCAAACCGGCACACGACGGCGGCTCGGCCGTGGCCGGCCAGCCCAGGAAGACCGCCGACGCCAGCAGCGCAGCGGCTATCGGATAGCGCATCGTGGAATCGTCCTCGCGAAAGTGCCCAGGCCGGTGACCCGGAGAAGTGACGCCGCCAGCGTACCCAAAGCTATCGGGAGGGCCGGCAAACGAACGCCATCGCCCTGCTGGCGGTCCGTGCGCCGATGCGGGCGATGACCACCGACAGCGCGCGGCTCCCGCGCAGCCGCATCCGTTTGCGCAGCGCGTCGGGGTCGACCCGCACCCCGCGCACCAGCACCTCGAGCGAGCCGCAGTCCAGCGCCGTCAGCGCCTGGCGAAGGCGGCGCTCGTCGAAGACCAGCTGTTCGAGCACCTCGAAGCCGCGGTCGGCGTCCGGTAGTCGATCGCCGGACAGGTAGGCGATGTCGGGGTCGAGCTGCCACAGCCCGTGCCGCGCGCCGTAGTGGCGCACCAGCCCGGCCCGCACCACGGCGCCGTCCGGGTCGACGATCCAGCGCCCGGCCGGCCGCACTTCGCACTGGTCGGGATCGGCGTCGGTGAGCTGCTCGCCGCGGTCCAGCATGTTGGCCCGCCGGCCCACGCCTGGCTGCGCCAGCCCGGCCGACCACAGGCACGCTTCCCGAACCGAACCCCGATAGGACGTCACCTCGATCTCGCCGCCGAAGCCCAGGCGCCGCACCTGCCCGAAATCGATTCCGGGAGCGCACTTCACGACGAAGCGCCGGTCTCGGTAGGCGTCGAGCAGCGAGCGCAGGCCGGGCCGGTAGTCGTCGATGCGCAACCGGCGCCGGCCCTCGACGCGACGGGCCGGGTCGGCCACGACCACGGCGTCGCGGGTGATCGGGCGCAGAGCGTCGGCGCGGCAGATCAAGGCCGCCTCCCCCACGTTGTGGCGCGCCATCGCCAGCCGCACCGGGTCGATATCGCTGCCCACCGCGGTGACCCCGCAGGCCTGCAGCGCGGCGAGGTCGGTGCCGATCGAACAGGTCACGTCGTGCACCGCGACGTCGGGGGCCAAGCCGGTCAGTCTCTTGGCCCGGTGCAACGCCACCGGCGCCGCGGTGGCCTGCTGCAGCGCCTCGTCGGTGAACAGCCACTCGGACACCACCAGCGCGCCGAGCTTGTCCAGGGCTCGGCGGCGCAACAGAACCGTCTCCACCAGGATCGCGGCCCGGTCGCCGAAACGGGCGCGGGCCGCGGCGACGTCGCCGACCCGGCCGGCGTCGGTCAACCCGAGTTGGGCGACGTCCGCCAGCGCCGCGGCACCCGCGGCCGACCGCAGGTAACCGACGTCTTGCGCGCTGAACTCGATTGCCCGGCTCAGGAAGGTTTGACCCCGGTCACCATCACGTTGTAGAACCAGCCCTTCGGGACCACGCGGCGCCACACGTTGGCGTCCACCCAGCTGAGCGTCTTCCAGCCGTTGAAGGCGAACTTCGCCCAGCCCCAGCCCAGGCGCCCGGGCGGCACCGACGCCTCGAAGGTGCGCACCGGCCAGCCGAACATCGCGGCGGTGAACTCCTCGCTGACCGTCCGCACCTGAACAGCCCCGGCGTTTTCGGCCATCCGCTCCAGGTCGCCCGGGGTGAAGGTGTGCAGGTCGACGATGGCCTCCAGCGCCGCGGCCCGCGAGGATTCGTCGAGCTCGGCCTGCGGGCGCCGCCAGCTGCCCAGGCCGGGCAGCTTGGTGACGTTGGTGGCGATGCGCCAGGTCAGGGTGGACAGCTCGCGGGCGTAGACGTCGCCGGCGCTGGTCGGCTCGCCGGCGAAGACGAACCGGCCGCCCGGGCGCAGCACCCGGATCACCTCGCGCAGCGACAGCTCCACGTCGGGGATGTGGTGCAGCACGGCATGCCCGACGACCAGGTCGAACGTGTTGTCCTCGTACGGGATACCCTCGGCGTCGGCGACCCGGCCGTCGATGTCGAGGCCCAGCGACTGCCCGTTGCGGGTGGCGACCTTGACCATGCCCGGCGACAGGTCCGTCACCGATCCGCGCCGGGCCACCCCGGACTGGATCAGGTTGAGCAGGAAAAACCCTGTCCCGCAGCCCAATTCGAGGGCCCGGCCGTAGGGCAGCTCCCGCAGCACCGCGTCCGGCACGATGGCGTCGAAGCGGCCCCGCGCGTAGTCGATGCAGCGCTGGTCATAGGAGATCGACCACTTGTCGTCGTAAGTCTCGGCCTCCCAGTCGTGGTAGAGCACCTGGGCCAGCTTGCTGTCGTGCCGGGCGGCTTCCACCTGCTCAGCGGTGGCGTGAGGCGTCGGAACGGCGTCGGTCGAACTGGTCATGCAGGGCAGCCTAACGGCCGCCGGGATCCACCCGACCGCCACCGCCCTGACGGGAGAACAGCTCGACGTAGCGGCGCCGTTCGGCGGCGAGCCGGTCGGGCAGGTCCAGGTCGTAGACGTCGTTGATCCCGGCCTTGGCGGCGGCCAGCGCGTGCCGCGGCCCGTCGAGGAAACGGCGCGCCCATCCGGCGGCGGCGTCGTACACGTCGTCGGGGGCCGCCATTTCGTCGATGAGTCCTAGCGCCAGCGCCTCGTCGGCGTCGAAAAACCGGCCGCTGAACACCAGCTCCTTGGCCTTGCTCGCGCCCGCCGCCCGGGTCAGGCGGGCCATCGCGTCACCGCCGGGCATCAGGCCGGCCAGGATTTCGGTCGCGCCGAACTTCACGTTGTCCCCGCTGATCCGCCAGTCGGCGGCCAGGGCCAGCGTGAGACCGGCGCCCAACGCGTATCCGGTGATCGCGGCCACGGTCGGCTTGGGGATCGCCGCCACAGCGTCGATGGCCTCCTGGCGGACCCGCGCCAGGCTCTCGGCCTCGGAGCCGCGCAGCGTCCGCAGCTCGGGCACGTCGTCGCCGGCGGAGAAGATCTCGTGTCCACCGAACAGGATCACCGCGGAGACGTCGTCGCGCCGGCCCAGTTCCCCGGCCGCCGCGATGATTTCCCGATAGACCTGGCGGGTCATGGCGTTCGTCGGGGGCCGCGACAGCAGCAACATAGCCAGCCCGGCGTCCTGCGAGCCGTCGCTGACCACCGCGCTGACGAACTCGCTCGATCGAGCGTTCACAAGGGCCACTCCATGCCGCCCGATTTGCGCGCCTGATGGTAGCGATCGGAGTCGAAGAATTCGAAAACCCAGTTGTCGCCGCGCTTTTCAAGGAGGGGTTGCACGGGGGCGATTTGGCGTTCGACGGCCAGCACGTCGGCGACGCTACGGCCGGCCAGCGAATCCAATTGGGTCCAAGTCGGCGGCAGCAGGACGTTGCGGCCTGCCTCGAAGTCGGCTATGGCATCCTGCGGCAATGCCCAGCCGAACCGGTCGGATTCGGCGTTCTCCCCGTCGGCGCGCTGGCCCTCGGGCAGCGCCGCCACGAAGAAGTAGGTGTCGTAGCGGCGGGTCCGCTCGGCCTCTGGCGTGACCCAGTTGGCCCATGGCCGCAGCAGGTCGGAGCGCAACACCAGGTTTTCGGTGCGCAGGAAATCGGCGAACGACAGCGTCCGATCGTCCAGGGCGCGCCGGGCGTCGGCGTAGACCGAGGCGTCGCGCACGATGCCGTCCGGGTCGCCGGCCGGGCCGGCGAAGAGCACCCCGGACTCTTCGAAGGTCTCCCGGGCCGCCGCACACACCAGCGCAGTGGCCAGCTCGGTGTCGATGCCAAACCGCTGTGCCCACCAGTCCGGCGCCGGACCGGACCACGCGATATCGGCGTTGCGGTCGCGGTCGTCGACGCCGCCACCGGGGAACACGATGACGCCCGGGGCGAACTCCATCTTCGAATGGCGGCGCATCAGGAAGATCTTCAAGCCGGCGGGGTCGTCGCGCACCAGCATCACGGTGGCGGCCGGCCGTGCGACCAGCGGGGCTTCGTCGGCTGACGTCATAACGGCCTCCGGTGGGCTGCTCGGGTGCGGACTCGCCGGGCGAAGTAGCGCCCGTCGACGACGTCGAGGGCGATCGCCTGGCCGAAGGCGGTGGACAGGTTCTCGGCGGTCAGCACGTCGGTCAGCAGTCCCGCGGCGACCACCTCGGCTTCCGAGAGCAGCATGCAGTGACTGAACCCGGGCGGAATCTCCTCGACGTGGTGGGTGACCAGCACCAGGGCGGGCGCCTCCGGGTCGGCGGCCAGGTCGGCCAGCCGGCTGACCAGCTCCTCACGCCCGCCCAGGTCCAGGCCGGCGGCGGGCTCGTCGAGCAGCAGCAGCTCGGGATCGGTCATCAGCGCGCGGGCGATCAACACCCGCTTGCGCTCACCCTCCGACAAGGTTCCGTAGGTGCGGTCCGCCAGGTGCTCGGCGCCCAGGCTCTCCAGCATGTCGATCGCGCGTTGGTAGTCGACGTCCTCGTAGCGCTCCCGCCACCGGCCCAGCACCGCGTAACCGGCCGAGACGACGAGATCGCGCACCACCTCGTCGGTGGGGATCCGCTGGGCCAGGGCCGAGGAGCTGAGCCCGATCCGGGAGCGCAACTCGGTCACGTCGACCCGGCCCAGCCGCTCGCCGAGCACGAAAGCGACGCCGGACGAGGGATGTTCGGCCGCCGCGGCGATTCGCAGCAGCGAGGTCTTGCCGGCCCCGTTAGGCCCGACGATCACCCAGCGTTCGTCGAGTTCGACCGCCCAGTCCAGCGGCCCGACCAAGACGTTGCCGCCACGCCTCAGCGACACCTGCCTGAAATCGAGCAGCAGATCGGGGTCGCCTACATCGCCAGTCTGGTCGGTTCTACCCTCGGATTCTCTCGAAACCTCGGGTTTCACCTCCGGCCTCCGTTCTCGAGCACCCGACCATCGTGCCGTACCGCGATGCTCGAATACCTGCCGGGTCGCTAAGGGCTGGGCGGGATTTCCACCCGGCGCACCTCGCCGTCGATCGCGTCGGCGGCCTCGATTTCGCCGCGGGTCACGCCCAACAGGAACAACACGGTGTCCAGATAGGGATGGCTCAGCGACGCGTCGGCGACCTCGCGCAGCGCGGGCTTGGCGTTGAACGCGATGCCCATCCCGGCGGCGGCCAGCATGTCGATGTCGTTGGCGCCGTCGCCAACGGCGACGGTCTGCGCCATCGGCACCCCCACCTGGCTCGCGAATTCCCTTAGCGCCGTGGCCTTTCCGGCCCGATCGATAATGGGCCCGATCACCCGGCCGGTGAGCGTGCCGTCGACGATCTCCAGCTCGTTGGCCGCGACGTAGTCGAGCATCAGCTCCTCGGCCAGCGGCTCGATGATCCGGCGGAAACCCCCGGACACGACGCCGCAGGCATAACCCAGTCGCCGCAGGGTCCGCAGCGTGGTGCGGGCGCCGGGCATCAGTTCCAGCTGGTCGGCGACCTCGTCGATAACGCTGGCGGGCAGGCCCGCCAGCGTCGCCACCCGCTGCTGCAGCGACTGCGCGAAGTCCAGCTCACCGCGCATCGCGGCGTCGGTGATCGCGGCAACCTTGCCCTCCGCACCCGCCCGGGCCGCCAGCATCTCGATCACCTCGCCCTGCACCAGCGTCGAGTCGACGTCGAACACGATGAGCCGCTTGGCCCGTCGTTCCAGGCTGTAGTCTTCGACGGCCACGTCGACCTGTTCCTCGCTGGACACCCGGTTCAGGGCGGTCCGCAGCGCCGCGTCCGCGCCCGGCGGCACCGAGACCCGCAGCTCCAGGCCGATCACCGGATAGTCGGAGACACCGCGGATCAGGTCGATGTTGACGCCGAGCGCCGCCACCTCACGGGCCACCGCGCCGAACGCGCTGGCGGTGATGGGCCGGCCGAGCACGAAGATGGTGTGGGTCGAGGGGTTCCGCATGATCGGCACGTCGTCGCTGCGCTCGATCGTGACGTCGAGCCCCACGTTGCGGATGGCGGTTTCGACGTCCTCGCGCAGCTGCGCGCCGTCGGCGACGTCGGCCGGGCAGCACACCAGCACGCCCAGCGTCAGACGGTGCCGGATCACCACCTGTTCGACGTTGAGGAGCTCGACCCCGTGCCGCGACAGCGCCTCGAACAGGGTCGCCGTCACGCCGGGTTGGTCCACGCCGGTGACGGTGATCAGCACCGACACCTTGGGTGGTGAGTTCACTTCGGACTGCCGCCGCTACTGCTGAGGGGTCGAGCGATCGGGTTCGGTCCGCGGTCCGAAGCCCTTCGGCGATTCGAAAGCCGTGGCGTGACGGCCCACGTGCGCCTCGGCCCGCAGCCGCTCGACCATGTGCGGGTAGTGCAGCTCGAACGCCGGACGCTCCGAACGGATTCGGGGCAGCTCGGTGAAGTTGTGCCGCGGCGGCGGGCAGCTGGTCGCCCACTCCAGCGAGTTGCCGTAGCCCCACGGGTCGTCGACCGTGACGACCTCGCCGTAACGCCAGCTCTTGAAGACGTTCCAAACGAACGGGAACATCGACGCGCCAAGGATGAAGGCGCCGACCGTCGAGGCGACGTTGTAGGGCTGGAAGCCGTCGCTGGGCAGGTAGTCCGCGTAGCGGCGCGGCATGCCCAGGTCGCCCAGCCAGTGCTGCACAAGGAACGTGGTGTGGAACCCGATGAAGGTCAGCCAGAAGTGCAGCTTGCCCAGCCGCTCGTCGAGCAGCCGGCCGGTCATCTTCGGGAACCAGAAGTACACCCCGCCGAAGGTGGCGAACACGATGGTGCCGAACAGCACGTAATGGAAGTGCGCGACCACGAAGTAGCTGTCGGTGACGTGGAAGTCCAGCGGCGGGCTGGCGAGCATCACGCCGGTCAGACCACCCAGTAGGAAGGTGATCAGGAAGCCGACGCAGAACAGCATCGGCGTCTCGAAGGTGATCTGCCCCTTCCACATCGTGCCGATCCAGTTGAAGAATTTGATCCCGGTCGGCACAGCGATCAGATACGTCATGAACGAAAAGAACGGCAGCAGAACGGCTCCGGTGGCGAACATGTGGTGTGCCCACACCGCGACCGACAGGGCGGCGATCGACAGGGTCGCGTAAACCAGCGTGGTGTAACCGAACACCGGCTTGCGCGAGAACACCGGGATGATCTCGGTGATGATGCCGAAGAACGGCAACGCGATGATGTACACCTCGGGATGGCCGAAGAACCAGAACAGGTGTTGCCACAACAGAACTCCGCCGTTGGCGGCGTCATAGACGTGGGCGCCCAGATGTCGGTCGGCGGCCAGCCCGAACAGCGCCGCGGTCAGGATCGGGAACGCGATCAGGATCAGGATCGAGGTCACCAGGATGTTCCAGGTGAAGATCGGCATCCGGAACATCGTCATGCCGGGAGCGCGCATGCACACCACGGTGGTGATCATGTTGACCGCACCGAGGATGGTGCCCAGACCGGCGACGATCAGGCCGGTGATCCACAGGTCCCCGCCGGCACCGGGTGAGTGCACGGCGTCAGACAGCGGCGTGTAGGCGGTCCAGCCGAAGTCTGCGGCCCCGCCCGGGACGATGAAGCCGGACGCCACGATCAGCCCGCCGAACAGGAACAGCCAGAACGAAAAGGCGTTCAGCCGCGGGAACGCCACGTCGGGCGCACCGATCTGCAGCGGCAGCACCAGGTTGGCAAAACCGAACACCACCGGGGTGGCGTACAGCAGCAGCATGATCGTGCCGTGCATGGTGAACAGCTGGTTGAATTGCTCGTTCGACAGAAATTGCAGCCCGGGAGCGGCCAGCTCGGTGCGCATCAGCAACGCCATCAGCCCGCCTATGAAGAAGAAGGCGAAGCAGGTGACGGTGTACATGATGCCGATCATCTTGTGATCGGTGGTGGTGATCAGTTTGTAGACGAGGTTCCCTTTGGGGCCCATGCGGTCCGGGTAGGGACGAACGGCCTCTAGTTCTCCCAAGGGGGGCGCTTCGGCTGTCAACAGCTTCTCCAAACATCCGGGTCGGACACTGGCCCAAAAATCGGTATCGAGTCGAATCTTAGCCGTCGATCACGACGACGTCAGGGCTGGTCCTACAAACTGTCGTAAATGGCTCAACGGCGCGGCGCGTCCGTCGAATGTTAGCGTCTGACGGGTGTTGTTCGGCGTGATCAGACCGGCCCGGCTGACCGCGGCGACGGCGGCGCTCGTCCTGGCCTGCAGCGCCTGCGGATCCGAGCGGCCCGCCGGCCAGACAACCCGTTCGCTCGTGACCCCCACCACCCAGATCGCCGGCGCCGGCGTGCTCGGAAACGACCGTCGGCCCGACGAATCCTGCGCGCGTGACGCCGCCGCGGCCGATCCCGGCCCGGCCAAGCGTCAGGTCCACAACGTGGCGGGCGTCGCCCCGGACGTTGTGCGGGTGCCCGCCGATCCGCAGCGCATCGTGGTGCTCTCCGGCGACCAGCTGGACACGCTGTGCGCGCTGGGCCTGCAATCGCGGGTGGTCGGCGCCGCGGTGCCGGACGGTTCCTCGGGTCAGCCCGCCTATCTGGGCGGCGCGGTGCACGGCGTGCCCGGTGTCGGCACCCGCTCCCACCCGGACGTGAAGGCGATCGCGGCCGCTCACCCCGATCTGATCCTGGGATCGCAAGGGCTGACACCGACGCTGTATCCGCAGCTGACCCCGATCGCCCCGACCGTGTTCACCGCCGCACCCGGCGCGGCCTGGCAGGACAACCTGCGAACGGTCGGCGCCGCCACCGGCCGCGGCGCCGCGGCGGACGCGCTGATCAGCGGCTTCTCGCAGCGGGCGAGCGATGTCGGCGCGCGGCACGACGCCTCCCACTACCAGGCGTCGATCGTGCAGCTGACGGCCGGCGCCATCCGGGTGTACGGCGCCAACAACTTCCCGGCCAGCGTTCTCGGCGCGGTCGGCGTCGACCGGCCGGCCGCGCAACGGTTCACCGACAAGCCCTACATCGAGATCGGCGCCTCCGACGCGGACCTGGCGAAGAATCCGGACCTCTCGATCGCCGACGCCGACGTGGTGTACCTGTCCTGCGCCACCCCGGCCGCCGCCGACCGGGCCGCGACGATCCTGGACAGCGACCCGTGGCGCAAGCTGTCGGCCAATCGCGACAACCGGGTCTACGTCGTCAACGACGAGATCTGGCAAACCGGCGAGGGCCTGATCGCGGCCCGCGGCATCGTCGACGACCTGCGCCTGGTGAACGCCCCGATCAACTGACGCCCGCCGCCCGGAACGCACTGTCCGCCATAAGGTGATATTCGCCGCCTTGGATGGCGGACGAACTTTTACTCTAGCTAAACTTCTTGAAGACGTATCAAATGGAAAAGGGACTCTCATGAGCACAGTTTCGGCGTATGCGGCCACCTCACCGACGGCACCGCTGACCAAGACCACCATCGAGCGGCGTGACCCCGGTCCGCACGACGTGGCGATCGACATCAAGTTCGCCGGAATCTGCCACTCCGACATCCACACGGCCAAGGGCGAATGGGGAATACCGAATTACCCGTTGGTCGTCGGCCACGAGATCGCCGGTGTGGTGACCGCGGTGGGCTCCGCGGTCACCAAGCACAAGGTGGGTGACCACGTCGGGGTGGGCTGCATGGTGAACTCCTGCGGTCAGTGCAGCAGCTGTAAGGCCGGCCTCGAGAACTACTGCAAAAACGGTGCCACCTTCACCTACAACGCCACCGACAAGGACGGCACGATCACGCAGGGCGGTTACAGCCAGGCGGTCGTCGTCGACGAGAACTTCGTGTTGCGCATCCCCGACTCGCTGCCGCTGGACAAGGCGGCGCCGCTGTTGTGCGCGGGCATCACGCTGTTCTCGCCGCTGCGGCACTGGAAGGCGGGCAAGGACACCCGCCTGGCGATCATCGGCCTGGGCGGGCTGGGCCACATGGGCGTCAAGCTGGGCGCGGCGATGGGTGCCGATGTGACGGTGCTGTCGCAGTCGCTGAAGAAGATGGAAGACGGGCTGCGGCTGGGCGCCAAGCACTACTACGCCACCGCCGAGCGCGAGACCTTCACGAAGCTGCGCAACAGCTTCGACCTGATCCTGAACACGGTCTCGGCGAACCTGAACCTCAACGACTATCTTGGCCTGCTCGACGTCGACGGCACGCTCGTCGAACTGGGCATTCCCGAGCATCCCATGGAAGTGGGCGCTTTCCCGCTGGCGCTGGCGCGCCGCAGCCTGTCCGGGTCGAACATCGGCGGCATCGCCGAAACCCAGGAGATGCTGGACTTCTGCGCCGAGCACAACGTGACCCCGGAAATCGAGCTGATCGAGCCCGACTACATCAACGAGGCCTACGAGCGCGTCCTGGCCAGCGACGTGCGCTACCGCTTCGTCATCGACATCTCGAAGCTGTAGGGCGCCGGGCGCTGATGCGCCTAACGGGAACGGCCCGGCGCCTTCTCGGAAGCGCCACTGCGGGCGGCGATTTCGGCGGCCTCTCCCCACTCGTCACCGGGGATGACCTCGCTGACGTCGATGCCGGCCAGCGGCCACCCGACGGCGGCCAGCGTGGCCGCCACCCGGACGATGTTCTCCGGCCCGGCGTCGTAGTGGGTCATGTCGGAGATGAAGTGGGCGATCTCGTCGCGGTCGATCACACCATCGGCGATCGCCGGGGAGCCGTCCGCCGTGATGTTGTGCACCACCTCGGCGATCTGCTCTTCGGTCAGCGGCGTGCTGCGCAGCAGCGCCAGCAGCGGCACCCGGTCGGGCCCCGGAACGCCCTCGGGGTAGCCGGCGCGCAGCCAGCGCAGCACAGAACGGCAGAAATTGGTGGTGGCGGAGGCGGCGGTATTCGTCACCTCAACAGTGTCAGGGCAGCCGCATCACCCGCGCCAGCGGGTGAAAAGCGCCCTACCGATAATTCATGCGTCGTTCACGAACCGCTCAGAAGTCCCAGTCCTCGTCCTCGGTGACGACGGCCTTGCCGATCACGTACGACGAGCCCGAGCCGGAGAAGAAGTCGTGGTTCTCGTCGGCGTTGGGTGACAGCGCCGACAGGATGGCCGGGTTGACGTCGGTCTCGTCGCGCGGGAACAGCGCCTCGTAACCGAGGTTCATCAGCGCCTTATTCGCGTTGTAACGCAGGAACTTCTTGACGTCCTCGGTCAGCCCGACCTCGTCGTAGAGATCCTGGGTGTATTCGACCTCGTTGTCGTAGAGCTCGAAGAGCAGCTCATAGGTGTAGTCCTTGAGCTCCTGCTTGCGCGCGTCGTCCACCAGGGCCAGGCCGCGCTGGAACTTGTAGCCGATGTAGTAACCGTGCACGGCCTCGTCGCGGATGATCAGCCGGATCATGTCGGCGGTGTTGGTCAGCTTGGCCCGGCTCGACCAGTACATCGGCAGATAGAAGCCGGAGTAGAACAGGAAGCTCTCCAGCAGCGTCGAGGCGACCTTGCGTTTGAGCGGCTCGTCGCCCTTGTAGTACTGCATGACGATCTCGGCCTTGCGCTGCAGGTTGGGGTTCTCCTCCGACCAGCGGAAGGCGTCGTCGATCTCGGCGGTCGAGCACAGCGTGGAGAAGATGTTGCTGTAGCTGCGGGCATGCACCGACTCCATGAAGGCGATGTTGGTGTACACCGCTTCCTCGTGCGGGGTCAGCGCGTCGGGAATGAGGCTGACCGCCCCGACCGTGCCCTGGATGGTGTCCAGCAGCGTCAGGCCGGTGAACACCCGCATGGTCATCTGCTTTTCGTGAGCGGTCAGGGTGCCCCACGACGGCAGGTCGTTGGACACCGGCACCTTTTCCGGCAGCCAGAAGTTGCCGGTCAGCCGGTCCCACACCTCGGCGTCCTTTTCGTCTTGCAGCCGGTTCCAGTTGATCGCCGAAACGCGGTCGATCAGCTTCATGTTTTCGGACACCAGAACCCCACTTCACGCGCCGTTTTTCCGGATGAATCTCAGGCCCCAGACACTACCCCTGGGGTACGACAAGCGACCGCAACACAACAACTTGTGTTTGCGTGTCGCAGGCGTGCCCCGCGCGCCGTCGGAGTCCATTCCGTTCTCCAGTATCCCGCGCCGACGATGTACCATTTGGTACATGATTACCGAAGACAGTGTGGAGATCGACGCACCCCCGCAACTCGTCTGGGACGTCTTCACCGACGTCGAGCACTGGCCGGACTGGACCGCCTCGGTGACCTCCCTGATCGGGCTGGACGCCGCGGCCCTCGCCGTGGGCAGACGCTTCGCGATCAAGCAGCCCGGGATGCCGAAGCTGGTGTGGCGGGTCACCGAGCTCGATCCCGGTAGGTCCTGGACCTGGGTGCAGCGCTCTCCCGGGGGGCGGGTGAGCGCCCGCCACGACGTCATCGCCCGGCCCGGCGGCCCCACGCTGGTGCGCCAGCAACTCGACCAGGGGGGTGCGCTCGGCGCCCTCGTCGGGTGGCTGATGGCCAAAAAGACCAAGCGCTTCCTCGACCTGGAAGCCCAAGGCCTCAAGGCCCACGCCGAGCGACTCAGCCGTGCGGATGGCGCGCACCCCTGACACCGAGCGGCGCCAACAGCTCCTCGATGCACTCGTCGCCGAGTTCGCCACCGGCGGCATCGGCGACCGATCGCTGCGCGAGGTGGCCACTGCGGTCGGTACCAGCCACCGAATGCTGTTGCACCACTTCGGCTCTCGCGAAGACCTGCTTCTGGCGATCGTCGAGGCGGTCGAGCGCCGTCAGATGGGCTTGCTGGCCGAACTGCCGACCGACCCGGCGGAAAGTTTCGCGGCGTTGTGGGCCGACCTCCGTCGATCCGAACTGCGTGAAGCCGAGCGTCTCTTCTTCGAGTGCTACGCCCGCGCTGCCCAGGGCGAAAAGCCTTTTGCCCGAATGGTTCCCGGGGCAGTCGAGGGCTGGCTGGCCGAAGTCGACGCCCTGAAAACCGCAGCCGGCGTTCGGGTCGACCCCGCTATGGCGCGGCTCGGGCTGGCCGTCGCGCGTGGACTGCTGCTCGATCTCGTCGCGACCGACGACGATGCCGGCGTGGACGCGGCCGCGCAGGCCTTCATCCGGCTTTTGGCAGCACCGAAATGAGTGTGTCGACGAGTTCCTCGGCGCTGGTGTGCCATTTGTCCAGATCCATGTGGCCGCTCAAGTCCAAGCCCGTGATGCCGTGCGCGCTCGTCAAAATGAGCGCCCCATAGCGTGGCGCCTGCTGCGGACCGGTGATGCGGCCCACCATCTGCAGGAACAGCCCCTGCGTGCGTTGGGCCGCCCGCATCGCCGCGGTCGGGTCGCCCGCCGGCGGGGTGAACATCAGGCGATACAGATGCGGGCGGGTGCGGCCGATGGCAATCAGCGACAGCAGGGCCGAGCGCAAGCATTCCTCCGGCGAATCGTCGCTGTTCACCAACACCTCGAGTGCGTCACCCAATTCGCGCAATGCGTTGGTGGCCAGCTCGGCGAGCAAAGACTCCTTGTCGGCGAAGTGGCGATACGCGGCCGTGCGCGACACACCGCTGCGGGCACCCACCTCACGCAGCGTTACCGCGTCGACGCCGCCGAGGTCGAGCAGCACGCCCGCCGCCTCGACCAACGAACGACGCGTGGCCGCCGCGCTCTCGGCTCTTGTCGTCACCCGCAGAGCATAAGCCGATCGTTGGGTTGACAATGTCAACTCAACTGCTAGCTTGAGATGACAGCGTCAACTCAAACTCGCTCCCCTCGATTGGAGAACCCATGATGTCGTCGACTCGCGCCGCCCGCAATGAGCTGATCGTCGTAACCGGTGCTTCGACGGGCATCGGCGCGGCCATCGCTCGAGAACTGGCCCGCAAGGGTTTTCACGTGTTGGCGGGTGTGCGCCGCGAGGCGGACGCGGACGCGCTGCGCGCAGAGAACATCGAGCCGCAGATCCTGGACATCACGATGGGAACGGACGTGGCCGCCATCGCCGACCGCGTCGCGCGCGATCCGCTGCGCCGTCGGTTGCGAGCCCTGGTCAACAACGCCGGGATCGCGGTCAATTCTCCGGTCGAAACGCTGCCGGTAGACCAGTGGCGCCGGCAGTTCGAGGTAAATCTGTTCGGCCACATCGCGATGACCCAGGCCCTGTTGCCGGCCCTGCTGCTCAGCTCGGGCACCGTGGTCAACATCAGCTCCGTCGGCGGCAAGGTGGTGTTGCCGACGTATGGCGCGTACGCCGGTTCGAAGTTCGCCCTCGAAGCCGCCAGTGACGCATTGCGGCGTGAGGTCGCCGAGTTCGGCATCAAGGTGGTCGTCATCGAACCCGGCGCGGTCAAAACCGAGATGGCCGAGCGCGGAATCGCCACCGCCAAGGGACTGATGGCCAACCTGACCGATGCCCAACTCGCCCGCTACGGCGATCTCATCGCGGCCGTCACGGCGCAGGCCCGGTCGTTCGGCGAGGAGGGCGTGTCGGCCGAACACGCCGCGAAGGTGGTCGCCAAGGCCGCGACCGCATCGCGTCCCCGCACGCGCTACACCATCGGACGCGACGCGGCGCTCCTGCTGCGGATCAACCGCGTGGTGTCCGACCGGATGCTGGACCGCATCATGCGTCAGAACCTGCGATCCTTCGCCAGGAGGTCGCCATCGCGGCAACAACTCAGCGCCGCAACGACTTCGATCGGGTCTTAGACCGCCGCCCGCGTGCCCATGTTCACGCCGTAGAACTGGTATTCGTCCGGCTTGACCGAACGGGTCGCCCGCCAGTATTCCCAGGTGTAACCGCCCCAGAGCACGGTGTTCTTGCCGTGCTCGTCCAGATACCAGCTGCTGCAGCCACCGCTGTTCCACACCGAGGGGCGCAGTCTGCGCTGCAGCTCGTCGTTGAATTTGTCCTGGGCGGCGCGGGTGGGGGCCAGCGCCTGTGCGCCCAGCTTGTCGCAGGTCGCGATCGCGTCTGCGACGTAACGAATTTGAGATTCGATCATGAACACCACCGAGTTGTGTCCCAGCCCGGTGTTGGGTCCCAGCAGGAAGAACAGGTTGGGCACGTCGGCGACGGTGATGCCGCGGTGCGCGCCGATGCCCTCACGGTTCCACCGGTCCACCAGGTCCTCGCCGTGCAGGCCCTTGACCTGAACGTAGGTGTAGGAGTCGGTGACGTGGAAGCCGGTGGCGTAGACGATGACGTCGGCGGGCCGGTGGATGCCGTCGGCGGTCACGATGCCGTCGGCGGTAATCCGTGCGATGTGGTCGGTGACAAGTTCGGTCTTCGGATCGGCGACCGCGCCGTAATAGGTGGAGGAATTCAGGATTCGCTTGCAGCCGATGCGGTAATTCGGGATCAACTTGCGCCGCAACTCCTTGTCCTTGACCGCCCGGCGAATGTTGTATTTGCAGTAGGACTCGATGAACCTGAGCAGGTTCGGCCGCTTGGTCATGCCGAAGGCCAGCGCCTCCTGCCCCCAGTAGATCGCGAGGCGGACCAGCGCGCGCAGCCCGGGCACGTTTTCCATGGCCCGGCGCACCGCCGGCGGAATCTCGGGGTTCGAACGCGGCACCACCCACGGCGGAGTGCGTTGGTAGAGCGCAAGTTTGGCGACCTGCCCGACGATCTCCGGCACGATCTGGATCGCGCTCGCGCCGGTCCCGATGACGGCCACTCGCTTGCCGGTGAGGTCGACGGTGTGGTCCCACTCGGCGGAATGGAAAGCGGCGCCACGGAATTCGTCGCGGCCCTCGATGTCGGGGAAGGACGGGACGTGCAGCGCGCCCGCACCCGAGATCAGGAACTGGGCGACGTATTCGCGCCCGTCGGCGGTGAACACGTGCCAGCGGTTCTCGTCATCGTCCCAGTGGGCTCGATCCACCAGCGAGTCGAACTCGATGTAGCGGCGCAGCCCATACTTCTCGGTGACGCCCTTGAGGTAGTCCCAGATCTCGGGCTGGAACGAGAACGGGTTCTTCCAGTCGGGCTTGGGCTCGAACGAGAACGAGTACAGGTGCGACGGGATGTCGCAGGCGCACCCGGGGTAGCTGTTGTCCCGCCAGGTGCCCCCGATGTCGCCGGCCTTTTCCAGGATGACGAAGCCGACGCCCTGCTTCTGCAGCGCGATCGCCATCCCCAGACCGGAGAATCCGGTCCCGATGATCACGGCGCGCGTGTGCACGGGCTTCGAGGCGGTGGCCGCCGCAATGGTCTCGGTTTGTGTCACGACGTCGGTCACGGTCGATCGGTCCTTCTGTTCAGGCGTGGCGCGGGTCGGCGTTAGCCGGCGTCTTCGGCTGCGCTCCTCGCCGACGCAGATACCCAGTACCCAGGGTATCGGTTCGGACGAGTGTTATCGATGGCCACGGCGGTTGTCAACGCGGGAGCGCGCTCAGCCCGCGGCCGGCTTAACGGTGACCATGTCGTGAATCGGCAGGTCTGGATTCATCGTGATGCCCAGCGCCTCGGCGGTTCCGACGATGACCCCCATCATGATGGTGGTCAGGTGCGCGACGAACTGCTCGCGCGACATCAGCCGCGGGCTGTCCGGCTCGGGACCCAGCCACCACTCCGTGGCCGAGGCGGCGCAGCCGAACGCCGCGTTGCCGGCCAGTTCGACCGCCGCGTGGTCGAGTTCCATCTCGCGCAGCTCGTTGTCGAACATGTCGGCCACGGCCAGGGTGATGCCGCGCCCCTCGTCGAGAATCTGGGGGCTGGCCGCCGAGCGGCCCTGGATGAACACGCGCAGCACGTTGGGGTGCTTGTCGATCAGGATCACGTACTCTTCGACGCTGCGCCGGATCACCTCGCGGGCCGAGTCGGTTTTCAGGTCGATGGACGCGAAGATCGCCGCCCACAGCATGTCGCGCAGCCGCTCCCCGATCGCCTGGAACAGATCGGACTTGTCGTGGAAGTGTCGGTAGATCTTCGGCTTGGCGGTGCCGGCCTCCTCGGCGATTTCTCGCACGGACAGTTCGGGGCCGAGCCGGTCGATCGCGCGGAAGGCCGCGTCGACGATTTCGTTGCGCACTTTCTTGCGGTGCTCGCGCCAGCGCTCGCTGCGCGCGTCGACCTTGGACCCGGGCTTGACGCTGGGGTGCGGTCGGGGAATTCTCACCACCTAAAGCACCTTACCCCGTCGCGCCTTCTGACCTGGGCAGACTGCCCGATCGGCGCGAGGTTTAGAGCATGCAGGACACGCAGCCCTCGACTTCTGTTCCCTCCAAAGCCAGCTGACGAAGGCGGATGTAGTACAGCGTCTTGATGCCCTTGCGCCAGGCGTAGATCTGCGCCTTGTTCACGTCGCGGGTGGTGGCGGTGTCCTTGAAGAACAGCGTCAGGCTCAGCCCCTGGTCCACGTGCTGGGTGGCCGCGGCGTAGGTGTCGATGATCTTCTCGTAACCGATCTCGTAGGCGTCCTGGTAGTACTCCAGGTTGTCGTTGGTCAGGTACGGCGCCGGGTAGTAGACGCGGCCGATCTTGCCTTCCTTACGGATCTCGATCTTGCTGGCCACCGGGTGGATCGAGCTGGTCGAGTGGTTGATGTAGCTGATCGATCCGGTCGGCGGGACGGCCTGCAGGTTCTGGTTATAGATGCCGTGCTGTTGCACCGACTTCTTCAGCCGCTGCCAATCCTCCTGCGTCGGAATGCGAATGCCCGCCTCGGCGAAGATCTCTCGCACCCGCGGGGTGGCCGGCTCCCACACCCGCTCGGTGTACTTGTCGAAGAACTCACCCGAGGCGTACTTCGACTTCTCGAAGCCGCCGAACTTGATTCCCCGCTCGATCGCAATGCGGTTCGACGCGCGCAGCGCGTGGTAGAGCACGGTGTAGAAGTAGATGTTGGTGAAGTCGACACCTTCTTCTGAGCCATAGTGGATGCGTTCGCGGGCCAGATAGCCGTGCAGGTTCATCTGGCCGAGCCCGATGGCATGAGACTCGTTGTTGCCCTGTTCGATTGAGGGCACCGAGGTGATATGCGTCTGATCGCTCACCGCCGTCAGCGCGCGGATCGCGACCTCGATGGTCTGCGCGAAGTCGGGCGAGTCCATCGTCTTGGCGATGTTCAGCGACCCGAGGTTGCACGAAATGTCCTTGCCCACTTTGGCATACGACAAGTCATCGTTGAACACCGACGGCGTGGAGACCTGCAGGATCTCCGAGCACAAATTGGAGTGGGTGATCTTGCCGTCGATCGGGTTGGCCCGGTTCACCGTGTCCTCGAACATGATGTAGGGGTAGCCGGATTCGAACTGCAGCTCGGCCAGCGTCTGGAAGAACTCGCGGGCCTTGATCTTGGTCTTGCGGATGCGGGCGTCGTCGACCATCTCGTAGTACTTCTCGGTGACCGAGATGTCGGCGAACGGCAGACCGTAGACCCGCTCGACGTCGTACGGCGAGAACAGATACATGTCCTCGTTCTTCTTGGCCAGCTCGAAGGTGATGTCGGGAATCACCACGCCCAAACTCAGCGTCTTGATGCGGATCTTCTCGTCGGCGTTCTCGCGCTTGGTGTCCAGGAACCGGTAGATGTCCGGGTGATGCGCGTGCAGGTACACCGCGCCGGCGCCCTGCCGCGCGCCGAGCTGGTTGGCGTAGGAGAAGGAGTCCTCGAGCAGCTTCATGATCGGGATGACGCCCGAGGACTGGTTCTCGATGTTTTTGATCGGGGCGCCGTGCTCGCGAATGTTGCTCAGCAGCAACGCAACTCCCCCGCCCCGCTTGGACAGCTGCAGCGCGGAGTTGATCGATCGCCCGATCGACTCCATGTTGTCCTCGATGCGCAGCAAAAAGCAGCTCACCGGTTCGCCGCGCTGTTTCTTGCCCGAGTTCAAAAACGTCGGGGTGGCCGGCTGGAATCGCCCGTCGATGATCTCGTCGACGAGCTTTTCGGCCAGGACGGTGTCGCCGGCGGCCAGCGTCAGCGCCACCATGACCACGCGGTCCTCGAAGCGCTCCAGGTAACGCTTGCCGTCGAACGTCTTCAGCGTGTAGGAGGTGTAGTACTTGAAGGCGCCCAAAAACGTCGGGAACCGAAACTTCTTGGCGTAGGCGCGGTCCAGGAGCGTCTTGACGAAGTTGCGGCTGTACTGGTCGAGAACCTCACGCTCGTAATAGTTCTCCTTGATCAGGTAGTCGAGCTTCTCGTCCTGATTGTGGAAGAACACCGTGTTCTGGTTGACGTGCTGCAGGAAGTACTGATGCGCGGCCTCGCGGTCCTTGTCGAACTGAATCTTGCCGTCCGCGTCGTACAGATTCAGCATCGCGTTGAGCGCGTGATAATCCGTCTCCCCCGGCAACGCGTGGGCTCCGGTGGTTACAGGCTCTGCAGCGACGGTTGGTGACACGTCTGTTCCTTCCAGAAATCGGCTAAGCCCGCGCGGACGGCTTCCACGTCGTCTTGGGTTCCCATGAGTTCGAAGCGGTAGAGGTACGGAACGCCGCACTTGCGCGAGATCACGTTGCCCGCGTAGGCGAATTCGGCGCCGAAGTTGTTGTTGCCCGCGGCGATGACGCCGCGGATCAACGACCGGTTGTGCTCGTTGTTCAAAAAGGCGATGACCTGCTTGGGGACGTACCCGCCGGCGTTGAGGTCGGGGGTGGCCCGGCCTCCGCCGTAAGTGGGCAGGACGAGGACGTAGGGCTGGTCCACCTCGATGCGGCCATGCAGGGGAATCCGCGTGGCGGGGATCCCCAGCTTCTCCACGAAGCGGTGGGTGTTCTCCGACACCGAAGAGAAATAGACCACTGGCGATCGCAGGCGCGGCGCAACCGGGCGAAGCGGGTCGCCATTCGTCCAACCTGGGTTGCGCGACTGCACCGCAACCTCCTTACCCGACGTCTTGCCTTACGCGCTCAGTTCCGCCGCGGAGAGCGCCTTGATGCGGTCCGGCCGGAAACCCGACCAATGCTCGTTACCGGCCACCACGACGGGGGCCTGCAGGTATCCCAGGGCCATCACGTAGTCACGCGCCTCGGCGTCCAGCGAGATGTCGACCTTTTCGTAGGCGATGCCCTGCTTGTCCAGCGCCTTGTAGGTGGCGCTGCACTGCACACATGCCGGCTTGGTGTACACGGTGATGCTCATAGAACGCCGCTCCTTTGTGGAAGAGGGGACCCGATGGACTGGCAACTACTTTTGGACTGCGTCATTGCTAGGTTCAGCGATCCGTCAGGCCCCGTGATTCCCGTCGTGCGGCGGTCGAGGTCGAACGACCCGTGGGCGCCGATGTCGGGTGGGTCGCCGAGCCTGGCTGGCTTGGCGGTCCCGGGATCTGCCGGTGCTCGAAACACTACACCTAGTGGGTGACAAGTTGTCGAGATACAAGATGTTCTGAATAACAATTTTGAAATTCCCTGGTCGTGAGCCCTGTCGGCGGATGGATCTGGACGCCCGCTCGGCGTGTCGCAGATCACACGCCGCAGCGGAGGCACCGCTACGGATTGGTATAGCAGCGACCACCGACAACACCGCCGACGGCGACGGGCCCACCCCTGAGCTAGCAAAGCCGCCAGGCGGAGCTGGCGGCTTCTGCTATTCGGTTATGGCAACCGCGCTGGTCGCCCGGCGAGCGGCTTGTTGGCTTCCGTCAATCAGCCGACCTCGGCGGCCAGCTTGCCGACCGCGTCGCGCACGTTCGCCGACAGCTCGGCGTGCTCGGCGGGGGCCTTGCCCGCCAAAGTCTTGAACGGCACCGACAGCTTGATCGCCTCGACCACTCGCGCGCCGGCGATGCCGAAGGACTTGCGGGTGTCGTCGTGCGCCCACACCCCGCCGTACTGGCCGAAAGATCCCCCGATGACCGCCAGGGGCTTGCCTTTCAGAGCGCCGTCGCCGAACGGGCGCGACAGCCAGTCGATCGCGTTCTTGACGACGGCCGGGTAGCTGCCGTTGTACTCCGGAGTGACCACCAGGGCGGCGTCGGTGTCGGCAGCCGCGGCGCGCAGCGCGGCCACCGGGGCCAGCGGCGGCGCGTCGGCGGTCATCGCGTCATCGATCTCCTCGTTGTAGAACGGCAGTTCACCGAGGCCTTCGAAGATCGTGACGGTTACGTCGTCGGCGGCGACCGCTGCCGCCAATTCGGCGATCTGGCGGTTGATCGACGCGGCCCGCAGGCTTCCCACCAACGCCAAGACTTTGATAGCCACTGTTTTCCAGTTCCCTTCGATCGTTGTGTACATCGTCGCACGGCCAAACCGGACTATAGTCCGATTTATTCCGGCGGCGTTACAGTGCAGGAATGAGCGAGCGGTCCGGTGAGTTGCACGTGTTCGCGCCCCAGGTGGTGCACCAGGAACGGGGCGACGCGGCACGCAACCGGGCCCTGCTCCTCCAGGCTGCCCGAAACCTGGTCGCCGAGCGCGGCGCCGACGCCGTCACCACCGACGACATCGCCGCGGCCGCCGGAGTCGGCAAGGGCACGCTGTTCCGCCGCTTCGGCAGCCGGGCCGGCCTGATGATAGTGCTGCTCGACGAAGACGAGCAGGCCGTTCAACAGGCGTTCCTGTTCGGTCCGCCGCCCCTGGGGCCCGGCGCCCCACCGACGGACCGGCTGGTCGCGTTCGGCCGCGAGCGGATCCGCTTCGCTCACGACCATCGCGAACTGCTGTCCGCGGCGAATCGCGACCCGCAGCACCGGCACAACGCACCGGCCATGGTGTTGCGCACGCACGTGCGGATGTTGCTCAAGGCGGCCGATTCCACCGGCGACCTCGATGCCCAGACCGACGCGTTGCTCGCGCTGCTGGACGTGGACTACGTCGAGCATCAACTGGCCGAGGGTGGTCACACGCTGGCGACGTTGGGCGACGCGTGGGAGAGTCTGGCCCGCAAGCTGTGCGGGCGGTGAACGCCACGAATTGGGTTCTGCACGTCGACCTCGATCAGTTTCTGGCCTCGGTCGAGTTGCGCCGCCATCCCGAGTTGGCCGGGCTGCCAGTCATCGTCGGTGGCAGCGGCGACCCGAACGAACCGCGCAAGGTCGTCACCTGCGCCTCGTACGAGGCCCGGGAGTTCGGTGTGCGAGCGGGCATGCCGCTGCGCGCCGCCGCCCGCCGCTGCCCCGATGCCACCTTCCTGCCCTCGGATCCGGCCGCCTACGACGCGGCGTCCGATCAGGTGATGGGGGTGCTGCGCGATCTGGGCCATCCAGTCGAAGTATGGGGCTGGGACGAGGCCTATGTCGCGGTGACGGCGCGGGATCCCGGCGAGGTCGCCGAGCAGATCCGCAGCGTCATCTCCACCGAAACCGGGCTGTCCTGCTCGGTCGGCATCAGCGACAACAAGCAGCGCGCCAAGGTCGCCACCGGATTCGCGAAACCGGGCGGCATTTTCGTGCTGACCGACGCGAACTGGATGCCGGTGATGGCCGAGCGACCCGTCCACGCGCTATGGGGCGTGGGCCCCAAGACGGCGAAAAAGCTTGCCGAACTTGACATTACGACGGTGTGGCAACTGGCCCACTGCGACGCTGAGCTGCTGACGTCGACGTTCGGCCCCCGCACCGGGCTGTGGCTGCTACTGCTGGCCAAGGGCGGCGGCGACAGCCACGTCAGCGCCGAGCCGTGGGTGCCGCGCTCGCGCAGCCACGTAGTCACCTTCCCGCGCGATCTCACCGATCGCCCCGAAATGGACGCGGCCGTAACTGATTTGGCCGAACAGGCGCTGACGGATGTGTTGGCGGCGGGCCGGGTGGTGACCCGGGTGGCGGTCACCGTGCGAACCACGACCTTCTACACGCGCACCAAGATTCGCAAGCTCGACGCGCCCAGCACCGACCGCGACGTCATCGTGGCCGCGGCCCTTCGGGTCCTCGACCTATTCGAGCTCGACCGGCCGGTCCGATTGCTGGGGGTGCGCCTCGAGCTGGTCATGCCGGACCAGCGGCGGGCCGGGCCGTAGCGCCCGGGTGAAGATCAGGTTCACCTGGCGCATCGCGACGCTATAGGGCCACCACGCAAGCCTTTTGAACGCATAGAACGCGCGGATGTCGGCCGAGGTGTAGATCAGGTATCGGTTCTTGGCCACCCCGGCCAGGATTTTGTCGGCGGCCCTCTCCGGCGACACCGCGTGGCCGGCGAACCGCCGCACCCACCGCGCAACATCGGGGTCTTCGCGGTCCACCCCCGCGATCTCCACGGTGTTCACCAACGGGGTGTTTACCGCGCCCGGCACCACCACCGACACGCCTATGCGGTGGCGGGCCAGGTCGAAGCGCAGCACCTCCGACAGGCCGCGCAATCCGTACTTGCTGGCGCTGTAGGCGGCGTGCCACGGCAGGGCCACCAGCCCGGCCGCCGAGGACACGTTGACCAGATGCCCGCCGCGCTTGGCCGCCACCATTGGCGGGACGAACGTCTCGATGACGTGGATCGGGCCCATCAGGTTGATGTCGATCATCTTGCGCCACTGCTCGTGGGTGAGCCGGTCGACGGTGCCCCACGCCGAGACGCCGGCGATGTTCGCCACGACGTCCATGCTCGGATGTGCGGCGTGGATGTCGGCCGCGAAAGCCGCCACCTGGTCATAGTCGGCGATGTCCAGGGCCCGGTGCTCGGCGACCTGACCGCCCAGCGCGCGCGCGTCGGCCGCGGTCTGCTCCAGACCATCGCGGTCCCGGTCGGTCAGATAGAGTTCGGCGCCCTGCGCGGCCAGCCGTAAAGCCGTGGCACGCCCGATGCCGCTGGCCGCACCGGTGACGAGGCACCGCTTCCCCGCAAAAGACCGCCTGGATCTCCTCTGCGCCATGGCGGTGACGATACCGGCGGTACCACCGCCCTAGGGACGGCCCGCCCACAGCGCGTGCAACCACAGCCGCTCGAGCACGCGCACCCGTCGGTCCCGATCGCTGTCGGATCCGGCCAGCACCGGGTCCCCGGTCAACATCAGCGCGGTGGTGCCGGCCAGGGTGCGGATCAGGGTCGGCAGGTCATCGCTGATCGGGTTGGCCGTTCCGGCCTTCATCTCGGCCTCCACAATCCCGACGATCTGGCCCAGCACCACCTCGAACTGCTGATCCAGCAGGTCGCGGATCTCGACGTCGGTGTGGCGGGCCTCGTTGCAGGCGGTCATCAGCGGGTCGTTGTGCGCGTAGACCGCCGCCGCGCTGCCGACCATCCGCTTGGCGAACTCCTCTGGCGACTCCCCCGGCTGGCGTGGCGCGAAGTACTGCGTGAGCTCCTCGAGTTCTTCGGTGGCTTCGGCCATCAGCTGCGCCAGCACCGCGTATTTGGAGTCGAAATAGAAGTAGAAGCCGGACCGGGCCACCCCAGCCCGCAGACTGATGGTGCTGACCGACAGCTCGGCAAAAGGCTTTTCCTGCAGCAATTCACGCACCGCCTGCACGATCGCCTGGCGTTGCTTGTCGCCACGCCGTCGTGCGCCCGGCTCGGGAGTGGCGGGTTCGCTGGTCACTCCCTGACCTTGCACCACGCCGCCAAAAAAGCAAACTTGACAGCCGTCAAGTTTTTCGGCGAAGGTATGGATCAGTGACGGCCGTCACCTGAGAGGGCACGCAAAAGGAGCGATTATGACCGCCACCATCAGCACCCCGCACTACCTGCTGGATCAGGCGCGGCGCCGGTTCACCCCGACGCTGAACACGATCCCGGGCATGGGGGCGATCGAGAAGCGCCTGCTCGCCCACGAATGGGACACGAAAGTTTTGGCAGAACCGCCCGCGGGCAGCGACCTGAAGCCGGTGTTGGGCGACGCCGGGCTCCCGATCCTCGGCCACATCATCGAGCTGTTCCGCGGCGGCCCGGACTACGCGTTGTACCTTTACCGGAACAAGGGGCCGCTGATCTATCTGGACTCACCGATCATGCCGGCGGTCACCGCGCTCGGTCCCGACGCCACCCAGGCCGTGTTCTCCAACCGCAACAAGGACTTCTCGCAAAAGGGCTGGCACCCGGTGATCGGGCCGTTCTTCAACCGCGGCCTGATGATGCTCGACTTCGACGAGCACATGTACCACCGCCGGATCATGCAGGAGGCGTTCACCCGCAGCCGGCTGACCGGCTACGTCGAGCACATCGACCGGGTGGCCACCGGCATCGTCGCCAACTGGCCGACAAACGACGCGCGGTTCCTGTTCCACCCGGCGATGAAGGAACTCACCCTCGACATCGCGTCGCTGGTGTTCATGGGGCACGAGCCGGGATCCGACCACGACCTGGTCACCAAGGTCAATCAGGCGTTCACCACGACGACCCGGGCCGGCGGCGCCATCATCCGGCAGCCGATTCCACCGTTCAAATGGTGGCGGGGACTCAAGGCCCGCCAGCTGCTCGAGGACTACTTCATCGAGCGGGTCCGGGACCGCCGCAACGCCACCGGCAACGACATGCTCACGGTGCTGTGTCACACCGAGGACGACGACGGCAACAGCTTCACCGACGAAGACATCGTCAACCACATGATCTTCTTGATGATGGCCGCCCACGACACGTCCACCTCGACGACCACCACGATGGTCTACAACATGGCCGCCAACCCGCAGTGGCAGGAGCGGGCGCGCGAGGAGTCGGCCCGCCTCGGCGACGGGCCCCTGGACATCGAGTCGCTGGAGAAGCTGGAAACCCTCGAACTGATCATGAACGAATCGCTGCGCATGGTGACGCCGCTGCCGTTCAACATGCGAATGGCGGTGCGCGACACCGAGCTGCTGGGCCACTACATCCCGGCCGGCACCAACATCACCATCTGGCCCGGCATGAACCACCGGCTACCCGAATTGTGGACGGAGCCAGACAAATTCGACCCCGAGCGGTTCGCCGAACCACGCTCGGAGCACAAGAAGCACCGGTACGCGTTCGCGCCCTTCGGCGGTGGTGCGCACAAGTGCATCGGCATGGTGTTCGGCCAGCTGGAGGTCAAGACCGTGGTGCACCGGCTGCTGCGCCGCTACCGCCTGGAGCTGGCCCGGCCCGGCTACCAGCCGCGCTGGGACTACGGCGGGATGCCGATTCCGATGGACGGCATGCCTATCGTTCTGCGCCCCCTGTAGAGCTTCCGCGACGGCGTGTCATTCACCGCCGTCGTGGTAGGGACCGAGTTTCATGTGCGCTATCACCGGCGCTAGCGCACATGAAACTCACCCGGTGATCGGCGAGAGCGACCGCGTCACTCGACAGCGAAAAGCCGGTTCGCGCAAGCGATCACCGCGCGCAGCCCCGACTGTGTCGCATCGTCCGACCAGCCCATTGCCCACTCGGTGCGCGCGCCGTCACTGCCGCGGATGAACGTGGCGATGCCGGTGGCCGACCGCATCTGATGGAACTGCACGATTTCGACGGTGATCCCGCGCTGGTGCAGCATTGCGGTCAACGCGGCGATCGGCCCGCCGGCGGCGGCGGTGACGGTGCTGATGCGGTCGCCCACGGCGAACACGGCCTGGAAGTTGTTGGCCTGCGGGCCCCGTCGCGTCCCGGGACGGTCGGTGTCGGTGCACTTCCAGTGGCCGAGCCGCAGCAGCCCCGCGCTGCGCCCGTAAGTCGCGACGAAGGTCTCCCAGGACATGGTGTCGGCCTGTTCGCGCAGCCCGCGGGGCAGCGGGACGCCGAAGCGTTCGCCGAACCACACACTGGCGGGAGAAAAATGTTGGAAGGGGTTGCGCGCGGGAAAAGTCATGGTGCCGGCCTTCTCTAGTCAGCTGGAGCGACCGACGGCAGTAGCTTCCGACCCACAGCGGGGGGTCGGTCAGGATCAGACCCCGCTGCGGGTGCTAGCTACTACGAAACGCTCGAAAACGCGCACGAGCGTTGACATTAGACCTCCGGAAGCCGCGCCCGCAACTCGCTGAGCCGCACAAACGCACCGTACAAAAAAATATAGAAATCAATCCTAAAAGTTCGGTTTGGGCATTGTTGACGGGGGGTAGGATTCGGTCGGCAGTCAATTAGACGGCTGTTGAACACCCCTCTCATGGAAGGCGCGATCATGAAGGCTAAGAACACCAAGAAAACCCTCAAAGTGGCGGTCGCGGCCCTCGGGGCGGCCGCGGTGATGGTGTTGCCGGCCGGATGCGCGACCACGGCGGCGGGTGGCGATGGCGTCATCGGCGGTTCGGGGGCTTGCGGCAGCCTGATCTGTCTGTAGCGGGACTGCCAGAACACCGCCTTACGCTGGTCCGGCTGGCGGATTTCCGCCAGGTGGTCGCGCTAGGCCGCCCACAAATCAAGCTCGTCGGTTCGGGGTGGCCGGAGGTCGCACGGGCATCCCAGCGGATAATCGTTGTCCATCTGCGATAACCGCCTTATGTCGCGTCGGGGTCGACGCAGCCCGTGACAGATTAGATAGGCCCCACTTTCGAGTGGGCTGAATATCACAATTGCGAATCAGCATGGCATGCTCGATCCGTGGTTTAGGGCATTTATTTGATGCAGACATTAACGATACATTCGATCATACCGATGTCTAAGCATGCCGTTTCTTGTGCAACGACCTCTCAGAAGGTGTTGCCACAGTGTATGTTTGACCTAAATATGGCACTCCTCCATCGCGAACCTCGGCAAAAATAAATTAGTCTTTACGTGCGTTAAATAGTCGTTGTAGCATCCATTCGTTGGGCATAACTACCCGCCCAGTATGCCCTGGATGGAAGGATTGAAGATGAATTCAGTTGGGGCCAAAAAGTTATTGAAACTCGCCGCGGCCACCGCAACTTTTATGATGGTGTTGTTAGCCCCGACCGGATGTTTGGAAACCACGACCACCGGGACCGCCACCGGTGGAACCTCCACCGGTGGCACCTGCGTTTTGGTCATCTGCCTCTGACCGAACAGACGAGCGACCCGCGGAGGCCCGTGGTCTCGGCGGGTCGCTGTTTTCGTGCAGCGCTAGCCGGCCGGACCTGCGGCGGGTTCGAAGCGCAGATACGCCTGAATCGTCGTGCCGGTCCGGGTGGTGTAGGTGCGCACCAGATCGGAGATGGCGTTGACCAGATACAGGCCGCGACTCGCGGGACCGCGCGGGCCGGGGTCCAGCCGGCCCACCAGTGGATCGTCGAATCGTCCGGTGTCGCGCGCCTCGCAAACCAGATGCCCGTCGTCTTTCCAGAAGGCCAACCGACAGGCGCCCCCGGTGTACATGAGGCTGTTGGTGGCCAGCTCGGTGGCGACCAGTTGCAGATCTTCGATGCTTTCCTGGGACAGCCCCATCCAGCCCGCATAGTCGATGGCAAAGGACCGGGCCGGCCGAAGATCCGCCGACTTGCGGACCATGTAGGTGACGGCCCCGGGGCTGGCGGCCAATGGCCGGTTGCAGCGTTCCAAGACGTCGCCGGGGGCGTACGCCGGGCTGCGCTGCAGCGTGCCGGATTCCCACAGCAGCGGATGGGTCGCGCGCGCGTCCGCCAGCACGTCATCGTCGAGCTGGGTCGCGTCGTACAAGCACAGGCTGGTCGCCGGGTAGCCGTCCATGGCCTCGTTGACCAGGGCCTCGTGCTCGACACAGGCGACGAACTCCTGCTCGGTGCGGCCTGGCCACGCGAGTTGGCTGACAATGCGCACTCGCTGTTCCGGGTGCTCGTCGATGAACGCGCCTTCCATCGCCATGAACCGGCTCGGGTTGCGTGCCAACTCGGTGATGTCGACCAGGCGCACATAGCCGGACGACTCGGCAGCGGAATACAACGCGTCGCGCAGCGGCGCCAGCGTCTCGGGCGGCACGGCGAGCAGCACCGCCTCGTCCCGCGCCAAACCGTCGCCGACGAAGCGGCTTACCAGGTCCACAAACTCCCGCTGAGAGTGATAAACCAGTGCGGTGTGGACGAAACCGTATTGCCTGGCTTCGTTATCCGCCGTCACTTCAGCGCTCTCGCTTTCGATCACTTATGCCAACCCCCTGCGGGATCGGACGTCGCCTTTCCCCCGTGTCAGTACCCAGGACGGGCCTTCGCTATACCGCGCAACAGATCACATTTGGTTCACTTTCGCTGCCGTGCCACAGCGGTGGCGGTTGCCGACGCGCCTACAACCACCAGGAGGCGGCCGCGTCGAGATGACGGCGAAGGCGATAGCACGCGACGCTCTCATCGGCGGCCTCGACCGCCTCGACGATCCGCAGGTGAGCGTGGTGCACGGCGAGCACGTCTGACCAGGTCGGCAGCGCTTGTCCGGTGCTCGACCAGTGCCGGCGGAACAACTCGACGATGATCCGCAGGAACAGATCCAGCATTTTGTTGCCGGCGAGTTGCGCGAGCCCGACGTGGAAGTCGAACTCCTCCGCGACCGCCCGGCGCACGTCGTCGGCCGTCGGTCGGGAGTTTTCCGGCAGCCCGTGCCGATGGGTGGCCAGAAAGGCCGCCACGTCGGATTCGCCGAGTCGCTTGACGACCTTGGTGAGGTTGTCGATCTCGATGGCGTCGCGGACGCAGCGCAAGTCCTCACGGCTCGGGTCGCGGTATTGCAGGTACAGGGCGATCGTGTCGATGCTGGCCTGCGCCGCGGGTTCGGCGATCACGAGCCCGCCGCCGGGGCCGCGTCGCATGCGGGCTATCGAGTGGTACTCGAGCAGCCGCACCGCTTCGCGCAGCACCGCGCGGCTCACCCGATAGCGCTCCAGCAGGGCCGTCTCGGTGCCGAAGACCGAACCCACCCGCCAGCCGCCGGCGGCGATGTCGTCACCGATCGTGGCGGCCAGCAGCTCGGCCAATTTTCCCCTGGGCGCCTCGGAATCGAGCCGCCGGCGCGTTTGGCGCCCCCGGCCGCTGTCGCCGGCTTGATGCCGCTGCAGCCACCCGGTCACCGCCTCGACGTGTCGCTCGGACAGCGTTTTGGCGCGCGCCGAATCACCGGCGTTGACGGCGGCGACGATCGCTAGGTGGTGGGCGTGCAGATGGTCGACAGCCTCGATGGCCTCGGTTGCCGAGTCCGTCCGTGATGCCAGGGCGTAGCGGGTGGTGAGCCTCATCAGGACATCGATAAACAGTTGCAGCACCGGGTTTTTGGATTGCTCGGCCAGCGCGATGTGGAACTCGTCGCGCGGCACCGGTAAGCCGGGCTTCCACTGCTGTTCGGCGTGCAGCACCGCCCGCAGCCGCGCGATGCCGGCCTCGTCGATGCGCTCGGCGGCCAGCGAGGCCGCCAACGGCTCGAGAACCAAACGGGCGTTGAGCAAGTCGCCCAGGGTCGTGCCCAAGTACTCGAGGTAGATGACGACGGCGCGGGTGGCCGGTCCCGCGTCGGGCTCGCAGATGTACAGGCCGCCGCCCGGGCCGCGCCGCATCCGAGCGACCTGATGGTGTTCGACCAGGCGCACGGCCTCGCGCAGCACCGATCGGCTCACCTTGAAGCGCTGCTGCAGAGCCTGTTCGGATCCCAGCGATTCGCCGATCGCCCAGCCGCGGCGCACGATGTCGGCTTCGATGTCGCGGGCCACCATCGAAGCGAGTTTGTTCGCCTGGCCGGTCGTGGGCTCCTTAATCATCCGACCTCGATCACACTCGTGCTCAACAGGTCAGCAGCATGCACCCCGCGACGGGCCCACCGCCGACGGATACGACGCCGACCTCAGGACGCCGCGATACCTGCCGCTCCCCCGCGTCGCCGCGCAACTGCAGACACCCTTCGTGCAGCGCCCAGTAGCCGTGCATGCGGCCGGCCGAAAGTTGACCCCCGTAGGTGTTGAGCGGCAACTGTCCGTCCCGGGCGATCCGCGCGCCGCCCTCGACGAACGGGCCGGCCTCGCCGTCACCGCAGATGCCGAGCGCCTCCAGCCAGGCCAGGGTGAGATAGGTGAATCCGTCGTACAGTTCGGCGACTTCGAGGTCGGCCGGCTTCAATTCGGTTCGCAACCACATCTGCGCCGCGGCATCCGACATCGCCATCTTCGGGTAGTCCGCGCGGTGAAACCAGCCACCGGCTCCATCGGACCCGCCGATCGCCTCCACCTTCACCGCGCGGTGCGGACAATCGGCGGCATACTCCGCGTGCGACACCACCACCGCGATCGAGCCGTCGATCGGGACATCACAGTCCAGCAGCCCGAGCGGGGTGGACACCGGCCGCGCACCCAGGTAGTCGGCCATCGTCATCGGATCCCGGTACACCGCACGGGGATTCAATGCGGCGTTGCGCCTGCCGTTGAGCGCGATCCAGCCCAGCTGTTCTTTGGTGGTCCCGTACAGCTCCATGTGACGGCGGCAGTTCAGTGCCAGCCAATTGGCGGCCGAATAGGCATGCGCCGCAACCAGATCGTTGACGTCGTCCATCGCTCCGACGGCCGGCTTCGGCTCGCCCTCGGGTGTTTCGAACATCCGCGCCAACGGCGGGGCCGCGGCGTTCTCCTCCTGCTTGACCGGCACCGTGCCACCGAGCATTTGTATCGTCCGGTACACGACGACGTGGCGGGCGCGGCGTTCGGCGACCGCGCGGCATGCCGACATCACCGGCGAAAGCAGCCCACCGGTGCCGAAGCCCGACCCGCAGTCCGCGGCCTCGATGCCCAGCCGCGCGTTGACGTCCGCCGCGGGCGTGTCGCCCAGGGTCGCTATGCCGTCGATGTCGGTCGCGGTCAGTCCGGCGTCCTCGATGGCGGCGCGCACCGCCTCCATGGTCAACTCTGAGCCCGGGATGCCGGTGCGGCGGCCGATCCGCGAGATGCCGATGCCCGACAGGATCGCGTCTTTCTCGAAATGCGTCATGCCACCGCCCGTCAGACCACACCGTATCGAATCAATAGAGTGTACTGTATTCGTCGTGTCAGACGGGCCGCTGCTCATCGAATACTGCGACGACTGCGCGCGCTGGATACATCCGGCCAGTGGCGTATGCCGCGAGTGCGGGGGCACGCTACAGGCGCGGCCGGTATCCGGGCGGGGCACCGTGTTCACCTACACGGTCAACCATCACCCCTACAACCCGGAGATCCCCACCCCCTACGTCATCGCCATCGTCGAGCTCGCCGAACAGAGCGGTCTGCGGGTGGCGGCCAATATCGTTGAATGCGAACCAGATTCGGTGAGCTGCGGCATGCCCGTCGAACTGCGGCCGGAGCGCGGCAGCGGCGGCGCGGCGCAGTTCGCGCCAGCCTGACCCCTAGTTGATCAGCGGGTCGCGCGGCATGCCGAGGATCCGCTCGGCGATCTGATTGCGCGTCACTTCCGATGTGCCGCCGGCGATCGCCATGCCGCGGGCGCCCATCATCAGCCGGCCGGCCAGGGCGCCGGCACCGTCGGTCAGCGCGACCTCGGAACCCAGCAGCGCCGCCATGATCGCGGCGCCTTCCACCATGTGCTCGGCCAGCTTCAGCTTCGTGACGTTGCCTTCCGGCCCGGGGCCCGCGCCTTCGACGCTGCGCGCCGCGCGCCGCAGGTTCAGCAGCCGCAGCGCGGTTTCCTCGGCGAGGTAAGAGCCGACCCGAATCCGCCCGCCCGCCAACCGGTCCGGCCGTTGTTGCTCGGTGAGCCGCACCAATTGGTCGGCCAACCCCTCGTAGAACGATCCGCTGCCGCCGATGCTGACCCGCTCGTTGCCCAGCGTCGCCCGCGCGACGGTCCACCCGGAGTTGGGCGTGCCGACGACGTCTTCGTCGGGGACGAACAGGTCGTTGAAGAAGACCTCGTTGAAGTCCGAGCCGCCGGTGATCTGCCGCAGCGGCCGCACCTCGACCTCGGGCGCCTTCATGTCCACGATCACCGTGGTGATGCCCGCGTGCTTCGGGGCGTCGGGGTCGGTGCGCACCGTGGCCAGGCCGCGCGCGCAATAGTGCGCCCCGCTGGTCCACACCTTCTGGCCGTTGATCTTCCAGCCGCCGTCCACCCGGGTGGCGCGCGTCTTGATGGACGCGGCGTCCGAGCCGGCGTCGGGCTCGGAGAAAAGCTGGCACCAGATCTCGTCCTTGCGCAGCGCCTTCTCGACGAACCTTTCGATCTGCCAAGGTGTTCCGTGCTGGATCAGGGTCAGGATCACCCAACCGGTGATCCCGTAGTCGGGCCGCTTGATGCCGGCCTTGCGGAACTCCTCCTCGATCACCAGCTGCTCCACCGCGTCGGCCGCGCGTCCCCACGGCTTAGGCCAGTGCGGCATCACGTAACCGGTCTCGATCAGCTTGTCGCGCTGGGCCTCCTTGCTCAGCCCGGCGATCTCGCCGGCGTCGGCGCAGATGCCGGCGCGCAGTTCTTCGGCTTCCGGCGGCAGGTCGAGGCTGTTCTCCCGGACGGCGCCGGCGGCGGTGCGCTCGAACACGTCGGCGGCGGGTGCGTCCCCGCCGAACAGCGCCGCACTCACCACCGCCCGGCGCAGATGCAGGTGCGCGTCGTGTTCCCAGGTGAAGCCGATGCCGCCGTGCACCTGGATGTTGAGTTCGGCGTTGCGGACATAGGCGGGGAAGGCCAGCGTCGCGGCCACCGCGGAGATAAGGCGGAACTGCTCCTCGTCCTCGGACGCCGCACGGGCGGCGTCCCAGACGGCGGCGATCCCGGACTCCGCACCGACCAACATGTTGGCGCAGTGATGCTTGACCGCTTGGAAAGTGGCGATGGTGCGCCCGAATTGCTGGCGCACCATCGCGTAGTCGACGGCGGCGTCGACGCAGTCCGATGCCCCGCCCACGGCCTCGGCGGCCAGCAGGGTGCGGGCCCGCGCCAACGCCGATTGCCTTGCCCCGGTCAAGATGTCGTCGTCGGAAACGCGCACGTTCTGCAGGCGGACGCGTCCGGACCGCCGCGTCGGATCGAAGTTCTCCGACACCTCGACCGCGACACCGTCGCGGCCGCGCTCGAGCACCAGCACGTCGTCGCCCGCGCAGATCAGCAACAGCTCGGCCAGCCCGGCGCCCAACACGACCCCGGCCTCACCGTCGGCTGTCCGACCATTCGAGCCGTCGTTGACCCGCACCTGGCTGTCCAGCCCGATGCCCGCGGTGACCGTTCCATCGATCAGGCCGGGCAGCAGCCGCGACTTCTGTTCGGCGGTACCGTCTTTGGCGATCACCGCGGACGCGATCACGGTGGGCACGAAAGGCCCCGGCGCCACCGCGCGGCCGAGTTCTTCGATCACCACCACGAGTTCGGGCAGCCCGAAGCCGGAGCCGCCGTACTCTTCCTCCACGTGCAGGCCGAGCCAACCCAGCTCGACCAGGTTCGGCCAGAACCCGGGCCGGGGCTCGTCCGAGGCGTCGAGCAGCGATCGGGCCGCCCACCGCGCCTTCTGCGAGGTCAAGAACCCGCGGGCCACCGCGGCCAGTTCGCGATGGTCGTCGGTTATTGCGATACCCATGAGGGCCCTCCTCGCGCCGCATGCCAGCCGGGTGTGATCGCCCCGAAAGCTGGGTGGCCTGCCCCGCTTCGAGGGGAAGCGGGGCGGCTGCCTAAAGAGTGTACTTAATGCGGGGAGGGCGCCGACGGGGGGCTACTTGGGTGCGAACCGCTGCCCGGCGTCCAGCCGCAGGCACTGTCCGTTGAGCATCGGATTGTCCACGATGGCGGCGGCCAGCTTCGCGTACTCCTCGGGACGGCCGAGGCGCTTGGGGAACGCCGCGTCCTTGGTCAGCTGCGTGGCGAACTCGTCCGGAATGCCTTGCGTCAGACCGGTCGCGAACAGGCTGGGGGCGATGGCCAGCACCCGGATGCCCACCGAGCCGAGGTCGCGCGCCATGGTCAGGCACATGCCGGCAATACCCGCTTTGGCTGCGGTGTAGGCGACCTGGCCGATCTGGCCCTCGAAGGCCGCGATGGAAGCGGTGTTGATGATGACGCCGCGCTCCCCGGTGTCGGGGTCCTCGGGCTCGTTCCTGGCCATGTGTGCGGCGGCCAGCCGGCTGATGTTGAACGTGGCGATGAGGTTGAGGTCGATCACGGACTGGAAGGATTCGAGGTCGTGCGGACCGGACTTGGTCAGCGTCCGCTTGGCGATGCCGCCGCCCGCGGTGGTGATCACGACATGCAGGCCGCCGAGCTTGTCGACCGCGGCCTGCAGCGTCTCCTCGGTGCCGGTGAAGTCGGTGACGTCGACGGGATAGAAGGCACCGCCGACGCCCTCGGCGACCGTCTTACCGTCGGAGCTCTCGCGATCGAGGATGGCGACCTCCGCGCCGCGGTCGTGCAGCAGCTCGGCGCTGGCACGTCCCATTCCCGATGCGCCGCCGATGACGACGACCTTCTTCCCGTTGATCTCCATCCGGACGTCTCCTTCTTGGGTTGTCAGATCCTGTGCAATCTGTAACGTTACGTAGGCACGCTAGCGTGTCCGCACTCCAGGCCTGTCACCGAGCCATGCCAAGCTGGCAACCGTGCTCCTTCTCGACGTGGCCGCGACGTCATCCGACGTCTCGGGCACGTCGTCGCAATTGGCCAAAGTCGCCCACATCGCCGACCTGCTACGCCGCGCCGCGCCGGACGCCGCGTTGGTCGCCGTCATCGTGTCGTGGCTGTCCGGTGAGTTGCGGCAGCGCCAGATCGGCGTGGGGCCCGCGGCGCTGCGCTCGCGCCCGCCCGCGGCCCAGCACGCCTCGCTGACCGTCGGCGGGGTCGACGCCGCCTTCTCCGACATCGGCGCCGTGTCGGGCAAGGGCGCGCAGGCCCGGCGCGCCGCGCTGCTGAACGCGCTGTTCGCCGCCGCCACCGGCACCGAACAGGCCTTCCTGACGCGGCTGCTCGGTGGCGAACTGCGCCAGGGCGCGCTGGTCGGGATCATGGCCGACGCCGTGGCCAAGGCCGCGGGGATGCCGGCCGCCGCCGTGCAGCGCGCCGCGATGCTGGGCGGGAACCTGCCGGCGGTGGCGGCGGCAGCGCTGTCCGGTGCCCCCTCGGCGCTGGACGCGTTCACCCTGCGGGTCGGCCGGCCGGTTGGGCCGATGCTGGCGCAGACCGCGACGAGCGTGGCCGACGCGATCGAACGCCACGGCGGCCCGGCCATTTTCGAGGCCAAGCTGGATGGGGCGCGGGTACAGATCCACCGCGCCGGTGACGAGGTCAGGGTCTACACCAGGAGCCTGGACGACGTCACCGCCCGGCTGCCCGAGGTGGTGGAGGCGACGCTGGCGCTGCCGGTCGATCGCCTGATCGCCGACGGCGAGGCGATCGCGCTGCGGCCCGACAACTCGCCGCAGCGCTTCCAGGTCACCGCCTCACGCTTCGGCCGCTCCGTCGACATTGCCGCAGCCGTTGCCGCGCAGCGACTTTCGGTGTTCTTCTTCGACATCCTGCATCACGACGGCGTCGACCTGCTCGACGCCCCGACCGCCGACCGGCTGGCCGCCCTGGACGCGTTGGTGCCGCCGGCGCAGCGGGTCGACCGGCTGGTCACCGCCGACCCGGCGGCGGCGGGCGCCTTCCTGGACGCGACGCTGGCGGCCGGGCATGAGGGGGTGATGGCCAAGGCGCCCGACGCGCCGTACCAGGCGGGGCGCCGCGGCGCGGGCTGGCTGAAGGTCAAGCCGGTGCACACGCTGGATCTGGTAGTGCTGGCGGTGGAATGGGGATCGGGGCGCCGCCGGGGCAAACTCTCCAACATCCACCTGGGCGCCCGCGATCCGGGCAGCGGCGAATTCACGATGGTGGGAAAGACTTTCAAGGGCATGACCGACGCCATGTTGGAGTGGCAGACCGCCCGGTTCAGCGCATTGGCCATCGACGGCACGGACGGCTACGTCGTCCACGTGCGACCCGAACAGGTCGTCGAGATCGCGCTGGACGGCGTGCAGGATTCGTCGCGCTACCCCGGCGGCCTGGCGCTGCGGTTCGCCCGCGTGGTGCGCTATCGCGACGACAAGAGTCCCGCCGAGGCCGACACCATCGACGCGGTGCGCGCGCTGTACTGAACGACGCGCGTTCCGACAGGCGCAGTTCGTGTTGCGGGCGTAGGGTCTCGGTCCGTGGCGATCACAGGCCAGGACAACGACATCAGCTACATCCACACCGGCGCAGACCTGCCACCCGTCGCCATCGTCGACCGCTCCCCCATCACCGCGCGGCACAAGATCGTCTTCGCGATCGTCGCGGTGCTCGGCGCCATCGCCTGGGCGATCATCGCGTTCACCCGCGGCGAGACCGTCAATGCGGTGTGGTTCGTCGTCGCGGCAATCTGCACCTACCTCATCGGGTTCCGCTTCTACGCCCGGCTGATCGAGATGAAGATCGTCCGCCCGCGCGACGACCACGCCACGCCGGCCGAAGTTCTCGACGACGGCACCGATTACGTGCCGACCGATCGCCGGGTGCTGTTCGGCCATCACTTCGCCGCCATCGCCGGGGCCGGACCGCTCGTCGGTCCGGTGCTGGCCACCCAGATGGGTTACCTGCCGTGCAGCATCTGGATCGTCATCGGGGCGGTGTTCGCCGGCGCGGTGCAGGACTACCTGGTGTTGTGGATCTCCACCCGGCGGCGCGGGCGTTCGCTGGGACAGATGGCCCGCGACGAACTCGGCGCCACCGGCGGGGTGGCCGCGCTGCTCGGGGCGTTCGTCATCATGGTGATCATCATCGCGGTGCTCGCGCTGGTCGTGGTCCGGGGGCTGGCCCAAAGCCCCTGGGGCGTGTTCTCCATCGCCATGACGATTCCCATCGCCGTGTTCATGGGCTGCTACCTGCGATTCCTGCGCCCCGGCCAGGTGACCGAGGTTTCGCTCATCGGTGTGGCGCTGCTCCTGCTGGCCGTGGGCGCCGGCGCCTGGGTCGGCGAAACCCCTTGGGGGGCATCATGGTTGAACCTGTCGGCGGTCACGGTGTCCTGGCTGATCATCGGCTACGGGTTCGTCGCGTCGGTGCTGCCGGTGTGGTTGCTGCTGGCGTCGCGTGACTACCTGTCGACGTTCATGAAGGTCGGCGCCATCGCGCTGCTCGCGGTCGGCATCTGCATCGCGCGCCCGCTCATGCAGGCGCCCGCGGTGTCGCATTTCGCGTCGCGCGGCGACGGACCGGTGTTCCCCGGCGCGCTGTTCCCGTTCCTGTTCATCACCATCGCCTGCGGGGCGCTGTCCGGATTTCACGCGCTGATCTCGTCGGGGACGACGCCCAAACTGCTGGAGAAGGAAAGCCAGATGCGGCTGATCGGCTACGGCGGCATGCTGACCGAATCGTTCGTCGCGGTCATGGCGCTGATCAGCGCGGCGATCCTGGACCAGCACGTGTACTTCGCGCTCAATGCGCCGGCCGCGCAGACCGGTGGCACCGCGGCCACCGCAGCGCACTACGTCAACGGCCTCGGGTTGCGCGGCGCCCCGGCGACCGCGGACCAGCTCACCGCGACCGCCGCCGGGGTGGGCGAGAAGTCGATCGTGTCGCGCACCGGCGGGGCGCCGACGCTGGCCGTCGGCATGTCCGAGGTGCTCTACCGGGTGTTCGGCGGTGCGAGCCTCAAGGCGTTCTGGTACCACTTCGCGATCATGTTCGAGGCCCTGTTCATCCTCACCGCCGTCGACGCCGGCACCCGCGTCGCCCGGTTCATGCTCTCCGACACCCTCGGCAACCTCGGCGGCCCGCTGACCAAGCTGCGCAACCCGAGCTGGCGCCCGGGTGTGTGGCTGTGCAGCCTGGCGGTGGCCGCGGCCTGGGGCAGCATCCTGCTGATGGGGGTGACCGATCCGCTGGGCGGCATCAACACGCTGTTTCCCCTCTTCGGCATCGCCAACCAACTGCTCGCCGCGATCGCGCTGACCGTCATCACGGTCATCGTCTTCAAGAAGGGCCTGCTGAAGTGGGTGTGGGTCCCCGGCGTCCCGTTGCTGTGGGACCTCGCGGTCACACTGACGGCGTCATGGCAGAAGATCTTCTCGCCCGATCCGGCCGTCGGCTACTGGGCGCAGCACTCGAAGTACCTGGCGGCCAAGCACGCGGGCAAGACGGTGTTAGGTTCGGCCAAGAACGCACACCAGCTCGACGACGTCATCCGCAACACCTTCGTCCAGGGCACGCTGTCCATCCTGTTCGCGGTGGCCGTCGTCATCGTCGTGATCGCCGGGGCCGTGGTCGCGCTCGGGGCCATCCGCGGGCCCGGCCGACCGCTGACCGAGGACGACCCGGTGCCCTCGAAGTTCTTCGCGCCCTCGGGTCTGATCCCCACCGCCGCCGAGCGGGAGATACAGCGGCGATGGGACGAGCTGCCGCCGTCCGGGAGCCAGCCGCGCACAGATAGGTAGTCGACTACGCGTGCGTACTGGTGCACACCGACCGTACGTTAACCGCATCAGCGGCCGAACTACCTGGTCAACGCGGCCGCAGCGCGAAGAAGGTGAACGAAATGCCGGTCACGCCAACGGGACTCCGGACCGCACCCGATAGCCAGCCCACTGCCCAACCGTCCTCGGCGACGCCCACGGCCGCGGCGGCCCGCGCCGAGGTCCTGATCACCACCCAGCAGGTGCTGTTCGGCGCCGCCGTTGCCCAGGGGACGCGCCGTGCCCCCCTCGTTAGCCGCATCGGCGCCGTGCTGCGGCGGATGGCCGCGGACGCGAACACGCCGCGCCGCCCCCACCCCCCGAAGTATTACGGCTACATCGAGGAGGCCCGCATGGCACGCGAAATGGACCGGCTGTGAACGCCACCGTCATCAGCCTCGCCTGCGCCGGGTTGATGGTGCTGCTCGGGATGGGAACCTACAACCTGCAGTGGTGGCTCGAGCGCAACGACTACGAGCGCCATTTCCAGGACTGACCGAACGCGGGCGGCACGCCGGGCAAAAAGGTTGTGCCCAAGCCCGCGCCGCGGTCCTAAACTTGCGCGATGAGAGTCGGCATCGACTTCGGCACCACCCACACCGTCGTTGCGGCCGTCGATCGCGGCAATTATCCGGTGGTCTCCTTCGAGGGCGAGGACGCGTGGCCGTCGCTCATCGCCGCCAATGCCGCCGGCCAGCTGCGCTTCGGCCCGGACGCCGCCGCCGTCCGCCACGACCCGGCATGGTCGGTGCTGCGCTCGTTCAAACGCCTGCTCAACGACGCCGGACCGCAGGCCGAAATCAGCCTGGCCGGCCGCGACTATCGCCTGGCCGACCTGCTCACCGGCTTCTTGGCCCAGCTGAAAACCGATCTGCAGCGCAACTCCAACGCCACCCCGGCCCCGGGCGAAGCCATCGAGGCCGCCGTCAGCGTGCCGGCCAACGCCTCGAGCGCCCAGCGGCTGCTCACCCTGGATGCCTACGTGGCCGCCGGTTTCCGCGTCGTCGCGCTGCTCAACGAACCGTCGGCCGCCAGCCTGGAATACGCCCACCGCTACCGCTCGACCATCACGACCAAACGCGAATACGTCCTCATCTACGACCTCGGCGGCGGCACGTTCGACGCGTCACTGCTGAAGATGACCGGCCACGCCAACGAGGTGGTGGTCAGCGAGGGCATCCAACGCCTCGGCGGTGACGATTTCGATGACGCGATCGTCGAACTCGTGCTGGCCGGCGCTGACCTGCCCGGCCTCGACGCGGCCCAGCGCGACCTGCTGGCCGAGGAGTGCGCTGCCCGTAAGGAGGCCGTCGGGCCGCAGACGCGCCGTTTCCTGGTGGACCTGTCCCCGCTCGATCGGCCGCCCTTCTCCTGCCCCATCGACGACGTCTATGCCGGGTGCGCACCGCTGGTGGACCAGACGGTGGCGCTGCTGCGCCGCGTCCTGCAGGACCCGGCGCGCGGACGCACGGACGTGGATTGGTCGGAGGTGGCGGGCATCTACGTCGTGGGCGGGGCCGGCGGTTTCCCGCTGGTGTCTCGCATGCTGCGCAGCACCTTCGGCGAGAAGCGGGTGAAGCGTTCGCCGCATCCCTTCGCCGCCACGGCCATCGGGCTTGCCGTCTTCCTCGACAAGGAGTCCGGTTTTGCGCTCTCCGAACGCTTTTCGAGGAATTTCGGGGTGTTCCGGGAGGCCGAGGCCGGCGCCGGGGTCGTCTTCGACCCCATCGTGTGCAAGGACGTCTCGCTTCCGGCCGACGGGCGCTCCCCGCTGGTGGTGAAGCGCAAATACCGAGCGGTGCACAACATCGGGCACTTTCGGTTCGTGGAGTGCAGCCGCCTGGTCAACGGGCGGCCCGACGGCGACGTCACGCCGTATGACCCGGTGCTGTTTCCGTTCGACCCGGCCCTGTACGACCGGGACGACCTCCGGCGTCAGCCGGTCGGCCGCTGGAAGGACGGACCCGACGTCGAGGAGCGTTACGTCATCGCCCCCAGCGGGGCGGTGGAGGTGACGCTGACGACGCAACCGGCGGGGTTCGAACGCACCTTCCGCCTCGAGCGACGCGCGTCCGCGAGTTGACGAGCCCGCCATGCGGCTATACGACGTGATGCGAACCACTTTCGCGGCACGGGACTTCACCGACGATCCGCTGCCCGACGACGTGCTGGCCCGCATCTTCGACAACGCTCGGTTCGCCCCCAGCGGCGGCAACCGGCAAGGCGCCCACATCACCGTGGTGCGCGACGAAGCGATCCGGCGGCAGTTGGCCGAGCTCGGCAAGCCCGCCGCCCGCCGCTACTTCGCCCAGCTGCAGGCAGGCGAAAACCCTTGGAACTCAGTGTATCCCAGTGGCGTACCGCGGGACGTCATCGACGCAACCGACATTCCCGACACGTTCGTGGCACCGATCGCCAAAGCCCCTGCCGTCCTTGTCGTTTCGGTGGACCTGACCGTCGTCGCGGCCATCGATCAGGACTTGGACCGCGTCGGTATCGCCGGGGGCGCGTCGGTCTATCCGCTGATCTGGAACGTCCTACTCGCCGCGCGGGCCGAAGGCTACGGCGGCACCATCACGACGATAGCCATCGCGGACGAGGACCAAGTCCGTCGACTGCTGGGCATCCCCGACCGGCATGCGGTGGCCGCCGTCGTGCCGCTGGGAAAACCGGTGCGGCAGTTGACCAAGCTGCGCCGGCGGCCCGTCGCGGAGTTCATCACGCGCGATCGGTTCGACGGCCCGGCTTTCGACGGGTGAACAGACCGCTATCGCCGCGATAGCGTCGGCCTACGACCGAAATCGATCTGGACACGCTGTCGACCCCGGAACACGGCTACACCGTCGATGACCGGGACGACGACGACCCGGTCCTGCTCGACCGGGAGGGCGAACACATCGAAACCTGGCGTGAGCGATACCCCTACGACCATCGGATGCCGCGCGACGAGTACGAGCGGCTGAAGCGGCGGCTGCAGATCGAGCTGTTGAAATTGCAGCGGCACAACAAGCGCGTCGGCGGCAGGCAGGTGATCCTGTTCGAGGGCCGCGACGCCGCCGGGAAAGGCGGAACCATCCAGCGGTTCATGGAGCACCTGAACCCGCGCAACGCGCGGGTGGTGGCGCTGGAAAAGCCGACCGAGCAGGAGAAGACGCAGTGGTATTTCCAGCGCTACGTCAGCCACCTGCCGTCCGGCGGTGAGATGGTGCTGTTCGACCGTTCGTGGTACAACCGGGCCGGCGTCGAGAAGGTGATGGGATTCTGCACCCCGGAGCAGTACGCCGAATTCATAAAGCAGGCACCGTCGTTCGAACGGATGCTCGTCGACAGTGGCATCATCCTGACCAAGTTCTGGTTTTCCGTGTCGCCGGCCGAGCAGCGCACCCGGTTCGCCATCCGGTTGGTGGACCCGGTGCGGCAGTGGAAGTTTTCCCCGATGGACATCGAATCGGTGAACCGGTGGGACGACTACACTGCCGCTAAGGAAGCGATGTTCGACGCGACCGACACCGCCATCGCTCCGTGGATCGTGGTGCGGAAGCAACGACAAGAAGCGCGCCCGGATCAATGCGATGCGCTATGTGCTCGCCAACACCGACTACGACGACAAGGACCACGAGGTGGTGGGCGAGCCGGATCCGCAGATCTTGGGCCGCGCGTTGACCGACTGACTGAGGTAAGGAGCCCTACCCGCGCACCTGGGGCAGCACGTCGCGCTGCCACGCCGCGAAGAACCCGTCCATGTCGGGACCGATCTGCTGCACGTAGATCTCGTCGATGTCGGCGTCGATGTACTGGCGCACCTGCGCGATGTGCTTGTCGGGGTCCGGGCCACAGGCCACGCTCTCGCCGACCGTCTCCAGCGGCACCAATGACTGCAGGGCGGCGAAATCCTTGGGCCGGGGCAGGATTTGCGACGTCTGGCCGGGCAGCCCCTCGTTGGCCCACAACCGGTGCGCGGTTTTCAGCGCGGCGCCGGCGTCGGCGTCCCAGCAGACTTTCGTTCCGCCCTGCACCTGCTTCTTGCCTCCCCCGGCCGCGCGGAACCGCTTGACCAGGTCGTCGTCGGGCATGGCGATGCTGTAGCCGTCGCCGATGCGGGCGGCCAGCTCGACGGCCTGCGGGCCGAACGCCGAGACGTAGATCGGCACCGGCCGCTCGGGCCTGGTGTACACCTGCGCCTCCTGCACCTCGTAATGCTTGCCGTGGTGGCTCACCTCGCCACCCTGGTGCAGCTTGCGAATGACGTCGATCGCCTCCTCGAGCATCTCGAGCCGCACACCGGCCGACGGCCAGGGATCACCCAGGATGTGTTCGTTGAGGGCCTCGCCGCTGCCCACCCCGAGCACAAAGCGCCCGTCGAGCTGCACGGCCGCGGTGGCCGCCGCCTGCGCGATGATCGCCGGGTGGATCCGCATGGTCGGGCAGGTGACGGCGGTGCTGACCGGTAACGACGTCGCCTCCGACAGCGCACCGATCACTCCCCACACGAATGGGCTCTGACCCTGCTCGTCATTCCAGGGGTGATAGTGGTCGGAGATCCACAGCGCGTCGAATCCCGCGTCCTCGGCCCGCTTGGCCTGGTCGACGAGCTCCTTGGGGCCGAATTGCTCGCAGGTGAGAAAGTAGCCGATCTTGGTCATGGCGCCGGGCTACCCGCTGAGCGTCCGGATATGCAGGCCCGTCACGCGATGGCCGAACTCGTCGAGCTGACCGCCGCCCGCCGAATCACTACCGAGACGAGAACAGCTTCGCTGGTTTGGAGAAGGTAGTTCTCCACTGCCGAGAGACAGATTACGATCTGTCGTGACCTGTGCCGGTTTCGCCAACGATCGGAGTCCATCATCGACGCCTGGATTCTCGACGCGGTCCGCACGCCGCGCGGGCGCGGCCGCCCCGACGGCGGAATGACGATGTGCACCGGCGGCGGGATGGGCACGGCGACGATCATCGAGCGGGTGTGAGCATGCCGGACACCTTGGCGCTCGAACGGCCCTGCGACGGGGTCGCCATTGTGCGGCTCAATCGCCCGCAGCGGCTAAACGCCCTCAACGAGGCGATGCAGACCGAATTGGGCGACGCGCTCGGCGATCTGGCCGCCGACCCGGCGGTACGCGCCATGGTGTTGACCGGTGCGGGACGCGGGTTCTGTGCAGGCATCGACATGCGCGACTTCGGCCCCTCGATGCTCGAAGCGACCGCACCCGCGCTGGACCGGATGCGCTTCCAGGAGAGGATGGCCGCCCTCGCCGAGGCGGTGCGCGCGTTGCCACAGCCCGTCATCGCCGCGGTCAACGGTCCGTGCGTGGGCGCCGGGCTCGCGCTGTGCCTGGCCGCCGACATCCGAATCTGTTCGACCGCTGCGTCTTTCGGCAATGCCGCCATCCTGCTCGGGCTGTCGGGCGCCGAGATGGGCATGAGCTACCACCTGCCGCGCATCGTCGGCACCAGCGTGGCCGCCGACTGGATGCTCACCGGTCGCACCGTGTCAGCCACCGAGGCCGACCGTCGCGGGCTGGTCAGTGAGCTTGTCGAGGCGGATCGGCTGGCCAACCGCGCGGTCGAGCTGGCGTCGCTGATCGCAAGCCACGCCCCGCTGGGTGCGCAACTGACCAAGCGCGCCCTGCAGGTCAACACCGACGCCGCCAACCTGGCATCGGCGATGGAACTGGAAAACCGCAACCAGGTGATCTCCCACGCGACCGACGAGGCGGCCGAACGCCGCAAGAAGTGGTCTTCATGACCGGTCCCCTGCGCGGCGTGCGCATCGTCATGATGGGCGCATTGGGGACGCCGGAGTGGTGGCCCAGAGCAATTCAAAGTGACCAACCCAGAAAGGACGACACATGTCGTGGGACTTCTCCACCGACCCGGACTGGGCCGAACAACTGCAGTGGGTCGAAAGCTTTGTGCGCGAGGAGTGCGAACCGATCGACCTCATTGTCACCGAATCCCACGACCTCAATGACCCGGTGCGTCAGGCGCTGATCCCGCCGCTGCAGGACGTCGTGAAGAAGCGCGGCCTATGGGCCACCCACCTGGGCCCGCGTTTGGGCGGTCCGGGCTATGGGCAGGTGAAACTGGCGCTGCTGAACGAGATTCTGGGACGCTCGGAATGCGCGCCGATCGTGTTCGGCTCGCAGGCCCCCGATTCGGGCAACAGCGAAATCCTGGCGCATTACGGCACGCCCGAGCTCAAGGAGCGCTACCTGGAGCCGCTACTGGACAACCGCATCATCTCCTGCTTCTCGATGACCGAGCCGCAGGGCGGGGCCGACCCGAAGGTGTTCCGCACCACCGCCGCGCAAGACGGCGATCACTGGGTCATCAACGGGGAGAAATGGTTTTCGTCGTTCGCCTCGATGGCGTCGTTCCTCATCGTGATGGCGATGACCGATCCCGAGGCGCCGCCCTACGAGCGTTACTCGATGTTCGTCGTTCCCGGCGACACCCCCGGCATCAACGTGCTGCGCGACGTCGGGCTGGGTTACCAGCCGATTGGCGGTGGGCGTGAGGGGTATGTGCGTTACGAAAACGTCCGCGTGCCCGCCGATCACATGCTGGGGCCGCGCGGCGGAGCCTTCGTCGTCGCGCAGACCCGCCTGGGCGGCGGGCGGATTCACCACGCGATGCGCACCGTGGGCCTGGTCCGCCGGATCTTCGACATGATCTGTGAACGGGCGGCGTCGCGCTACACCCAGGGTGAGCTGCTGGCCAACAAGCAGCTGGTACAGGAGATGGTCGCCGACTCGTGGATGGAGATCGAGGCGTTCCGGCTGCTGACGCTCCAAACCGCTTGGAAAATCGACCGATTCAATGACTATAAGGCCGTTCGGGCCGACATCTCGGCGGTGAAGGCGATGATGCAGAAGGTGCTGCATGACGTGTCATCGCGGGCGCTTCAATTGCACGGCTCGTTGGGCACGACCCACGAAATGCCGTTCGTGCAATATCTCGTCGAGTCATTCGTGCTCGGGCTGGCCGACGGTCCCACCGAAGTGCACAAGGTCACGCTGGCGCGGCTGTTGCTCAAAGACCGTCAACCCGCGCCGGATCTGTTTCCCTCCGAACATTTGCTGCGATTGCGGGCGGCCGCCGAAGCCAAGTTCGCCGACAAGCTGGCGGGCATCCCGCGCGACGAGGTCGCGGGCCCGATCAGACGGCCTTGGTGACGCCGACGTAGGACAGGACCACGTCGGAGAGGTCGGTCACCCGGGTGAGCACCGCATAGGAGCGGATGAACGACTGGCCCACACACCCGTCGATCTTGACGTGGAAGTTGCTGATCATCACCCAAGGATTTGCACCCTTGAACTGCTTCTTGATCACCGGCACGACGATCACCAGGCCGGGCTTGAGTCCCACGCTCATCACGCCGTTGATGGGTGCCGAAACGAACGGCAGCAGCGGCGGCAGCGTGCCGGTGGCATCGAACGTGGGGCTGACACCGGGAATGATGCCGGCGCCGCCCTCCATGATCACCCCGTTGGACGTACTCATGTCGATCCCGCAGCCGATCTGATAGCCCACTTCCAGCACGCCGTGGGGCTCTTCGGGCCCCCTGAGCGAGCCGACGAAAATGCCGCTGGACATGTATTCGCGCGACGAGATGGCGGTGGTCAGCGGCGCCACCGGAACCTGCATCTCGTCCTTCGCGCCCAGTCCCAGGGTCCAGCCGTCCGGGGTGTTGAGGATCGCGGGCGGATTCGAGGGCACCGCCGCTTCGGCCGCCGGCGCCGCATCGGGAGGAGCGAAGCCCGGCTCGGGCTCAGAATCAGCCGAAGGCGCCGCGATCACGGACATGGCGAGGCAAACGGCGATAGCCGCGGCATAACGGACGACAATGACTACCGGCCTCACGCGCGAAACCGTACGCAGGGCCGGGTGCGGCGCGTGAAATTTGCTGGCCGGCAATCCGAACTTGTTGTTCGTTCGTGACTCTAATGCGATGTAGAATCGTCATTAGCGTTTCGACAATCTCCAATATCCGGCGGATTACGGAGAGGTGGCGATGATATCTCGCAGGCGCGCTCGCCTATTGGTCGCGGGTTCGATGGTCATTGCGGCTCTGACCGGCGGCACGGGAACAGCGCTGGCAAATCCGGACGCGGGCCAGCAGCCAGACATTCCGACGATCGATGAATGGCCGATACAGTTCCCGACCACCTTGACGAATCCGATCGACGATGACGAAAACGCTCTGTCGACCAGCGGCGGCGGTGTCGGAATGGTTTGCGAAAACATCTCAGCCCACTGCGGCTGACCGGCTGTCCCGTCAATCCAGCAGCGACCGACCGCGCGCCAGCAGGCTCGGCAAAACCGCTGCCATGCCCTCCAGTTCGGCCCGCGGCGCCGCCCGGCGGCGATTGTGCTTGACGATCAGCGACCAGGTCGCCGTCGACTTGAAGCACGCCAGCGCGGTGAACCACCCCAGATCCGTTATTTCGCAACCTAACTCGGATGCATAGAGCTCGGCGAGTTCATCGATCGGCGGCACCACACCGTCGGGCGGGTCGGCCCGTCGGTAGGTGTCCGGGTCGCAGTTGATCAGGAACCAGCCGGCATCGATGCGCGGATCGCCTATCGACCAGATCTCCCAGTCGATGACCGCGTTGATCCGCGGTCCGGCCGCGAGCAGGTTGCCCAGCCGGAAGTCACCGTGCACCACGCGCGGCGCCATCGCACGCGGTGCGCAATCGAGCAGCGCGTCACGCACGTTCGGCCACTCGGGGGCCAGCGCCGGGTCGACGCTGCGCAACGTGTCGGACCACCGGTGGACTTCGGCGACCGGGTCGACCACGGGTTCATCGCCCAGTCCGAGGTCCGCGGCCGCGAGCCTGTGCAGCGCGGCCATCGCGCGGCACGCATTGCGATACCGATCGGACAGGCCCCCGACGGGCGGGCAGCCGTCGAATAACGGTTCGGCACAATCGCCTTCGACATGCGTCATCACATACAGCGGCGGCGTGCCGGGCGGATCCCCCGCATCCTCGAACAGCACCGTCGGCACCGGGACATTGGTTGTGTTGAGCGCTTTGATGATGCGGGCCTGACGGAGCACGTCGCGATGCGCTACGGGTTCGACACCCGGCGGGGCCACCTTGATCACCACCCGCCGGCCATTCCTGATGCCCGCGAAGGTGAGGCTGGAGGCTCCCCCGGCGAGCGGAGCGACGTCGGCGATGCCGGCACCGGCGAGCCGGCGGCGCAGCTCGGTCGGATCGAGCTCGGCCATTCAGCCCGCCGGCGCGGTCCAGCCGACCTCGGCGAGGAAAGGCTGGGTGTGCGCGATGCGCCCGGTCAGCGTCTTCGGATCGCCGGTGCACAGCCGGAACGCCGTCTCGGTGATCAGCGCGATGTCCTCGGTGTCGGTCTTGGCCAGATCGAGGGCGCCGGCGCCGGGCGTGGCCACGGGATTGGACGGGGCAGCGGCGTTGACCGCGATTCCGTCATCGTAGAGTTCGGCCGCAAAGCTTTTCGTCAATCGGTTGAGGGCGGCCTTGGCCGTGCCGTAGATGCCGAAGCCCGCGGACCGGTCGAACTCGGAGAACGGCGGCCCGGGCGGCAGGTCACCGCCCACCGAGGTCAGGTTCAAAATCCAGCCGCGTCCGCGCTCGCGCATCGCGGGTATCGCCAGCTGACACAGGTGCAAGGGCCCGAGCACATGCATCTCCATCATCAGCCGCGCTCGCCGCTCGGGAAATCCGTCGAGGGGCCGCAGGAACGTTACGGCCGCGTTATTGACCAGGATATCGGGTGCGCCGACAGAGCTGACCACCGCGGCGAAAAGCCGCTCACGGTCTTCGGATTGGGACAGATCCGCTTGGACCGCAATGGCTTTCCCGCCCCCGGCGACGATTTCGTCGCGGGTCTGGCTCAGCGACCCCTGGTACTTGCGATCGGGGTCCATCGTGCGGGCGGTCAGTGCCACCGTGGCGCCGCGTTCGGCCAGCCGTGTGGCTATCGCCCTGCCCAGGCCCCGGCTGCTGCCGGTGACGAGGGCCACCATCCCGTCGCACCGCTGCGCGCTCATCGTCGTCCTCCTCGGCCTACCGGCCGTGCGGAAATGGCTTCTCCGTATCAGAGAATGCCATTATCGCCGGCGGAGGGGAAGCGTTCGGCGGCGCGCGTCCAGGGAGTAGCTGCCGCCGCCGGCGAAGACCAGCAGGAAAAACGCAAAGCAGAACAGGATCGCCAACGCGCCCCCGTTGCCGGCCGGCGGATCGGCGACCGGCCACAGCGCCCGAGGTTGGTGCACCGAGAAGTAGGCGACCGCCATCTCACCCGAGGCGACGAACGCGGCGGCGCGGGTGAACAGGCCGGCGGCGACGAGCAGACCCGCGATGATCTCGATCAGTCCGGCGTACCAGCCGGGCCAGGATCCGAACTCGACGACAACCGGCGAGCGGACGGGCCAATTGAACAGGCTTCTGCAGCCGTACGCGGCGAAGAGCAGACCGTAAACGAGGCGAAACAGGCTCAGCACGGCCGGGGCGTATCGGGCCAGGCGAGCGTCGAGACCATTTCTCACGAGAGACAGGCTACGGTCGCCGCCCGAGAGGGTCATGCGGCGTCATCCTTCGGGTAAATACGTACGTGTCCAGGGCTATGCAAGGAGGCGTTTTGACCTATCTGTTTCTGCTCGGCGCCATATTCGCCGAAGTGGTAGCGACCAGCCTGCTCAAAAGCACCGAAGGTTTCAGCCGGCTGTGGCCGACCGTCGTGTGCCTGTTCGGTTATGCCGTGTCCTTTGCGCTGCTGGCGGCGTCGATCTCGCGCGGCATGCAGACCGACGTCGCCTATGCGCTGTGGTCGGCCATCGGAACGGCCCTGATCGTGCTGATCGCGGTGCTGTTCTTGGGCTCGTCGATTTCGCTGACGAAGGTCGCCGGTGTCGGGCTGATTATCGCCGGAGTGGTCACGCTGAATCTGACCGGCGCGCATTGACCGCGGGCCGTTTCGTCGCCGGCCCGTGCCTTCCCGTTCACGTTTCGGACCTCTATTGCGGGTCTGATGTGCAAACATCGCTGCAAGACTGATGGTCCGTCGCCACCGGGCATTGCAGTGGCCCGGGGCGGTGCTGCCCGCCACCCCCCTAGCGAGTAGGACCCACCATGACCGATGTCGATCAGACGCCCTCCGACGGACTCTCCCCCGGCAACCCCACCCGGGCCGACCTGATCGAACACTCACGCACCGGGATGAGCGCGGCCGCACTACAGCGGGCCATCAACGACCATCTGCGCTATTCGATCGGGCGTCCGGCGGCCGCCCGGCGCCCCGAGCACTACTACCGCGCGCTCGCCCTGGCCGTCCGTGATCGCATGCAGGACCGTCGGGTGGCCTCGACGCAGACCTCGCTGGATCTCGGCCGCAAGGTGACCTGTTACCTGTCAGCCGAGTTTTTGATGGGCCCGCAATTGGGCAACAACCTGCTGAATCTGAAGCTGGAGCGGGCGGCTCGCGAGGCGCTGGCGGCGATGGGCCAGAATCTCGACACGGTGCTGGCCTGCGAGGAGGAACCCGGGCTGGGCAACGGCGGCCTCGGCAGGCTCGCCGCGTGCTACCTGGACTCGCTGGCCACCCTGCAGCGCCCGGCGATCGGCTATGGCATCCGCTACGAGTTCGGCATCTTCGACCAGGAAATCCGCGACGGCTGGCAGGTCGAGCAGACCGACAACTGGCTGGACAACGGAAACCCCTGGGAGATCGCCAAACCCGACGTCAGCTTCCTGGTGAAGTGGGGCGGCTACGCAGAGCACTACACCGACGACGTCGGCCACGACCGCGTCCGCTGGGTGCCGGGACGGTTGCTGAAAGGCACCGCCTACGACACGCCCATCCAGGGTTATGGCGTCAACACCTGCAACGTGTTGACGTTGTGGAGCGCGCGCGCCGTCAAGTCATTTGCGTTGGAGGCCTTCAACACCGGCGACTACTACAAGGCCGTCGAGGACGAGGTGACGTCCGAGACCGTCACCAAGGTGCTCTACCCCAATGACGAGCCCGAGGCCGGCAAGCGGCTGCGCCTGCTGCAGCAGTACTTCTTCGTTTCCTGCTCGCTGCAGCACGTGCTGCACATCATGGACGATCTGGCCGACGTCTCCGTCAAGGAGCTTCCTCAGCGGTTTGCGTTGCAGCTCAACGACACCCACCCCTCCATCGGGGTCGCCGAGCTGATGCGGCTGCTGGTCGACGAGCGCGAGCTGGACTGGGAGGCGGCGTGGGACATCACCGTCGCGACGTTCGGATACACCAATCACACCCTGCTGCCCGAGGCGCTGGAAACCTGGCCGCTGGAGATGTTCGCCGAGTCACTGCCGCGCCACCTCGAGATCATCTACGAGATCAACCACCGGTTCCTCGACGAGGTGCGCGCCCGCTTCCCCGGCGACGAGGACCGGGTCGCCCGGATGTCGTTGATCGGCGAGAACGGCGGCAAGAGCGTCCGGATGGCGCATTTGGCCGCCGTCGGCAGCCATGCCATCAACGGCGTCGCCGCGCTGCATTCGGAGCTGCTGAAAAGCAGTGTGCTCAAAGACTTTTACCAGATGTGGCCGGAGCGGTTCAGCAACAAGACGAACGGGGTGACACCGCGCCGCTTCCTGGCGCTGGCCAACCCCGGGCTGCGCGAACTGCTGGACCGCACGGTCGGCGACGGCTGGTTGACCGATCTGGGTCGCCTGCGCGGGCTCGAGCCGTTCGTCGAGGACGCGGCCTTCCGGCGGGAATGGCGCGACATCAAGCGCACCAACAAGTCACGCCTGGCCAGATACATCGAATCGGTGGCCGGTGTGGAACTGAACCCCGATTGGCTATTCGACGTCCAGGTCAAACGCATCCACGAATACAAGCGCCAGCACCTCAACGTATTGCACGTCGTCGCGCTGTATCACAGGCTCAAGTGCAATCCCGGGCTGTCGATTCCGCCGCGGGCCTTCATCTTCGGCGGCAAGGCCGCACCCGGATACTTCCTGGCGAAGCGGATCATCAAGCTCATCAACGCGGTCGGGGAAACCGTGAACGCCGACCCGGACGTGAACCAGTTCCTCAAGGTGGTCTTCGTGCCGAACTTCAACGTGCAAAACGCGCACATGATCTACCCGGCCGCCGATCTGTCCGAACAGATCTCCACCGCGGGCAAGGAAGCCTCGGGCACCGGGAACATGAAGTTCATGATCAACGGCGCGCTGACCATCGGCACCCTGGACGGCGCGAACGTCGAGATGCGCGACGAGGTCGGGCCGGAGAACTTCTTCCTGTTCGGACTCACCGAGCAGCGAGTCAGGGCGGTCAAGGCCGACGGGTACCGCCCGGGTGATTACATCGACGGCAACGACGAGCTGCGTGCGGTGCTGGATCTGATTGCCGCAGGAACCTTTTCGCGCGGCGACACCGAGGTGTTCAAGCCCGTCGTGGACAACCTGCGTTATGACGACCCTTTCCTGGTGTGCGCCGACTACGCGTCGTATGTGGACTGCCAGGAGCGGGTCGGCGCCGCATGGCAGGACCGGGAGTCGTGGGCCGGGATGTCGATCCTCAACACCGCGCGCAGCGGCAAGTTCTCGTCGGATCGCGCCATCACCGAGTACTGCGACGAGATCTGGAACGTCTGGCCGCTGACGGTCAAAATCTAGTGGTAGCCGGGTAGTCCGGCCCGCGCCCGGAGGCACATCGGCCGCCGCCGCGACCGACGCCACCCGCCCCCGCAGCAGGCTTGCCCGAAACGGGCTAGGGTGGGCGCTCACGCTGAGGGTGCAGTGGACGTTGTCGCGGCCCCGCCGCAAGGATCTACAGAACGACTCGTGGCAGGAGAGATGTGACCTTACGCTTGCGCAGCCTGGTCCTGGCCCCGTTGGCCGTGGCACTGGCCATGCTGCTCGCGCCGACCGCGACGGCCGACGCCTACACAGACCAGCTGGTGAGCAGGTTCGACGGCCAGACGCATGTGGTGGCCGATCCCGGTGCCAGACCGCCGCTGCAGAACCCCGACAAGCTGAACCAGCAGATTCTCACCAGCTCGTGGCGATGGAGTGCGGGGCCACCGGTCTGGGTGGCGGCCGTGTCGCCCGCCCAGAGCGGGATCACCACCGCCGATGCCGTACACGCCGCGATGCTGGGCCGCAACGCCGGATTCGGCGGCGTCATCCTCGTCATCGACGCTCGCGGCTACCACGTGCGCGCCTACAACGTGCCCAGGGCGATTGCGGACAACGTTGACCAGTTCATGCGCCAGTCGGCGAGGGACCACCGCAACGACCCGTACGGCGCCACGAGCGCCTTCGTCGCCAGGCTGGCGAGCGCCGACGCGGGCCCCGCCGGACCGGCGGCCACGTCTGCGGTCGCGCGCGAAAAGCACGACGAGTGGGCGTGGTTGAAGGTGACGCTGGTCATTCTCGGCATCGCGCTGGGCTTGGCAGGCCTGTTCTGGTTCGCCGTGGGCCGAAATCGCAAGCATCGCAAGGACGCCGAGGCGCGTGAGGAAATCAAGCAGGAATTGATCGCGGCCACGTCGAACGTCAGCGACCTGGACAACGCGGTACTCACCGCTGGCGGGATCGATGTCGGCGCCGAGTCGTTGAAAGCCAACGCCAGCCTCTACGACGCCCGAAAAGCTTATGAGAAAGGCGATTACGGCTCCGCGCGAGCGCACTTGCGGGTGGTCGAGTCCACGGTCGCCAAGGCCAACCGGAAGCTCGACCCACCCCAACCCGACGTCGCAGCCGTGACTTCGGTCCCGGTCGATGACCGCAAACAGGCCACGGTACGCACGAAGAACCCCGACACCGGCGAAACGGTGACGATCAACAACAACAACTACAGCACCACCGCCCAGCCGGGTTACCCGTACTACTACGGCGGTGGTTACCACAACGGGATCTTCTTCTACCCCGGCTATTACCCGTACGCGTTCTGGGGTCCCGGCTGGACGTGGGCGCTGGCCGACGTGCTGCTGATGGACGCGCTGCTGGACGACCATTGGGGCGGTAGCTACGAGCGCGGCTTCGAGGCCGGCCGCGACTCGGCGTTCGCTGATGCCACCAGCTATGACGGCGGACAGGCAACCGGCTACGACAGCCCCCCGGCCGACGTCGGGTTCGCGGGCAACGACGCCACGTTTTCCGGCGGTGGTGACGTGGGCTTTGGCGGCGGGTGGGACTCGGGAGGCGGTTGGGACTCCAGCGGTTCGGACTTCGGCGGCGGTTCGGACTTCGGCGGCGGGTCGGATTCGGGCGGCGGCGGTGACTTCGGGTTTTGAGGTCTCGTCGTCGAGAAGTTACGTTCCTGCGATGAGTACGGACAAGATCAATCGCGCCATCCTGCTCACCATGGTGGTGATCGGAACGGTCGCTTATGGCGTGCTGTACAGCCACGCCTCGATTGTCTTCAAGCTCCTGGTGCCGCTCGGTCTGATCGCCTTGCTCGGACTGATCATCCGCGACGTGATCAGGGATCGGGGATAATCTTCATCGAGTCCGACAGCCGAGCAAGGACTGGAGAATGAATACGTATTTCTATGGTCTGTTGACCCTGATCACCCTCGGCCTGGCCGTGACGTTGGCCGCCGTCGCAGCCGTGTACGTAAATCGCTTGGAGCGCCGAACGACTGCTCCGGTCAGTGAAGAAATCGGCAGCGCCAAAGCGGTTTTGCAGAAGGTCCGCAACGGCGAACCGATGTCGCGGGACGAGGTGGACTACGCGAAACAGGTCGTTGCCGACCGCGGTTCGTTGATGACCCTGTGCATTCCCGGCGCGTTGTTCATGCTGGGTTGCTTTTTCGTCTTCGGCAGTCTCTACCACCTGCATGGGGCGACACCCTCGGAGCGGACATTCCTCGGGGTGATCCCCATGTTTACCTCGACGAACCTGGCCATTCAGATTCGCCGCAGCGCGCGGCTACGGCGCCGGCTGAAGACGCTGGCCTGACGCAACACGAGACCGGCCATGCGGCGCCCGCACCGGCAGCCGGGTGGGCCCGCGGGTTTCGAGGTCGTGTCCGGGTTGCGGTGTTCGGAGTCTTTGCACCATGATGTGTGTCAATTGAGCACATGACCGTCTACTATTTGGCGGATGCGAGGGCGAGGGCGGGGGAACGAACAGGATGTCCGGACCCGGGCCGCGAGAGGTGATCGAATGAGCCCTCGTTCAGTCGGGCGGACCGTCCTGGCGCGGACCTGGATGCCGTTGGTCGCCGTCGTCGCGGTCGGCGTGGGTCTGCTGTGCATGTACAAGGTGCACCAGTTCTCCGAACCGGAGCCGGTGATCACCGTCAACGGTCCGCAGGCCCCCGAGCAGTTCAACCCCAAGCGGATCACCTATGAGGTGTTCGGCTCCCCGGGGCAGGGCGGCAAGCTCGTCTACATCGACATCGAGGGCCACCCGCATCAGGTTGATTTCACGACCCTGCCCTGGACCCACACCGAGACCACCACGCTCACCGTGGCGTCCGGCAGCATCTCGGTGCACGTCCGCGGCGGCCAGGTCGGTTGCCGGATGCTGGTGGACGGCGTGATCCGCGACGAACACTCGGATGACCATCAGGACGCCGACGTGCAGTGCAGGGTGAAGTCGGCATGACCGAGCATCGCCTCGACGATCGCGGAGTCAAGCGTCCCCTTATCCCGAAAATGGTGCGCGCCCTGGCGATTCCGATCATCTTCTTCTGGGGCTTGCTCGCCGTCACCACGAATGCCTTTATGCCCCAAGTGGAACGGGTGGCGGAAGAACTCGCCGGACCCATGGTCCCGCACTATGCCCCCTCGCAGCGGGCGCTGCTGCACATCGGCGAAAAGTTTCACGAATCCAACTCGACCAACCTGACCATGGTGGTGTTCGAGGCGAACCGGCCGCTGGGCGACCAGGATCACCGGTACTACGACGACCTGATGCGTCGCCTCGAACGCGACACCAAACACGTGCAATACGTGATGGATTTGTGGGGCAAGCCGTTTACCGCGGCGGGGGCGCAAAGCGTCGATGGCAAGTGCACTTACGTGCTCCTTCGTCTCGCCGGCGACATCGGCCAGATTCAGGCGAACCAGTCCGTCGACGCCGTCCGCGACATCATCAAGAAAGACACGCCGCCACCGGGCCTCAAGGTCTACGTCAGCGGTGCGGCTCCCCTGGCCTCCGACACGCTCGCTATCGCCAACGCCAGCCTGAACAACGTCACGATCGTCACGATCATTCTCATCCTCGTGATGCTGCTCCTGGTGTACCGCACCCCGTCGACCCTGCTGGTGCCGTTGCTCGGCGTCCTCATCGAGATGCTCGTCGCCAAGGGCGTCGTCTCGACCCTCGGACATTACGGGTACATCGAATTGTCGTCGTTCGCGGTGAACATCGTCATCGCACTGACCCTGGGGGCGGGGACGGATTACGGCATATTTCTGATGGGCCGCTACCACGAGGCGCGCCAGGCCGGCGAGAGCCGGGAGGACAGCTTCTACATCGCCTATAAGGGCGTGGCGCCCATCATCATCGGCTCCGGTTTGACGATCGCCGGCGCGTGCTACTGCTTGACGTTCGCGCGCCTGAATTACTTCCACACCATGGGGCCCGCCGTCGCGATCACCATGCTGTTCACCATCGCCGCGGCGATGACGCTGGGTCCGGCGGTCTTGACCGTCGGCAGCCTCTTCGGGATGTTCGACCCGCGAACCAGCACCAAAGGATTTCTGTATCGGCGCATCGGTGCGAGCGTGGTGCGGTGGCCGGTGCCGATCCTGGTGGCCAGTTCCGCCGTCGTCATGCTCGGCGCGATCTTCGTGCCGAGCTACCGGCAGAACTACGACGACCGCCAATACCAACCTGTCGGCGCGCCCGCCAATCTCGGTTTCCAGGCCGCCGACCGGCACTTCCCCAAGAGCAAGCTCTTCTCCGAGATGCTGATGGTCGAGACCGATCACGACATGCGCAACTCGGCCGACTTCATCTCGCTGGACCGTGTCGCCAAGGCGCTGATCCGGCTGCACGGCGTGGCGATGGTGCAGGGCATGACGCGGCCCTTGGGCCGCGCGCTCGAGCACGCCAGCATTCCCTACCTGTTCACCACGCAGGGCAGCGGCAACGGTCAACAACTCCCGTTCAACAGGGAGCAGAACTCCAACACCGATGCCCAGGCAGACATCCAGGCGCACTCCGTGGCGGTGCTACGCAAAGAGATCGGCTTCTTCCAGAAGGTGTCCGACGAACTGCACCAGACGGTGCTCACCGTCGAGGACCTGAAACGGATCAGCAACGAGATGAACGAGGAAGTCTCGAACCTCGACGATTTCTTCCGCCCCGTCAAAAGCTACTTCTATTGGGAGAAGCACTGTTTCGACATCCCCATCTGCTGGGCGTTCAGATCGCTGTGGGACACGATCGATCACATAGACCACCTCGCCGAAGATATCGACAAAGCCGAAATCTCCCTCGCGGAGGTGGATAAGGCCTTCCCACAGATCATCGCCCAACTGAAGGCCACCGCCGACGACACCGAGGCGCTGCAGCTGAAGTTGGTCAACAGTTACGGGTCGGCGGATCTGCAGTCCATCCAGACCGACCAGACGTTCGACGACCTGATCAACGTGGGCAACGACTTCGACAGGTCTCGCAGCGACGACTATTTCTACATCCCGCACGAGGGCTTTGACAACGAGGACGTCAAGGCGGGCATGAAGCTGATGATGTCGCCGGACGGCAAAGCCGCCCGCTTCATCGTCACCCATGAGGGTGACGCGATGGGCCCCGAAGGGGTCGAGCATGTGGAACAGTTCCCCGACGCGATTAAGACGATCCTGAAGGAGACGTCGCTGGCCGGCGCCCGGGTCTACATCGGCGGCTCGGGATCCAATGACAAGGACATCAAGCAATACGCCATGTCGGATCTGTTGATCGCGGCGATCGCGGCCTTCGTGCTGATCTTCCTGATCATGTTGTTCATCACGCGAAGCCTGGTGGCGGCCTTGGTGATTCCCGGCACCGTGGCCTTCTCCTACGCCGGGGCGTTCGGCCTGTCCATTCTCTTGTGGCAACATCTCATCGGCCTGCATCTGCATTGGCTGGTGCTGCCGCTGACCTTCATCATCCTGGTGGCCGTCGGATCGGACTACAACCTGCTGCTGATCAACCGGGTCAAAGAGGAGTTGCACGGCGGGATCCACACCGGTCTCATCCGCGCGCTCGGCAGCACCGGCGGAGTGGTGACCTCGGCCGGTTTGGTGTTCGCCTTCACCATGCTGGCGATGCTCACCAGCGATCTGAGGACGATCGGGCAGGTGGGATCGACCGTGTGCATCGGCCTGCTGCTCGACACTCTGATCGTGCGGTCGTTCGTCGTGCCGTCCATCCTGCGGATTTTGGGACCGTGGTTCTGGTGGCCGACGCTCGTGCGTCCCCGCCCACTGCCGCAGCGGTGATGCCAATCTGACGAATCGTTGAGCGGATTGAACACATCTCATTAACGTGTTCACATGTCGACGACGACGCCGCGTGAGGCGATCCGCGCCGCCACAGCCTCCGCGACGGTCCCGACACAGGAGGCCAGATCCCATGAGCGACAACGACAAACCCTTGGCCGGCCGGGTTGCGTTCGTCACCGGCGCCGCGCGCGGACAGGGCCGCTCGCATTGCGTGCGGCTGGCGCCAGCGACTTCGGCGTGGTCGGGCTGACGAATTCGCTGGCGGTGGAACTGGGCGGATACGGCATCCGGGTCAACTCGGTGCACCCGTACGGCACCGACACGTCCATGGGCAACGACCCCTCGATGTGGCAGTTTTCGCCGACAACCAGACCTACACTCACAGCTTCTCCCCCGGCGCGTTGCCCACCGACTCGCTGGCCGACCCGAACCTGGTCTCCGACATCGTCTTGTGGCTCGCCAGCAACGCCTCCGCGCTGGTGACGGCGCGCTGGTGACGGCCGCGCAGATTCCCGCCGACAAGGGCTACCTGAAGATCTAAGCGCCAACGGGCGGGCCGGGCGACGCCGGGCATAATCGTGTCGTGAAGGCGCCCGACACTGCGATGCCGAAAACGCGGGCCGGATCGCTGCGACCCGGCGAGCTGGCGCAGGCATCGGTGATGGGCGCTTTGTGCGCCGCGATCGCCATCATCGCCGTCGTCCTTCCGCACGGCGGGGGGCTGGGCCTGCTCGGCAGCGTGCCGACCGGGCTGCTGGCCTACCGCTACCGGATCCGCGTTCTGATCGCCGGTACGGTCGCCGCCGGTGTGATCGGCTTCCTGGTCGTCGGCCTGAGCGGCTTGGGAGCGATCGCGCTCTGCGCCTATGTCGGTGGGCTGGCCGGAACCGTCAAGCGCCACCGCCGCGGCACCCCCACTGTGATCGCGGTGTCGTTCGGCGCGGGCGTCGTCGTCGGCGCCGGGATGGTCGCCGCGCTGACCCTGCTGACCCGGTTCCGGCAGCTCGCCTTCCACGCCGCCAGCGCCACGGTGGACGGGGCCGCGACGGTCGCATCGCGGGTGGCGCAGCTGCGCGCACCCGCGCAACAGTTCAAGGCGTTCTTCGCCGAGGCGCTGCACTACTGGCAGTGGCTCGTCCTGGGCTACGCCGTCTTCGTCGTCGTGGGCGCTTCGCTGGTCGGTTGGTGGGCGTTGTCCCGGGTGCTGGAGCGACTGCGCGGCGTTCCCGACGTGCACAAGCTCGACGCGCCGGCAAGCAGCGGCCCGATCCGGCCCGTCCCGGTACGCCTGAAGCGGGTGCGGCTGCGCTATCCGCACGCCGACCACGACGCGCTACGCGCGGTCAACCTGGACGTGCAGACGGGTGAACACATCGCGGTCACCGGGGCCAACGGTTCCGGGAAAACCACGCTGATGTTGATCCTGGCCGGGCGGAAACCGACATCGGGGGTTGTCGAGCGTCCGGGGGCGGTGGGGCTCGGTGAGCTCGGCGGCACCGCGGTCATCATGCAGCACCCGGAAAGCCAGGTGCTGGGCACCCGGGTCGCCGACGATGTGGTCTGGGGATTGCCACCGGGCAAGAGCACCGACATCCCCCGGCTACTCGGCGAGGTCGGGCTGGAAGCGCTGGCCGAGCGGGACACGGGCAGCCTGTCCGGCGGGGAGCTGCAGCGCCTGGCCGTCGCCGCGGCGCTGGCGCGCGAGCCGGCGCTGCTGATCGCCGACGAGGTCACCAGCATGGTCGACCGGCAGGGCCGGGAGCAATTGCTCGCCGTCCTGTCCGGCCTCACCGAGCGCCACCAAACGGCCCTGGTGCACATCACGCACTACAACGACGAGGCCGAATACGCCGACCGCGCAATCAATCTCGGTGACGTGTCGGTGGACACCGACCTGGTCCGCAGCGCGACCGCGCCGGCTCCGACGGTGACGGACGGACGTCCCGGCAGCGCGCCGGTGCTCGAACTCGTCCGTGTCGGACACGAATACGCCAGCGGCACCCCCTGGGCCCAGACCGCGCTGCGCGATGTCAGCTTCGCGGTGCACGAGGGCGACGGGCTGTTGATCCACGGCGGCAACGGTTCCGGCAAATCGACGCTGGCGTGGATCATGGCCGGGTTGACCGTGCCGGCCACCGGCGCCTGCCTGCTGGACGGGCGCCCGACCGCTGACCAGGTCGGAGCGGTCGCGCTCCAGTTCCAGGCGGCCCGGCTGCAACTGATGCGCAGCCGGGTCGACCTGGAAGTGGCCTCGGCGGCCGGGTTTTCGCCCACCGATCAGGCACGGGTGATTGCGGCGCTGGCCGCCGTCGGCCTGGACGCCGGGCTGGCCAAGCGGCGCATCGACCAGCTCAGCGGCGGACAGATGCGTCGCGTGGTCCTGGCCGGACTGCTGGCGCGGTCACCGCGGGTGTTGATCCTGGACGAGCCGCTGGCAGGGCTGGATGCCGCCAGTCAGCGCGGCCTGGTCGGGCTGCTGGCCCAGCGGCGCCGTGACACCGGCCTGACGGTGGTGGTCATTTCGCATGACTTCGCCGGGCTTCAGGAGCTGTGCCCACGCACCCTGCACCTGCGTGACGGTTCGCTGGACCCGTCCCCGGCCCAGCACAATGCGGTGGCCAGCACCCCGCCGGCGACACACCCGGCCGGCCGCCGTCGCCCCTTCGTGCTGCTGCGGCCGGTGCCGGGCACCTCACCCATCCACGAGCTGTGGGCCGGGACAAAACTGCTTGCGGTATTTGTCTTTTCGCTGCTGTTGACCTTCTTTCCGGGATGGGTGGCGATCGGGCTCACGGCAGCGCTGGCGGCGACGGGAATCCGGCTCGCCCGTATCCCGCGGGGGGTGCTGCCGTCGGTGCCGCGCTGGCTGTGGATCGTGCTGGTGATCGTCGGCGCCAACGCGGCATTCGCCGGCGGAAGTCCGTACATCCAGCTGGGCTCGGCCTCGCTGGGCCTCGGCGGGCTGCTGGACTTTCTCCGCATCACCGTGCTGTCGGTGGCGCTGCTTGCCCTGGGCGCCCTGGTGTCGTGGACCACCAATGTCGCCGAAATCGCCCCGGCGGTGGCCACTTTGGGCCGCTTCCTGCGGCCACTGCGGATACCGGTCGACGACTGGTCGGTCGCATTGGCGCTCGCGCTGCGCACCTTCCCGATGCTCATCGACGAATTCCGGGTGCTCTTCGCCGCCCGCCGGTTGCGGCCCAAGCAGCCCCCGCGAACCCACTGGGCCCGGCTGCGGCGTCCGGCGGCGGACGTGATCGACGTGGTCGTCGCCGTCATCACGGTGACACTGCGGCGCGCCGACGAGATGGGCGACGCGATCACCGCCCGCGGCGGCACCGGCCAGATCTCGGCCGCCCCGTCGCGGCCGAAACCCGCCGACTGGGTGGCGTTTTCGATCGTGTTGGCGGTGTGCGGGACCGCGCTGGCAACCGAGATCGCGTTGGTCGCCGGTCACTGAGGGCCAAAACAGAGGTCGTTTCTCGCCCAACCGCTCTAGGCTAGCGTTTACACAAGTTGTACTGTGAAAACTCCGAGTCTCGGCGAGGGATCGGAGAAGGAGGATCTTCATGCGGCCGGTAGTGAACCTGGATCGGTGCGAAGGCAATGCCTACTGCGTGAACATCGCGCCGGATGTCTTCCGGCTCGACGATGACGACTACGCGGTGGTCATCGCCGATCCGGTGCCCGTCGAGCAGGAGGCGCTGGTCGAGCGGGCGATCGCCGAATGAGCCCGCGCCGCCCTGTCCCGCGAGGACTAGCGCGCAGCGCGGCCCGGCAGGCGCGGCTAGCCCTGCTCCTCCTGAATGCCGAACGTGTTGACCGCCAAAGCCAGCAAGAGGTAGCCACCGATGGTGAAGGTCAGGTCCATGCACTGCTGCTCGGTGAACAACTCACACAGCAGATCCCAGGTCGCTTGGCTGATCGTGCTGTCCCCGGTCAGATCGTCGACAGCCCGGACCACGGCCTGGTCGGTCCGCTCGGCGCAGCGTCCGGATGCGATGTCGTCGATCTCGGATTCGGACAGGCCCGCACGCAGGGCGATCGGGATGTGGTGTGACCACAAGTAGCCGCAATTGCTGCGGTGCACCACGCGCAGCAGCGCGACTTCTCGGATCCGGGGCGACAGCGTCGACCGGGTGAGCAGGTAGGCGTTGAACGGTAGATAGGCCGCGGTCAGCTCGGGATGGCGGACCATGGTCGCCAAAATATTGCCCGCACCAACGGGATTCGCCCGCCCGGCCGGGATCAGGGACGCCAGCGCGGCACGCGCGCCCTCGTCCCACTGGTCGGCGGGCAACGGTGACAGGCGCAGGGGAGGTCCGTCGGACGCGGTCATGCTACTGGATCGGTTCGTCGCCGAGCACGGTGGTGCGCAGCATTTCGCGTTGTGAGTCCGGATCGTACGGGGCCGCGCGGTGCAGCACCCCGCGGTTGTCCCAGATGACGGTGTCGCCGACCGACCAGCTGTGGCTGTACACCTTGTCGGGCACCGTTGCGCGCGCGAGGAGCTCGTCCAGCAGGGCGCGTCCCTCGTCGAGGCCCATGCCGACGACGTAATCCGCGGAGGCGCCCAGCACCAGCGATTTGCGGCCGCTGCGGTGGGTCCACACCAGCGGATGCTCGTGCGTGCGCCGGGACCGCCAGCGCTGCACCTGTTCCGGCGAGGGGTCGGGGTAGACGCGGCGCTGGGACGCTTCCAGCGAGTGCACCACCCGCAGCGTGCCGAACCGCTCCTTCTCGTCGTCGGTAAGGGCGTCATAGGCGGCGTAGGAGTTGGCGAATTCGGTTTCGCCGCCCCATTCGGCGACCTGCACCGCCGACAACACGGTGGCCTTCTGCGGGCATTCGTCGCCCAGCGGTGTGCAGCCGTCGATGTGCCAGTCGAAGGTGGCCTTCAAATAGGCGGCCGAGGCGTTCTTGGATTTGTCCAACGTGATCGGGTAGATGCCGGCCACCGGATGGTGGCCGTCGGAGGAGTGGTCGATCTCGCCGAGGCGGCGGCAGAAGTCGACCTGGGCCACCGGGTCGAGCCGCAGACCGCGGAAGACCAGAACGCCGTTGTCCTCCAACGCATCCAGGACGGCTGCACCCACCGACTCGTCACCCGCCAGTGCGGCCGGCTCAAGACCCGCGACTTCGGCGCCGACGGATTCGGTGAGCTTGGTGATGGTGAGCAGACTCATCGTCGCTCCTTTCGAAGAAAGGGATGTCTGGTGGCTGAAACGTCAGGGCACCGGACCACCGGTGCGGATCATGACCGCGTCGGCGGCATCGACCGGGGCGGGTTGATGCATGATCTCCACCGCCATGGCGACCATGATCAGCGAATAGATCATGTGCAACAGGTTCAGCGCGTCGTCGGGCACATTGTCCAGGGGAAACTTGTCGCAGTAATCGATCGCCTCTTCGAGGCGGGGGAAGAACGCGTCGTAGAAGTCGCGCAGCTGCGGCATCGGGGCGTTCATCCGAGCGTTCCAGCGTTCGGTTTCGGTTGCCAGGCACCAGGTTTGGGCATAGCCCTCCAGCTCGGCGAAGGCGCTGGGCAGCATCGGATCCATGGTCACACCCCCACCGAATCCCGTTCGCGCCGATAGGCTTCGACCCAGTCGACGGCGACCTTATGCAGATGGCGCACCAGGATCTCCTGATCGTTGAGGGGGAACTCGTCGACGATGCCGTACTCGAGCGCCGCCTGCGTCCCGCCGAGCATCCCGGCGTCCTGCAGCGCAAACTCTTTCAGCACCACCGAGGCGACCTCGTGCTCGATACGCTCGCGCACGGTGCGCGCCGGATGGAAGTAGGTATACGCCTCGAACCGGTGCGTGTTGTGCGAGGTCGGCCAGTACCGGTACAGCAGATACCAGCCGCCATAGATCAGGACCTCGGTGTTCGGGAAGATCTGGAAATTGCTGATCCCCCAGGGCTCGATACCCCCGGGGTTAACCCCGGCCGGCAGTTCGCCGATGTCGGGCGTTCGCCACGGACCCACCAGGCCGCTGCGGGTGGCCCTTTCGATCGGATACATGTATTCCGGTGGCAGCAGCCAGCGGCGCCGTCCGGCCGTGGAGACCAGTCGGTGCGGGCCGTCGAGTTGGAAGTGGCCGCAAGTGAATCCGGCGTTGGGGTCGCGCACCTCGGCGGGCACCTGTTGTGAGTGCAGCGAGGGCACGTGGTAATACTCCTGGAAGGCGTCGGCGAAGATCTTCCAGTTGCTGTTGTTGTGGGCCACCCAGTCGTAGCGCTCGGTCAACTTGTCGAACGGGTAACCGTCGAGGCCGGTGATCATCGGACCGAGGAACTCACGCAGGCCCTGCCGCGGTTCGGCGTCGAGGTTGATGAAGACGAAGCCGTTCCACACGTCGCAGTGCACCGGACGCAATCCGTACTGCGCGACGTCGAGGTCGAAGAACTCCGATTCCTGCTGGACGAACTTCAACGCACCCTGTAGGTCGTAGCGCCAACCGTGGTACTTGCAGGTGAACTGCCGACACGTCCCTTTGGTCTCCTCGCCGGGAAAATCGTTCCACACCAGCTTGTTTCCGCGGTGGCGGCACACGTTGTAGAACGCGCGGATTTGCTCGTCCCTGCCTTTGACCAGGATCACCGATACGCCGGCGACTTCGATCTCCTTGGTCAGGTAGCTACCGACACGCGGAAGTTCCTCGACGCGCGCCACGTTGAGCCACGCCCGTTTGAAGATCGCCTCGCGCTCGAGTTCGTAGAACTCCCGAGACGTCGAATCCCTGAAAGAGACTGGACCGGTTCCCAATTCGGGATAGTGCTCGGTCCACGAGCCCTCCGGGGTCCTTCCTGCTCTGGTCATCGAATCCTCACTATCACATCACCGCTCCGCCGTTGACGCCCAAGACCTGGCCGGTGATGAACCTTGCTTCTTCCGAACACAAAAACCCTACGGCCGCGGCGATGTCGGCTCCGGTGCCGAGGTAGCCCAACGGGATATTGCTGGCCATTTGCTCGTTGGATGGCAGGTAGCCGGCGGCCTGACCCTGGTGCTGCATCGGGGTTTCGATGCCCGAGGGCGGAATGTTGTTCACCGTGATCCCGTGCGGCGCGTATTCGCGGGCCAGAGATTTGGTCAAGGTGATCACCGCGCCTTTGGAAGCCGCATAGTGGGCGGCGAAGGGCGAGCCCCGCTGGGCGCTCGACGACGAGATCATCACGATTCTCCCCCAGCCCGCCTCCAGCATGTCCGGCAGCGCAACCTGGCAACAATGAAAGGTGCCGGTGAGATTGACGTCGACGATCCGCGACCAGGTTTCGGCGCTGATCTCCAGGAAGGGCGAATAATCGAATACGCCGGCACTGGTCACCAGGACAGTCACCGGACCCAGTTCGCTGCGCACCTTCGCGAAGGCCTGCTCCACGGCGGACCGATCGGTGACGTCGGCGCCCGCCCCGAGCGCCGTCACGCCGTTGGCACGCAGATCGTCGGTGACGCGTTGTGCGGCATGCTCGTTGACATCCAGGACCGCAACCTTGAGTCCGCGCCGGCCCAATTCATGGCATGTCGCCTCGCCCATACCCGAGGCACCGCCGGTCACCACCGCCACCCTGGTCATCGACTCCGCTCCACCTTTTCCCTCACTCGTAGACCACCCGCACCGTTGGGCTGGTGGGCAGGGCCTGACACGTCAGCACCCAGCCGTCCGCGACCTCGTCCGGATCGAGCGCATCGTTATTGATCATCCGGGCGCTACCCTGGGTCAGGCGGCCCATACACGTTCCGCACGAACCGATTTCACACGACGACGGCGCCCGCAGGCCGGCCATACGGGCCGTCTGCAGCAACGTGTTGCCAGGATCATACCGCGCCGTTGTCGTCGCTCCGTCCAGCACGATGGTGACCTCGTCGGTAACCACCTCGGTGTCGGTCGGTGCCGCCGCCGCAACGTCGTTCACGTCGAAGTGCTCGATGTGCAGCCGATCGGCCGGCGTGCCCGTTGCGCCCAGAGCGTTGCGCACCGTCTCCATGAACGCGTTGGGCCCGCAGATGTATACGTTGGCGTCGCCGGCGTCTCGAATGAACGCCTCGACGTCGGCGCGGGTGACGAAGCCGCTGTTGTCGTCGAGGTGGTGGTGCAGGACGAAACGATCGGCGTGCTGCGTGGCCAGCGACGCCAACGCATCGTCGAAGATCACCGCATCACGGCTGCGGTTGGCGTAGAACAGTCGCGTGGCGCGGGTGCCGGACATCAGCGCGGTGCGCAGCAGCGAAAACACCGGCGTGATACCGCTTCCCCCGGCGAATGCGATCAGATCCCGATCGTCGTCGCGCAGCACGAAGCGACCTTGTGGCGGCAGGGCGGGCAACTGGCCGCCGGGCGCGGCGGTGTCATTCAGCCAGTTCGACACCACACCGTCACCGTCGCGTTTGACGGTGACCTGCAGATCTTCGCCGGGTGCAGACGACATCGAGTAACACCGTCGATGTTCGCACCCGCCGACACTAACCAGCAGCGTCAGGAACTGACCGGCTTGGTAGGCGAACTGCTCCGCGTGGCTCTGCGGGACCTCGAGGACGATCGAGACGGCGTCGCTGGTCTCGCGAATGACGCGTTTGATCCGCAGTGGGACAAAGCCATTCGGCAACGCAGCCGTGTCGACACCGCCGACGGCGGCGGCGGTCGCCGTCGCGGAGCCGACGTTCGCTGTCGCGCGGTTTGCAGCCATCTCCGCCAGAGTATCAACTACTTGTGATTAGTCTCAAGTACTAGATACAGGTCGCCCGTCGAACCACGGTCACCCCTCGACGTGATCGTTGAACAGTTCATGACCGGTGCCCTTTTCGACCACCCGGCCCAGCAATTCACGCAGGGTTCGTTGCTCCTGCTCGGTCAGCACACCGAACACCTCCTGGTGGGCGGCGATCGCGTCGCTGACCACCGTTTCGGCGACCTTGCGGCCTTCGCCCGTCAGGTAGGCCCGCAGGATGCGCGCGTGCTGGGGATCCTGTTTTCTTTCCACCAGGCCGCGGCGTTCCAGCGCGGTGAGCGCGAGTTGGACGCCCTGCGGGCTGATCAGCAGGCGCCGCGCGAGTTCGGCGCCGGACAAGCCGGGTTCGTTGGCCAGCTGGCGCAGCACACCGATTTGGGCCGTGCTCACGCCGTGTTCGCGCATCGCCTCGTTGATGGTGGTCAGCGAGTAGTAAAAGGCCTGCTTGAGCAGCCACAGGATGTTGTCGGTGAGTTCCATACTCGCCTCCGTTACGCCGCCGGGGTCTTGTAGATCTGCCCGCTCTTCATGACAAAGCGAACGTCGAGGGTCGTGGCGATGTCGTCGAAAGGGTCGCCGGGGACGGCGATGATGTCCGCCAGATAGCCGGGTGCCAGTCTGCCCAACTCGTCCGCCTCGATCAGCTCGGCCGCCACCACCGTGGCCGCGCGGATCGCTTGCGCGGGGGTCATCCCCCGGTCGACCAGCGCGCCCAACTCCTTCGCGTTGTGGCCATGCGGGATGGCCGGCGCATCGGTGCCGCACGCGATCCGCACCCCCGCGTCAATCGCCTTGGGCAGCATCGACTTTGCCCGCGGGAATACCTCGAGCGCCTTCTTGCGTAGCTCGGGCGCGATGCGATCGATGGCCATGGCGTCGGTCAAATACGTGGTCGAGACCAGGAACGTACCGTGATCGACCATCATCTGGATGGTCTCGTCGCTGGCCAGGAAGCCGTGTTCGATGCAGTCGATCCCCGCGCGAATGCACGCTTGAATTGCGCTGTCCCCCACTGCGTGCGCGGCCACCCGAACTCCGGCCCGGTGGGCCTCGTCGGCGATGGCGGCGAACTCGGCATCGGAGTACTGCTGGGCGCCGGGCGCCGTGCTGTGCGACATCACCCCGCCCGAGGCGGACACCTTGATCAACTTGGCGCCGTGCCGAATTTGGTACCGCACGCAAGCGATCACGTCGGGCACCCCGTTGGCGATGCCTTCGGCGACCGAGAGCGGCATGACCCCGGGAGCCAACCGCTGGAAGACCGTCGGGTCCAGATGCCCGCCGTACGGGGTGACGGCATGTCCGGCGGGATAGACGCGCGGCCCGATGTGCCAGCCCTGGTCGATGGCGCGCTGCAGCGCCACGTCGAGCAGATAGCCGCCGGTCTTGACCATCAACCCGAGATTGCGCACCGTGGTGAACCCGGCCTCCAGGGTGGTGCGCGCGTTGACCGCGCCGCGCAGCGTGCGATACGCGGGGTCGTCCTGCACGCCGTGCATAGGTGCCGGCAGGCCGTCGGGGCCGCCGGGTCCACCGATGAGCAGGTTGAGCTCCATGTCCATCAGGCCCGGAAGCAGTGTCACGTCGCCGAGGTCGACGATGGTGGCCGAATCCGGGAGCGGCTCTTGGGGATTGATCGCGGTGATGCGTTCGCCGTCGATCACCACCTCCGCCGGCGTGTGGATCTGACCGATCACGACGTCAGCCCATCGCGCCGCCCGCAGCACAAAGGTCATGGCACCGGCTCGGACACGCAATCCAAGCTCGCAGCACCCGAATCGGGGACCCGGGGCTGTTTCCAGCACTCCACCGGGAACGACACCATGATCATGGAGTAGAGCAGGTGCATCAGATTTAGGACGTCGTCGGGCAAGTCGTCGAGGGAAAACTTGTCGCAGAACGCCAGCGCCTCTTCGGCACGCGGGGTGATCGCGTCGTAAAAGGCCTTCATTTCCGTCATGGAGCTGGCCAGCCTCTTGGCGTAGCGCTCCGGTTCGCTGGGCAGACACCAGTCGGCGAACCGTTCGAGGTCGGCGAACTCGGCGGGCAGCATCGACATCTTTTCACACTCCTGCCGTGGAGGTCCGGCGATAGTCGTCGATCCAGGCCGCCGTCTCCTTGTGTAGGTGACGGATCAGGACCTCCTGGTCGCACAGTAAGAACTCGTCGATCACCTGGGATTCGAGCATCGTCTGCGTCGCCTCCAGGGTATTGGCGTCCTGCAACCCGTACTCCTTGAACGACACGGCCGCCAATTCCTGAGCCACCCGCTCGCGCGGGGTACGGGGCGCCGGGAAGTACAGCGTTCCTTCAAACAGGTGGCTGTTGTACGACGTCGGCCAGTAGTGATAGGTCAGATACCAGCCCTGGCCCCAGAACAGGATGACGAAGTTGGGGAACAGCTGGAACGAGTCCAGGCCCCACGGGTCGCATTTCGCGGGGTTGAGCCCGGCTGGCATCGGCCCGAGATCGGGCTTGTCCCACGGCCCGAACAGTCCGCTCTGGCAGATGTCCTCCATCGGCTTGCGCATCTCTTCGGCCATTTCCCAGGCCCGCACCCCCGACGTGCTGACCAGCCGGTGAGGCCCGTCCAGCCGGTAGTGCGGGGCTTCAAATCCCGCCTCGGCGGCCGCCTTTGAGTACGCGGTCGGCGACTGGTTCGCATGCAGCACCGGGGCGTGATAGAACTCCTGGAAAGCGTCCATGTAGAGCTTCCAGTTCGCCTTGACTTCCGAGCGGTAGTACCAGCGGGAGGTCATCTTGTCGAAGGGGTAGCCCTCCAACCCAGTGATCATGGGACCCAGGAACTCTCGCAATGACTGCTCGGGTTTCTTGCCGAAGTTGACGAAGATGAAGCCTTCCCAGACCTCGCAGTGCACCGGCACCAGGCCGTAGCGACTCTTGTCGAGGTTGAAGAACTCGTCCTCCTGCTGCACGAAGGTGAGGTTGCCGTCCAGGTCGTAGCGCCAGGCGTGGTATTTACAGGTGAACTGCCGGCACACGCCGCTCGTTTCCTCCTGCGGCATGTCGTTCCACACCAACTTGTTGCCGCGATGCCGGCAGACGTTGTGGTAGGCGTTGATGCCGCCTGATCCCGTGCGCACCAAGATGATTGACGTGTTGACGACTTTCAGCTCCCTGGTGAGGTAACTGCCTTTGCGCGGGAGCTGTTCAACGCGACCGACATTGAGCCAAGCCCGTTTGAAGATGGCCTCGCGTTCCAGCTCGTAGATCTCCGGGCTGACGGAGTCCTGATATGACACCGGGTCGGTGCCCAATTCCGGGTAGTGCTCGGTCCAGCTGCCCTCCGGCGGTTTGGGGAATCGAGCCATGATCGCTCCTTAAGCAGTCCGATCTCTTAGAACCTTCGGCGCCCAGCCGGGTACTGCAGTACGGTCTGCCGAAACAACCACCTGCGCACCGGTTTCACCGATCCCTGAGAGCCCCGTCACGGCCGACGGTATATCCTCGACCCCATCAATAGCAAGTAGTTGATATTGGCCTCGGGAGGCGCGGATGGACCGCAGCGTCGTACAAGTCATCTCACCACACACCGAAGAACCCATCGCCGAGGTCGATGCGGCGGGATCCGACGGTGTCGACGCCGCGGTGGCCGCCGCGCGCGCGGCCTTGACGTCGGCGCCCTGGGGCCGCAGCGAACCATCGGAACGAATCGCCGCTATCCGGCGTTTGGCCGACATCTATGACCGGCGCCGCGGCGAGATGGCCGACACCATCACCGCCGAGATCGGCGCGCCGATCAGCTTCGCCCAGCGTGCCCAGGTCGGCCTGCCCGCATTCATGATCCGCGCTTTCTGCGACCTGGCCGAGCGGCATCAGTGGCAGGAGACCAGGGCCGGATTCTTCGGCAGCGACGTGCTGGTCCGCAAAGAGCCCGTCGGCGTCGTCGCGGCGATCGTGCCGTGGAACATGCCCCAATTCCTCATCGTCACCAAGCTGGTGCCCGCGCTGCTGGCCGGCTGCACCGTCGTGCTGAAGCCCGCGCCCGAAAGCCCGTTGGATGCCTTGCTTTTAGCCGAGATGATCGACGAGGCGGGCCTGCCGCCCGGCGCCGTCAGCGTGCTGCCCGGCGACGCGACCCTCGGCGCCTACCTGGTCGGCCACCGCGGCGTGGACAAGGTGTCGTTCACCGGCTCCACCGCGGCCGGGCACGCCGTCGCCGCGGCCTGCGCGGCCAACCTCACCAAGGTCAGCCTCGAACTCGGCGGAAAGTCCGCGGCCCTGGTCCTCGACGACGCGGCGCCCGACAAGGTCGCCGCCGGGGTGCGATCGGCCAGCCTGTCCAACAGCGGCCAGATCTGCAACGCCCTGACCCGCGTCCTGGTGCCCCATGCGCGCCATGACGAGTACGTCGACGCGCTCGCCGCGGAGATGTCCGGCCTTCGCGTCGGCGATCCCGCCGACCCGAAAACCCAGCTCGGCCCCCTGGTCTCTCGTCGCCAGCAGCAGCGCGTTCGCGATTACATCCACGTCGGTCGACGGGAGGGCGCGCGGCTGATCGTCGGCGGCGCCGACATGCCCGACGGACTCGACCGTGGCTGGTACGTCCGACCCACCCTGTTCGCGGCGGCCGACAACGCCATGCGCATCGCACGGGAGGAGATTTTCGGCCCCGTCATCACCGTCATCCCCTATCGCGACGAGGACCAGGCGGTCGCGATCGCCAACGATTCGGACTACGGCCTGGCCGGATCGGTGTGGGGCAACGACACCGACCGGGCCCTGGCACTCGCCGCGCGGATCCACACCGGGACGGTCGGCATCAATCAGGGCTACACCATGGACCCGTTTGCGCCCTTCGGCGGCGTCAAAGGCAGTGGCTACGGCCGAGAACTCGGACCCGAAGGGCTCGACGGCTACGTGGATACCAAATCGATCGCCGTGGCGCCGGCCGGCTAAAGCCCTTCCGCTCTTGACGTACCTGCGCACCAACTCGGCGGTGCGCCTTCCCAGGCTGCGCGCGTAAGAGCAGTAAGGTTGCCCCGTCACCTCATAGTGCCGAGATGGCCAAAATCGGGCCCACCAAAAACCTGACACATGGGAGATGACAGTGAGCAGATTCCTGGAGTCGATGCTCAGCGCCGCCGAGTCAAGCAACCATGGCTTGGTCACCGGAGACCCCGGTTCGCCCGTTCGGTCTACCTGGCGTGACGTTCATCAGCGCGCTCGGCGGGTGGCTGGTGGATTGGCCGCGCTGGGGATCGGTCCGGGTGATCGGGTCGGTGTGCTGGCCGGTGCCCCGGTGGAAGTCGCACCGATCGCGCAGGGAGTGTGGTTGCGAGGCGCGTGTTTGACGATGCTGCAGCAGCCGACGCCGCGCACCGATCTACAGGTATGGGTACACGACACCTTGGCGGTCATCACCATGATTGAGGCGACCGTCGTGATCGTGTCAGATCCGTTCATGGCCGTCCGGGAGGTGCTGGCCGGGCACGCTGTCACAGTGGTAACGTTCGCCGAGTTATTAAACGCCGCACCGATTGACGCCGTCGACAGCGATGAAGCCGACTTGGCGCTCCTGCAGTTGACCTCGGGCTCGACGGATTGCCCCAAAGCGGTGACGATCACCCATGCCAATGTGATCGCCAATGCCGAGGCGATGTTCGTGGGCGCCCAGTACGACCTGGATATCGATGTGATCGTGAGCTGGTTGCCTCTGTTTCATGACATGGGGATGACCGGATTTCTGACGGTGCCAATGCTATTCGGTGCCGAGTTGGTCAAGATCACTCCGGTCGACTTCCTGTCCGATATCTTGTTGTGGCCCAGATTGATCGACAAATACCGGGCCACCATGACCGCGGCGCCGAATTTTGCCTACGCGTTACTGGCCAAGCGGTTACGGCGGCATGCCCAGCCCGGCGATTTCGATCTGTCGTCGTTACGGTGGGCCTTGTCAGGTTCCGAACAGGTCGATCCGGCCGATGTGGAAGAACTTTGTGCGGCCGGGGCGCCGTTCGGGCTGCGTTCCGAAGCGATCTTGCCGGCGTATGGAATGGCCGAAACGACTGTGGCAGTGTTTTTTTCGGAGTGCGGCCACGGCCTGGTCGTCGATGAGGTAAACCGCGACATGCTGGCGGTGCTGCGTCGGGCAGTGCCCGCCGCCACCGGCAACACCTGCCGGCTGGCTTCGCTGGGCCCACCGCTGAAGGGTATGCAGGCCCGCATCGTTGATGAGGACGGCGCCGTCCAGCCAACGCGCGGCGTGGGGCTGATCGAGGTGCGAGGAGACTCGGTCACATCCGGGTACGTCACGACGGGCGGCTTTGTAGCCGCCCAAGACGACCAGGGCTGGCTGAATACCGGCGATCTGGGTTATTTCACTGAGCTAGGCCACGTCGTGGTTTGCGGCCGGGCCAAGGACGTCATCATCATGGCCGGACGCAACATCTACCCCACTGATGTCGAACGTGCCGCCGGGCGGGTGGCCGGGGTGCGCGCAGGGTGTGTGGCGGCCGTGCGACTCGATGCCGGCCGGTCGCGGGAATCGTTTGCCGTTGCGGTCGAATCGAATGACGTCAATGACCCCGCCCAAGTACGGCGCATCAAGCACGAGGTTGCCCACGAAGTCGTCACCGAAGTCGCGGCGCGCCCGCGCAATGTGGTGGTACTGGCCCCAGGTGCGATTCCCAAGACACCGTCGGGAAAGTTAAGGCGCGGCTACGCGCTGTCCCTGGTCACCTGACGCGCTGAGATCGGCCGCTAGCTGGTCTCGCTGGCGACGTACACGGCGACATACCCGATGGGGATGCCGGTCCAAGTTGCGATGCACTCCCGCGCCGCCAGCTCAACGGTGGCCCGGCTGCTGGCGCGGGTGACCCTGCCGACCTCGGGAATCCGGATCATCCATCCATCCGAGTCGCGAGTGATTTCGATGTCGAAGCACTGGCCGACCATCGGGCACGTCACGCGGGGAGCGACCCGCGCTCGGCGGGCGCTGCGCAACGATTGACGGCGCAACAGAGCGGGCTGAACAGGCATGGCTGCTTTCCTGAGTCGCGAACGAACCGCGGGCAAGACTAATCCAGCATCCAGGCGAAAACCTAATTGGCGGTCTCAAGCGGATAACGACGAAATGACGACGACGAAATGACGACGTATTCCTCGTCTCCGGGCAGTAACCGAGTGGCGGCAGCCGCCGAGGCTATGATGTGACGTAGACCACATCTCGTCGTGGCATGTTGCGGGCGTCACACCGAAGGGGATTTCATGGTTGGCGTGGATCGTCCCCATAAGACCGTCATCGCGCCTCGTACCGGCGCGGCGGTCAATTCACACCGTCTGCTCGTTGCCGTCCTGACCGTCACCGTCTTCATCTGCGCGATTGTGGGTGTCATCGCGGCCGCGATGATGGGGCAAACCACCGCCGCGCTCCTCATCGCGTTGGTGGCCGGTGGGTGGTTCTCGGCCGCCGCATTGTGCTGACCGCCGCGAAGGGCTTTATCTCGCTACGGTGAGTCCCGCTCGGTGCAGCGCGGAAGCCGCTGCAGCGCCCCGGGATCGCTCTGCACCCGCAGGCGGCGTCGTCCGTCCTCCTCGGTGTCGACGCCAACGGGCGCCTCGTTGCCGCCCGCGCTGGCCGGATCGATAACAAGCTCCAGTTGGTCGGCGTCGACGAACAAGACGGCGTCGTCGTGCGACAGCCTCCACGGGTGGCCGCCGGTGGGCCACCGGCCACCGACGGCGCGGACGCCGGCGCCGTTGCCTTCCGAATCTTCGTCCGCATTGGCCGCGACGCAATCAATCCACAGCTTTGCCGGCACCGGGCGGAAATACACCGCGAGGCGTTGCCGATTGAGGTCGACGTCAATCGGCATCCCGATCGGAGGAAGCGACGTGCCTTCGGGTTGGTCGTTCAGCGATTTCTTGACCTGACGGGAACCGATTCCGGTGCCGAACCAGTCGATGGTCAGGACGGTGGTGATGTACTGCGCGATGGCCAGGGTCAACAATCCCCCTGCGCCGGCGGCACCCACCCCGGCCGCCCCCGCGACCCAGGTCACCGGCAGCGCGAGCAGACCGATGACGGCCGCCGCTCCCGCGGCCGTGGCCACTTTGCCGGCCGCGGTCAGGCTGAAGTCCGCAGTCACGTCCGGCTCAGAGTTCTGCGCCGGTCGCACCCCCACCGTCCGCGGCAGCCGATCGAATCGCTCCCTGACCCGCTTGACTTGCGCCTCGTACTGCTCGGTGCTCAGGTGATGGGAGCGCTTCCTCTCGCCGGCCAGATTCAGCGTCTCTTCCAGAAGCTCGATGGTGTCAATGTCCTCGCGCAGCAGCTCTTTCCCCTTCGGGTCGCGCGGGATGTCGCCGAGGCCCATCTCATAGGTCACCTTGAACGTGGCCTTGAAGTCGTAGAGCGTGGTTTCGGCGCTCACGGTGCCGTCGACGACCAACCGGCCATCCCCGGTTCGCGGCACGATGTCGGCGTCGAGGCCGTCGAGGCTTCGATCTTGCCCGCCGATGCTGATGGTCTTCGGCCCCGCCAGCGCGCACGGCGCATCGGGGTCGAAGTCGCGCTCGTCGAGATCGAAACTGTTCATCACGGTGTCACGGACCTGCCGCAAAATGCTCCACCCGGTGGCGGCCAAAGCCGCCCTCTCACCCGGGTTTTCGGCGAGAACGGACGGGGGCAGCTCCTCGCCGGGCGGCAACTCGCGCAGCGTATGCAGCTGCACCACCATAGATTCCTCGGTCACGTCGCCCACCTCGAAGCGCTGCACCATAGCGTCGAGCTGCTTGACCGTGCTGTCGTCCTGCGCGTCCGGGTCCACGTCCACCGGCGACGGCAGTAGCGCCTGAATCCCGTTGTCTCCCATCGCCTCCAGTTGCGGGCGGATCGCGTCGGCGATCTGGGCGGCGAGCGAGTCGAGCACCCTGGTTCTGGCTTCGTCATCCGAGAGGCCGGGATGTTGCAGCTTCTCCAGCTTCACCATGAGCTCCCCGGCGATGCTGTGGGTGATCCAGTGCGCCTCGGCGTAATCGAGCTCCCAGCTGACCCGGGGGTCCTGTCCGGCAAAGACCGTGACCCCGCCCGCACGCCGCTCGGCGCGCGGACCGAACAGCCACCCGCCGTACCGGTCTGGCGACGGCCCGGCCACCAGCGCGGGAGCGTCCTGGGCGGTGAAGTTCAGCGCGATCGTCTGCTTGCCCGGCTCTATCTGGTGCGGCTCGAGCTGATCGTGAATCGTCAACCGCCCGAACAGCGGAATCTCGTTGTACGCAATCTCGCGCGACTCGCCGGCACGCGGTCCATCCGGGATCGTGATGGTGGCCGGCGGCAGCGATACCAGCGGGATGCAGGTGACCGAATCGAAGACGATCTTCGAATCGAAAATCACCAGGTCTATCGCAAAGTGCCGCCGCGGGTCGCGCAATTCACCGTCGGCTTCCTCCTGCCACAGCCGCTGTTGGGCGCCGAGGATGAACCAGACCCGGTCCAGGGTGAGGTCGAGTGTGGCCGTCGCCGAATAGCCGGCGCCGTCGACCGACTGGCTGTACTTGTCGCCGCTGAACATTTCGGCCGTCTGATCCTGCACGCGTTCGCGGTGGATCTCGATGATCGTGTCGGGGCGATGCATGTCATGACTCCGTCCCTCGGCGGTACGCATGGCGCCGTCGTCGTAGTGGGCTCGAGTGAACGTGGACGATGCACCAGAAAAGACGGACGCCAAAGCCGTTGCGCTAGATCGCAATTCGTTCGCAATCTGCTCGCACCTAGCTACGGACGTTCTTCAATCACGCACTGAACGATTCCGCTGGCAAAGCCTGGTTCAAATCCCATGTGCGCCACTTTCTCGGCCTCCGCAGCCGGGGAGACACCGGAATCGAGATCCTGCTCAATGACGCCAACGAGCTGGAGGCTTTGGGGGTCGTGCCCCGCCAGCGGCTCGGTCATCTTCCCTACGCAACGGCGATATCCGCTGTAGTCGGCGTGCGCAGACGCCGTCAGCACCGGCGGCCCGACGATCAAGACCCCGGCGGCCACGCCAACCCCGGCGGCGACGTAGATGAATCGCACGGGTTGCAGGATACCCAGCCACAACGATCGATAATCAGCAAACAATCGGTGGAGCTAAAGGGACTCGAACCCGTGCGCTCCCCTTCGGCAGCTCAGCCCTCGTGGTAGCTCCAGCTACGCAGTTTCTCTGCAATCTCGTCGAGATCGGGCATTGCGCCGGCGGCCACCCCGATCACAAGGTCGAAACGCTCGTCCTCCGGCGCGCTGATCCATTGAGCGTTGATGGCCAGGAACGTCCGGCAGGCCGTCCACGCAAGTCGCTTGTTGCCGTCCACCAACGCGTGATTCCGTGCCAGAGAATGCAGCAGCGCGGCCGCCTTCAGGTGCAGACCTAAGTACGCATCCTGGCCAAACACCGACGCGCGCGGTCGCGCCAGGGCCGATTCAAGCAAGCCGTAGTCGCTGACCACGACGTCCTTTCCCACGGCCTCTCGGGCAATTTCGAGCAGATCTTCGAGATCGAGGTAATCAGTCACGCGTCCTTGAGGCGCTCCAAGACCCCGGCCTCCTCGCGGACCACGCGCTGCAGCGCCGCGGTGACGTTGGCCTTGTGCGCCCGCCGGGCGATGTACTCGTCGATGGCAGACAGCGCGACGGCCTGCATCGACCGGCCCTCGGCGGCGGCCTGCCGGCGCAGCGCTTCTGCCTGCTGCTCACTGGGGCGCAAGGTCATTCCCATGACCCAAGATGATACCTGCTTGATACCACCGGTCTAAGCCTTCACACGAATCGCAACGCCCCCGGCACCGCGGCGGCCTGGCCGCACATAGATAGTTCTGGGAACCTTTGCCGCTGGGGGTTTTCGATTCGAGGCGCGGCGAGCAATTGAAAAACCGCTCCGATAGCTGTTCTGAACTGGTTAGAAAGTGGAGCTAAGGGGACTCGAACCCCTGACCCCCACACTGCCAGTGTGGTGCGCTACCAGCTGCGCCATAGCCCCGCGAAGTCGTGCCCATCGAAGCTACACCACCGGTAACCGTCCTTCAAAGTTGCTGCTCAGACCGGCTCGACGTCCGCCTCGGACGCCAGGAGATCGGCCTCGAGATCCGCCGCCGTGCGGGTCTCCGGCGCCACCACCCAACCGATGGCGGCGATCAGCAGAACGATCCCGCTGATGACGAAGCCCCACATATAGCTGAACTGCTCGGCGGCCCAACCGACCGCCATGGACCCGACGATGGCACCCAGATCCGACATCATTTGCACCGTCGCCACCGGGAGGCCCGCGCGTGCCTCGTTGCCCAGGATGTCGGCGACGGCGGCCTGCAGCGGTGACATGTAGATCCCCGTCATCGCTCCGACCACGCCGGCCGCCACCATGAAGACCGGCAAAGACGCGACGAAGCCCAGCCACACGGTCGCCGCTCCGGATGTCACCAGCCCGATGATCAACAGGGTGCGCCGCCCCATCCGGTCCGACAGGTAGCCGCTGGGGATGACCGCCAACGCGTTTCCACCCGCGAACGCCGCGAGCACCACGCCGATGATGCCGATGCCCCGGCCCATCACATCGGAGATGAACAGAGGGACCAGCGCGACGCGAAGGCCGAACGCGGACCAACCGGTCGCGAAGTTCGACAGCAGCGCCGAACGGTACGCGCGAACCCCCAGCGCCTCGCGCAGCGTCACCGTGGATCGCGTGGGGGGCGGCGGCGCGGCCAGCGCCGAATTCCGCAAGCTGTAGAACAGCACCACCGCGACGGCCAGCATGGCGACGCCGTAGACCACGAACGGAGCGGTCAACCCCCACCCCGCCGCCAGGCCGCCGACCGCCGGGCCGCCGACGGCGCCCACCATGAACGAGGTGGTGAACAGACCGGCGATCCGGCCGCGCGCATCGGGAGGGCTGATGTGGATCATCAGCCCCAGCGCCGAGACGTAAAACATCGTCGACCCGATGCCGCTGAAAACGCGGAAAAGCATTAGCTGCCAGTAAGCCTGGGAAAAGGCGCACGCGGCGGTGGACACCGCCACGATCAGCAAACCGCCGATGTAGATGCGCCGCTCACCCAACCGTTCGGTGAGCAGTCCACTGATCGGCGCGAAGCACAACCGGCTCAATGAAAAGACGGTGACCAAGAAAGTCACCGCCTTGATGCTCACCCCGAAGGTACGCGCAAAGGTCGGCAGCGCCGGCGAGATCACGCCGTAGCCAAGGGCGATCGTGATATTCGCCCAGCTCAGAATCCAGACTTCACGCGGCAGCCGGCTAGAACGGGACGCACGCCCCCCCGAGCGGACAAGCCGGCGGGAAAAAGTCACCCAATGACTTTATTAACCACCTCGCGCGCGGTCTCCTGCACCTCGGCCAAATGCTGCGGCCCCTTGAAGGATTCCGCGTAAATCTTGTAGACGTCCTCGGTGCCCGACGGTCGCGCGGCAAACCACGCATTGGCCGTCGTCACCTTCAATCCGCCCAGCGGTGCGCCATTGCCAGGCGCCGCGGTCAATTTCGCGGTAATCGGCTCCCCCGCCAATTCGGTCGCGGTCACCTGATCGGCGGAAAGCTTCGACAGGCGTGCCTTTTGGTCGCGATCGGCGGGCGCGTCGACCCGCGCGTAGCAGGGCGTGCCGTACTCGGCGGCCAGCTGCTGGTAGCGCTGGGACGGACTCAGCCCGGTGACCGCCAGGATCTCGGAAGCCAGCAGGGCCAGGATGATGCCGTCCTTATCGGTGGTCCACACCGAGCCGTCCTGCCGCAGGAACGACGCCCCGGCTGACTCCTCGCCGCCGAAGCCGATGGTGCCCTCGACCAGGCCGTCGACGAACCACTTGAATCCGACCGGCACCTCGATCAGCTTGCGACCGATGCCGGCGACCACCCTGTCGATCAGCGACGAACTGACGGCGGTCTTGCCGACGGCAATGCCGCTCGGCCACGACGGCCGCCGGGTGTAGAGGTATTCGATGGCCACCGCTAGGTAGTGGTTCGGGTTGAGCAGGCCCCCGTCGGGCGTGACGATGCCATGGCGGTCGGAGTCGGCGTCGTTGCCGGTGGCGATCTGGTAGCGGTCCGAGGTGGTGATGGTCGAAATCAGCCCAGCCATCGCGTCCGGCGAGCTGCAATCCATCCGTATTTTGCCGTCGTGGTCGAGGGTCATGAATCGCCAGGTCGCGTCGACCAGCGGATTGACCACGGTCAAGTCCAGGCGATGCCGCTGAGCGATCTCGCCCCAATAGTCGACGCTCGCCCCACCCAGCGGGTCGGCGCCGATACGCACCCCGGCCTCGCGGATGGCATCGACGTTGACCACGTTCGGCAGGTCGTCGACATAGTTGCCCAGGTAGTCGTGGCGCTGCACGGTCTGCAGCGCACGGGCCAGCGGGATGCGCTTGACGCCCGCCCCGTCGCGCAGGATCTCGTTGGCGCGCTGGGCAATTGCGTTGGTTGCGTCAGTGTCGGCGGGGCCGCCGTTGGGTGGGTTGTACTTGAAGCCGCCGTCCGACGGCGGGTTGTGCGACGGGGTCACGACGATACCGTCGGCCAACGCCTCGGTGCGGCCTCGGTTGTAGGTGACGATGGCGTGGCTGACCGCCGGGGTGGGCGTGTACCGGTCGCGGGAATCGATGACGGCCACCACCTCATTGGCGGCCAGCACCTCCAGCGCCGACACCCACGCCGGCTCGGAAAGCCCGTGGGTGTCCCGGCCGATGAACAACGGACCAGTCACGCCGTGCGCGGCGCGGTACTCGACGATGGCCTGGGTGATCGCCAGGATGTGCGCCTCGTTGAACGCGCCGTTGAGCGCCGACCCGCGATGGCCCGACGTGCCGAACGCCACCCGCTGGGCGACGTCACCGGGGTCGGGCGCGATCGAGTAATACGCCGTCACCAGGTGCGGCAGGTCGACAAGGTCTTCGGGCTGGGCCGGCTGACCGGCGCGCGGATGGGCCATGTCAGCCAATTGTGCCCGTGCTCCACTCGCATGTCGCTCTATGCTGCGAAGCGTTCACAAGCTCGAAAGGACTTGACCCGTGGCTCAACGGGACTATCGCGAATTGGCCGCGGTGTTTGCCGGTGGTGCGCTGGGTTCCCTGGCCCGCGTCGCGCTGAGCACCCTCGCCGGCGCCGACCCGGCCAGCTGGCCGTGGCCCACGTTCGCGGTCAACATCGTCGGGGCCTTCTTGGTGGGTTACTTCACCACCCGGCTGCTGGAGCGATTGCCGACGTCAAGCTATCGGCGGCCCCTGCTCGGCACCGGATTGTGCGGCGGTTTAACCACTTTCTCGACGATGCAGGTCGAGACGTTGCGGATGATCGAGCACGGCCACTGGGTGCTGGCCGTCGGATACACGGTCACCAGCACCGTGCTGGGATTGCTGGCGGTGCACCTCGCCACCAAATTGGTGCGCCGTGTCCGGATTCGGCGATGACGGCCGCCACCGTGACGACGGCTCTACTCTGGGTCGGCGTCGTGCTGATCGGCGGCATCGGGTCGGTGCTGCGTTTCGTTATCGATCGCACCGTGGCGCGCCGGTTATCTCGGCCGTTTCCGTTCGGGACGCTGGCCGTGAACGTCAGCGGCGCAGCGCTTTTGGGTTTCCTCGGCGGCCTGGCGTTGAATAAGGAGGCTGCCCTGCTGGTGGGCACCGCCTTCGTCGGCGCCTACACCACCTTTTCCACCTGGATGCTGGAAACGCAGCGGCTCGGCGAGGAACGTCGCTTGCACGCCGCGCTGGCCAACATCCTCGTCAGCGTCGTGCTGGGGGAAGCGGCGGCCTTGATCGGACAGCAGATCGCGCAACAACTTTGACGCGCGACGCCTCAGCCGTCGCGCCGGCGAGGGATGTCCTCGGGGGTGCGGGGCAGCACGTACAGCGCCATCCGCCGATTCGACATGTCATGCTCGCCGAGAAATGCGCAACCGCTGCGCTCACAAAACTTGCGCGCCAACACGTTGCGATGGTCGGGATCGAACATGATGCGGCGACATTGCGGATCGAGGGTGAGGATGCTGACCACCAAATAGGGCAGCAGGTAACTGACGTGCCCCCGCTCGATGTAGTCCAGATCGGCGACCGCGACGTGCAATCCCAGATCGTGGGGGTCGTAGTCATATCGTGCAGCAATGGAATCCTTTGCCGCCCTGTACAACTCGATATATGCCCGATCAACCCCGTCCAGGGTGGCGATGAACGGCCGCGAAAATTCGCCTTCCAGTTGCGCCTGCAGATATCGGTGCCACCGCTCCACCGGCCAGTTGGACTCCCAGGCCTGCACCAAATGAGGCCGGCTCATCCACTCCGCGATCGTTTCGGCGTCGGCGTCCGGGTCGACAACACGCAGCCCGTAGGGTTCGGGCAGGTCTGGGATGGGCGGCGGCCCGACACTGCTGATCGCCTCGGGAAGATCGATGAGTTCCCGCGGGAGGATGGGCTGGGTGTCAGTCATTTCTCATCGAGCCTACGACGCCGCTTTTCAGACGCGGTTCAGCGGGCTTGGAGGAGCTTCGCCAGGACGGCCGCCTGGCTGATTTCGACGTCGCGAGTCGCGGTGACCAGCGTGACCGACCTCCGCTTGACGAGCTCGCGCAGCTCTTGCAGGGCGCCACTGTCGCGCAGTTCGCTTCTGTAGCGTGCCGCAAATTCGTCGAACCGGTTTGCGTCGTGGTGATACCACTGGCGGAGGTCCTTCGACGGCGCCACGTCTTTGCACCAAATGCCCACTCGCGGGTCGTCTTTGCGTACACCTCGCGGCCAGACCCGATCGACCAGCACGCGCTGCCCCTCGTCGGGGCCGACCTCGTCGTAGACCCGCGCCACCTGGATGCGACTTCTGGCGCTCACAGCACCAGGTTAGCGACGAGTCAGTGGCGTGTTGCCTCACGTCAAGATGCGCGCGAGGGTGGATTCGTTGCCTCATGTGTTTGTGCGCGCTTGGGGATGCGGATTCTGCTGGAGGGTTCGGACTTGGTCGTGGTCACTTTGAGCAGCTGTGCGGTCAGGGCCTGGATTTGGCGCTGAGTGGCGGCGGGGTTGATCAAAGCGTGGGTTCGGGTCATGGACGCTATGCGGTCATCGGTCATGGTGGGGTGATCGATCGCGCGGCGGAATGGGGTGGTCGCAGTGTCGTATTTTTTGGTCACTTTGGCGCCGTCGCGGACCTTGGAGAGTAGTTTCTGCTGCGGGTAGAAGTAGTTGGTTAACTGGGACTGCAGCTGCCAGATTTCGTTAAGTAGCAACATTTCTGGGGCGGTATCGTAGCGGTGGTAGCCGACCAGGGTGCGGACCACCGCCCAGTTCTTCTGCTCGACGTGACAGCCGTCGTTTTTGTTGGTCGGCCGCGCCCGGGTGAAGGTGATCTCGCGGTTCCTGCACCAAAGGAACAGATAGACGTTGATGAACTCGGCTCCGTTGTCGGAGTCCACCCCCAGGATCGGGAACGGCATCTTGGCAGCGATGCTTTCCAAAGCGGCCAGGACGCACTTGGCCTCCTTGGTAGGCACCGAGCGGTTCTCGGTCCATCCCGTGGCGATATCGGTGACCGTGAGGGTGAATGCGAACGGCCCGATGGTGTTTCCGCCGTCGTGGGAGACTAAGTCGATCTCGACAAAGCCCGGCTTGGCGTCGTCCCAGTCTGCCCAGGTGCGTACCGGGATTTGGCTTCGCAGCAGCGACCCCGGTTTGGTGGCACGACG
>NZ_MVHG01000170.1 GCF_002086125.1 Mycobacterium arosiense ATCC BAA-1401 = DSM 45069
ATGCTCAGGACGAGGGGTTTGGCGATTTCTCATCCTGCCGCCGAAGGACCCGTCCTCCTCACATCCCGACCATGCCGGCGTCTACAACGTCATGACCCGCAACAGCTAGCTCGAGACCTGGGCATTATCTGAGGCGAGTGCGCTGGCGCGATTGGGGTCAAGGAGGGCAAGAGGGACAGTCCCTAGGTGCCGTCTGTTGTTCTGGCGACGATCCACCCCGCGATCGGCTCTTCACGCCGGGAGAAATGTATTCGTCTACCGTGTAGGGAAGCCCAGGGACGTGGTGTAATAGTTCGCTCGATCGTGTGACCCTTGGGTTGGCAGTTTAGGTGGTCAGCGCCGGTGTGGTAGCGGGTTCGTGCTCGGTGGGGGCGGTTTGTGTGGCTCGTGCGCGGGCGAGCACGGCGAGGCCGAGGTAGCGGCGTCCCTCGATCCATTCGTCGTGTTGTTCGGCTAACACGGCACCGACGAGGCGGATGATGGCGGTGCGGTCGGGGAAGATACCGACGACGTCGGTGCGCCGGCGGATCTCTTCGTTGAGTCGTTCCTGGGGGTTGTTGGACCGGATTTGGCGCCAGATCTGCTTGGGGAACGCAGTGAAGGCCAGCAGCTCGGCCCGCGCGTTGTCCAGATGTTCGGCCACTTTCGGGAGTTTGTTCGCCCAACGCGTCGAGCACGCGATCATGTTGGGCCACAACCGATTCAGTGTCGGGTTGGTCGAAGATGGAGTGCAGCAGGGTGCGTACCCACGGCCAGGAGGACTTCGGGGTGACCGACATCAGGTTGGTGGTGTAGTGGGTGCGCAGCGCTGCCAGGCGGGCGTGTCTTGTTGACTGTGTAAGGGGTTCGGCCTGAATGGTGGTGGCTGACCACCGGACAGGAGAGTTCCATTGCCGCAATCTGATTCGCCCAGAGATGATGCTGCCGCCAAGCTGGCCGAGTTGTTGCCGGCGGTGGCGGTCGATGCCTTGTTGGCCGACGCCGAAGCGTCCGGTACCCCGATTGATGGCCCCGACGGGTTGCTGGCGCAGATGACCAAGGCGGTGCTCGAACGAGACGTCGAAATCGCTGATCACCTGGGCTATGAGCACGGCGATCCGGCCATAACCAGCCGGATCGGGACCAGCGCCGTGATCTGGTGGAGAGCCCCGGCCTGATTCCCCAAGCGATCGAGGAGATCCTGCGCTGAGAACCGCCGGCGCTACAGATGGCCCGCTACTCACCCGCGATGTCGAGTACTACGGCCGGACTGTGCCGGAAGGTTCGGCAATGCTCATGGTCGTCGGCGCGGCCAACCGCGACCATCGCCGGTTCGCGCCGGGCGGTGACGTCTTCGATATCCACCGGGAATAGCGCTCGCACATGACCTTTGGCGCAGGAACGTATTTCTGCATGGGCAATGCGTTGGCCCGGCTGGAAGGTCGGATCGCGCTGGACGAGATCCTCAAACGGTTTCCGGCCCGGGAGGTGGACTGGCCCAACGCGGCACCGTCGGAGACCGCCGCCGTCCGGGGCTGGGCCGCCATGCCCACCTTCGTTTCCTGCCCCCGAACATCGAAGCCAACCCGGGCCAGCGGCGTCACTTGCGCGCCGTCACGCCTCCGCGCGCCCTAATGCGGCGGATTTGAGTGAATTCGCGTGATTCAAGATCCGGACACGCGCCCGTGGCCGGGCCACGGTGAGCAAGCAAAGGTCGAAGGCATGCAGGGCGCCGTCGCGCAGCTCGTCGGTGTCGATCTCGCCGGCGGTCCAACGTCGCTGTAGCTGGAACAGGACCATGCCGGCGTGATCGGCCAGCACGCCCGGGTCAACGTCACCCCGCAACACTCCGCGGCGAGTGGCGGCTCGAATCTCGTTGACAATGAGATCCCAACCCGTCCAGCGAAGGTTGATCTCATTGAGAAGCCGGTCGTCCATGAGGACGGCACGGACGACGGCCTTGGGGACGTCGGCAACGGTTTTGTCGATCGACACAGTGACGGCTTCCCAGATCCGCTCGATCGGATCGGTCGACGAAAGATGGTGAACAGCAACGTCCATGGAATCCAGTGAGCGCTGGACGAGCGCGGTCAGCAGGCCGTCCTTGTCGCCGAAGTGGTTATAAAGCGTGCGAACACTGACCCCTGCCTCAACCGCGAGACGGCGCATCGACAGTTGCTCAACCCCATGCTCCTCGACGAACCCGCGCGCGGCATCGAGGACGTGCCGGCGAGTGCGTTCCTGGGCGCGTGATGCCATGCCAACACCTTAAACGCCGTATGCGCTTCCGGAGCTGTATTTGCCACATTGGGCTAAAAGTATAACGGTGTTGCAATTCCTGCAATGGTGTGGGTAGCATCACAATGCCCAGGCCGGACGACCATAAGCCGAGGTCACAACTGACGAGGGAAAGCATGGTGCAGGAAACGATCAGCCCCGACGCCAACACTTGTGCGGAGCCGTACATCGTCGTCTCAATCGACAGTCACGTAGGTCCGTCGCTCAAACGTCAATTACGGGAGTACTGCGAACCGCGGTTCCTTGACGACTTCGACCGTTTCGTCGCGGAGATGGAGAAACACGGCTTTTTCTCTCTGCGATCCTCCAAAGCCGGTAATTCCGGTGCCGATGAGAACTGGTCGCTTGATCCATCCGATGCCGAAGAATTCGGCAAGACCGCCGGTATCCGCAACGCGGACCAGGTCGATATGGGCTTCCTGAAACGCAGTTACGAACACAGCTTCGTCTCGGGTCTCCAGGACCCCGCGGCGCGCCTCGCCGACATGGATGAGCAGGGTGTCGCCGCATCGGTGATTTTCCACGGGGGTCTCAACGGGGAATCGATCCCGTTCTCGACCACCGGGCTGATCTGAACCGCCCCGGCGAGTCCGGAGACTTACTGGTTTGAGGACTCAGCCAGCGGCTGGTCTCCGATTCTGAGCGTAGT
>NZ_MVHG01000171.1 GCF_002086125.1 Mycobacterium arosiense ATCC BAA-1401 = DSM 45069
TGTTGGTGTAGGGCAAGCCAGCTGGGCGGGCCCCGAAATCCCGGAAGGGGAGTGCCATGACTGCAGCAACGATCGATCGGGTTCCGGCGGCGGCCGTCGACAAGGATGGCGACATCGACTGGCGCGCGCTGCTCGAACAAGCGATGACGATGCCGGGCCGGCTGGGTGACACCTACTGCCGCTTTTACCAATATTCGTTGGCCAACCAGCTGCTGTTGTGGTCGCAAGGCGTCACCGAGCCGTGCGCGCCGTTCAAGGTGTGGAAGGCGCTGGGCCGTATCCCGGTCAAGGGCGGCGCCCGATTCGTGCGGCATCCGCGCCCGGTCTACGAAAAGGACGCCGAGACCGGTGACCGGGTGGTCAAGTTCACGCGGTTCGTGTTGCGGCGCAGCACATTCCCCTACTCGAACACGGTGGGTCCAGACATCGAATGGCCCGAGTTGCCCGCATGGGACACACAGCGTGCGCTGGCCGTTCTCAACATCGAGCAGGTGCCTTACGCGATGATCGACGGCAACTGCCAGGGGTACAGCTTCGAGCGGACGGTCGCGATCAATCCCGTGGCGAAGTTCCCGCTCAAGACCATGTTCCACGAGTTGGGGCATGTGATGCTCGGGCACACCACCGGCGGCGACGAGGGTGTGAGCCCCTGCAGCCGGGGGGTCGGCGAATTTCAGGCTGAATCGGTGGCCTACCTACTGGCTCACGAACTCGAGCTGAACGCGTGGGCGCCGGAGGAGTCACGCGCGTACATCCAGCATTGGCTGGGTGACGAGCAGGTCACGGACAACCACGTCCGTGCGGTGTTCACAGCGGTAGACAGGATCCTGAGAGCCGGCCGGACTCTGGCCGAGGTCCAGGACGACGAGGAGGCGATCGCCTCCTAACTGGGCCGCGCAGCGCGCGCCGGTGAACCCCAACATTCCCGCTCCGGCAGCTGTGCGCGCGTCTCCGGTGCCCGCTGGCTACCTCCCCTGTCGCCGGCGGGCACCGCTCAATTTGGGAGGCCTAGCGTCCCACCGCCCGGGCGCTCATCGCCCGACTCGGCACAGGGGCGGGGTGATGGGTATTGCAGCGGAGGCGAGCCGCCGCTGCTGCTGCTGCTGCGTCGTTGGGCGGCGGTGTGCTCGATGGTTGCTGTCGTCGGTGCTCGTGCTCGTGCTCGTGCTCGTTTCGGTGTCGGTGGGGCGCGGTAACGTTCGTCGTGTTGGCCAAGCCGTTGGGGCAGGGCCATGTTTCCCGGGAAAGGGGAGTGTTGTGACTGCTAGCGATGCACCGGTGGTGCTGAAGGTGGGCCTTGATCGGACGGTGACGCGGGTGCCGTTCATCGTGGATGAGCGCGAAGGTGCGGGGGCGCTGTTTCGCGAGCAAATCGGATGCGCGTTGTATGACGTGATTTCGCTAGATGATCGGCTCGATATGTGGGTAGACGATGAGGCGATCGTTGGGGTGGACCTGGACGACAGCGAGGCGTTGGCTGGCGTACTCAACGTCGTGGCAACCATGATTGCGATCCGCTACGGGCGATGGCAACCGGTGTTCGGCACGGCAGTGATCGCCCGTTTGGCGGGCGAGCGTGCCGCTGCGCTCGACGAGGACCAGCTAGCCAGACTGGAGGATTTGGCCGAGTTGTCGTCGGCTGTGTTCGCCGGTACGGACGCTTCACGTGTGGGCGAGGAGCCCAGTGTGGCAGTGCATTTGAAGATCAAGGTGGAGAACACCTACAGCGATGGCCACGAGTCCGAACAGGTCGAGAAGGTTCAAGTGGAGCCCTTCGAATACCTCGAGCATCTGTGGGAGCAGCTGCGGGAGTACACGGGCGACGGCCATGGCATTGGCCGAGACGTGGATGCCCTGTACACCGTGACCGTGCTGGAATCCCCTGAGCGTGCCGAGCTTGTGGGGCTGAGCAATGAGTGGGGCTGAGATGAGTGCACCGACCCCACCGGCAGCTGTGGTCGCCGCTGTGGCGGCGCTACGGGCCTCGTTCATGCATGAGTGCGACCAAAATTGCCCTACTAACTGCGATCTGAGCGATTACAGCGAATCTGCCTATCGCTCCCACGATGAGCACAACTTCGATGTGCGCGAGACGATCCATGACCGGGCGGCAGCCCTCGTCGAGGTGCTCGAGGAATGGCTGGGGTCGCCCCGCGGGGAAAGCCAGGGCGTAGACGTCGCCGAATCACCACGCGCGGAGGCATTGGTCGCTCCGCTGGTGGTATCACGCGACCCTAGCCTGTATCAGCAGTGGTGGGACCGCGAGGCGAACCGCGCCGAAATCGCCGACATGTTGGCACGGTTGGCCGGCGAGTGCGAAGCGGAGTACACGTTGCACGAGCTGATGCTGCAGGTCTTCCAAAGCGACCCGTCCGGGGCGAGCTGGCTACAGGTGCAAGGGCTAGTAGCGGGTGCTGACGTGCGGTGGCTGAGCTTGGACATAGATCCGGCTTACGACGGCCAGGGAGTGCTCGACGGGATCGACGTCGTTTTCAACCTGCACGTCGAAATGGCCAATATCGGCCAGCGGTGGCTCGCTGTGTCGGTGTATGTCGCCCGCCCTCACCGCGTGTTAGCGCCGCAAGCATCGGAGGCGGGGCTGGCCCTGGCCGAGGTTATCGACCAAGCGCTGGCGATGATCAACGGGGAGATCGCCGAGCGTGACGACTTCGCCGCGACATCACGACAGCTCCCATGGGGGTCTGCGCCTGCCGCCGGTGGCGGGGTGAGCCCGCGGCACGGGCCAGCGTGCTCGCTGCGCTTCGATGATGGCGTGGCCACCCAAGGGGAGGGCAACGGTGAACGGTCAGCCGTGCGGCTTCGTGACGGTTGAGGACATGTGTTGGCCGGACCCAACTGATC
>NZ_MVHG01000172.1 GCF_002086125.1 Mycobacterium arosiense ATCC BAA-1401 = DSM 45069
CCGGTCGGGTCGGTCGGCCGGCGCGGCGCGGCGGCCGGCTACGTCAACAAATACGGGTTCCGCTACAGCGTGCTGACGCGCCCGCCATCGGCCGGATAAGCGGCGGAATCGCACCATGTACACCCGCACCGTTATCCGCGGCCGGATTTTATCCCCGGTCCACACGCACGTGCGCCCGGCTGCGCCGGCCTCTGGCCTCGACGCCCGCGACCGACGGCCGCGGAGATCCGAGCGTTCCCGCAGGTTGCGCGGGCTAGCCGGGCGCGCGTCGAAGCGGTCGGCCGGTATCGAGCGGCTGGTCCGGGCAACCGGCGCAAAGGCGCGTCGGACAACCGTCGCTTCACTGACCGGCATCGCGGTGGTCACCAGCGCATTAACGTCTTCTACTACTCGACGCATCGATTCGAACAGCACAGGTTAAGGGGCACATTCGTGGTGGATTATGGGGCCTTCCCGCCGGAGTTCAATTCCGCGCGGATCTACTCGGGTCCGGGGTCGGGTTCGTTTCTTGCCGCGGCATCGGCTTGGAGCGCGCTCTCGGCCGAACTCAACTCGTCCGCGCGGAGCTATGACAACGTCATCACCTCGCTGAACAGCGAGGAGTGGCTGGGGACTGCGTCCACGGCGATGGCGCAAGCGGCCGCGCCGTACGTCGCCTGGCTGACCACCACCGCCGCTCAGGCCGAAGAGGCGGCCACCCAGGCTCGTTCGGCCGCGGCGGCCTACGAGAGCGCGCTGGCCGCCTCGGTGCCGCCCCCGCTCATCGCGGCCAATCGCACGCAGGCGACCCAGCTGCAGGCGACCAACGTGTTGGGGCAGAACACCCCGCTTATCGCGCAGCTGGAGGCGCAGTACGGCGAGTATTGGGCGCAGGACGCCGCCGCGATGTATGGCTATGCGGGTCAGTCCGCGTCGGCGACGAAGGTGACCCAGTTTCAGAAGGCGCCGGAGGTCACCAACCCGTCGGGTCAGGCCACCCAGGGTGCGGCGGTCACCAACGCCACGGCCAACTCGACGGCGACCAACACGTCGAAGACCCTGCAGTCGCTGGCGCAGCCCGCCGCGAACTCCACGATGAAGGCGGCAGACGCCACGAGCAACGCGGCGCAACAAGGCACGGATCCGATGTCCGAGCTGTGGTTCCTGCTCACCGGGCAGACCAGCTTTCCGACCAACCTGGGAACGCTCGTCAATGGCTACAGTCCGTTTGCGGGGCTGTTCTATAACACGGAGGGTCTGCCGTACTTCAGTACCGGTATGGCCAACACCTTCACGCAGATCGCCAAGTCGGTCGGGGTGATCGGCGGTGCGGCCCCGGCGGCGGCCAAGGCGTTGCCCGGGCTTGGTGGTTTGGGTGGCATGTTGGGTGGCGGTGCTGCGGCCGCGCATCCGGTGGCGGCGGTGGGCAGTGCGGCGTCGATCGGTGGCAAGTTGTCGGTGCCGGTGGCCTGGTCGGGTGCTCCCGCGGCCGCGCCGGCGCTGGGGCGTGCGATTCCGGTCAGCAGCATCAGCGCCGCCCCGGAGGCCGCCGGTGGGCCCGGCAACCTGCTCGGTGGCATGCCGCTGGCCGGTGCCGGTGCCGGCGGCCACGGAGTGGCGGGTCCAAAGTACGGATTCCGCCCCACCGTCATGGCCCGGCCCCCGTTTGCCGGCTGAGCATCGGCGCCGCAAGTGTCCGATTACGTCGATCGCCAGGCAGCCATCAATGTTCGCAGCATGATGCGCCTCGAGTTTCCACGATCGCTACCAGAAGCCGCCCGCGGCGGCGATCGGCGCGATCCAACGGTTTACGTAGGTGAAAGGAGGTTCTCGCGCCGCGCCGCCGGCGAAGGCCGTCGCAGTGATTCGCTGCGAGGGGTGAGTCGGCAATCGGATCTTTACGCCGGGCAGCCCGGTCACAGCATGTTGGGCGCCGATTACCAGCAACCTTTTCGACCGGTGGCTGGTAACGTTTGCTGTGGCCGTCCTGCGATGGGCTGCGGTCGAGGTCAGGCGCTGTTACTGTGTCGTTACCAAAAATGAATTCGCCGTACCGCCAAGTGAATAATTGCAAACACGGGGTCTTCCGCACCGATCTGGGGGGCCACCGTCATCTACTCTCGCAGAGTCGGGGTTAGAACTAGGAGGGAAAGATATGTCGTTCGTGACCACACAGCCGGAGGCTTTGGCCGCGGCGGCCGGGAATCTGCAGGCTATCGGGTCGACCTTGAGCGCCCAGAACGCAGCCGCTGCAGCCCCAACGACGGGGGTGGTACCCGCCGCAGCCGACGAGGTGTCGGCGCTGACCGCGGCCCAGTTCGCCGCGCACGCGCAGATGTACCAGGCGGTAAGCGCACAGGCCGCAGCCATTCACGAGCAGTTCGTGAACACCTTGTCCATGAGCTCCGGTTCGTACGCTGCCACCGAGGCAGCCAACGCGGCCGCCGCCCTCTGATCGGACTCGCGGTTGGGGACGTTGGGATAGGTCGTCATCGACGTGGGTTCCAACGTAACCGCCCGGTAGGGAAAGGACCTGGCTTCGCTGGGTTCGGCCCGCGGACTGTCTTGCAGCGCAACACGCACTCCGTCAACCCAAACGCCGCGGTTCGGGGTTGACGTCCGTCTCACCGTGACAACGCCCGGTGGCCGCCGGCTGACGGGAAGGGGGGCTCATTTCTATTCATTCGGCACGGCGGTTGCGCAACACGTAAACGATCCGGCCACCGTCTTTTCAACATCACCAGTAACTACGTAGCAAGGAGATCAGCCAACATGGCAACACGTTTTATGACCGACCCGCACGAGATGCGGGCGATGGCGGGCCGCTTCGAGGTGCACGCCCAGACCGTTGAGGACGAGGC
>NZ_MVHG01000173.1 GCF_002086125.1 Mycobacterium arosiense ATCC BAA-1401 = DSM 45069
GCGCTCGGCGGCCGACTGACCAAGCTGACCAAGGAACAGGCGGAATACATCGGCGTCGACGTCGACGGCCCCTACAAAGCCGACCACTACCGCTACTGAGACCGCTACTGAGACCCCGCCGGGCGTCGCACCGTTCGGGGAACAAGCCCCGGCAACGCGCCTATGGCCAGATCCTGAGGACGAACAGGAGGCTGCGTGACCCTCAACACCGTCGCGCTTGAGTTGGTGCCGCCGAATGTGAACGGCGGTTGTGAGCAGGCGTACGAGGAAGCCCGCAAGGTGGCGAAGTATTCCAGTGATTCCGGGCTCGACGGTTTGATCCGGCACGTAATGATCCCAGGCATGATCGCCGAGGACGACGATCGGCCGGTCCCGATGCGACAGAAGCTGGATGTGCTCGACTTTTGGTCGATCATCAAACGGGAGCTGCCCGTCGACGGGCTGTGCACCCAGGTCACAGCCTTTCTGGATGAGTCGTCCCTGGGCAACCGCCTCCACGACCTATCCGATGCCGGCATGAAGGGTGTGGTATTCGTCGGTGTCCCGCGCACCATGAATGACGGTGAGGGCCCCGGCGTCGCGCCCACCGACGCACTGTCGATGTACAAGGACATGATGCGCAACCGTGGCGTCATCCTTATCCCGACACGCGACGGCGAGCAGGAGCGGTTCGCATTCAAGTGCGAACGGGGCGCCACATACGGCATGACACAGTTGCTGTATTCGGATGCGATCGTTGGGTTTCTGGCTGACTTCGCCCGAACCAGCGATCATCGGCCCGAAGTGCTGCTGTCGTTTGGTTTCGTGCCCAAGCTGGAAACCCGTGTCGGACTGATCAATTGGCTGATCCAGGATCCCGGGAACGCCGTCGTCGCCAGCGAGCAGGCTTTCGTCAGGAAGTTGGCCGGCAGCGAACCGATAGCAAAGCGCCGTCTCATGGTGGATTTGTACAAACGTGTGATCGACGGCGTGGTCGAGCTTGGCTTTCCGTTGAGCATTCATCTGGAGGCCGCCTATGGAGTGTCGGGTCCGGCGTTCCAGACGTTCGCCGAGATGCTCTCCTACTGGTCACCCGGCGGCCGACGGTAAAGTTGCGCCGGCTCCCTTTTAGTCGGTGTGAGCCATGATGCGTGCTCGCTCTTTCATCGGTGGCACGGCGAAGTATTAACGCTTTCGTGGTTTGCCGACAAATGTATCGCCGCCGCTGCTGGGTGGTAGTGAGGCCCAGAAAGTTGGAGCTCGTCCAAGGCATGTCTGAGTAACAATCTAGCACTGGCCGATGACACGCTGTGAAGGTGTTCTGGCTGCGAGAATTTTACCAATGTCAACGTCTCGGCCGGTTATCGGTTTGGACAGAAGATCCAGTCATCGGCGTGACCGTCGGGCGTTGATCGCCGACATCGATACGCGTCATCCACCCTATCGGCGTTCTATGCCTACTTAGGACCTATGCCTACTTAGGACCGACTCTCGGGGGATACCCAGGCTCCCCAAATCGAATTCGCAGAAAACGGGCTTCCTGACCGCCGAAGTGCATAACCTTTACGAATAATTTCAGCTCATTTTGAGCGGTCTGCTAGAAATGTAGGATAACGGTTAATAATTGTGTGACACACACATTAAAGAATGCTCACGGCGTTGCGCGGGGCGACACTAATTACGTAAGCTTCGATGCCATGCCTACGTTTAATGTAAATACTGTTGACTGGGATGAACTGTATGACGGCAAGGCGTCATACGCTCCGGGAAACCCCGGATGGAACATTGGCGACTTGCAACCCGCATTGGCCGCTCTCGAAAGTAAAGGGTTGTTCGAGGGGCCTGTATTGGATTCCGGATGCGGCGTGGGGGTCACTTCATTGGCATTGGCCGCAAAAGGATACGAGGTTGTTGGGTTGGATCGGTCTAACGCCGCGATCGAAAAGGCGAGACAAGCAGCGGCTCAACGGGGCCTGGCGGCGAAGTTCGACGTGGCCGACCTGAGTCAATCGACCGGCTATAAGGAGTACTTCAAGACCATCATTGACGGCTTGGTGTTCCATTGCCTGCCTGAAAGCCTCCGGCACGGCTATATCGAATCCAGCGCACGCGCGCTGAAGCCAGGCGGCAAATTCTTCGCCCTCGTCTTCGCTACGGAGGCGTTCCCGCCCGACGCTGATTTCGGTCCGCGCCCGTTCACTGAGTCCCAATTGCATTCCATCGTCGGCGAGCACCTCGCTGTGGATGACATTCAACCAGCCCGCGCGTGGATCAACGTCCCAACGGTGTTGCCCGACGGGTTCGAGTACCGCAACGTCACTATCGGACAGGATGGCCGTGCCCAGCTACCGTCGTGGCTGGTGAGTGCGCACCGACCCTGACCGACGCGGCCATAGTTGCCAACGCATTTGGCAACTATGGCCGCGACCCGCTTACGGGGCAACATGCGCATCGCGCATCGCCCAAAAGCGGTAACCGTGGCAGACGCTCCACCGCATGGAACGTAACAAATCGCGGGTCGTATTCAACGCTGAAACCGTGACGCCACAACGAAACTGCGGCTGACTTCGGTGCCAAGTCCAGGTGGGCGAAGGGGTTGGGGCGTGAGCGCTACTTCTCATCGCCGTGGCCACGAGTTTGGGCCAAACTGCCGCGAAAACAACAGTTTTGCGATTGCCGGTCGCCACCCTGATCGTTGGTTATGGCGACCTTGAGGTGGCCTGCGGCTCTTGCGGGCTAACGAGGAAGGATTGGCATTGTGAGCGTAAAGGGTCGCCTATTTACCAGTGAGTCGGTGACTGAGGGGCATCCCGACAAGATCTGTGATGCGATCAGCGACTCCGTTCTTGATGCCCT
>NZ_MVHG01000174.1 GCF_002086125.1 Mycobacterium arosiense ATCC BAA-1401 = DSM 45069
CCCCTAGCAGGGGTGTGTGGAGGTGGCAGGGCACAGGTGGCATCGGGGCAGGTAGGGGCACCTGGCAGGGCACAGGGCACAGGGCAGGCACAGGGGCACAGGGCAGCGTCGCTGCAGGTAGGCAGGCATGCAGGTACCCAGGGGGGGTACCCCCGCCCCCGCCCGATTTGACCGGTAGGTAATGCGCCTGACCGACCCGTTGAGCAAATCGTTTTCCCGTTTTTCGGGAGTCAGTAAGTTCGCCCCGCCAGGGGCTCCAAACCATTAGGAGAAACATGCGTACACCAGCAGGTTTAGGCACTGCCGGCGGTAAGTTGTGGCGGTCGACGGTCGACGTATTCGACTTCACCGACGAGCCGCACAAGGTCCAGATCCTTAAGCAGGCGTGCCGGGTGGCCGATGTCGTGGCCGAGCTGGACGAGGCTGCCGACGAGGCCCCGCTCACCGTCAAGGGCTCGATGGGCCAGCAGGTCATCAGCCCATTCATCGCAGAGGCCAGGGCGCAACGTGCCCTGTTGGCACAGTTGCTCGGGAAGCTGGGACTACCCGACACCGAGGAGGAGGCAGAAGCCAAGGCCGCGAAGCTGTCTCGGACCCGCCGCCGTGCCGCGAAGGGCAGCCGGTCGTGACGGTGAGACGGAACCAGCGCCGCTCGGGGCTGGGCACCACGCTCCCAGACGAACTCCGTTCGTTTGAAAGTTGGTATTACCGAGGCGGTCTCAGCGACTACATGCGGGCTGTGAGCCGGTTGGTCGGAGACGACCAACGGGTTACGCCTGTGATGAACGCCGCGGGACTATCCGCTGCTGACTGGTTCCGACACATGCTTAGGGCGAAGAATTGATAATTTGGGGATGCGCTGGTTCCTCGCCTCTTCTATCTCACGTGGCTGTAATACCAAGATTGTCACGCATAAGTTTAAGCAGTTCTCCTAAGAGTGTGCCCCATTTTCCTTTGGTAACATAATTCGCAAGCTGTTGCGCCAGATTTTTCACGGTGTTCGGATCAGCTTGATGGAACGGCCCGCAAGCCAGATCATATTTGACCGCACAATTCAGACGTATTACGGCGTCAAGGATCACAGAAGCCTCGTCAGCAACAGCTTTTGCTTTACCAGCTGTATCGGGCGGGGCCACGATAAAAGCCGGTTCAATAGTATACTGGTAGTTGTCACGCTTCTTCGCGAGGTCATTTTGAATACTAATGGAAATCTGGGGCGATTTTCCTTCTTCAACCTCAACCGCCGCCAGAGGGATCTGATCGAGTGAGCGCCCCAACTCGCCAGCTTTTGCGATGATGTCAAAATACAACGCCTTCTTGGTGTCACGGAAGTAGCTTTCGGACGACAGGCTTCTCTGTTCCTGAAGCGTCCTTGATGCGGTCGTCCAACTTACGAAGGCGGTGACCGCTCCACTAACCAGGACTGCCAAGGCCGCGATGATCGCAACAGTCAGTTCTTTAGTCCATGTGATTGGACCTCGACTTTGCCTCCACGCGATTACGGCGGCAACGACAAGCAACACAACCACCGACATGAGCCACCAGCGGCCGATCCAATGCCAGACGACGCCCCAGGACGACACAACATGGGCATGGATGAGAGCCTCGGGTAGCGCAAACACCGCAGTGATCGCCAGAATGCCGCTAAAAATCCGCAAAATCACTCGCCCTTTCCGGATAAGAGCCAGCTCCTAACTCTCTGTCATGGACAGTTTGCCATTCTCCTACCCCGGTATATGACGCGTTTGCAGATTTTCGACGGGTTAGTCCTGGCAGCGAGGCAGACGGTGGGCACCATCCGCAACACGCGGCGTAGCGAGCGCCGCGCTGGCGGTGTAATTTTTGTCAATCGAATACGCCATCGGCACCATCGCGGCGGCCGCGTTCGGCGCGGTGCTGTACACCGTCGTCACCGGCGACTCCATCGTCTCGGCGCTGACCAACATCATCGGTCGTGCGCTCAACACCAAGGTCTGACCGGTGGTGCCGGTGCCAGCACGGTTGAGGCGGCACTGGGCATCGCCGCGCTCGTTGTGGTGCTGGTGTTGTGCCTGGCCGGGGTCACCGCGGTGTCAATGCAGGTGCGTTGCATCGACGCCGCCCGCGAGGCCGCCCGGTTGGCGGCGCGCGGCGACGAACGCTCCGCCGTGGCCGCGGCCCGCCGGCTCGCGCCCGCGGGCGCGAGCGTGGACCTGCGCCGCGACGGGGAGTTCCTGGTTGCCACGGTCGTCGCGCATTCGAAGTTGTTGCCGACCATCGACATTGCGGCCGACGCGGTCTCGGCGGCCGAGCCGTCGCGGTGATCGCGGATCCGCCACGCTGGTCGCGGCCTGGATGATCATGGCGCTGCTGACGGCGACCGGCGCCGGTGCGTACCTGGGCTCGGCGGTGGTAACACGCCACCGCGCGCAGGCGGTGGCCGACCTGGCCGCCTTGGCCGCAGCGGCCCGGTTGGGCTCCGGGGCGGATTCGGCGTGCGCGGGCGCCGCCGTGGTGGCCCGCCGGATGAGGGTCGACGACATCGGCTGTGCGGTCGACGGTCTCGATGTCGTCGTCACCGCGCGCGTGACGGTCGCCTTCGGCGGCGCGGCGAAGGCCGCCGCACGGGCGGGGCCCGCGACCGGGGAATCCGACTAGGTGTACCGAGTCATGAGATTGGTGTCAGTCGGCTGATCGGTGGGAGCCCGCCAAGTGCACTGTGACGCCGTTGAGTGT
>NZ_MVHG01000175.1 GCF_002086125.1 Mycobacterium arosiense ATCC BAA-1401 = DSM 45069
GGGCCGTTCGGCGGTGGTCATGGGCCCTTTGGCGGCGGTCATGGGCCCTTCGGCGGTCATGGGCCCTTCGGCGGTCATGGGCCGTTCGGCGGTGGTCATGGGCCGTTCGGCGGTGGTCATGGGCCGTTCGGCGGTGGTCATGGGCCGTTCGGCGGTGGTCATGGGCCGTTCGGCGGTGGTCATGGGCCGTTCGGCGGGGGCCATGGCTTTGGCGGCGGTCACGGATTTGGCCACCGATAGCGCCTTTGCGGTTCCCGGGCGGCCCTGATCCGGCGCGCTAGGGTGGCGGATCGGGGCAGGGCAACGAATTTCGGACGATGTGGAGGAGCGATGGACGTCGTACTTGGCGTGTCTATGGCACCTGAGACAGTCCGCATGGTGCTCGTAGAAGGCGAGGCCGCCAGCGGGGTGACCGTCGACCAGGAAGGTTTCGATGTCGCCGGCCACGAAACACCCCGCGCCGCAGCCGATCACGTCGTCGCGGCCATTCTTGAAACCCGGGACAGCGCGGCCCAAGACGGGTATCGGCTGAGGTCCAGCGGAGTGAGCTGGACCGACCCGGTCAAGGCGGCGGCCCTGCGAGATGCGTTGACGGCGCGCAAGATTGAGAACGTCATGCTGGTCTCGGCGGTCATGGCCGCCGCGGCGCTGGCGCAGGCCATGGGCAGCGCGACCAACTGGGCCCGCACGGCGTTGCTGCTCGTCGAACCGGGCAGCGCGACCCTGGCTGTCGTCGACACCTCCCGCGGGACGGTCACCGACGTGCATCGGCACCCGCTGCCCGGCAACGACGACGCCGCGCTGGCGAAGCTGACCGCGATGGTCTCGGGCGCGGAGTCGATGAGCGCGCGGCCCGACGGGCTGTTCCTGGTCGGCTCGGAGGTCGACATTCCCTCGATCAAGCCGACGCTCGAGGCGGCGACCGCCCTTTCGGTGACGACGCCCGAGGAACCCGAGATGGCCCTGGCGCGCGGCGCCTCACTGGCCGCCGCGAACGCGAAGCTGGGAGCGCCGCGGACGGTCGCGATGACCGCCACCCCGACCGCGGCGGCCGAGCTCGCCTACAGCGCCGAAGAGGATCCGGCCTCCGACGCCGACCGGCTCGCCGGCGCCCCGTCGCAGCAGCGCCGCAGCCGCACGTCGATCCTGACGATCGCCGCCGTCGCGACGGTGTTCGTCGGCGGCATCGTGGCGTTGACGCTGGCACTGATCTTCGGGAACCGGCCGCCCGCCGACCAGCGGCCCGACGACAGCACGAACGTCGTCGCGCCGCAGAATCCGAACGCCGGTCCACCGGCTCCGCCCCCGCCGCCGGCCGCCCCGGCGATACCGCCCCCGGCCTCCGAGTCGCCGCCGCAGCCCTCCCCGCATTCCGGCGACCACCACAACCTGGACGACTGGCTGCACCGCCACCTGGGCACCGGAGTTCCCGCCCTGTAGCCCGGTCGGGGCTCGGTCCCGGGTCACCGCCCGGGCTGCGAACAAGCGTAAAATTGGGTGACTAGGGGAATAACGGTGGGGATTTAAGCGATCTTCGCGCCACCAGTTCGTGCGACGAGCCCGCCTCATCGTTACCGGCTAGCAACCGACTATTGGAGGAGCTTTGGACACCGTACTTGGTGTGTCGATGGCCCCGACGGCAGTCCGGATGGTGCTGGTCGAGGGGGAAAACGGCGACGGCGCGACCGTCGATGAGGAAAATTTCGATGTCGCCGCCGCTGCCGATGCAGCAACGGTAACCGCCTCGGACCAGGTAGTCTCGGCCATCTTGGGGACCCGTCAGGGCGCCGCAGAGGGCGGCTATCAACTGGCGTCGACCGGAGTCACGTTCACCGACCCGCTCGAGGCCGCCGCCCTGCGCGACAAGCTGGCCGCTTACAAGGTCGAAAATGTGATGCTCGTCTCGGCCTTTTTGGCCGCGGCCGCGCTGGCCCAGGCGGTCGGTCACCGGACCAACTACGCGCAGACGGCGCTGCTCTACATCGAGCCCGACACTGCGACGCTGGCGGTCGTCGACAGCGCCGACGGATCCATCGCCGACGTCCAGCGACAGGCCCTGCCGGCCGACGACGAGGCGGCCGTCGCCCAGCTGGCCGCGATGGTGTCCAGCGCGGAGAACTTGGAGACGCGCCCGGACGCCGTGTTCGTCGTCGGCTCCGGCATCGACATCCCGCTGATCAAGCCCGCTCTGGAAGCGGCGACCACCCTGCCGCTGACGGCGCCCGAGGAGCCGGACACGGCTTTGGCCCGCGGCGCTGCGCTGGCGTCGGCGCACGCCCCGCTGTTCTCGTCGTCCACCGCGGCCCTGGCCTACGCGCAGGACCCCGGCACCGGCGCGATCGACCCGTTGGCCGTGGCGCCGGGCTACTTCGAAAACCCGGGTGAGGCCGGTGCGGACGGGCTCGCGTACAGCGCCGTGCCCGACGACCCGGACGAGTTCTTCACCGGCTCGCAGACCGCCGCGACGGCCCTGGTCGACGCCGACTACCACGAGCGCAGCTCATTCCGGCTGGTGGGAAGCGTGGTGGCGGGCATCTTCGTCATCGGCGTTGTGGCGCTGGTCGTGTCGCTGGCGATCGCCATCCGGCCCACGGCCAACGTGCGGCCCAGCCCGAACCAGAACGTCGTGGTCGCCCCCACCCGGC
>NZ_MVHG01000176.1 GCF_002086125.1 Mycobacterium arosiense ATCC BAA-1401 = DSM 45069
GAGTTCATGGTTGCCGATGCCGCACCGATCGCCGCGATCACCACCACTGGGCTGGCCGACCGGTTCGACGGGTGTGGCCTGCCGGTCATCGATGTCGATGACCCTCGCCTTCCCGGTTACCCGAGCACCGCCTTGCCGGTGCCGGCGCCCGAGGAGATCGCTTATCTGATTTACACCTCGGGCACCACCGGGGTGCCCAAAGGCGTGGCCATCCCTCACCACAACGTGACCCGGTTGCTGAGGGCATTGAACGCCGACTTGGAATTGTCGCCGGGGCAGGTGTGGTCGCAGTGTCATTCGTTGGCGTTTGACTTTTCGGTGTGGGAGATCTTTGGTGCGTTGCTGCATGGCGGGCGGTTGGTGGTGGTGCCCGACGTGGTGGTGCGTTCGCCAGAAGAGTTGCACGCGTTGCTGATTGCTGAACGGGTCGCCGTGTTGAGTCAGACGCCGTCGGCGTTTTATGCGCTGCAGGCCGTCGATGCGCGGGTGCCCGAGCGGGGACCTTTGCTACAGCTGGACACGGTGGTGTTTGGCGGGGAGGCGCTTGAACCTCAGCGTCTGGGGACGTGGCTGGACAAGCACCCGCGGTTACCGCGGCTGATCAATATGTACGGGATCACCGAGACGACGGTGCATGCCTCGTTCCGCGAGATCAGCGCGGCCGACGTTGACAGCAGTGTCAGCCCGATCGGGGTGCCGTTGGTGCATCTTGGCTTTTTTGTGCTGGACGCGTCGTTGCGTCCGGTGCCGGCTGGGGTCATCGGGGAGTTGTATGTGGCCGGCGGCGGGCTGGCCTATGGATATGTGGGCCGGGCTGCTTTGACCGCATCGCGATTCGTGGCCTGCCCCTTCGCCGGCGCGGGAGCGCTGGGACAACGGATGTATCGCACTGGGGATCTGGTGTGTTGGGGGGCCGATGGACAGCTGGCCTATCTGGGTCGTGCCGATGAGCAGGTCAAGATCCGCGGCTATCGCATTGAACTCGGTGAAATACGGGCGGCGCTAGCCGCGCTCGACGGGGTGGAGCAGGCGGTGGTGATCGCCCGCGAAGACCACCCCGGCGACAAACGCCTCATCGGCTACATCACTGGAGCCGCTGACCCGGCCGAAATTCGGGCCCGGTTGGGTCGGCGGCTCCCCACCTATATGGTGCCCGCGGCGGTGGTGGCAGTGGACGCGCTGCCGCTGACGGTTAACGGCAAGTTGGACATCCGGGCCCTGCCGGCACCCGAATACACCGAGGGCGAGGCCTACCGCGCCCCGAGCACCCCCACCGAGGAGATCCTGGCCGGCATTTACGCCCAGGTGCTGGGGCTGGAGCGGGTCGGTGTCGATGATTCGTTCTTCGATTTGGGCGGGGATTCGCTGTCGGCGATGCGGGTGATCGCCGCGGTCAACAGCGCCCTGGACGCCCACCTGGCGGTGCGCACCGTGTTCGAGGCACCCACGGTGGCCCAGCTGGCACCCCGCATCGGCGGGGACGGGGTCGGGCGTCAGCCGTTGGTGGCCGGCGCACGACCGGCCGCGGTGCCGTTGTCGTTTGCCCAGCAGCGGTTGTGGTTCCTGGACCGGTTCGAGGGTGGGGTGGCGACCTACAACATGCCGACCGCGTTTCGGATTAGCGGGGTGCTGGATGTCGAGGCGTTGGGGGCGGCTATCGATGATGTGATCGCCCGTCATGAGTCGCTGCGCACCGTATTTCCCGATGTCGGCGGGGTGCCGTTGCAGCAGGTGCTGCCCGCTGAGGCGGGGATGTGGCGGCGGCGGGGGGACGCGGTCGTGGTGTCGGTGACCGAGCAGGATCTGGTCGCCGAGTTGGTGGCGTTGGCGGGGTATCGGTTTGATTTGTCGGCCGAGATCCCGATTCGTGCGCGGATCTATGCGGTGGGCCCTGAGCGGCATGTGGTGGGGATTGTGGTGCACCACATCGCTTTTGATGGCTGGTCGTTGGCTCCGATGGCCAGGGATATCGGTGCGGCGTATCGGGCGCGCCGGCGCGGCCGGGTCCCGCAGTGGGCGCCGTTGCCGGTGCAGTATGCCGATTACACGCTGTGGCAACGGGATTGGTTGGGCTCCGAGTCCGATCCGGACAGTGTGATCGCCGGGCAGTTGGCCTATTGGCGGCAGCAGTTGGCCGATCTGCCCGAGGTGGTCTCGCTGCCGGCGGATCGGGCGCGCCCCCCGGTGGCCAGTTACCGCGGCGATGAGGTGGAGTTGCGCATCGACGCGCAAACCTGGGCGGGGGTCAAGGCGTTGGCGGCGGCGCACAACGCGACCGTCTCGATGGTGTTGCAGGCGGCCATGGTGGTGGTGTTGCAGCGGGTGGGAGCCGGCGAGGACGTGGTGATGGGCGCGCCGATCGCCGGGCGGATGGATGCGGCGCTCGATGAGCTGGTCGGGTTCTTCGTCAACACCTGGGTGCTGCGGTTGAATGTCAACTCGGCGCAGCGGTTTAGCGAGGTGCTTGAACAGGTGCGCCAGCACGCGCTGGATGCCTACAGCAACCAGGATGTGCCGTTCGAATTGCTGGTCGAGCAGCTCAACCCGGTGCGCTCGACGTCGCATCATCCGCTGTTCCAGGTGGCCACCGTTCTCCAGAACAATGCGCGCCCCGAG
>NZ_MVHG01000177.1 GCF_002086125.1 Mycobacterium arosiense ATCC BAA-1401 = DSM 45069
AATCAGGAATCACCAAGATGTTCCGGTCGGTGGGCTCGCGCCGTCCGCGGACGCCCACTAAACCTAAATGTCGGTGGACGTTGGTAGTGTCGGTGGTGTTGGGCAGGCCAGTCGGGTCGGCCCGAGATTCCCACGAAAGGGGAGTGGCATGACAGCTGTTCTGGACAACCCGGCCGACGTCGGGGAGGCCTCGGTGGAGGGTGCGGCGATGCCGGTCGTCAACACGTTGAAGGCCAAGGCGTTATTCACTGCCGTGTTCGATGCGCTGCTGTTCGCGGCTCCGGCGTCGGCGAAGCTGCCGTTTCTGGAGGCGGTGCGTCTGGAGTTCGGGGCGGATCAGCTGGTGGCGGTCGCGACGGATCGGTTTGTGTTGGGCGCTTCGCGAGTGGAGTACTCCGGGGAGGCATTCACAGTGATGGTCGCGGGAGCGGATGCGAAGGCTCTGGTGAAGATGGCCAAGACGGTCAAGCGGGATGAGACTACGCGTGAGGTGACCGTCGAGGTCGCCGACGCGGGTGCGCTGGTGACGTTCCGATTCAGCACCGGAGAAGCAATGACCGTGCGCGGCCTGGACGTCCAGTTCCCGAAGTGGCGGCAACTAGTGCCGGCGGATGCCTCACGGATGGGTGGCATTGTCGGGATGGGATACACCCCGGGCTACCTGAAGCGTTTTACCCAGGCACGTGCTGATGAGCAGGCCAGCGGCGTGCAGATGGTCGTGTTCCCATCGGTGACGTCGAGCGGCAAGCCCGGCCCGACCGCGATCCGGATTGGTGAGGACTTCTTCGGGCTGCTGATGCCCGTACGGCCCCCGGGTGACGAATGGACGTTCCACCGGCCCAGCTGGCTCGACGAGTCCGCCGGCGTGGCCGTCAGCGGCACTGCGGGGGTGCGCTGAGGTGACGACGATGACAAACCCGCGTGGAGCGGCGGCCGGGGCTGCCACCGCTCCGCAGCAGCCCGCGCTGCTCGCCCGCCAGGACCAGGCACGCGCGGCGGGCGAGCGGCGCGCGGTCGAGGTGGTGAGGACATGGCTGATCGAGCGTGAACGCGCGTGGCTGGCGGTCGATTTCACCAAGACCCGGCCAGAGCCGCCGTTCGACGATGACTCCGAGCTGTGCGTTGCGGTCGGCAGGCTGCCCCGCCAGGCTTACGGCAGCGGACTGGACGTGCGAGGCAGCTTTATCGTGCGGCTGGCGGATCTCAACGGGCTCCTGAGCCGTGCGCACGACGACGCTGCGGCGGCGCGGCAGGCAGATTCCTACCACTGCGCGCGTGGGTACCAGCACGTCGACCACACATCGGATTGCTGCCCCTTCGAGCACGGTGAGGCGCAGTGATAGCGAATCACGTTGAGCAGCAACCTAAGACAGTGGCGATCGAATGGGTCGAAGAATCACGGCACCGGGTGAAGGTGCGGGTGCCGGCGGACTTCGACCCCGATGAATGTGACCTCGGCGACGGCCTGGCCGAGCTGAACAACGACTGATTCCAGGGGCTAGAACGCAGCCAGATCACGGTCTTCGACGCCAGTCCCGACCCGGCGGCCGAGTTCTTCGACCCGCCCCGCTATAACAGTGAGCGGGCGTCCGCGTGAGCAGTCATTACGAGTGGGGAGACGCCCGCAGCGGCAACTACCAACTGGTGACGCGTGAGACGGCACCCGACGAGTGGAATCTGCCCGCGCCAGACCCGGCCGACCCATGGTCAGTGGGTGTCACCTAGGGGCATGCGCTGGGGCTGTTCAACGCCAACGGTGACGGCACTGTGCTCGAAGGCGAGCCGGGCGAAATCCTGGACTACGTGGATCGGCTGCACGCCTACGCGCACCGTGAACTCGACGGCCTGGTCGAGTACGACACCTGACCCTGTGCCCAATGCGGCGACCAGGTCCTCACCCTGGTCGCCTGATGCGCCGAGACCTCGGTGATTCACGCTTCGAGCTGTTGACTGCGGTGGAGCAGCGGTGGGCGCTGGTGGTGCTGCGCATCGTCAACGAGGTGTTACGGCCCTGATGGGGCCGTTGCCGCCGGCGGGGTGCGACTTGGGCGGCGATTGGGACTGCGTTAGGCGTTACGGTGTCGTCGCGGTGCCACGGATTCGGCGGCTAACTGTTACTCGTCAGCGCTGGGGGGTTTGTGCTGGGGAGTGAAGAGGCTTAGAACCAGGGCGAAGATGTGGACCGCGGTGGGCCAGTCGGTGGTGTATGCGGCCAGGGCGGCGCAGGAGGCCGCCAGGGCTAAGGCCAGTCGGGGGTCGGTGGCTCTTTTTGCTGGAAACGAGTTTTGTCGGTGGTCATCGGGGTCTACCATCATGAAAGTTCCTTGAGTGTTGTTGGAATGCTGGGGAACTGCTTGGACTGCCTCCTACGCCCGGCAACGGCGTGGGGGGCGGTTTTTAGTTTCGACGCCCGGACGCACGACGGTGGGATAGGGAAACGTCGTGGACACACTCACGAGCTTATCACAAGCCAGTGCCCCAATGTCACGGTGAAAACTCA
>NZ_MVHG01000178.1 GCF_002086125.1 Mycobacterium arosiense ATCC BAA-1401 = DSM 45069
GCTATCGCCGGCCTCCGACACAAACCGCCCCATCGAAACCACTGAAACAAAAGTGGCACAAGTGATTTGGCCAGGCGACCGGGTCAAGTGGAATTGCTCTGGCGCTTCGGCCTTGTCACCGATCCGGTCGACGAGTTCGCCGATGACCAGGGCCCTGCGCTCGGCCCCGTCGTGTACAGGCCGGCGAGGGCCATGTCCAGCATCGCCGTTGTTGTGCTGCTTGCACGCCGGCCTGCCGAACTCGTTCATCAGCGCATAGATTCGGTCCTGGCCAGGACCGATCCACGCGCCGCGCGATCGATCCACGTTCCGTCGGCCCGTGTCTCGGTGAAGGTACGACCACCGACCCGGTCACGCGCCTCCAGCAAGGCCACCGAATGCCCCGCCTGGATGAGCCGCAAAGCGGCGGTCAGACCCGCGAATCCCGCTCCGACCGCGCAATAATCGACCTCGGACCCGGCTGTCTCCTCAACCTCGTCCACCCCAGCAGCAAACTACACCGACCGGGCACCGGGGGTGGCCGGTTAACACAGAATTCCGGTTGCGTTCGCGCGGGCGGCCGCCCGGCGGGGCCCGGGTTCAAGCTTGCAGCACGTAGGCCTAGCCCACGTTTTAGTCTGTGGACCATGGGATTTCTGAAGCCCGAGTTGCCGCAGCTCGACATGGCCGAATGGAACAAGGGCACCCGTAGCGAGAAGATTCGGCCGATGGCCAAGCACTGGGCCGAGGTGGGCTTCGGGACGCCGGCGGTGCTCCACCTGTTCTATGTGGTCAAAATCCTGCTCTACATCCTCGGCGCGTGGCTGTTCGCATCGGCTACCGACGGTCTCGGCGGCTTCACACACGTCGCGTCGTGGTGGTCGGAGCCGATCGTGTTCGAGAAGGTCGTGCTCTACACGATGCTGTTCGAGGTGATCGGGCTGGGATGCGGCTTCGGGCCGTTGAACAACCGGTTCTTCCCGCCGATGGGCTCGATACTGTATTGGATGCGCTTCGGCACCATTCGGCTGCCACCGTGGCCGAATCGGGTCCCGCTCACCCGCGGCACCAAGCGCAAGCCGGTAGACGTCGCGCTCTACGCGCTGTTCCTGTTGTTCACGCTCGCGGCGCTGTTCGCCGACGGCACCGGGCCGATGCCCGAGTTGGGCACCAGGATCGGACTGCTGCCCGGCTGGAAGATCGTGTTGATTCTGTTGCTACTGGCGGTGGTTGGTCTGCGCGACAAGGCGATCTTCCTGGCCGCGCGGGGCGAGGTCTACGCGACGATGGCCGTGACGTTTCTCTTCGGCGCGCCCGACATGATCGTCGGCTCCAAGGTGGTCTTCCTGGTTATCTGGATGGGCGCCGCGACATCCAAACTCAACAAACACTTTCCGTTCGTGATCTCCACGATGATGTCGAACAACCCGCTGGTGCGGCCCCGCTGGCTGAAGCGGCGCTTCTTCGAGAACTTCCCGGATGACCTGCGGCCCGGCCGCCTGTCACGCTGGATCGCGCACCTGAGCACCGCCATCGAGATGCTGGTGCCGTTACCGCTCTTCTTCTGTCACGGCGGCTGGCCGCTGACGATCGCCGCGATCCTGATGGTGTGTTTTCACCTGGGGATTCTCGTGTCGATCCCGATGGGCGTGCCGCTGGAGTGGAACGTCTTCATGATCTTCGGCGTATTGTCGTTGTTCGTCGCGCACACCCACGTCGGGCTGCGCGAGCTGCGGCACCCGGTGGTGGTCGCGGTCCTCTTCGTCGTCATTGCCGGAATCGTGTTGTTGGGCAACATGTTTCCGCGCAAAATCTCGTTTTTGCCCGGGATGCGTTACTACGCGGGCAACTGGGACACCACGCTGTGGTGCATCAAACCCTCGGCCAGCGACAAGATCAGCCGGGGCATCGTGGCGATCGCCAGCATGCCGCAGGCACAGCTGGAGCGGTTCTACGGCAGCCCCGAGGCGGCGCAGATCCCGATCTATATGGGATATGCGTTCCGCGGCTTCAACACTCACGGCCGGGCGCTGTTCACCCTGGCGCACCGGGCCATGGCCGGCCAGAACGAGGACGACTACGTCATCACCGACGGCGAGCGTATCTGCAGCACCGCGATCGGCTGGAACTTCGGCGACGGCCACATGCACAACGAGCAACTGATCGCCGCGCTGCAGGAGCGCTGCCACTTCGAGCCCGGCGAGGTCCGCGTGGTTCTGCTTGACGCGCAACCGATTCACAAGCAGACGCAGGCGTACCGGTTGGTCGACGCGGCGACGGGTGAATTCGAGCGCGGGATCGTGCGGGTCGCCGACATGGTCGTCCGCCAACCGTGGGCCGACGACGTTCCGGTGCAGGTGGTTTCGGAGTAGCTCGCGCGAGCAGACGCAAAAGCCCCGGCACGCGCGGCGTGTCGGGAACTTTTGCGTCTGGTCGCTAGGAAACTAGTGTCCTGAGTCGTTAATTCGCCCGCTCTTGTTAGTATGGGTGATGCCGTCGCCGCATGCTGCCACGATCGTGT
>NZ_MVHG01000179.1 GCF_002086125.1 Mycobacterium arosiense ATCC BAA-1401 = DSM 45069
CCGGTCGGGTCGGTCGGCCGGCGCGGCGCGGCGGCCGGCTACGTCAACAAATACGGGTTCCGCTACAGCGTGCTGACCCGTCCACCCTCGGCCGGATAACCACGAGCCCAGATGAGTCCCACGGAAGGGGAAGGAAGCTAGATGTCTTTCGTGACCACGCAGCCCGAGGCGTTGGCAGCCGCAGCGGGCAATCTGCAAACCATCGGCTCAACGTTGAGCGCCCAGAACGCCGCCGCCGCTGCCCCCACGACGGGGGTGGTGCCGGCCGCTGCCGACGAGGTGTCCGCGCTGACGGCGGCACAGTTCGCAGCGCACGCCCAGATGTACCAGGCCGTCAGCGCGCAAGCGGCGGCGATCCACGAAATGTTCGTCAACACCCTGAGCGCCAGCTCCGGGTCCTACGCGGTGACTGAGGCGGCCAACGCGGCCGCGACTGGTTAAGGAGTCGATGATGTTGGATTTCGGAGCACTTCCGCCGGAGGTCAATTCGGCGCGGATCTATGCCGGTCCGGGTTCGGAGTCTTTTACGACCGCGGCGTCGGCGTGGAATGCGATCGCCGCAGAGTTGCAGTCGGCCGCCTTGAGTTATCAGAACGTGGTGACTCAGCTGTCGAGCGAGGAGTGGCTGGGGACCGCCTCGGCGGCAATGGTGCAGGCGGCGACCCCGTACGCGGAGTGGTTGAGCACCACCGCGGCCCAGGCCGAGGAGGCGGCCACGCAGGCCAACGCCGCCGCGGCGGCGTTTGAGACGGCGTTCTCCTCGGTGGTGCCCCCGCCCGTGATCGCCAGCAACCGGGCGCTGGTTCAGCAGTTGATCCAGACCAACGTGTTGGGGCAGAACACGGGAACGATCGCGCAGTTGGAGGCGCAGTACGGCGAGTATTGGGCGCAGGATGCCGCCGCGATGTACGGCTATGCGGGTCAGTCCGCGTCGGCGACGAAGGTGACCCAGTTTCAGAAGGCGCCGGAGGTCACCAACCCGTCGGGTCAGGCCACCCAGGGTGCGGCGGTCACCAACGCCACGGCCAACTCGACGGCCACCAACACGTCGAAGACCCTGCAGTCGCTGGCGCAGCCCGCCGCGAATTCGACGGTCAAGGCCGCTGCCGATCAGGCCACGACCACGGATCCGCTATCGGAATTGTGGTTCCTGCTCACCGGGCAGACCAGCCTGCCCACCAGCCTGGGATCGGCGGTCAACGGCTACAGCCCGTTTGCCAGCCTGTTCTATAACACCGAGGGTCTGCCGTACTTCAGTACCGGTATGGCCAACACCTTCACGCAGATCTCCAAGACCGTCGGGTTGATCGGCGGTGCGGCCCCGGCGGCGGCCAAGGCGTTGCCCGGGCTTGGTGGTTTGGGTGGCATGTTGGGTGGCGGTGCTGCGGCCGCGCATCCGGTGGCGGCGGTGGGCAGTGCGGCGTCGATCGGTGGCAAGTTGTCGGTGCCGGTGGCCTGGTCGGGTGCTCCCGGGGCCGCGCCGGCGCTGGGGCGTGCGATTCCGGTCAGCAGCATCAGCGCCGCCCCGGAGGCCGCCGGTGGGCCCGGCAACCTGCTCGGTGGCATGCCGCTGGCCGGTGCCGGTGCCGGCGGCCACGGAGTGGCGGGTCCAAAGTACGGATTCCGCCCCACCGTCATGGCCCGACCACCCTTCGCGGGATAGCTTCGGCCAAAGCAACTCTGGCGCAACACCCGAACGCGCCCTGCCGCCAAACACCGGCGGCGGGGCGCGCTTTTGTGTGCCCGGACGCCGCATCCGGGGCCGCCGCAGCGAATTTCGAACGGGCTTTATCTGCGGCCGGATTTTTATCCGGCGCTGGGGTTTTCGCGTAGCCGCGGCCAGGCCCAGACCGCCCAGGGATGCCGGTGGTAGGCGCCGGCCAGCGCGCCTTATGACCGGGTGTTACCGCAGGTGATGACGGTGACGGCGAAACGCCTTCCGGCGGCGCCCCGACCTCGCCGCCGCGCCGGAGCACGCCCCCGAATTCCGGGCGGCCGCAGCCGCGGCCGCATCGCGACAGCGGCGGTGGGCGGCGCGGCCATTTAGCCTTCCGAGGCAAGCAAACTCTGTTGGTCATCGCCGAGAGATCACCTGCGAGGGGATACATGTCGTTCGAGCCCGGTGCTTCGTAACCATGGACTTCGGGGCATTACCGCCGGAGGTCAACTCCGGTCGCATGTACGCGGGTCCGGGGTCGGGTCCGATCATGGCCGCGGCCGCCGCCTGGGAGGGTTTGGGCGCCGAGCTGGGCAGCGCGGCCAGCGGGTACACGTCGGTGATTTCGGAACTGACGCAAGCGCCGTGGGTGGGTCCGGCGTCGGCGTCGATGTTGTCGGCGGTGACCCCGTACGTGAGTTGGTTGAGCGCTCTGGCCGCGCAGGCCGAGGAGACCGCGGACCAGGCCCGGGCGGCGGCCGCGGCGTTTGAGGCGGCGTTCGCGATGACGGTGCCGCCGCCGGTGATCGCGGCCAATCGTGTGCTG
>NZ_MVHG01000018.1 GCF_002086125.1 Mycobacterium arosiense ATCC BAA-1401 = DSM 45069
CGCTCGAAAAAGACATCCGGGACTGGATCACCGCCTGGAACGACAACCCGCGCCCCTTCAACTGGACCAAGACTGCAGATGAGATCTTCGAACGCCTCGCTTCATATCTTCAACGAATTCCTGGCGCACGACACTAGGAGCCTCGTGCGCGGTGGCTAGCGCGCCGAAAGCCAGGGGCCGAGGCGCCGCATCGCTTCCTCGATATCGTCGGTCGGGCCCGCGAACGACAGCCGCACGAAGGAATTCCCGCGCGCGGTGTCGAAGTCGATGCCCGGCGCGATCGCGACACCGGTCTGCGCCAACAGTTTTGAACAGAATTCCATCGAGTTGTCGGTGAATTCCGAGACGTCGGCGTACACGTAGAAGGCGCCGTCGGTGGGGGCCAACCGCTCGATGCCGATACCGCGCAGCCCGTCGAGCACCAACGTGCGGTTGGTCGCGTAGTGGTGCAGGTGACCGTCGGCTTCGGCCGTCGCCTCCGGGGTGAAAGCGGCCACCGCGGCGAGTTGCGAGAGCACGGGCGGGCAGATGGTGAAGTTGCCGGTCAGGCACTCCACCGCCCGGCGCAGCTCGACCGGCACCAGCAGCCAGCCCAGCCGCCAGCCCGTCATCGCGTAGTACTTCGAAAAGCTGTTGACCACCACGGCGTTTCGCGATGTCTGCCACGCGCAACTGGTCTGCGGCGCGCCCTCGTAGACCAGGCCGTGGTACACCTCGTCGCTGATCAGTCGCGCTCCCGACGCATCACACCAGGAGGCGATGGCGGCCAGCTCCGCCGGCTCGATGACGGTTCCGGTCGGGTTCGCGGGGCTTGCCACGATGACGCCCTGCACCGGCGGGTCGAGTTCGGCCAGCATCTGTGCGGTCGGCTGGAAGCGGGTCTGCGGCCCGCAGGGGATCTCCACCACCTCACATCCCAAGGCGGACAGAATGTTTCGGTAACAGGGATAGCCGGGGCTGGCCAGGGCGACTCGGTCGCCGACGTCGAAGCAGGCCAGGAAGGTGAGCAGGAAGCCGCCCGAGGAGCCGGTGGTGATCACCACCGCGTCCGGTTCGACGTCGAGGCCGTGCTGCCGCTGGTAGTCGGCGGCGATCGCGGCGCGCAGTTCGGGGGTGCCCAACGACACCGAGTAACCCAGCCTGTTGGAGTGCACGGCGGCCGCCGCGGCCGCTCGCACCGGCGCGGGCGCACCCACGCTGGGCTGGCCCGCAGACAGATTGACCAGGTCGCCGTGGCTGCGCTGGCGTTCCGCGGCCGCCAGCCACACATCCATCACGTAGAACGGTGGGATGCCGGCGCGCAGCGAGACACGGTCGGTCACGGCGTCTTGAGTACCTCGGTTTCCAGCCGCTTAAGCAGTTGCTGCGGCGAATCCAGCAGATGCGCGCTGCCGTGGGCGCGCTTGAAGTACAGGTGCATGTCGTGTTCCCAGGTGATCGCGATGCCACCGTGCAGCTGAATCCCCTCGCCGGCCACGGTGTTCAGCGCCTCGGTGGCCGCCAGGCGGGCGGTGGCGGCGTTGGCGGGACTGGGGGCATCGCAGGCCTCGGCGACGACGGCCTTGGCGGCGGACACGGCGACATACAGATCGGCCATCCGGTGCTTGAGGGCCTGGAAGCTGCCGATGGGCCGGCCGAATTGCACTCGGTCCTTGGCGTATTCGACGGTCAGCTCCAAACAGCGTTCGGCGGCGCCGATCTGCTCCGCGGCCAGCAGGATGGCCGCCATGTCCGCCAGCCCCGGGTCGGTGCCGATCGGCTCGGTCTCTTCGGCTGTCAGCCGCGCCAGCCGCCGGGTCGGGTCCATGGTGGTGACGGGCTCGGCGCCGAACCGGGTCCACCTGCTCAGCCGGCCGTCAGCGACTGAAACCACGACGTCGGCGATATCGCCGTTGACCACGTAGTCGGCGTCGAGCACCAGCGCACCGATCGACGCCCCCTCGGCGAGGCCTTCCAGCGTCGTGGCGTCCGGTTCGGCCGCGCTGCACAGCGCCAGCTCGGCCAGCGTGGTGCCCAGCAGGGGGGAGGGCACCAGCGCGCGGCCTAGCTCCTGTAAAACCGTTGCGGCATCGGACAATTCGCCGCCCGCGCCGCCCAGCTCCTCGGGAATCACCAGGGCCGCGGCGCCGACCTGTTGGCACAGCAGCTGCCAGAGTGACTCGTCATAGCCCTTCTCGGACTCCATGGCCGCGCGCACGGCCGCCGGGCCGGCGTGTTTGGCCACCAGGGCGGCGACGGTCTCGCGGAGCATCTGCCGTTCTTCAGTCATGGGCGCCGCTCCTCAGCATCTCTGCGTTCTGCATCGTCGCCGCGCGAGTCATAACGCCTCCAGCACTCGCCGCCGATGCTCCTCCGGCGTGCCCCACGCCGACCGCAGGGCCTGCACCCGCAGCAGCAGGAGCGAAAGGTCGTGCTCCTGGGTGAAGCCGATGGCGCCGTGGGTTTGCAGCGCCGACCGCGCCGCCAACAGCCCCGCCTCGGACGCCGCTGCCTTGGCCGCACTCACATCGCGGGGGTCCAGCGTCAGCGCCGCCCCGTACACCAGCGGACGGGCCAACTCGATGGCGATGTGCACGTCGGCGAGCTTGTGCTTGATCGCCTGATACGAGCCGATCACCCGGCCGAACTGGGTGCGCTGCTTGGCGTAGTCGACCGCCCCGTCGCGCAGCGCCTCGGCCGCACCGATCAGCTGGGCCGCGGTGGCCAGTGCGCCCAACTCGTAGGCGCGCTTGATGTCCCCGTGCCACGACGGCCCGGTCGCGGTGACGTCATACAGCCGGCGGCCGGGGTCGACGGACCGGTGGACCTCACCCGGCGTCGCCTCGGAGACGCCGTCCGCACCGGCCATCAGCACCAGCCCGGCCACGTCGGCGTCCACCGCCCGCGGCGTTTGTGGCGGCAGGGCGACGGTGGCGATCAGCTCACCGGCCGCCAGTTTTGCGCAACGCTCACCCTGATCGCCCGAGGCGAGCAAAACCGGTGCCACGGCGATGGATTCGGCCACCGGGCCCGGCACGCACCAGCGCCCCAGGCGCTCGATGGCGACGACGAGGTCGACCGGGTCGGCCTCGATACCGTCGAATTGCTCCGGCACCGCCAATGCGGTGACGCCCAGATTCGCCAGCTGCGCCCACACCTTGCGGCCCGGCGCCGGGTCGCCCGCCGACCACGCGCGCACGGCGGCGGGCAGATCCGCCGCGCCCAGCGCGGCGTCGATGCTCGCCGCGAAGTCGCGCTGCTGTTCGTCTAGCGCAAATTTCACTTCTTGCCCCCGGACTTTTCGCGCGGCAGGCCCAGCAACCGCTCGGAGATGATGTTGCGCTGAATCTCGTTGGTGCCGGCGTAGATCGGGCCACCCAGCGCGAACAGCAGCCCCTCGGTCCACCGGCTGGTCAGCTCCCCGTCGGCGGCCAGCAGGTCCAGCGCGGTCTGGTGCAGTTCGACGTCGAGGTCAGACCAGAACACCTTGGTCACCGACGATTCGGCGCCCAGCTCACCGCCGAGGGCCAATCGGGTCACCGTGCCGAAGGTCTGCAGCCGGTAGGCCTGCGCCTTGATCCAGCCGTCGGCCACCCGGTCGGCGAACGCGTCGGGCGAGCCGCAATCCCGCCACAGCCGCACCAGCCGTTCGGCGGTGGCCAGGAAGCGGGCCGGGCTGCGCAGTGACATGCCCCGCTCGTTGCTCGACGTGCTCATGGCCGCCCGCCAGCCCTCGTGCGGGGTGCCGATGACGTCCTCATCGGGCACGAAGACATCATCCAGGAAGATCTCACCGAAGCCGGTGTCGCCGCCCAGCTGGACGATGGGCCGCACCGTGACGCCCTTGGCCTTCAGGTCGAACATGAAGTACGTCAACCCGTTGTGCCGCTCGGCCCCCGGGTCGGAGCGGAACAGCCCGAAACCCCGCTCGGCGAACGGGGCTCGCGAGCTCCAGATCTTCTGCCCGTTGAGCAACCAGCCGCCGTCGGTGGCCGTCGCGGTGGACCGCAGTGACGCCAGGTCGCTGCCGGACTCGGGCTCCGACCACGCCTGCGCCCAGATCTCTTCTCCGCTGGCCATTTTCGGCAAAATCCGGTCCCGCTGTTCTTCGGTGCCGTGCGCGAACAGCGTCGGCGCCAGCATCGAGGTGCCGTTGGCGCTGGCGCGGCCCGGCGCACCGGCCCGAAAGTACTCCTCCTCGAACACCAGCCAGTGCAGCAGCGGCGCGTCGCGGCCGCCGTACTTCTTCGGCCAGGTGATCACCGATAGGCCGGCGTCGAACAGCACCCGGTCCCATCTCCGATGCTGGTCAAAACCTTCGGCGTTGTCGTATGACTTGGTCGGGATCGAATCGGCGTTGGCCGACAGGAATTCCCGGACCTCGGCCGCAAAGGCGAGGGTGTCTTCGTCCAGATCCAGATCCATCAGTCCAGCTCTCGCAGTTGTGGTTTGACCACCTTGCCGCCGGCATTGCGCGGCAACGCGTCGACGAACCGCACCGACCGCGGTGCCTTGAAATTCGCCAAATGTTCACGGGCGTAGGTGATCACGGATTGCTCGTCGAGTCGGGCACCGGGCCGCGTGACCAGGTATGCCCGGCCCACCTCGCCGAGCCGCTCGTCGGGAACTCCGATGACCGCGGTGTCGGCCACGCCGTCCATCCGGGCCAGCACCTGCTCGACCTCGGCGGGATAGACGTTGAACCCCCCGCAGATGTACATGTCTTTCAGCCGATCGGTGATGCGCAGGTTGCCGGCCGCGTCGACGGCTCCGATGTCACCGGTGTGCAGCCACCCGTCGGCATCGATGGCGGCCGCGGTGGCCTCGGGGTCTTCGAGGTAGCCCAGCATCACGTTCGGCCCGCGCAGCAACACCTCGCCCGCCTCGCCCGGAGCGGTTGAGTCGATGCGCAATTCGAAGTCGGCGAACGGGCGGCCGCAGGTGGTGGCCACGGTGACCGCGTCGTCGTCGGCGCGGCACATGGTGCCCATGCCGTTGGCCTCGGTCAGCCCGTAGGCGGTCAGCACGATGTCGATGTCGAGTTCGGATTGCATGCGCTCGACCAGCACCACCGGCACGGTCGCCGCGCCGGTCACCGCGAACCGCAGCGAGCTCAGGTCGTAATCGTTGCGCGCCGGGTGGTCGAGCAGGGTTTGGTAGATGGTGGGCGGCCCGGGCAGCACGGTGATGCGGTGTCGCTCGATGGCCTGCAGCGCGCGCAGCGGGTCGAAGGTCAGGTGGGGGATCAGCGTCGCACCGGTCTGCAGGCACGCCAGGATGCCGGCCTTATAGCCGAAGTTGTGGAAGAACGGGTTAATGCACAGGTAGCGGTCGTCGCTGGTGATCTTGCCGTTGGCCGCCCAGGACGCCGAGGCCGACAGCGACTGCCGGTGCGCGCACAGCACGCCTTTGCTGCGGCCGGTGGTGCCGGACGTGAACAGGATGTCGCTGACGTCGTCGGGGGTGACGGCGGCCGCGCGGGCGGCGACCGCGTCGAAATCGGTGCCGCGGGCGATGAACTCGTGCCAAGTCCCGTCGTCGGCATCGATCGGTATCCGGACGACGTGGCGCAGCGCGGGCAGCGCGGCGCGGTCCAGGTCGGCAATGCGATCGTTGCCGAGGAACCGGCCCATCCCGAACAGCACCGGCGCGCCGGTGCGCGCCAGGATGTCGCCGGCCTCGGCGGCGGTGTAGCGGGTGTTCAGCGGCACCATCGCGGCCCCGGCGTGGTGGATCGCCAGGCAGGCCACCACCCAGTGCCAGGTGTTCGGTGACCAGACGGCCACCCGGTCGCCCGCCCGCACACCGAGATCGATAAGCGCGGCGGCCGCGCGGTGCACCTCGTCGCGCAGGCCGGCGGCGGTGAACGACCGCTCGTCGGTGATCAGCGCGGCCTGGTCGGGAAGCTGGTCGACCAAACGATCCAACGCCGCGGGCACGGTGCGCGGATCGCCAGTCATCGGGATACTCCTAACAAAGCAAGTGCTTGGTAGGTTAGCCTACAGGTCATGCAGGACGTCGAGGAGTTCCGGGCGGAGGTCCGCTCTTGGCTCGCCGACAATCTGGTCGGCGAGTTCGCAAAGCTCAAGGGTCTCGGCGGGCCCGGCCGCGAGCACGAGGCGTTCGAGGAGCGCCGGGCATGGAATCAGCACTTGGCCAAGGCCGGACTGACCTGCCTGGGCTGGCCGGTGGAGCACGGCGGCCGGGGGCTGTCGACCGCGCACCGGGTGGCCTTCTACGAGGAGTACGCGAAGGCCGACGCCCCGGACAAGGTTAACCACTTCGGCGAAGAGCTGCTCGGCCCGAGCTTGATCGCCTTCGGCACGCCCGAGCAACAGCAGCGCTTCCTGCCGAAGATCCTCGATGTCACCGAGCTGTGGTGCCAGGGGTATTCGGAGCCCGGCGCGGGCAGCGACCTGGCCAACGTGGCGACCACCGCCGAGCTCGACGGCGACGAGTGGGTGATCAACGGCCAGAAGGTGTGGACGTCGCTGGCGCACTGGGCCCAGTGGTGCTTCGTGGTCGCGCGCACCGAGAAGGGCTCCAAGCGCCACGCCGGGCTATCGTATCTGCTGGTGCCGCTGGATCAGCCGGGCGTACAGGTCCGCCCGATCATCCAGCTGACCGGCGACTCGGAATTCAACGAGGTGTTCTTCGACGACGCCCGCACCGAGGCATCTCTGGTGGTCGGCGAGCCCGGCGACGGCTGGCGGGTCGCCATGGGCACGCTGACCTTCGAGCGTGGCGTGTCGACGCTCGGCCAGCAAATCCGTTATGCCCGTGAGCTTTCCAACCTGGCCGAGCTCGCGCAACGCACCGGCGCCGCCGAGGACCCGCAAATCCGCGAGCGGCTGACCCGGGCGTGGACCGGGCTGCGGGCCATGCGCAGCTACGCGCTGGCCACCATGGACGTGGATAGAGGTGGCCAGGCCGCCGGGAAAGATAACGTGTCGAAGCTGTTGTGGGCCAACTGGCATCGCGATCTCGGTGAGCTGGCCATGGACGTCATCGGCAAGCCGGGGCTGACCCTACCCGACGGCGAATTCGACGAATGGCAGCGGCTGTTCCTGTTCAGCCGCGCCGACACCATTTACGGCGGGTCCAACGAGATCCAGCGCAACATCATCGCCGAGCGGGTGCTCGGCCTACCCCGAGAGGTTAAGGGATGAGTCTGTCCGAAGCTCCGAAAGAGATTGCCGGGCATGGACTTCTGCAGGGCAAGGTGGTGGTCGTCACGGCGGCCGCCGGTACCGGCATTGGCGCAGCGACGGCACGGCGGGCGCTGGCCGAGGGGGCCGACGTGGTGATCTCGGATCACCACGAACGCCGGCTGGGGGAGACGGCCGACGAGCTCGCCGCGCTCGGGCAGGGCCGGGTGGAGAGCGTGCTGTGCGACGTGACGTCCACCGCGCAGATCGATGCGCTGTTCGCGTCCGCCAGCGCGCGGATGGGGCGCATCGACGTCCTGGTCAACAACGCCGGGCTGGGCGGACAGACGCCGGTGGTCGACATGACCGACGAGGAATGGGAGCGCGTCCTGGACGTCACCCTCACCTCGGTGTTCCGCGCCACCCGCGCCGCGCTGCGCTACTTCCGCGAAGCGCCGCACGGCGGGGTGATCGTGAACAACGCCAGCGTCCTGGGCTGGCGGGCCCAGCACTCGCAATCGCACTACGCTGCCGCCAAGGCCGGCGTGATGGCGCTGACCCGTTGCAGCGCAATCGAAGCCGCGGAGTACGACGTGCGGATCAACGCGGTGTCGCCGAGCATTGCGCGGCACAAATTTCTGGAGAAGACGTCGTCGGCCGATTTACTCGACCGGCTGGCAGCGGGCGAAGCGTTTGGGCGGGCCGCCGAGCCGTGGGAGGTGGCGGCCACCATCGCGTTCCTCGCCAGCGACTACTCCAGCTACCTGACCGGCGAGGTCATCTCGGTTTCCAGTCAGCACCCCTGAGGCCCTGCTAGCCAAGCAAGCGCTTGGTTGATACTCTGGTCGAGTGGACCGAGTGGACCGAGTGGGCGGTCAGGCAAACAGCCGGCGTGATGAGCTACTGGAGCTTGCCGCGACCATGTTCGCCGAGCGTGGCTTGCGTGCCACCACGGTGCGCGACATCGCCGACAGCGCGGGCATCCTGTCCGGCAGTTTGTATCACCACTTCTCCTCCAAGGAGGAGATGGTCGACGAGCTGTTGCGCAGTTTTTTGGAGTGGCTGTTCGCGCGGTATCGCGAGATCGTCGACAGCGAGGCCAACCCGCTGGAGCGGCTCAAGGGACTGTTCATGGCGTCGTTCGAGGCGATCGAGCACCGGCACGCGCAGGTCGTCATCTACCAGGACGAAGCCCAGCGGCTGTTGTCCCAGCCCCGGTTCTCCTATATCGAGGACATGAACCGCCAACAGCGCAAGATGTGGCTCGAGCTGCTCAGTCAGGGCGTCGAACAGGGCTACTTTCGGCCCGACCTCGACGTCGATCTGATCTACCGCTTCATCCGTGACACCACCTGGGTGTCGGTGCGCTGGTACCAACCCGGCGGACCGCTCACCGCGGAGCAGGTGGGCCAGCAATATCTCGCCATCGTGCTTGGCGGGATCACCAAAGAAGGAGTCTGAACATGGCTGAGGCGTATGTCATCGACGCTGTACGTACCGCGGTCGGCAAGCGCGGCGGATCGCTGGCCGGGATTCACCCGGTGGATCTGGGCGCGCTGGGATGGCGCGGCCTGCTCGACCGGGTCGACGTCGACCCCGCCGCCGTCGACGACGTGATCGCCGGCTGTGTCGATGCCATCGGCGCGCAGGCGGGCAACATCGCCCGGCTCTCGTGGCTGGCCGCCGGCTATCCCGAAGAAGTTCCCGGCGTCACTGTCGACCGGCAGTGCGGATCCAGCCAGCAGGCCGTTTCCTTTGGCGCGCAGGCCGTTCTGTCCGGCACGGCCGATCTGATCGTCGCCGGGGGCGTGCAGAACATGAGCCAGATCCCGATCTCGTCGGCCATGACCGTGGGCGAGCAGTTCGGATTCACCTCACCGACAAACGAATCCAAGCAGTGGCTGCACCGCTACGGCGACCAGGAGATCTCGCAGTTCCGCGGTTCCGAGCTGATCGCCGAGAAGTGGAACCTGTCCCGCGAAGAGATGGAGCGCTACGCGCTGACCAGCCACGAGCGCGCGTTCGCGGCCATTCGCGCCGGCCACTTCGACAACGAAATCATCACCGTGGAAACCGAATCCGGGCCGTTCCGGGTTGACGAGGGGCCGCGCGAGACGTCGCTGGAGAAGATGGCCGGGCTCAAGCCGCTGGTCGAGGGCGGCCGGTTGACGGCGGCCATGGCCAGCCAGATCTCCGACGGTGCCAGTGCCGTGCTGCTGGCGTCCGAGAAGGCCGTCAAGGAGCACAACCTGACGCCGCGGGCCCGCATCCACCACATCAGCGCCCGCGCCGCCGACCCGGTCTTCATGCTGACCGGGCCCATCCCGGCGACCCACCACGCGCTGGACAAGGCCGGGCTGTCCATCGACGACATCGACACCGTCGAGATCAACGAGGCGTTCGCGCCGGTCGTGCTGGCCTGGCTCAAGGAGATCAAGGCCGACCCGGAGAAGGTCAACCCGAATGGGGGCGCGATCGCGCTCGGTCACCCGCTGGGCGCCACCGGCGCCAAGCTGTTCACCACCATGCTCAACGAGCTGGAACGCATCGGCGGCCGCTACGGGCTGCAGACGATGTGCGAGGGCGGCGGCACGGCCAACGTCACCATCATCGAGCGGCTGTAGCTTTCTTCGCCGAGCGTGCGATCCACGACGCGTGCACGGCATGTCGCGTCGTGAAATGCACACTGGCGGGGTTGTCGGTGGACGTTGGCAGCATGCCCGCATGACGGAACTCTTCCTGGGCAGTGAGGCCTTGGCGGCAAAGGTGATGCCCGAGCGGGCGATGCGCTCGCTCTACGAGGCGGTCTACCCGGGCGTGTATCGCCCCGCCGGCATCGAGCTGACGGCGCGCCAGCGAGCGCGCGCGGCGTGGCTGTGGTCGCGGCGCAAGGGCATCATCGCGGGCAACTCGGCGGCCGCGTTGCTCGGGGCGAGGTGGGTGAGCCCGGCGCTCGATGCTGAGTTGATACACGACAGTCGCCGCCCGCCGGCCGGCATCGCAGTCCACATCGAAACGCTATGTACCGGCGAAATTTCCGACGTCGAAGGCATGCCGGTGACGACCCCGGCGCGCACCGCATTCGACATCGGGCGGTGGACGTCGTCGCGGCTGTGTGCGGTCCAGCGGCTCGACGCGCTGGTGAACGTCACCGGCGTCAAGGTAACCGAGATCGAAGGCGTCATGGCCGAGCATCGCGGTGCGCGCGGCCTGGTCCAGCTGCGGGCTGTGTTGCCGCTTGTCGACGGAGGTGCGGAATCGCCACAGGAAACGCGGACCCGCCTGGCACTGATCGACGCGGGTTTGCCTGTGCCACAGACGCAGATCACGGTGTGCGACGACTACGGCGACTTCGTGGCGCGCATCGACATGGGCTACCGCGAGCTGCGGGTCGGCATCGAGTACGACGGACCGCAGCACTGGACGGACGCCAAGCAACGCGATCGCGACATCGACCGGGGCGTCGCGTTGGCCGACCTGGGGTGGACGATCGTCCGCGTGAGCAGCGACCTGCTCCGTTACCGGCAGGGCACCTTCGTCGCCCGTGTCGTCGCCGCGATGCAAGCCGCAGGCCGGCACCTGGAGTACCCGAGCGTGCGATCCACGACGCGTGCACGGCGTGTCGCGTCGTGAAATGCACACTGGGCCAAGCTGTTCTCTGGCTGGGTCTTACCGCGTCGCCACCACCAGGCCGATGCCGCCCAGGGCGACCAGCCAACTCGTGAAGCTCCCGACCAAGAAGTACTCGGTCACCTCGTCGATGCCGACCTCACCGTTGCGGCCCTTCTGGGCGTTCAATTCCGGGAACCGGATGATGCCCTTGGCGGCGACGACGGCGCTGGCCGCGGCCACCTGGCCGCCGACGCCGAGGCTCAAGATCAGCAGGCGCTCCAGCGGCCCCAGTAGCCTGCCGCCCTTCAGCCGATCCGACGGCTGTGGCTCACCGGGTGGACGCACCGCGCCCACCGAGCCGAGCACCAGGCGCACCAACTGATTCGCGGTCGCGAACTGGACCAGCACCACGCCGACGAGCATCAGCGACCGGGCGGGTGTGACATGGCTGAGCGGCAGGTGAACCCAGGCGGACCACCGCGCGACGACGCCGCCGCCCGGCGAGGCCCAGCCGGATAACACGGCCAGCACCGCCAGCGCGCAGCCGAACACCGCCAGGGGAGCGACTTGGTTTTCGGCGCTGAGTTCGCTTCGTGCGCAGAGCCATTCCCAGGCCACTACCGCCGCGGCGGCCACTCCGAGCAGTGGGATGTCGCCGGTGTGCCACAGGGCGCCCAGCCCCGCGCACACCAGCACCGCCACCGGCCCGGCCAGCAGCGGTGGCCACGGCACACGGACCGCGCGCCGGCAGAGGTCGGCGACCCCGAGGGCGATGAGAAAGACCGCGACGGCGCTCACGGCAGGCTCCGAAGGTATTGACTGGCAAGCACAATCAGGTCCAGGCCGTCACGGCTCGCGCGCTGGGACACCGCCGACGGGCTGATGCCCTCGGTGGCGGCGAGCTCCTTTTTGGTCCGGCCCGTCATCAAGCCCCTCACAATCCGCAGTGACCGTTCATCGAGCGATCCAAGCAGATGGTCCCGACAGAGCAGGGCGGCGTTGACGGCGGCGACGTCGCCTCGGGTGTCGGCCTCGGCCCGGAACGTCGTGCGTACCAGCGTCAAGCCGGGTTGCCGCTGCGCCTCTGCGGTGTGCTGGATGGCCTCCCGGGCGCTCCACCAGCCGGGGCCGTCCTGGATTCCCGCGTCGCCATCGAGGATGGTGACCGAGCCCCAGCCGATGCCGAACCGGACGTCGATGGCGGGGCCGACGGCCAGCCGCAGCGTCAGGGCGGCCTCGATTGCGGCACCGACGGTCGGGTAACTGCCCTGAAACTCGTCGCCGACGGTGAACGCGGGTGCGGCGATCGCGCCGGCGGCGATGTGCCGCAGGGCGGTCGCCAGACTGCTATGCAGTTTCGAGCGGTCGGCGGCGCGCCGGGAACCGACGACGTCGCCGATGAGCGTCGCGCGCGATGAAGTCTTCAGCTTCATTCCAGCCATTTGAAGAGTATAGCTGAATTACTTCAGAATTAAGCAATAAGCTTTACCGAGTGGGCGTTACGGCCCTTCGATGAAGGCCGACGCCGCTTGCAGGTGCTCGATCGCGCCGCGCACGATCGACTCGATCAGTTCGGCGCACGACGGCAGGTCCTCGAGAATGCCGGCCACCTGCCCGGATGCCAGCACGCCGGCCTCGGTGTTGCCGTCGACCAACCCGGCCTTCAACAGCATTGGGGTGTTGGCCGCCATCACCACCTGCGACCAGGTCAGCTCCTTGCCGCGCCGCATCGCCAAGCCGTCGCTGATCATCGACCGCCAGGTCATCTGCGACATGTGCTTGAACTTGGCGGCATTGCGCACGGCCGCGGTGAGACCCCGCACCGGCGAACCGCCTTCCAGCTTCTCGACCAGACCGGTGCGCAGCACCCGGTGCGGCATGCCGTCCACGCGGGTGGTGACCACCGTGCCGTCCAGCGCCGATTCGAGGTAACGGCGCTTGACCGCGTCGGGCACCGTCGAATCCGAGGTGAGCAGGAATCGGGTGCCCATCGCCACGCCGGCGGCGCCGTAGCTCAGCGCGGCCGCCAGGCCGCGGCCGTCGAAGAATCCGCCCGCCGCGATGACCGGAATTCCGCTGCCCTGCACGGCGTCCAGCACCGAGGGCAACAGCAGCGTGGTCGCGACCGGGCCGGTGTGTCCACCGCCCTCGCCGCCCTGCACGATCATCGCGTCGGCGCCCCAGCCGGCGACCTTGCGGGCGTGCTTGGCCGCACCGATCGACGGAATCACCACGGCGCCGGCCTCTTTCAGCCGTGCGATGAGCTCCTGATTGGGCGCCAGGGCGAAGGACGCCACCTTGACGCCTTCGCGGATCATCAGGTCCACCCGGTCGCCGGCGTCGGCGGCGTCGGCGCGAATGTTCACGCCGAACGGCTTATCCGTGGCGGCCTTGACCTTGGCGATGGCCGTCGCCAATTCGTCCAGCGTCATGGTGGCCGAGGCCAGGATGCCCAGCCCGCCGGCGTTGGCCGTGGCCGACACCAGCCGGGCGCCGGCCACCCAACCCATCCCGGTTTGGACCACCGGGTGCTCGACACCGACCAGCTCCGTCAGCGGCGTGCGCAGCTTCATAGCCACCGTCAACGAATCTCTCTGTCGCGCAGCGACTTCGGGTCGATCACCTCGCGGATCAGGCGCAGCTCGTCGTCGGTCGGCAACCTGGACTCCGCCGCGCCGTCCAGGCCGTGCACCTCGAACGAGGTGTTCTCGGCGACCTCGTCCGCCGAAACCCCGGGATGCAGCGACACCGCCCGCATGCTGCGCTCGGGCCCGCCGAAGTCGAACACGCCCAGATTGGACACCACCCGGTAGGTGTTGGCGAAGCGGAACGCCGGATTGTCGGCGTCGACGTGGTCCCAGCCGACTCCGCAGACGACATCGACCTTCTCGCAGAACACCCGCCTGGAGTGGTTGCCCACCCAATAGCTGGTCGCGTGGTTGATGGCGTTACCGGGTGCACCGCGGACACCGAACATCTGACGTTTGGGTCGCTGCAGCGAACCGAACGCCGAGATGTTCTGATTGCCAAAGCGGTCAATTTGATTGGCGCCCATCACCACATGGCGCCGGCCCCAGGCCAGGGTTTCGAACACCCGGCCGAACGGCATCCAGCCCTCGACGGGCGCCGGCGCGCCCAGCGCCGGGGTCTCGGCCAACAGTTGCGCCTCACCGTCGGTCAGCAGGATGTCCGGTGAAAAGGTCAGCCGGGCCAGCCGGGCACCGACGGAGGCCATGTTCGTCATCGGGCTGACCATGATTTCGCCGGCATCCCGGAACAATTCGGCACAGGCGACCGCGCAGATTTCGGGTCGGGTGATCGCTTCGCCGCTCATGACGAGGCCTCCTCTTTGAAGGCGCGCACGGCCGCCTGGTAGTCCTCTTCGCTGCCCGACAGGAAGGTCTGCACGAACTGCTGCCAACCCTCGTCGGTCGAGGCGGCCTCGGCGTAGTGCCGCTGGAACTTCTCGTCCCGCGCGTAATCGGGTGCGGCTGTGGTGAAGTGGGCACCACCGGGCGCCTCGACCACGCCGTCGACCATCATGCGGTTCACTAGCAGTGCCTGCGGGGGGACCGCCTTGACCAGCTCCTGGGTGGAAACGACGCGCTCCACCGACAGGAAGCGCTTCTCGGCGGCCATCAAGAAGAGGTCGTCGAAGTACGGATCGATACCGGTGTAGGCCGCATTGCCTTGCGCATCACCAAGATTGAGGTGCACGAACGCGGCGTCCAGGCGCAGCGCCGGCATCGCGATCAGGGTTTCGTGTCCGCCGCCGGGTGCCGGATACGGGCTGGTCACCGTCGCCAATTCGCCCTCCCAGAAGTCCGGGACCGAACTGCCCAGCCCGGCCCGGATCGGTAGAAACGGCAGGCGTTGCGCGGCGGCCTGCAGACCGCACCGCAGCATGCCTTCGTCCATCTCCCGGGCCTCGATCGCCCCATTGCCGCGGGCCTTGGCGAACCAGGGGTCGTAGAAGGGTGGGGAGTCCAGCGAGACGAATCCGTAGTAGACCCGCTTGACTTTGCCGGCCGAGCACAGCAGGCCCAGGTCCGGCCCGCCGTAGGTCACCACGGTCAGGTCGGTGATGTCGGTGCGCAGCAGGGCGCGCACGAACGCCATGGGTTTGCGCCGCGATCCCCAGCCGCCGATGCCGATCGTCATGCCGCTGCGCAACTGTGCGACGGCGTCGTCGAGGGTGGTTCTCTTGTCGCTCACTTCTCACCCTTGTTCGTACCGGCGAACGCGTCACGATGCTCGTCGGACACCCCGGCGAGATTGAGCTCGAACGTAAAGCCTTGCTCCATGCGATAACTCGAGTTGACCCGCTGCACGTCGATGAGGTTCAGCGCCTCCTTGGCGGCCCGGATGACGCGGGTGTCCTTTGCGGCGATGTCGCGCGCCACCCGTAAGGCCGCCTCGTCGAGCTCGTCGCGCGGCACCACCTCGTGCACCGAACCGAAATGGTGCAGGGTGGCGGCGTCGACCGTGGCCGCGGTGAAGAACAGCCGCCGCATCATGTGTTGTGGCACCAACCGGGACAGGTGGGTGGCCGCGCCGAGCGCGCCGCGTTCCACCTCCGGCAGGCCGAAGGTGGCGTCGTCGGAGGCGACGATGACGTCGGCGTTGCCGATCAGTCCGATGCCGCCGCCGACGCAGAATCCGTTCACGGCGGCGACTACGGGCACCGCGCACTCGTAGACCGCGCGGAACGCGGCGAAGCAGCCGCGGTTGGCGTCGATGAGCGCGGTGAATCCCTCGGTCCGCTGCATCTCCTTGATGTCGACCCCGGCGTTGAAGCCGCGGCCCGCGGCGCGCAGGATCACCACATGGGTCTCGGGGTTTCGGCCGGCCGCGGTGATGGTGTCGGCGAGTTCGAACCAGCCGCGCGACGGGATGGCGTTGACGGGCGGGAAGTCGACGGTGACCGCGACGATGCCCGGTTCGGTGGTGGTGGATGTGATGGGCAAGGCGCCACTTCCTTGTGGGGTAACTACCTAAGCAAGCACTTGCTTGGTACGCTAGCACAGTGACTCGCGCCGAAGCACGCCCCCCACGTGAAGAAGCCATCAACTTGGGGCTGGCCGGGCGGGTCGTTCTCGTCACCGGCGGTGTGCGCGGGGTGGGAGCCGGCATCAGCTCGGTGTTCGCCGAGCAGGGTGCCACCGTCGTCACCTGTGCGCGCCGTGCCGTCGAGGGGCTGCCCTATGAGTTCCACTCCTGCGACGTCCGTGACGACGACGCCGTCGCGGGATTGATCGACGCCATCGTGGACCGGCACGGGCGCCTCGACGTCGTGGTCAACAACGCCGGGGGATCACCCTACGTGCTGACCGCGGAGTCCAGCGCCAAGTTCAACCGCAAGATCATCGAACTCAATCTCATTGGCGCCTTGTCGGTTTCGCAGCACGCGAACGCTCAGATGCAGGGCCAGGAACGGGGCGGGTCGATCGTCAACATCTGCAGTCTGTCCGGCCGCCGGCCCTCGCCGGGCACTGGGGCCTACGGCGCGGCCAAGGCGGGTCTGGAAAGCCTCACCCAGACGCTGGCCGTCGAATGGGGCCCGAAGGTCCGGGTGAACGCCTGCGTGGTCGGCATGGTGGAGACCGAGCAGTCCGAATTGTTCTACGGCGACGCCGAGTCCATCGCCGCGATCTCGAAGAATGTGCCGCTGGGCCGGCTGGCCAAGCCCGCCGACATCGGTTGGGCCACAGCGTTTCTGGCCTCCGATGCGGCGTCCTACATCAGTGGTGCCTCGTTGGAGGTGCACGGCGGCGGCGAGCCGCCGCACTATCTGGCCACCACGAACGCGAGCGCGATCAAGTAGAGGAGAAGAAAACTATGGGAGTGGTTGACGGCCGCGTCGTCATCGTCACCGGAGCGGGCGGCGGAATCGGTCGCGCGCATGCGCTGGCGTTCGCCGAAGAAGGCGCGCGCGTGGTGGTCAACGACATCGGGGTGGGCCTGGACGGTTCGCCGGCCGGCGGCGGCAGCGCCGCCCAGAGCGTCGTGGACGAGATCACCGCGGCGGGCGGTCAGGCCGTCGCCGACGGATCCGACATCGCCGATTGGGACCAGGCTGCCGGCCTGATCCGGACCGCGGTCGAAACGTTCGGTGGCCTGGATGTTTTGGTGAACAACGCCGGCATCGTGCGCGACCGGATGCTGGCCAACACCAGCGAAGAGGAGTTCGACGCCGTCATCGCCGTGCACCTCAAGGGGCACTTCGCGACCATGCGGCACGCCGGGTCGTACTGGCGCGGGCTGTCGAAGGAGGGCAAAACCGTTGACGCCCGGATCATCAACACCAGTTCGGGTGCCGGCCTGCAGGGCAGCGTCGGGCAAGCCAATTACAGCGCCGCCAAGGCCGGCATCGCGGCGTTGACGTTGGTCGGCGCCGCCGAGATGGGGCGTTACGGCGTCACCGTCAACGCCATCGCGCCGTCGGCGCGCACCCGGATGACCGAGACCGTGTTCGCCGAGATGATGGCAACGCAGGACCAGGATTTCGACGCCATGGCGCCGGAAAACATCTCACCGCTGGTGGTCTGGCTGGGCAGCGCCGAATCCCGCGACGTCAGCGGCAAGGTCTTCGAGGTCGAGGGCGGCAAGATCCGCGTGGCCGAGGGCTGGGCCCACGGCCCGGAGATCGACAAAGGCGCGCGGTGGGACCCCGCGGAGCTGGGGCGCGTCGTGGCCGACCTGCTCGCCAAGGCGCGCCGCCCGGTCCCCGTCTACGGCGCCTAGCGCGGTTCGCACACGACGAGCGGGATGACCCGGTCGGCGGCCTCACGGTACTTGCGGTAGGGCGGGTACATCCGCGTCAAGCGTGGCCAATACCGTTCCCGCTCAGCGTCGGTGGCGTCGCGGGCCACCAGGTCCAGGCGCTGGGCGCGGATCTGCACGTGCACGTCGGGATTCTCTTTGAGGTTGAGGTACCACAACGGATCTTCGTCGCGACCACCGAAGCTCGCGGGCAGGATGACCCGGTCGCCGTCGCGCAGGTAGAGCGTCGCGGTGGTCCTCGGCTGGTCGGATTTGCGTCCGGTCGTGGTCAGCAGCGCCGCCGGAAACCGCCACAGCTTCGCGCCGATTCGGCCGTCGGTGCGCTGGTACACCCAGATGTGGGCGCGCGCGAAATACTTGAGCAGCAGCGCAATCGGGCGCGAGTTGCGAATCGGGTGGCGTCCGTTCATGTCCCGGGATGATTCCCCGCCGGGGCACAAGGGAAACGTCAGGGGTCGCAGATCACCACCGGGATGACCCGATCGGTCCAGGAACGGTAGTCACCGAAGGAGGGATACATGGCGTCCAGTTTCGGCCAGTACTCGGCGCGTTCCGCCTCGGTGGCATCACGGGCCTGCAGCTGCAGCACCTCGTCCTTGATCTGTACGGACACTTTGGGGTCGGCCTTGAGGTTGAGATACCACTGCGGGTGCTTGTCGCTGCCGCCCTTCGACGCGACCAATATCACCCGGTTCCCCTCACGTAGGTAGAGCAGCGGACTCACCCGCGGTTCGCCGCTCTTTCGGCCGGTCGTGGTGAGCAGCGCGACCGGCGCCTTCTGGAAAGTGCTGCCGAATCTTCCGTTGCTGCGCTGGTATATCCACGCGTTGCTCTTGGCCATCCACTTGATGAACAAGCTGACCCAGGGCGAGTTCAGCGCACGTGGCTTCGCTTTCGGCATGAGGGTCCTCAACGACGTTGAATGAAGGGCTGGAAACGAACCTTGATGTGGTGGATTTCGGCTTCCCCACTTGCGCTTTCGGCCGGAATCACGAAGGTCTCGTCGACGTGTGCGGCCAGGCGCCGGCCACCGAACCCCGCCTTGGTCAGCACCTGGTAGGACGCGTGTACCAGGTCGCCGTCGACGCGGTAATCCGGTGGCGTCGTCTCCGCGAGCAACCGGTACTGCAGTCCGCGATCAAGGCTGCGCCGCAGATGATTTCCGGAAAAGCCGTTCTTGACGCCCTGCTCGACGCGGGTGCACCCGGGCGCGAACGGAACGGCGTCGCCGCGGTGGCTGACCAGCGCGTCGATGTAAGACTGCGCCGCGGCGATGCGGCGTTCGTCGGAGATGCTCACCAGATGCTGGAACGCTCGAGCGCTAGATGCGCTCGATGATGGTGCCGGTCGACAGGGCGCCACCGGCGCACATGGTGATCAGCGCGGTGGTCTGGTCGGTGCGCTCCAGTTCGTGCAGCGCGGTGGTGATCAGCCGGCTTCCGGTGCTGCCGACCGGGTGCCCCAGCGCGATGGCGCCGCCGTTCACGTTGACCTTCGCCATGTCCGGGTCGTGCACGCGCGCCCACGACAGCACCACCGACGCGAACGCCTCGTTGATCTCGGTGATGTCGATGTCGCCCATCTTCATCCCGGCCTTCTCCAGCACCTTCGCCGTCGACTGCACCGGGCCGTCCAGGTGGTAGTACGGCTCGGCACCGACCAGGGCCTGGCTGACGATGCGGGCGCGCGGCCGCAGGCCCAGGGCCTTGGCCTTGTCCTCGTCCATCCACAGCACGGCCGCCGCGCCGTCGGAGATCTGCGATGACGTTCCCGCCGTGTGGATTCCGCCCTCGATGACCGGCTTCAGCGCGCTCAGACTCGACAGGGTCGTCTCGCGCAGGCCCTGGTCGCGGGAGATGGTGACGCGCTCGGACGTGGGTTGCTTGTTCTCATCGAGCGCCGGCGCCTCGATCGGGGAGATCTCGCGGTCGAAGCGGCCCTCGTCCCAGGCCTGCTTGGCCTTGATCTGGGAGGCCAGCCCGAATTCGTCGATGTCTTCACGGCTGATGCCGCGCCGCTTTGCGATCCGCTCGGCGGCGGTGAATTGGTCGGGCAGATCGATGTCCCACGAGGAGGGACGCAGGATGCTCCGGTCCGGACCGGCGTTCGCGCCGAGCCCGACGCGGCTCATGGCCTCGATTCCGCATGCGATGCCGATGTCGATGGCGCCCGCCGCGATGAGCCCGGCGACCAGGCCGTTGGCCTGCTGACCGCTGCCGCACTGACAGTCCACGGTCATGGCGCCGACGTGCTCGGGCAACCCGGCGACGAGCCAGCTGACCCGGGTGATGTTGTTGGACTGCTCGCCGAACTGCGTCACGCAGCCGCCGATGACCTGTTCGACGTCGCCGGCGTCGATGCCGGCCTTCTCTACGAGAGCTTTCTGCGTGGCGCCCAGCAACTCGGTTGCGTGCAGACCGGACAGCCAGCCGTTCCGCTTGCCGATGGGGCTACGAGTGGCTTCAACGATGACAGGGTTACCCATTCCGACAGGCTAGAACACGTTTCATTACTCTGACAAGCGAGGATGGTGACCTGCCTTTTATCTGCGCAGGAGGCGTGTTTTACTGGCACTAGAACACGTTGCAATTAGTGTTGTAATAAGGAGCGCACCCTACATGGCACCCCCCAACATTCCCGCCGACTTCGACTTTCTCGACCCCGACGTCAACCTCGCCGGGTTGCCGGTCGAGGAACTCGCGCAGCTTCGCAAGGCGGAGCCGATCCACTGGGTGGACATCCCGAATGGCGCGGGCGGGTTCGAGGACCACGGCTACTGGATCGTCACCAAGCACGCCGACGTCAAGGAGGTGTCGAAGCGCAGCGACATCTTCTCGAGCTGGATGAACGGCGCCATCCCGACCTGGCCGCCGGAGATGAAGCGCGAGCAGGTCGAGCTGCAGCGCAGCGTCATGCTCAACATGGACGCGCCACACCACACCCGGCTGCGAAAGATCATCTCCCGCGGGTTCACCCCGCGGGCCATCGGGCGGCTGGAAGCCGAACTGGCCCAGCGCGCCCAGAACATCGCAGCGACCGCCGCCAAGGAGGGCAGCGGCGACTTCGTCGAACAGGTCTCGTGCGAGCTGCCCCTGCAGGCCATCGCCGGTCTGCTCGGCGTACCCCAGGAGGATCGCGACAAGCTCTTCCGCTGGTCCAACGAGATGACCGGCGGCACCGACCCCGAGTACGCCCACGTCGATCCCGCGCAGTCGTCGATGGAACTGATCACCTACGCCATGGCGATGGCGGCGGAGCGGAGCGAGAACCCGACCGACGACATCGTCACCACGCTCGTCCAGGCCGACATCGACGGTGAGAAGCTCTCCGACGACGAGTTCGGCTTCTTCGTGGTCATGCTGGCCGTGGCGGGCAACGAGACCACGCGTAATTCGATCACCCACGGCATGATCGCTTTTGCCGACAACCCCGATCAGTGGGAGCTGTTCAAGAGGGAGCGCCCGTCGACCGCGGCCGACGAGATCATCCGGTGGGCCACCCCGGTATCGGCCTTCCAGCGCACCGCCAACGAGGACACCGAGCTGGCCGGCGTGCAGATCAAGAAGGGTCAGCGGGTGGTGATGTCCTACCGCTCCGCCAATTTCGACGAAGAGGTCTTCGAGGACCCGCACAACTTCAACATCCTGCGCGACCCGAACCCGCACGTCGGCTTCGGCGGCACCGGCGCCCACTACTGCATCGGCGCGAACCTGGCCCGCATGACGATCAACCTGATCTTCAACGCCGTCGCCGATCACATGCCGGACCTCAAGCCGATCGGCGAGCCCGAGCGGTTGCGGTCGGGCTGGCTCAACGGCATCAAGCACTGGCAGGTCGACTACGCCGGCAAGGCCGCGGTGACGACCTGATGGACTTCGAGCTGACCGCGACGCAACAGGCCGTCGCCGACGTCGTCACGTCGGTGTTCGAGCGCGAATTAAGCTGGGACGCTATGGTCAACGGCGGTGTGACGGCACTCCCGGTGCCCGAGCGCCTCGGCGGCGACGGCGTGAGCCTGCCCGAGGTCGCCACCGTGCTGACCGAGGTCGGTCGCCATGGCGCCATCACGCCGGCCCTGGCCACACTGGGTTTCGGCGTGCTGCCGCTGCTCGATCTGGCCTCCGACGAACAGCAGGACCGATTTCTGGCCGGAGTCACCAAGGGCGGGGTGCTGACCGCCGCGCTCAACGAGCCGGGTACCGCCCTGCCGGACCGGCCGTCGACCACGTTTGCGGGCGGCCGCCTGTCGGGCACCAAGGTCGGCGTCGGCTATGCGGGACAAGCGGATTGGATCATCGTGACCGCCGACAGTGCGGTGGTGGTGGTGTCGCCGAAGGCCAACGGCGTCGAGGCGGTCCAGACCCCCACCTCCAACGGCTCCGAGGAGTACACGGTCACGTTCGCCGACGTCGCGGTCGACGACTCCGACGTGTTGGCCGGCGCGACGGCGCCCCGGGTCAATCAGTTGGCGCTGGCCGCCATCGGCGCCTACGCCGACGGGCTCGTGGCCGGGGCGCTGCGGCTGACCGCCGATTATGTGGCCAACCGCAAGCAGTTCGGCAAGCCGCTCTCGACGTTTCAGACCGTGGCGGCGCAGCTCGCCGAGGTCTACATCGCCTCGCGCACCATCGATTTGGCGGCCAAGTCGGTGGTGTGGCGGCTGTCCGAGGGCCGGGACGCCGACGACGACCTCGACGTCCTCGGTTACTGGATCACCTCGCAGGCGCCGCCGGTGATGCAGCTCTGCCATCACCTACACGGCGGCATGGGGATGGACATCACTTACCCGATGCACCGCTACTACTCCACGATCAAAGACCTGTCCCGACTGCTGGGCGGCTCTTCTCATCGGCTCGATTTGGTGGGAGCGCAATGTTCATAGACCTGACCCCCGAGCAGCGCCAGCTGCAAGCGGAACTGCGGGAGTACTTCTCGAACCTGATCTCGTCCGACGAGATGAAGGCGATGGAGTCCGACCGGCACAACGCGGCCTACCGCGCGGTGATCCGGCGGATGGGCCGTGACGGCAAGCTCGGGGTGGGCTGGCCAAAGGAGTTCGGCGGCTTGGGCTTCGGCCCGATCGAGCAGTCGATCTTCGTCAACGAGGCGCACCGGGCCGACGTGCCGCTGCCCGCGGTGACGCTGCAGACCGTGGGTCCGACGCTGCAGCAGTTCGGCAGCGAAGAGCAGAAGAAGAAGTTCCTGCCCGCCATCCTGGCCGGCGAGGTGCACTTCGCGATCGGATACACCGAGCCCGAGGCCGGCACCGACCTGGCCTCCCTGCGCACCACCGCGGTGCGCCAGGGCGACGAGTACATCGTCAACGGACAGAAGATCTTCACCACCGGCGCCCACGACGCCGACTACATCTGGCTGGCCTGCCGCACCGACCCGGAAGCCGTGAAACACAAGGGCATTTCGATCCTGATCGTCGACACCAAGGATCCCGGTTACTCCTGGACGCCGATCATCCTGTCCGACGGTGCCCATCACACCAACGCCACCTACTACAACGACGTGCGGGTGCCCGCCGACATGCTGGTGGGCCAGGAGAACGGCGGCTGGCGGCTGATCACCACCCAGCTCAACAACGAGCGGGTGATGCTGGGTCCGGCGGGCCGCACCGCCGGCATCTACGACCGGGTGCACGCCTGGGCGTCCAAGCCGGGCAGCGACGGCGTCACGCCGATCGATCACGCCGACGTCAAGCGGGCGCTGGGTGAGATTCACGCGATGTGGCGGATCAACGAACTGCTGAACTGGCAGGTGGCCGCCGCCGGCGAAGACATCAACGTGGCCGACGCCGCGTCGACGAAAGTCTTTGGTACCGAGAAGATTCAGTACATTGGTCGGCTCGCCGAGGAGATCGTGGGCAAGTACGGCAACCCCGCCGATTCGGACACCGCCGACCTGCTGAAGTGGCTGGACTCCCAGACCAAGCGCAATCTCGTCATCACCTTCGGCGGCGGCGTCAACGAAGTGATGCGCGAGATGATCGCCGCCGCCGGACTCAAAGTGCCGAGGGTGCCACGATGACCGACATCCAAAAAGCGGTTGCGGAGATCACCGCCACCGTCGTCGCCGCCCCGCGCGAGGCGCGGGATCCGGTGAACCAGCCGACGATCAACAATTGGGTCGAGGCGATGGGGGACCGCAACCCGATCTACGTCGACGACGCCGCGGCCAAGGCCGCCGGTCATCCCGGGATCGTCGCACCACCGGCCATGATTCAGGTGTGGACGATGTTCGGCCTGGGCGGGGAACGCCCGACCGACGACCCCATGGGCCCGATCATGCAGCTGTTCGACGAGGCCGGCTACATCGGGGTGGTGGCCACCAACTGTGAGCAGACCTACCACCGGTATCTGCGTCCCGGTGAGCAGGTCACCGTCGTCTCCGAGATGCGCGACGTGGTGGGTCCCAAGCAGACCGGGCTCGGCGAGGGCTGGTTCATCAATCAACACATCACCTGGCGGGTCGGTGACGAGGATGTGGCCGAGATGGCGTGGCGCATCCTGAAATTCAGGCCGCGCGAGGATTCGGGCGCGGCCGCGTCGGTCCCTCAGGATCTGGACGCCGACGCCATGATGCGGCCGGCGGTGTCACGCGACACCGCTTTCTTCTGGGAGGGCGTCAGGGCGCACGAGCTGCGTATCCAGCGCCTCCCCGAAGGCACGCTGCAGCATCCGCCGGTGCCGGCGGTGTGGCAGGACAAGGCCGAGCCGATCGACTTCACGGTCGCCGGCGGCCGCGGCACGGTGTTCAGCTACGTGGTGCACCACGCACCGAAGGTGCCCGGTCGCACGCTGCCGTTCGTGATCGCACTGGTCGAACTGGACGAGGGCGTTCGGATGCTCGGCGAGCTGCGCAACGTCGACCATGCCGAGATCAAGATCGGGATGCCGGTCCGTGCAACGTATATCGACTTCCCGGCCGGCGAATCCGGCCCGGAGTGGAGCCTCTACGCCTGGGAGCCCGTGGGAGACGAAGCATGAGCGCACCTGTTGTTGAAGTGGGCACCACCCTGCCCGAACTCAAGCTGCATGGCACGCCGACCTTTATCATCTCGACGGCCCTGGCGACCAGGGACTTTCAGGACGTGCACCACGACCGGGACCTGGCGCAGGCCAAGGGTTCCAAGGACATCTTCGTCAACATCCTCACCGACACCGGGCTGGTGCAGCGTTACGTCACCGACTGGGCGGGGCCGACGGCGCTGATCAAGTCGATCGGCCTGCGGCTCGGTGTGCCGTGGTACGCCTACGACACCGTCACCTTCTCCGGCGAGGTGACCGCCATCGACAACGGCCTGGTCACGCTGAAGGTGTTAGGCCGCAACAGTCTTGGCGATCATGTCATCGCCAACGTGACGCTGACGATCGGGGGCGCATAGATGTCAGCGGGCTTGTTGAACGGCCGAGCCGCGATCGTCGGCATCGGCGCCACCGACTTCTCCAAGGACTCCGGCCGCAGTGAACTGCGGTTGGCCGCCGAGGCGGTGCTGGATGCGCTGGACGACGCCGGGCTGAATCCGTCCGACGTCGACGGGCTGACCACCTTCACCATGGACACCAACAACGAGACCGCCGTCGCCCGCGCGGTCGGCATCGGCGACCTGAAATTCTTCTCGCAGATCGGATATGGCGGTGGCGCCGCGTGCGCGACCGTGCAGCAGGCGGCGCTCGCCGTGGCCACCGGGGTGGCCGACGTCGTCGTCGCATACCGGGCGTTCAACGAGCGATCGGGCATGCGATTCGGTCAGGTGCAGACCCGGTTGGTGGGAACCGCCGGCGTGCAGGCTGATTCGACCGCGGCGGACAATTCGTTCTCCTACCCGCACGGGCTGTCCACGCCAGCCGCCCAGGTCGCGATGATCGCCCAGCGCTACATGCATCTGTCCGGTGCCAGCAGCCGGGACTTCGGGGCGATCTCGGTGGCCGACCGCAAGCACGCGGCCAAGAATCCGAAGGCGTACTTCTACGAGAAGCCGATAACCATTGAGGACCACCAGAATTCGCGGTGGATCGCCGAGCCGCTGCGGCTGTTGGACTGCTGCCAGGAGACCGACGGGGCGGTCGCAATCGTGGTGACGTCGCCGGAGCGGGCGAAGGATCTCAAGCAGCGACCGGCGATCATCGAGGCGGCCGCGCAGGGCTCCAGCCCCGACCAGTACACGATGGTCAGCTATTACCGGCCCGAGCTCGGACTGCCCGAGATGGGTGTGGTGGGTCAGCAGCTTTGGCAGCAGTCGGGCCTGAAGCCGACCGATATCCAGACCGCTGTGCTCTACGACCACTTCACCCCGTTCACGCTGATTCAGTTGGAAGAGTTGGGGTTTTGCGGCAAGGGCGAGGCCAAGGACTTCATCGCCGACGGTGCCATCGAGATCGGGGGACGGCTGCCGATCAACACCCATGGCGGCCAACTCGGCGAGGCCTACATTCACGGCATGAACGGCATCGCCGAGGGCGTGCGCCAGCTGCGGGGCACCTCGGTGAACCCGGTGCCCGACGTTGAGCATGTCCTCGTCACCGCCGGAACCGGTGTCCCCACGTCGGGCCTGATCCTGGGCTAGCGGCCGCCGAGCGTGCCGCGGGACGGCCGGGGCGCGCGCCGTCGAGCGTGAACTTAGTTTCACGCTCGTTGCCGACTGTCAAACTAACTTCACGGTCGATAAGTGAAGTGACGCCGGACATGGCACGTGCCACGCTGCCGGGGTGGTGGGTGAGCCGTTTCTGGGCAGCGAGGCCGTTGCTCAAGGCGTTATGACCAGAGGACAACTCTGCACTGGTTATCGTCGGCTATTCCGAGACGTTTACGTCAATCGGGATGCAGACGTCACTGCCGCGCTACGAGCGAGGGCCGGCTGGTTGTGGTCCGGGCGTAGGGGCGTGGTCGCGGGGTTCGCCGCCGCAGCGCTACATGGGAGCAAATGGGTCGACGGCATGACAGTCGTGGACCTCATCCACGACAACCGCCACCCCCAGGCTGGAATCAGGGCGCACGGAGACCGTATCGAGGACGACGAAATCGTCGCGCTAGGAAAAATCCCGCTGACGGCAGCAGCTAGGACAGCTCTCGATATCGGCTGCTGGTATTCGACCACGGCGGCGGTTGCCGGCATCGACGCATTGGCTCGCGCGACTGGAATCAAAGCGGCCGAAGTCGAGCTACTCGCGGAAAGGTACTTGCGCCGCCGAGGAATCGTGCAGGCGCGCAAAGCCATAGCGCTATTCGACAGCGGTGCACAGTCTCCGAAGGAGTCGTGGCTGCGGATTGTGCTGATGCAGGCCGGCTTGCCGCGACCGCAGACCCAGATTCCCGTGATCGACGAATTCGGCAGCACCTTCGCGTATCTCGATATGGGTTGGGAGGACGTCAAAGTGGCGGTTGAATACGACGGCGACCAGCATCGCATCGATCGCCGGCAGTACGCATGGGACGTCCGGCGATTGGAGACCATCGAGCGTCTTGGCTGGATCGTTATAAGGGTGGTCGCGGGCGACCGGCCAGCTGACATCGTTCGCCGGGTGCGTGCGGCTCGCGCCCGCCGAGCGTCGAACTAACTTCACGATGACAGACGAACGTGAAACTAACTTCACGCTCGGCGGGAGAGGCCGCACGCTCGGCGGGAGAGGCCGCACGCTCGGCGGGGGAGGCCGACCCTCGCGCAGCGCCCCTAGGCCGGGACCAGTTCGACGCCCGACAGCACGACGGCGTTGTCGCGCGAGGGCGCGACAACGCTGGCCAGGAAGCGGCCATCAGAAGACGTCGAGTCCTTCCAGATGCCGACCTTGAGCGTTTCGCCGGGGAAAGCCACCCCGGCGAAACGCGCGCCGTAGGCCGCAACCGCCCCGGCATCACCGTCGAGCAGCGCATCGGTGATGGCCTTACAGGTCATGCCGTAGGTGCACAACCCGTGCAGGATGGGCTGGGAAAACCCCGCGGCCGCAGCAAAATCGGGATCGGAATGCAGCGGGTTGCGGTCACCGCACAGCCGGTAGAGCAGCGCCTGTTGGGGCAGGATCGGCATATCGACCTCGAGATCGGGTGCCCGGTCGGGCGCCGCGTCCGAGGATGACGGCCCGCGCTCGCCGCCGAATCCGCCCTCACCGCGGGCGAAAATCGACCGGCGTTGCGTCCACAACGCCGTGCCGTCGGGGGCGGTCACCGTCGTCTCGCTCCAGATCACCGCGGCCTTGCCCTTGTCCCAGATGTCGGTGAACCGGGTGACGGCCTTGGCCGAGCCCGACGGCGGCAGCGGCGCGGGCGCCTCGATCCGTTCGCTGGCGTGTAACACCTTGCTCAGCTCGATGTCGATGCCGGGGAACTTGACGGTTGGCGGCTTCGTGGCATGGAAGGTGGCGGCCACGTTGCCGAACGTCGGCAGCACCTGCGGCGTGTCGTCGGTTAGGTAGCGCAGCTCGCGCGGGTCCATCGGATCGGCGCCGGCGCCCAACCCGAGGTGATAAAGCTGCACATCGCTGCTGGCCCAAGAGAATTCGATGGGATCCAGCTCCGCGTTCAGCGCGACCTCTACGTCGATCGGCATGTCAGTGACCCCCCGCTATGTGCAACGCCGCCAGGTATCCGAACGTCATGGCCGGACCGATGGTGCCACCCGGACCGGGGTAGGTGTGGCCCATCACCGGGGCGCTCACATTGCCGGCGGCGTAAAGGCCTTCGATGATGCTGCCGTCGTCGCGCAGCGCTCGCCCGTGAACATCGGTGCGGATGCCGCCCTTGGTGCCCAGGTCCCCGGGCACCATCTTGGCCGCATAGTACGGCGCGTGCGTGATCTCGCCGAGGTTGGGGTTCGGCTTGTTGGTCGGGTCGCCGTAGTAGCGGTCGTAGGCGCTCTCGCCGCGATGGTAGTCCTCGTCGACACCGGAGCGCGCGAACCCGTTGAAACGTTCCACGGTCGCGGTGAATCCGTTCACCGGAAGGCCGGCCTGCTGCGCCAGCTCCGCCAGCGTGTCGGCCTGGATAATGACGCCGGACTCCAGCCACTTGCGCGGAATGCGTTGTCCGGGCTGCAATCCCGCGAAGATGTAGCGGTCCCGGTACTGCTGGTCGAACACCAGCCACGCGGGAATGTTCTCGCCCGGCCCGGGCCCCAGGCCGTATTCACCGCCGTACATGTGGTGGCAGGCTTCGACGTAGGGCATCGATTCGTTCATGAACCGCTTGCCCGACATGTTGACGATGATCGAACCCGGCGAATTGCGCTCGGACAAGGCAAACCAGGGTGCGCCCACCAGCGGGACTGTCGGACCCCACCAGGCGTCTTCCATGAGATCCAATGCTGCGCCGAGCTTTTCGCCCGCCAGGATTCCATCACCGGTGTTGGCCGCCGCGCCGACGGTCCACTCGGTGGTGATCGGGGCGCGCTGGTATTTCACCCGCATCTGTTCGTTGTGCTCGAAGCCACCCGACGCCAGGATCACCCCGCGCCGGGCCCGGATCAGCCGTGGTTCGCCCGATTCGGCATCGCCGGCTTCGCGCACATAGACGCCGCGCACGACACCGTCTTCGACGTAGAGGTCGGTAAGCGCGGTGTTGAGCACCACCGGAACGCCGGCCCGCTGCAACCCGATCCGCAGCGGCCCGATCAACGCGCGGCCCATGCCGACGAGGTTCTTGCCGGTCGCCTTGGCCCACATGGTGCGTGCCCCGACCTTCAGGCTGCGCAGCACGCCGCGCGGGTGACGCTTCAGCTGGTTCAGCCGCACGTAATCCTGTTGCATCACCACCACGTTCAGCGGGACCTTGCCGTAGGCCGGCTCCAAACCGGCTTCGTCGGCGCCGAGCTTGCGGGCGTCGAACGGCTTCGGCTCGATCGATCGGCCCTCCGCCCGGCCGCCCGGCGACTCGGGGTAGTAGTCGGAGTACTTCGGCACCCAGCACATCTTCAGCGGGGTGTGCTCGAGCACAAACGACAGCATCTCCGGGCCGCGATCGAGATAGGTGTCGATGCGTTCCGGCTCGACGACGTCGCCGATGATCCCGTGCAGATAGGTGCGGGCGGCCTCGGCGGTATCGCGCACCCCATCACGCTTGAGGATCTCGTTGTTCGGGATCCAAACGCCGCCGCCCGAGCGGGCGGTCGAGCCACCGTAGTGGGGGGCCTTTTCGATGACTATGGTGGAAAGACCCCGGTGAGCGGCGGTAAGGGCGGCCACCATGCCGGCCCCGCCGCTCCCGACCACGACGACGTCATACTCCTGCGCTGACATGTAGAACACGTTATAGAATTGCCCGGGGCGGCCGCTACTGGACCGGTCGACCGCACGAGGAGACTTGGAAAAATGCTCAGTGTTGCCACGCGCGACGAGCTAGCTGCCGAATTGGCGCAAGCCGAGCGGAGCGGTGAGCCGATCGCCCCGTTGACCGCCGCATATCCGGACATCGACGTCGTCGACGCGTACGAGATTCAGCTGATCAACATCCGCCAGCGAGTCGCGGAGGGCGCCCGGGTGCTCGGCCACAAGGTGGGCCTCTCGTCGAAGGCGATCCAGCAAATGATGGGCGTCGACGAGCCGGACTACGGACACCTGCTCGACGAGATGCAGCTGTCCGAGGACACCCCGGTCAAGACGAACCGCTACCTGTACCCCCGGGTTGAGGTCGAGGTCGGATTCATCCTGAACGCCGACCTGCCCGGAGCCGGCTGCACCGAGGACGACGTGCTGGCGGCCACCGAAGCGTTGGTCCCGTCCATCGAGCTGATCGATACCCGGATCACCGACTGGAAGATCGAACTGTGCGACACCATCGCCGATAACGCATCGTCGGCGGGTTTCGTGCTCGGCGAGGCGCGCGTTTCGCCCCGCGACATCGACGTCAAGGGGATCGACGCCGTGTTGCGCTGTAACGGTGAGGTCGTCGCCGAAGGTCGCACCGACGCGGTGCTGGGCAACCCGGTCACCGCGGTGGCGTGGCTGGCCCGCAAGGTGGACGGCTTCGGGGTCCGCCTGCGCAAGGGCGACGTGGTGTTGCCCGGATCCTGCACGAAAGCGATCGACGCGCACCCGGGCGAGAATTTCGTCGCCGAGTTCGCGGGCCTCGGTTCGGTGCGTTTATCGTTCGAATAGGCTCGATTTAAATCGTCTAACTTAAATATCAAAAGCTTCGAAAAGGGGCATCATGCCGATTAAGGCGACTGTGGCCATTGTCGGGTCGGGGAACATCAGCACTGACCTGCTCTACAAGCTGCTGCGATCGGACTGGCTGGAACCGCGCTGGATGGTGGGCATCGACCCGGAAAGCGAGGGCCTGGCCCGCGCCCGCAAGCTGGGTCTGGAGACCACCCACGAGGGGGTGGACTGGCTGTTGGCGCAGGCGGAGAAGCCCGACTTGGTGTTCGAAGCGACCAGCGCCTACGTGCACCGCGACGCCGCCCCCAAATACGCCGAGGCCGGCATCCGGGCCATCGACCTGACGCCGGCGGCTGTTGGTCCGGCCGTCATCCCGCCGGCCAACCTGCGCGAGCACCTCGACGCGCCGAACGTCAACATGATCACCTGCGGCGGGCAGGCCACCATCCCGATCGTCTACGCCGTTAGTCGCGTCGTCGAGGTTCCCTACGCCGAGATCGTGGCGTCGGTCGCGTCGGTTTCGGCGGGTCCGGGGACGCGGGCCAACATCGACGAGTTCACCAAGACGACCAGCAGGGGCGTGGAGACCATCGGCGGCGCCAAGCGCGGCAAGGCGATCATCATCTTGAACCCGGCCGACCCGCCGATGATCATGCGCGACACCATCTTCTGCGCCATTCCCGAGGACGCCGACCGGGACGCGATCGCCAAGTCCATCCACGACGTGGTGGCCGAGGTGGCGACCTACGTGCCGGGATACCGGCTGCTCAACGAGCCCCAGTTCGACGACCCATCGATCAACTCCGGCGGCCAGGCGCTGGTCACCACGTTTGTCGAAGTGGAGGGTGCGGGCGACTATCTGCCGCCTTACGCTGGAAATCTCGACATCATGACCGCCGCGGCCACCAAAGTCGGCGAGGAGATCGCCAAGGAGTCCTTGAGCGCGACGGCCGGAGGAGCGCAATCATGAGTGACATCTTCTTCAACCCGATCTGGGACGTCCGGCTGACCGACACGTCGTTGCGGGACGGCTCCCACCACAAGCGCCACCAGTTCACCGCCGACGAGGTCGGCGCCATCGTGGCGGCCTTGGACGCCGCGGGCGTGCCCGTCATCGAGGTCACCCACGGCGACGGGCTGGGTGGGTCGAGCTTCAACTACGGGTTCTCCAAGACGCCCGAGCAGGAGCTGATCAAGCTCGCCGCCGAGACCGCCAAAGAGGCCAAGATCGCCTTCTTGATGTTGCCCGGCGTCGGCACCAAGGAAGACATCAAGGAGGCCAAGAACAACGGCGGCTCGATCTGCCGGATCGCCACGCACTGCACCGAGGCCGACGTGTCGATCCAGCACTTCGGCCTGGCCCGCGAACTCGGCCTGGAAACCGTCGGGTTCTTGATGATGAGCCACACCATCTCGCCGGAGAAGCTGGCCGCCCAGGCCCGGATCATGGCCGACGCGGGCTGTCAGTGCGTCTACGTCGTCGATTCGGCCGGGGCGCTGGTCCTCGAGGGCGTGCGTGACCGGGTCGCCGCGCTGGTCGCCGAGCTCGGCGAGGACGCCCAGGTGGGTTTTCACGGTCATGAGAACCTCGGGCTGGGCGTGGCCAACAGCGTGGAGGCCGTCCGGGCTGGTGCCAAGCAGATCGACGGCTCGTGCCGCCGGTTCGGCGCCGGCGCCGGAAACGCGCCCGTCGAGGCGCTGATCGGGGTGTTCGACAAGATCGGCGTCAAGACCGGGATCGACTTCTTCGACATCGCCGACGCCGCCGAAGAGGTGGTCGCCCCGGCGATGCCCGCCGAGTGCCTGCTGGATCGCAACGCCCTGATCATGGGCTACTCCGGGGTGTACTCGAGCTTCCTCAAACACGCCATCCGCCAGTCCGAACGCTACGGCGTGCCGGCGCATGAGCTGCTGCACCGCGCGGGCCAGCGCAAGCTCATCGGCGGCCAGGAGGACCAGCTGATCGACATTGCGCTCGAGATCAAGCGCGAACAGGAGAGTGGCGCCGCGGCCCCGCGTTGACCAGCCGCTTCGCCCACCGCACGCACAGGCGGCGCAAAGCTAGCGCGAGTAGCCTGGCGCCTATGAGCACATCCAACACAGTCGGCGCCCGTCGCCGCGGGCTGTACGGCCTGCTCGCCGGGGGATTCATGACGGCTACCGCCGCTATGGTGATCGCGCTCCCCGTGGCGGGCATAGCCAGCGCAAATCCGCAGTGCGATCAGGACGTGGGTGCATCCATCGACTCGTACCTGCAGAAGCACCCGGACCTGCACCGGCAATTGCAGCAAAGGGCGCAGGCGGAGGGCGGTAACGGCAACGTCATCGACTACCTCAATCGGCATCCCGACGTACGCCAGCACCTGATCGACCTGTCCCACTCGTGCCCGCCGTAGTGAGTCGGCGTCGTCGTTGAACGCTGCGGCCGACGCGCGGGAACGTTCGCCATTGACGAAAAAGTAGAACACGTTCTAGCGTCTAGGCGTGTTCTCTGAATCCCTTACCGCTGCGATCGCAGAGGCCGAGCAGCTGGTCGCCGACGCACCGTTTATCGAGACCGAAGCCGACCTGCTCGAAGGGTTGCAGTATCTGGCCGGTTGCATCTCGGGCTGCATCCATCTGGCCGTGGACTACGACCGCGACCATCCCTTCCTGCAATCGGGTACCGGGCCGTTCACCAAGATGGGCCTGGACAACCCCGACACCCTTTACTTCGGCACCCGGGTGCATGCCAACCACGACTACGTAGTCACCGGCAGGCGCGGAACCACCACCGACCTGAGTTTCCAGCTACTCGGCGGCGAATACACCGACGACTTCGTGCCCGTCAGCCAGGCTGCGTTCGACGATCGCGAGCTCGAGATCGCGCCCGACGGCAGCTTTGAGTGGCGGGTGCGACCCACCAGCCCCGGACAATTGGTGATCCGCGAGGTGTACGGGGACTGGTCGGCCCAGCGCGGCACGCTCGCAATCTCCCGGCTCGACACGGCGGGCACCGCGCCGCCGCCGCTGACCCGCGAACTCATCGAAAAGCGTTATGCCACAGCGGGAAAGCAGCTTGTCCAGCGAGTGAAGACCTGGCTGCAATTCCCGCAGTGGTTCTATCTCGACCTGCCGGTCAACACCATGGTGCCGCCGCGGCTGACTCCGGGCGGACTGGCCACGCAGTACTCATCGGTCGGGCACTTCGACCTGCGACCGGATCAGGCGATGGTCATCACCATCCCGGTCTCCGACGCACCCTACCTCGGCTTCCAGTTGGGCAGCCTCTGGTACATCTCGCTCGACTACATCAACCACCAGACCTCGCTGAACAACACTCAGGCGCAGGCGGATCCGGACGGCAAGGTCCGCATTGTGGTTGCCGACCAGAACCCGGGAGTGACCAACTGGGTCGAGACGGTCGGCCACCGGCGCGGCTTTCTGCAGTTTCGCTGGCAGCGGGTGTCGCGTCAGCTCACCGACGCCGACGGCCCGACCGTCGAGGTGGTCGACATCGACAAGGTTCCGGCAGCGTTGCCGTACTACGACCACAACAAGATCTCAGAGGACGACTGGCGCGCCCGAATTGCGCTGCGCCACCAACAAATTCAGGCAAGGATGCTGGGATGACGAAGTTGCTCGACGGCAAGGTAGTGGTGATCAGCGGCGTCGGCCCGGGTCTGGGCACGACGCTGGCGCACCGATGCACGCGGGAAGGCGCCGACCTGGTGCTGGCGGCTCGCACGCAGGAACGGCTGGACGACCTCGCCAAGCAGATCGCCGACCTCGGCGGTCGTGCGACGACGGTGCGCACCGACATCACCGAGGACGACCAGGTGAGCAACCTGGTCGATGCCACCATGGAGGCCTACGGCAAGGTTGATGTCCTGATCAACAACGCCTTCCGGGTGCCGTCGCTGAAACCGTTCTCCGGCATCAGCTTTCAGCACATCCGCGACGCGATCGAACTCAGCGCGCTCGGCGCGCTGCGACTCATCCAGGGCTTCACGCCGGCACTGGCCGAGTCGAAGGGCTCGATCGTCAACGTCAACTCCATGGTGCTGCGGCACTCGCAGGCGAAGTACGGCGCATATAAGATGGCCAAATCCGCGTTGTTGTCCATGTCGCATTCGCTGGCCACCGAGCTGGGCGAGCAGGGGATCAGGGTTAATTCCGTTGCGCCCGGCTATATCTGGGGCGAGACGCTGCAGGGCTACTTCAACCACCAGGCCGGCAAGTACGGCACCACGGCCGAGCAGATCTACCAGGCCACCGCGGCCGGTTCCGACCTGAAGCGGCTACCGACCGAGGACGAGGTTGCCTCGGCGATTCTGTTCATGGCCAGCGACCTGTCCAGTGGCATCACCGGGCAGACCCTGGATGTCAATTGCGGGGAATACCACACCTGATGCCGCCATCGACGATGCAGCGGGGGTTCCTCCCGCTTGCGGGGGACGAAGCGATGAGGAGGAGATGGCGCGATGAGGGTTGAGCGCACCGATGTCGGCACCGTCGACGACCTGAAGGCGTCGGCCAGCAAGATGATCGGGCTGGACGATTTCGGCAGCAACGACGACAATTACCTCGAAGCGCTGGAAGTGCTGCTGGACTCCTACCGCCGCGACGCCGACCTGACGCCGTTGGGCAGCAAGATGAATCGGTTCTTCCTGCGTGGCGCGCTGGTGGCCAGGCTGCTGTCCGAGGCTGCCTGGAAGCAATACCCGCAGCACGCCGACGTGGCCATCGAGCGGCCGATCTTCGTCACCGGGCTGGTGCGCACCGGCACCACGGCCTTGCATCGGCTGCTCGGCGCCGATCCCGCCCACCAGGGTCTGCATCTGTGGTTGGCCGAATTTCCGCAACCGCGCCCCCTTCGTGAAACCTGGGAATCCAACCCGTATTACAGCCAACTGAACGCACAGTTCAACAGGCACCATGCCGAAAATCCGGACTACACGGGTCTGCATTTCATGGCGGCGTACGAGCTGGAGGAGTGCTGGCAGCTGCTGCGTCAGTCGCTGCACTCGGCGTCCTACGAGACGCTGGCGCACCTGCCCACCTACTCGCGGTGGCTCTCGGAGCAGGACTGGACGCCGTCGTATCGGCGGCACCGCCGCAACCTGCAGCTGATCGGGCTCAACGACGCCGACAAGCGGTGGGTGCTCAAGAACCCCAGCCACCTGTTCGCGTTAGACGCGTTGATGGCGACCTATCCCGACGCGTTGGTGATCCAGACCCATCGGCCGGTCGAAACGATCATGGCCTCGATGTGTTCGCTGGCGCAGCACACCGCCGAGGGATGGTCGACGTCGTTCACCGGGGCCCAAATCGGCGCCGACGCAATGGAAACCTGGTCGCGGGGGCTGGAACGGTTCAACACCGCGCGGGCCAAATACAGCCCGTCGCAGTTCTACGATGTCGACTACAAGGAGTTGATCGCCGACCCGCTGGGCACCGTGGCCGAGATCTACCGGCACTTCGGCCTGACGCTGACCGATGAGGCCAGGGCCGCCATGGAAAAAACCCACGCCGACAGCCAGTCCGGTCCGCGGGCGCCCAAGCACACCTACTCGCTGGCCGACTACGGCCTGACCACCGAGACGGTCAAGCAGCGATTCGCCGGCCTGTCAGTCTCAGTGACGAAGTCACGAACCGCTCAGTCTTCGTCCCCATCGGCCTCGAGGTAGCCCTCCGCGACCGCATGCTCAATGCTGTCAGCGAGTTTGGGGCACGACCGGGTGCGCGCGGTGTCGCCCCCGGACCGACGTACCTCGGTGAAGTGCGCGCACCGCTGCCACGCCTCGGTGTTCCACTGCACCGCGGTGTGCCCCGGGCCGAGTCGGCGGACGGTGACCCGAACGTGGCAGAACCGGCAGTCCACCGGCAGTAGACCCGAGTTGAGGTAGCGCTCGCGGTCGGCGCGACTGGCTTCGGCGACGGCCGCGGCACGCTGCGGGTCGTTGGTGAAATCCGCTGACTTCGACCAGGATTCACCCGTGCGCGCCGGCCCGGCCGGGTGCTCGTCGTGGTCGTGATGATCGCCATGCAGCAACAACATCGATCGCGCAAGCTGATCGACGTCAGGTACCGCCGGCTGATCGTCGCCCATGTTCCCTAGTGTTGTTCGGCGGGTACGTCGTCGGTAACCGCCTCGTTTGCCCCGGAATCCTTCGCCTTGAGATTCTCCTCGACCTCGGCATTCCAGTACTCGTTGGCGCGCGTGGTGTCCACCTCGATCTCGAAGCGCTCCACCATCTCCGGCTCGATGTCGGCGACGTCGACGTAGAACTGCTGATACCAACGGCGCAACTGGTACACGGCGCCGTCCTCCTCGACCAGCAGCGGATTGTCGATGCGGGTCTTGTGCTTCCAGATCTCGACGTCCTGCAGGAAGCCCTTGCTGACGCCCTCGGTGAACACCTTCGACAGCTTGTCGGTCATCTTTTCGTCCATGCCTTTGGGCTTTTCGACGATGACACCCCACTGCAGCACGAACGAGTTTTGGGTCACGGGGTAGTGGCAGTTGATCAGGATGGATTCGGCCTTGTAATCGCCGTAGCTGTTGTGCAGCCAGTTGATCATGAATGACGGCCCGAAGTAGGACGCTTCCGAATCGAGGTGCGCCTCACCATAAGACGTGCCGAGATCGTTGACGTCGGGACGGCCCACGTTGTGCAGGTACTGCGAGGCGATGTGACCCTCGAAGACGTTCTTGAAGTACGTCGGCAACCCGAAATGGATGTAGAAGAAGTGCGCCATGTCGGTGACGTTGTCGATGATGTCGCGGCAGTTAGACCCCTCGATGAGGATCCTGTTCCACCGCCAGTCGGTCCATTCGTCGCTGTGGGCTTCCGGGATCTCCGGAATGCGCACGGCGGGATCCGGCGGGTTCTGCTCGTGGTCGTGCCAGACGAACAGCAGGCCACCCCGTACGTCGGTGGTCCACGACCGGGTGCGCGCCGTTTTCGGGGTGCGCTTGGCGTAGGGCACCAGCTTGCAGCGGCCGTCGCCACCCCAGCGCCAGTCGTGGAACGGGCAGGCGATCTCGTCGCCCTTGATGGTGCCCTCGGACAGGTCCCCGCCCATGTGCCGGCAGTAGCCGTCGAGGACCTTCAGGTCGCCCTGCGAGTCGGCGAAGACCACCAGCTTGGTGCCGAACGCCTGAATCGGGTGCGGTTTACCGTCCTGGAAGTCCTTTGCGACGCCCAGGCAGTGCCAGCCACGGGCGTATCGGGTCGGCAAGGCGCCGGGATCGATTTCTCGGATGCCGACCGCCTTGGTGTCGGTACTCACCTGTCCACCTCCAACTCATGGGCCTCTAACTAGAACACGTTACAGTTTTGCAGCGGGGGCGCGCAACGACGGCGAGCCTGGCCACGGCATATGCGCGCTGCGGTATATCTAGACGATGCCGCTGTTTGCGTTCGAGGGCCGTGCGCCACGAGTCGATCCCACCGCGTTCGTGGCCCCGACGGCCACCCTGATCGGCGACGTCGTGGTGGAGGCGGGGGCGTCGGTCTGGTTCAACACCGTGTTGCGCGGCGACTACGGGCCCATCGTGGTGCGCGAGGGCGCCAACGTCCAAGACGGTTCGGTTCTGCACGCGCCGCCCGGAATCCCCGTCGACATCGGTCCGGGTGCGACGGTCGCGCATCTGTGCGTCATTCACGGGGTCCACGTCGGGCAGGAGGCGCTGATCGCGAACCACGCCACCGTGCTCGACGGCGCGGTGATCGGGGCGCGCAGCCTGGTCGCCGCGCATTCGCTGGTGACCGCCGGGAGCCAGATCCCGGCCGGCATGCTCGCGGTCGGGGCGCCGGCGCAGATCAAGGGCCCGGTCGCCGGGACCGGCGCCGAGATGTGGGTCAAGGTGAACCCGCAGGCCTACCGCGACCTCGCCCAGCGGCATCTGGCCGGGCTGGAACCCATTTAGACTTTGCGGGTATTGGCCGCCGCGCGCTCCATCTCCCAGTAGGCGCGCAGGGCCACCAACTGGCCCTCGGCGTTGACCTTGTAGGTGAACACGCCCTCGGCCGTCGTCTGGTACTCGCCCGTCGTGATAAGGATGTGCCCGACGTTGGCTTCCTCGTTGCCGCACTGGTAGGTGTCGCGGAAGACGAACTCGATCTTCGTGGTGGGGGCGATCGCCTTATCCCAGAAGGCCGAGATCGCGTCACGGCCACGGTGCCCGAGGCCCTCGGGGTCGAACACCGAGGGCCCGATCGGGTCCTCGACGATGGCGTCATCGGCGAACACCGATAGCCAAGCATCTTTGTCCCGGGCCGCCACCGCCTCCCGGGAGCGACGGCCGGCCTCGTGGGCCGGGTGCTCGGTCACGCGTCCACCTGTTGCGGCTTGTCGGCGCCCACCACCCACATCGAGTAGTACTGCGAGCCACCGCCGTAGGCGTGCCCCAACGCCTTTCGGGCGCCCGGCACCTGGTGGTCACCGCCCTTGCCCATCACCTGGATCGCCGACTCGGCGAAGCGGATGAGGCCTGAGGCGCCGATGGGGTTGGACGACAGGACGCCGCCGGAGGGGTTCACCGGGAGCCGTCCGTCAATCCTGGTCTCGCCGGCCTCGGTGAGCTTCCAACCCTGGCCCTCGGGGGCAAACCCTAGGTTTTCCAACCACATTGGCTCGAACCACGAGAACGGCACGTAGATTTCCGCGGCGTCGATCTCGTCGATCGGGCTCTTGATGCCGGCCGCCTTCCACAGTGCGGCGGCCGCGTCGCGCCCGGCCTGCGGGCTGACCTGGTCGCGCCCGGAGAACTGCAGCGGCTCGGTGCGCAGGGCGGTGGCGTGGATCCACGCCACCGGATGTCCTTGCGCCAGACGGGCTTCGGCGATCTCCTCGTTGCCGATGACGACAGCGGCCGCACCGTCGGAGGACGGGCAGGTTTCGTCGTAGCGGATCGGATCCCACAGCATGGGGGACTCCATCACCTTCTCCACGGTGATGTCGGGCTGGTGCAGGTGTGCGAGCGGGTTGCGCGCGCCGTTGAGCCGGTCCTTGACCGCGACGATGGCGCCGATGTTCAGAGGCGCGCCCGAGCGGCGGATGTAGGAGCGGACGTGCGGGGCAAAATAGCCGCCGGCGCCTGCGCCGACCGGCTTGATGAACGGAATGGGAATCGACAACGCCCACATGGCATTTGATTCCGACTGCTTCTCCCATGCCATCGCCAGCACCCGGCGGTACTTGCCGGACTGCACCAGGCTGGCCGCCACGATCGCGGTGGAACCGCCGACCGAACCCGCGGTGTGCACCCGGATCAGCGGCTTGCCCGTGGCGCCCATGGCGTCGGCCATGAACAGTTCGGGCATCATCACGCCCTCGAAAAAGTCCGGCGCCTTGCCGACCACGACGGCGTCGATGTCATCGAACGTGCTGCCGGAGTCGGCCAGCGCACGATCGATCGCCTCGCGCACCAGGCCGTTCATCGAAACATCTTGGCGTTTGGCGACGTACTTCGTCTGTCCGGTACCTAATACCGCAGCAACGTTCGTCCCTGCACCGGCCATCAGTTCTTTCCTTCCATGACCGCGACCAGGTTCTGCTGGAGCGCAGGCCCGCTGGTGGCGTGCGCCAGCACCCGCTCAGCCGACGAGTTCCAGATATGTTGTGCTGCAAAGCCGATGCGTTCGAGGCCGGCGACGAACATGGGGTTGGCCGCCAACGCACCACCGGACGGGTTCACCTTGGTGGGGCCCGGGATCCGGATGGCTTCGGAGATGATCAGGTGCTGGTGGGTGAAGGGCGCGCAGACCTCAGCCACGTCGAGGTTGTCGGTCCGGCCGCCGGTGGCCACGTGGGCCGCGGCCGCCGTCGAGGGGGACTCGGTGAGATCGCGTGCGCCCAGCGACGGGGTCTCGATGCGGTGCTCGATTCCGGTTATCCAGGCAGGGTTTTCGCGTAGCTCACGTGCCCGGTCACCGGCCGCGAGCACGATCGCCGCGGCGCCGTCGGTGATCGGTGCGATGTCGTGGCGGCGCAGCGGGTCGGCGAAGAACGGCCGTTCGAGCAATTCGGCCACGCTGATCGGCCCCTCGACATTGTCCACGCGGCGGGCATTGGCAAAGGAGTCGAACGCCACCCGCGCCATCTGCTCCTGGGTCCACTTGCCGGTGTCGAGCCCGATGCGCGCCTGCAGCCCGGCCAGCGAGATCGAATCGGGCCACAGCGGGGCGACGGTGTAGGGGTCGGTCTGTCGCGACAGGATCTGGCGCAAATTGCCGGCCGAGGACTTGCCGAAGCCGTACACCAGTGCGGTGTCCACCTCGCCGGTGAGGATCTTGATGTAGGCCTCGTAAAGTGCCCAGGCGGCGTCCATTTCGACGTGCGATTCGTTGATCGGCGGAACGGCACCGATCGAATCGATCGCCGAAATGAACGAAAATGCCCGCCCGGCAAGGTAATCGGATGAACCGGAACACCAGAAACCGATGTCGGTCCGTTCGATGCCCAGCTCCTCGTACAGCTGGGCGAAGCACGGGATCAACATCTCGACACCATTGGTGGTGCCGTCGGTGCGGCGGACGTGTGGGGCGTGGGCAAAGCCAACGACCGCAACGTTGCGAGCGCTCATGTGCAGGTAAGCCCTTTACAGGTGGTGCTTGTAGGTGTCGTAGTCGGCGTCGGGTTCCCCGGTCGGCCGAAAGTACTCGATGTTGTCGATGCCAAATCCCCACTCCTCGCGGGGTTTCCACACCGCCTCGACGCGCATGCCCATCCGGACTTCGTGAGCGTCGACGTCGGCGACCAGATGCAAAAACGGGATATCGGCTCCGTCGAGCAGCACGTAGGCCGCCACGTAGGGCGGCTTGATGCGCTGACCCTGGAACGGGATGTTGATGATCGCGAACGTCGTGACGGTGCCCTTGTCGGGCAGCTCGACGAACTCGGTCGTCGGTTGGCCGGTGGCCGGGTCGGCGCCGTGCGGCGGGAAGTAGACCTTGCCGTTCTCACCCATCTTCGCGCCGAGTAGCTTGCCCTGCGCGATGGCCCGCAGGTAGGCGCTCTCTTCGTGCGAGGCGCTGTGCTGGATGGTCAGCGACACCGGCGTGACGATCATGGTCACCGGGTCCTTGTCGCCGTCGGACTCCGCGACTTCCTCGGCTTCCTCGCCGAGCGCGAAATAAGCGATGTCGGTGATGGCGCCCACCGGCTCGTCCACCCAGTGCGCGTGCACCCGGGTGCCGGTCTTGATGGCCTTGGGCTCACCCGCGTCCACGGCATGGATCAACGGCGTGTCTGCGCCGTCGAGCTTGATCAGCGCCCAGGCGAACGGCCGGTCCAGCGGCTGTCCCTCGATGGGGTCGGGCTGCCAGGTCCAGGAGACCACGGTGCCGACGCTGGACACCGGTACCATCTCGCCCAGCGGCTCGTAGGTGACCGGGTCATATTCGGTCGGCGGCACATGCACCCGGCCATCCGATCCGCGCACGCCCAGGATGTGGCGATCGCGCAGGGCGGTGAAGAACTTGCTCAGCGTGGGGCCGACTGAACGCGTGTAGTCGAACGACAACGTCAAAGGCGCGGAGAGCGGTGGCTCAGGGTGATCCGTCAAGGTCGGGGTACTCGAGCTGGCTGTCACGCCATCGAGTAGAACAGGTTCTAAGAACGGATTCAAATTTTTCTTAGATCGGGACTGCCATCAGAAGGGCGAAGAGATGAAGCTGGGATTGCAGCTGGGATATTGGGGCGCTCAGCCGCCGCAAAACCACGGCGAGCTCGTCGCCGCGGCCGAGAAGGCCGGCTACGACGCCGTCTTCACGGCCGAGGCCTGGGGATCCGACGCCTACACACCGCTGGCCTGGCTGGGTTCTTCGACGTCGCGGGTGCGGCTGGGCACGTCGGTGGTGCAGCTGTCCGCGCGCACACCGACGGCGTGTGCGATGGCGGCGTTGACGCTCGACCACCTGTGCGGCGGGCGGCACGTCCTCGGCCTGGGTGTCTCCGGCCCGCAGGTGGTCGAGGGCTGGTACGGCCAGTCGTTCGGCAAGCCACTGGCCCGCACCCGGGAGTACATCGACATCGTCCGGCAGGTGTGGGCCCGCGAGGCGCCGGTGACCAGCGCCGGGCCGCATTACCCGCTGCCGCTGACCGGTGCGCGCGCAACGGGTCTGGGCAAACCGCTCAAGCCCATCACCCATCCGCTGCGGGCCGACATCCCGATCATGCTGGGGGCCGAGGGGCCGAAGAATGTCGCGCTGGCCGCCGAGATCTGCGACGGCTGGTTGCCGATCTTCTACACGCCGCGCATGGCCGACACCTACAACGAGTGGCTGGACGAGGGTTTCGCCCGCCCGGGCGCCCGCCGCAGCCGCGAGGACTTCGAGATCTGCGCGACGGCCAACATCGTCATCACCGAGGACCGCAGCGCGGCGTTCGCGGCGATGAAGCCCTACATCGCGCTCTACATGGGAGGCATGGGTGCCGAGGACATCAACTTCCACGCCGACGTCTACCGGCGGATGGGCTATTCCCAGGTGGTCGACGACGTGACGAAGTTGTTCCGGAGCAACCAGAAGGACAAGGCCGCCGAGATCATCCCCGACGAGGTGATCGACGACGCCGCGATCGTCGGCGACATCAACTACGTGCGTAAGCAGATCAAGGCCTGGGAGGCCGCCGGCGTCACCATGATGGTGGTGTCGGGGCGCAGTACGGAGCAGGTCCGCGAGCTGGCAACCCTGATCTGACGGCCGCGCGCGCCAAATTAGAACACGTTCTAATTTTCTTGCCAGGGAGTTAGAACGCGTTCTAGATTATCCGGATGGCACGCCCGACGACGATGCGACGCGCGCCCGGCCGGTCAGCCGAGCGGGTGGGCGTCGCCGAACGTCATCTCGACGTGACCGACAGATCCAGAGAGCATCGCCCGCTTCGGCAGGCCCAGCGACGCCAGCTCCTTGGCGTAGGCATGATCGCCCAGGCGCAGCGTTGCCCCGCCGAGCCGACCGCGCAGCCCGCGCACCCGCATCTCCCACGGCACCTCCCGGGTGGTGCCGTCGGCGAAGGTGTAGGTCTTGAGCACCTGCGGGCGAGACGTGAACGTCGGGGGCACCGGCACCCCCCGGGCGAAGTCCATGCCCGCGATGTGCGCGCCGTCGGCGCTGACGTCGAATCCGAACCGGCCCTGCTCGCGAATGGTGAAGTCCGCCATGATCTTCGGGAATCCCCAGATCGAGCGCCCCGCTTCCAAGGTGAAGCTTTGGTCGACGGGCAGGTGGTGGATGAACGCGGCCGCGTCACCCAGTGCCCGCCAGCCGCGCGCCGTCGAGCCGGGCGGGTTCACCATGACCGCGGTGCCGAATTCGTGGTATTGCCCGAGATCGCCGTCGATATAGCGGGCCAGCATCAGGTTCACCACCGCCCGGCCGGGCCGATGCTGGCAGACGCGCAGGCCGCTGTAGTCGATAAGACGTTGCGCCGCTTGCACATCCACCGAAAACATCGCGGTGTGCACGTCCGCTTTTCGTATCCGCACCGGCATGGTGAGGACCGTCCCGGCAACTACGTGTTGTGACTCAGGCATGCCGGTTACTGTAATCCGCTCGTCAACGTTTGGAGGCTGTAGATGACTTCGACCATCCCGGAAGCAATCTCGAACATCGACCTGGCTGACGGCAACTTCTACGCCGACCGTCACGCCTCGCGCGAGGCCTACCGCTGGATGCGCGCCAACCAGCCGGTGTTTCGGGATCGCAACGGCCTGGCCGGCGCCACCACCTATCAAGCCATCCTGGAGGCCGAGCGCAATCCGGAATTGTTCTCCAGCACCGGCGGCATCCGTCCCGACCAGCCCGGCATGCCTTACATGATCGACATGGACGATCCCGCGCACCTGTTGCGACGCAAGCTGGTCAACGCCGGCTTCACTCGCAAGCGGGTGAAGGAGAAGGAGCCGTCCATCGCCAAGCTGTGCGACACGCTGATCGACGCGGTGTGCGAGCGCGGCGGGTGTGATTTCGTCCGCGACATCGCCGCCCCGCTGCCGATGGCGGTGATCGGCGACATGCTCGGCGTGCTGCCCTCCGAACGCAGCATGCTGCTGAAGTGGTCCGACGACCTGGTGTGCGGACTGAGCTCGCACATCGACCCGGCGTCGGCCGAATTCCAAACCGTCATGGAGGCTTTCGCCGCCTACACGGCGTTCACCATGGACATCATCGCCAAGCGGCGCGCCGAGCCCACCGACGACCTGTTCTCCATCCTGGTGAACGCCGAGGTGGAGGGGCAGCGGATGTCCGACGACGAGATCGTCATGGAGACGCTGCTCATCCTCATCGGGGGCGACGAGACCACCAGGCACACATTGAGCGGGGGCACAGAACAGCTGGTGCGCCACCGCGACCAGTGGGATGCCCTGGTGCGCGACCCGTCGCTGCTTCCCGGTGCCATCGAGGAGATGCTGCGCTGGACGTCACCGGTGAAGAACATGTGCCGGATCCTGACCGCCGACACCGAATTTCACGGCACTGCACTGCGCGAGGGCGAGAAGATCATGCTGCTGTTCGAGTCGGGCAACTTCGACGAGTCGGTGTTCGAAGACCCGGACAATTTCGACATCCGTCGAAACCCGAACAGCCACATGGCTTTCGGCTTCGGCACACATTTCTGTCTGGGCAACCAGCTGGCCCGGCTCGAGCTGTCGATGATGACCGAGCGGGTGCTCAAGCGGCTACCGGATCTGCGGCTGGCCGACGACGACTCGACGCTGCCGCTGCGGCCGGCGAACTTCGTCAGCGGACTGGAAGCGATGCCGGTGGTGTTCACCCCGAGCGCGCCGCTGCTGAGCTGAAGCGGGCGGGGGTCACCTTCGACGCGCGGGCGTAAGCGCACTGCGAAAAAGCCAGCGCAATTTCGCGGTGCGCTTACGCTCGCGAAGGAATCAGCGGTTCTTGAAGTTGGGCTTGCGCTTCTCGGCGAACGCGCGGGGGCCCTCCTTGGAGTCCTCGGAGAGGAACACCGGTATGCCGTTGGCGGTGTCGGGTTTGAAGGCCTCTTCCTCGTGCATGCCCTCGGTCTCGCGGATAGTCTTGAGGATCGCCTGCACGGCCAGCGGTCCGTTGTTCTCTATCACCTCGGCGATCTCGAGCGCCTTGGCCAGCGCCTGCCCGTCGGGCACGACGTGGCCGATCAGGCCCACGTCCTTGGCTTCGGCTGCGGTGATGTGCCGGCCGGTCAGCAGCAGGTCGCACGCCACGGTGTAGGGGATCTGGCGCACCAGCCGCACGGCGGATCCGCCCATCGGGTACAGGCTCCACTTGGCCTCGGAGATGCCGAACTTGGCGCTCTCACCGGCCACCCGGATGTCGGTGCCCTGCAGGATCTCGGTGCCCCCGGCGATGGCCGGCCCTTCGACCGCGGCGATGAGCGGCTTCTTGAGCCGGCGGCCCTTGAGCAGGGCATCGATTCGCGACGGGTCGTAGCTGCCGTCCTTGAATGACTCGCCCGGCGGCTTCTGCGTTGCTGCCTTGAGGTCCATGCCCGCGCAGAAGTAGCCACCGGCCCCGGTCAGGATGCAGCAGCGGATGTCGTCGTCGTTATCCACGCGGTCCCAGGCCTGGACCATGATTTCCATCATTTCCGTGCTCAAGGCGTTGCGGCGGTGCGGCCGGTTCATGGTCACGATGAGGGTGTGATTCCGCTGTTCCACCAGCGCGTCCGGTCCGGTTTCCCCGTTTTCGGTGTTTGCTGGGCTTCCGGCATTCTCCACGGTCACGGCTACCGCCTTTCCCTCGACTATGGGCACGAGCTTGCCTCGAAATGTAACACGTTCTAATTTGGTGGCCGTGGCCTTGAACATTGCCGATCTCGCAGAGCACGCCATCGACGCTGTGCCCGACCGTGTCGCCTTGATCTGCGGCGACGAGAAGTTGACCTATGCCCAGCTGGAGGAGAAGGCCAACCGCCTGGCCCACTATCTGCTCGAGCAGGGGGTGAAGAAGGACGACAAGGTCGGTCTGTACTGCCGCAACCGCATCGAGATCGTGATCGCGATGCTCGGCATCGTCAAAGCGGGCGCCATCCTGGTGAACATCAACTACCGCTACGTCGAGGGCGAGCTGCGCTACCTGTTCGAGAACTCCGACATGGTCGCGCTGGTGCACGAGCGCCAGTATTCCGACCGGGTGGCCAACGTGCTGCCCGACACCCCCGAGGTCAAGACGATCCTGGTGGTCGAGGACGGCAGCGACAACGACTTCGGCCGCTACGGCGGCGTCGAGTTCTACTCGGCGATCGCGCAGAGTTCGCCCGAGCGCGACTTCGGGGAGCGCAGCGCCGACGACATATACCTGTTGTACACGGGTGGCACGACGGGCTTTCCCAAGGGCGTGATGTGGCGCCACGAGGACATCTACCGGGTGCTGTTCGGCGGAACCGACTTCGCCACAGGCGAATTCGTCGAGGACGAGCACGACCTGGCGAAGGCCGCGGCCGCCAACCCGCCGATGGTCCGATACCCGATCCCGCCGATGATCCACGGTGCCACCCAATCGGCCACCTGGATGTCGATCTTCTCGGGTCAAACCACTGTGCTCGCACCGGAATTCAACGCCGACGAGGTCTGGCGCACGATCCATGAGCACAAGGTCAACCTGCTGTTCTTCACCGGCGACGCGATGGCGCGGCCTCTACTCGACGCGCTGCTGGCCCACCAAGAGCAGGGCAACGAATACGACCTGTCGTCGCTGTTTTTGCTCGCCTCCACCGCGGCGCTGTTCTCGCCGAGCATCAAGGAGAAGTTCCTCGAACTGCTGCCCAACCGGGTCATCACCGACTCGATCGGTTCGTCGGAGACCGGATTCGGCGGCACCAGCATCGTCGCCAAGGACGCGCCGCACGCAAGCGGCCCGCGCGTGACGATCGACCATCGCACCGTCGTCCTCGACGAACAAGGCAACGAGGTCAAACCCGGATCCGGTGTGCGCGGTTTCATCGCTAAGAAGGGCAACATCCCGGTCGGTTATTACAAGGACGAGAAAAAGACCGCCGAGACGTTCAAGACCTTTAACGGCGTGCGTTACGCCATCCCCGGCGACTTCGCGATTGTCGAGGAGGACGGCACCGTGACCATGCTGGGCCGCGGCTCGGTGTCGATCAACAGCGGCGGCGAGAAGATCTACCCCGAGGAGGTCGAGGCCGCGCTCAAGGGCCACCCCGACGTCTTCGACGCCCTGGTGGTCGGCGTGCCCGACCCCCGATACGGCCAGCACGTCGCCGCCGTCGTGCAGCCCCGGCCGGGGGCCCGGCCGACGCTGGCCGAACTGGACCGCTTCGTGCGGTCCGAGATCGCGGGATACAAAGTGCCGCGTAGCCTTTGGCTGGTCGACGAGGTCAAGCGCTCACCGGCGGGCAAACCGGACTACCGCTGGGCGAAGGAGCAGACCGAGGCGCGGCCCGCCGACGACGTGCACGCCGCGCACGTAACGGCTTGACCGACTTTGTCAAGCAGCACCCCGCCGCCCCCAGCGGCTACTTCGAATGGGAAGCCGCCGGGCTGCGGTGGCTGGCCGGCGTCGACGGCGGCGTGCCTTGCGCCCAAGTGGTTTCCGTCGATGAGACGAGCCTGACCCTGCGGCGGCTTGACTCGGTGACGCCGACACCCGAGGCGGCGCGTGAGTTCGGCGCCCGGTTGGCCGCTACGCACGATGCCGGCGCCCCCGCGTTCGGCGCCGGACCCGAAGGGTGGGACGGGCCCGGGTTCTTCGGGCCGCTCTCCCAGCCGCTGCCGATGTCGCTGCGGCGGCACAGCCGGTGGGCCGAGTTTTACGCCGAGGGACGGCTGGCGCCGATGGCCGAACTGGCGGCGGCGCGGCTCGACGCCGGAACCCGCGGCGCGATCGACTCCGTCATCCAGCGGTGCCGCGCCGGCGACTTCGACGACGACGATCGGCCCGCCCGGCTGCACGGCGACCTGTGGGGTGGCAACGTGATGTGGACGCCCGGCGGGGTGGTGCTGATCGACCCGGCCGCGCATGCCGGCCATCGGGAGAGCGACCTGGCGATGCTCGCGCTGTTCGGCTGCCCGCACTACGACACCATCGTCGAAGGCTACGAGCGGGCGACGCCCCTGCGGGCCGGTTGGCGCAACCGCATCGGACTCCACCAGCTGTTCCCCCTTCTGGCGCACGTCGTGCTGTTCGGCGGCGGGCACGCCCAGCGGACGCACGCCTGCGCCCGCGCCGCGTTGGCCCTGTAGCCGCGGCGTCTACTGTTGATCGCGATGACGATCGATGTGTGGATGCAGCATCCGACTGCGCGGTTCCTGCGCAGCGACATGCTGGCATCCCTGCGACGGTGGACGGGCGGGTCGATCCCCCCCGACACCGACATCCCGATCGAGGCGACCCTGGCGTCGATGGACGCCGCCGGAGTCGAACTGGGGGTGCTCAGCGCCTGGCGGGGGCCGGGCGGAGCTGACCTGATCTCCAATGACGAGGTGGCGCAATGGATTGCCGCGCACCCGAACCGGCTCGCCGGCCTGGCCACCGTCGACCTGGACCGCCCGATGGAAGCCGTTCGGGAGTTGCGACGCCGGATAGCCGACGGGGGATTCGTCGGCCTGCGGGTGGTGCCGTGGTTGTGGGACGCCCCGCCGACCGATCGTCGCTACTATCCGCTGTTCGCCCAGTGCGTGGAGTCCGGGGTGCCGTTCTGCACCCAGGTGGGTCATACCGGCCCGCTGCGGCCGTCGGAGACCGGCCGGCCGATTCCCTATATCGACCAGGTGGCGCTCGATTTCCCGGAGCTGGTGATCGTCTGCGGCCACGTCGGCTACCCGTGGACCGAGGAGATGGTGGCGGTGGCCCGCAAGCACGAAAACGTCTACATCGACACGTCGGCGTACACGATCAAGCGATTGCCCGATGAGCTCGTCAGATTCATGAAGACCGGTACCGGACGACGAAAAGTGTTGTTCGGCACCAACTATCCGATGATTACCCACGAGCACGCGCTGGCCGGACTGGCCGACCTCGGGCTGTCCGAGGAGGCTCGCCGGGATTTCCTGAGCGGCAACGCCGAACGAGTTTTCCGACTGGAGGCAGTTAAGTGAACGGTGCCCAGGCCCTGATCAACACGCTGGTGGACGGCGGCGTCGACGTGTGCTTCGCCAACCCGGGCACGTCGGAGATGCACTTCGTCGCCGCACTGGACGCCGTGCCGCGGATGCGCGGCGTGCTGGCGCTGTTCGAGGGCGTCGCCACCGGGGCGGCCGACGGTTACGCGCGCATCGCCGATCGACCGGCCGCCGTGCTGCTGCACCTGGGACCCGGCCTGGGAAACGGCCTGGCCAACCTGCACAACGCGCGCCGCGCGCGGGTGCCGATGGTGGTGGTCGTCGGCGACCACGCCACCTATCACAAAAAGTACGACGCCCCACTGGAATCCGACATCGACGCGCTGGCGGGCACCGTTTCGGGCTGGGTGCGCCGGACCAGTGACGCCTCCCAGGTTTCCGCCGACGCCGTCGAGGGAATCGCGGCCAGCCGATGGGGCTCGCAGATCTCCACGCTGATCCTGCCCGCGGACGTGTCCTGGTCCGACGGCGCCCAGCTGTTCTCCAACCTGGATGCGCAGCCGGCGAGCGCCGATCCACTGCTGGCGCCCGAGGTGCTCGAGGTGCTTGGCTCCGGCGAGCCCACGGTCATTATGGTGGGCGGCGACGCCACCCGCCGTGCCGGGCTGGCGGCGGCCGCCCGCATTGCGGCGGCGACGGGTGCGCGCGTGTTGTGTGAGACCTTCCCCACCCGGCTGGAGCGCGGCGCCGGCGTCCCCGCGGTCGACCGGCTCGCCTATTTCGCGGAGGCCGCCACGGCCCAGTTGGACGGCGCCAAGCATCTGGTGCTGGCCGGCGCCAAGTCGCCGGTGTCGTTCTTCGCCTACCCCGGCATGCCCAGCGATCTGGTACCGGCCGGCTGCGAGGTGCACCTGCTCGCCGAATGCAGCGGCGCCGCAGACGCGTTGATCGCCCTGGCCGACCGGGTGGCGCCCGGCACCGAGGCGCCGGTGGCGCCCGCATCGCGTCCCCAGCTGCCGACCGGCGCGCTGACCTCCGTGTCGGCCGCCGACGTGATCGGGGCGCTGTTGCCCGAAGCCGCGATCGTGGTCGACGAGTCGAACACCTCGGGCGTGTTGCTCGCGGGAGCGACCGCCGGGGCGCCGGCACACGACTGGCTGACCCTGACCGGTGGCGCGATCGGCTACGGCATCCCGGCCGCGATCGGCGCAGCCGTGGCCGCCCCGCATCGCCCCGTGCTGTGTCTGGAATCCGACGGCTCGGCCATGTACACGATCTCGGGATTGTGGACCCAGGCCCGCGAGAACCTCGACGTGACCACCGTGCTGTACAACAACAGCGCTTATGACATCCTGCGAATCGAACTGCAACGCGTCGGCGCCGGGTCGGCGCCCGGGCCCGAAGCGCAGTCTCTGCTCGACTTGTCCGACCCGACAATGGATTTCGTGAAGATAAGCGAGGGCATGGGAGTACCCGCTCGGCGCGTCACGACGGCGGAGGAATTGGCCGATGCGCTGCGCGCCGCCTTCGCCGAACCGGGGCCGCACCTGATCGACGCCGTGGTGCCCTCAATAACGGGCTAGGGTCGGCAGCCGGCTCAGCAGCCAGTCCGTCATCGTGTTGACCACCTCGACGCCCGTCTCGAACGCGCCGTCGTGCGCGTCGGCCGCCAGTGCCACGCCCCAGTGGCCGGATGGGGTGGGGACGATGCCGAATTGCCGGACCAGGTACTCGCCGTGCATGCCCGGCCCCCAACCGCCCTTGGCGGCAATGCCTTTGCCGGCCAGGCCCCACTGGTCGCCGCGCACCAGGCGTTGCATCAGGTCGATCACTTCGACGGCGTCGGGGATGGTCGACAGCTCCGCAGCGAACCGCGCTTGGCGCTGCAGGCTCCACTGGGTTTGGCCGAAAGCGGTGAAACCGCGGCGAAGCCGGCGCGATTCGATCACCGTGGCGGTGTCACCGCCTTCGGCCACGACGACCTGGACCCGTCGTGCCGCCTCCGTGGGCTCGCCCAATTGCGACCACAATTGTTCGGACGCGCGATTGTCGGATTCGGTGATGGCTTTGACGACCAAATCGCGCGCGCCCAGCCAATCGTGGCGCAGCGCCGCTATCGCCAACGGCACCTTGATGGTCGACCATGCCACGCCCGACCACCAGCTGCCCAGCGAGAAGGTTCTGTCCGGCCGGGCGATCGCGACGCCGACGTTCGCCGGCACCGCGGCGGAAAGCTGGTCGAAGCTGGCTTCCAGCGCGAGCTCGAGCGGCCGTGCCGTCATGCGCTGATCCCGATATCGGCGCGGGTCACCCCGACGTCGGGGTGCGGGACCGGCGCGTCAACCATCGCGGCTCCTCGTCGTTGCGGCATGTACGTAACGATCCCGGCGCTTGGCTGCACCGTGTTCCGGGCGCAACCATCAACCCGACGATCTTTGGATTTTGATCAAGCGCTGAGTTTACTGGGTGGACGGCGCATCCGGTGGCAAGGCCCGTCCCGGGTCCCTAACGGTGGATTTTCCACACCGGGTCGTCGCACTCGACACCTTGGGCGGCCAACTGGCGCTTGCGCACCTTGAACGTCACCGTCCGCGGTAGTTCGGCGCTGATCCGCACGTACGACGGCCATTGCTTGGGTCCCAAATCCGGCTGCTCGGCCAAAAAGGCGCGGAACTTCTCGTCGTCGAACTCGGTGCCCGGCGCCATCACCAACGCCGCCATCACCTGGTCGCCGACCCTGGGGTCGGGGACGGGGTACACCGCGACCTCGGTGACGTCGGGGTGGCGCAGCAACACCCGCTCGATCGGGGCGGCGCCCAGGTTTTCGCCGTCGACCCGCATCCAATCTCCCAGCCGCCCAGCAAAATACGCGTAGCCGGCGTCGTCGCGGTAGGCGAGATCACCGCTGTGGTACAACCCGCCGGCCATCCGCTCGGCTTCGGCCGCCTCGTCGTTGTAGTAACCCTCGAAACGCCCCGGCCCCGCCGTGTTGACCAGTTCCCCGACCACGCCGGGCGGGCAGGACGCCCCGGTATCGGGATCGATGATGTCGATGCCCTGCGGAAGCGGGCCCAGTGAACCCGCCGGTGTATCCGGGGTGCGCGCGATGGCCACCCCGCCCTCGGTGGAACCGAACCCGTCCTGCACCACGCAGCCGAACCTCCGGCCGAAGCGCTCGATGTCGTCGGGGACGCCCTCGTTTCCGTACACCGCTCGCAGCGGATTGTCGGCATCGTCGGGCCGCTCGGGCGTGGCGAGCACATACGACAGGGGCTTGCCCACGTAGTTGGCATAGGTGGCGCCGTAGCGACGGACGTCGACGATGAAATTGGAAGCGGAGAACTTGCGCCGCAAGGCCATTGAGCCCTCGCAGGCCGCCGCCACCGCCCAGCCGACCAACACCGCATTGGAATGAAACAGCGGCATCGACACGTAGCATACGTCGTCACGGCCCAAGCCGAAGCGCTGTGTCATCGTCACGCCCGCGATTGCCACCTTGCCGTGGCTGCACTTGACCGCCTTGGGCTCGCCGCTGGTGCCCGAGGTGAAGATCAACATGAACAGGTCCGCCGGCGAGGCCGCCCGAAACGAGATCGGGGCGTCGCGATGTGCGGCGACCTCGTCGGCCCACTCGGGCGAATCGGCGTTCAGGTGCGCGATATCACCCAGCGTCTCAGACGAGTTCGAATCGGCCAGCACCAATTGGCAATCGGCCCGGGTGATGTCGCGGTGCAGCGCCTCGCCGCGGCGCACCGGGTTGAGCCCCACCGGCACGATGCCCGACATGCCCGCCGCCACCAGCATCGCCGAGAAGAACGGGGTGTTCTCCAACAGCACCCCGACATGCGGCGGCCGGGCGGGGTCGAGCCGCGCCCGCAGCGTCGCGGCGATCGCGGCACCCTGCTGCAGGTGGGCGCGCCAGCTGGTGAACGAGTCCTCGAAGTAGATACCGCGATCGTCGATCTCGGTCAGCGGCGCCAGCAGCTTGGTGACCGTCAGGTCGTCGGCGAGTTCCATCGCGCCTAAGCGGGCGTCTCCGCCAGCTCCCGGCCGATCCGCCGCAGCTGACCGGTGGCGCCGCCGAGGGCGAACTCGGTCTCCTTGGCGGCCAGGAAGTAGCGATGCGCGGGGTGATCGGTGTCGACGCCGACGCCGCCGTGCACGTGCACGATGGTGTGCGCCACCCGGTGACCGGCGTCGGCGGCCCAGAACGCCGCACTGGCGACGTCGATTTCGGCGGCGATGTCCTCCGAGACCCGCCAGGCCGCCTGGGTGAGCGTGAGCCGCAGCCCCTTCACGTCGATGTAGCCGTCGGCCAGCCGCTGCGACACCGCCTGGAAGCTGCCGATCGGGCGGTCGAACTGCTCACGCTCACGCGCGTATTCGGCCGTCATCTGCAGGCCACGCTCGAGCACCCCGAGCTGAAAAGCGCTGCGGCCCAAGGTCCTAAGTGTCCCGAGCCACGTCACCACCTCGGGGCCCCCGACGCGGCGGCTGTCGTCCACCTCGGTTCCCTCCAGCGCGAGGTGCCCCACGCTGCCCAGGCCCGTGGTTTGCAGCGCGGTCACCGTGACGCCCGGGTCGTCGGCCGCGACCAGGAAAACGGCGGTGCCCGAGTCCGTTTCGGCCGGGACCAGGAATGCGTCGGCCACCGGTCCGAATCCGACCTGGGTGCGGGTCCCGGTCAGCCGGTAGCCGGCGCCCGCCCCGGACGCGCGCACCGGCCCCTCGCCCATCTCACCGTCGAGGGCGACGCTGAGCGTTTTCTCGCCGTTGACCACCGGCACACCCCAGTTTTGTTGCAGCCCTTCGGAGCCGAACCGGGCCAGCGCTCCGGCGCCCAATACCACCGACTCCAGGTAGGGCACGGCGGCCAGCTGGTGCCCCAGCGCAACCAGGATCGCGATCTGCTCGAGCGCGCCGAAGCCGTCACCGCCCAGCGATGTAGCCGACGCGCTGCCCAGGATGCCGGCGTCGATCAGCTTTCGCCACAGCTCGCGGTCGAAGCGCTGATCGAGCCCGTCGAGCTCACGCTGGTGTTCGGGTGTGCATACCGAGTCCACGATGGTGTCGACCAGGTTGCCGAGGTCGTGCGCCGCTTCGGTGGTGGTGAAATCCATGACGTCCGTCCTTTACGTAGCGGCTCAGCGGTTCCGGGGCAGGCCGAGGGCGACCATGCCGATGATGTCGCGCTGCACTTCGTTGGTGCCGCCGCCGAACGTCAGGATCAGGCAGGCCCGATGCATCCGCTCGACCCGGCCTGATAGCTTCGCGCCCGGCGAATTCTGGCGCAACGTCGCCGCGGTACCCAGCACCTCCATCAGCAGCCGGTAGGCCTCCGTGGCCAGCTCGGTGCCGTACACCTTGGCCGCCGACGCATCGGCGGGCGAGAGGGCTTCGGTTGTGGCCGAGGCCAATTCCCAGTTGATCAGCTTGAGAACTTCGGCCTTGGCGTGCACCCGGGCCAGATTGATCTGCACCCATTCGGAGTCGATCAACCGCGCCCCGCCGGCGTCCTTGGTGTTTTGCGCCCATTCGCGAACCTCACGCAGCGCCAAAAAGATCGGTTGCGGCGAGACCAGTGCCACCCGCTCGTGGTTGAGCTGGTTGGTCACTAACTTCCAGCCGCCGTTCTCCTCGCCGATCAGGTTGCTCACCGGGACGCGGACGTCGGAGTAATAGGTCGCGCTGGTGTCCACCCCGGCCATGGTGTGCACGGGCGTCCAGGAGAAACCTTCGGCGGTCGTCGGGACGGTCAGCATCGAGATGCCGCGGTGTTTCTTGGCGTCGGGGTTGGTGCGCACCGCTAGCCACACCCAGTCCGCATACGCGATCAGGCTCGTCCACATTTTCTGGCCGTTGATGACGTAGTCGTCGCCGTCGCGCACCGCGGTGGTGCGCAGGTTGGCCAGGTCCGTGCCCGCGCCGGGCTCGGAATAGCCGATGGAGAAGTGCAGTTCGCCGGCCGCGATCTTCGGCAGGAAGAACTTCTTTTGTTCCTCGGTGCCGAACGCCATGATGGTGGGCGCCACGCTGTTGATGGTCAAGAACGGCACCGGCACGCCCGCGATGGCGGCCTCGTCGGTGAAGATCAGCGAATCCATCGGAGAGCGGTCCTGGCCGCCGTACTCCTTGGGCCAGTTCAGGGTGAGCCACCCGTCCTTGCCCATCTGCGCGACGGTGTCGCGGTACGCGCTGCCCGTCCCGACCTCGCCCTCCGTCGAGGTCAGCGCCTCACGGCGCTCGGGAGTCATCAATGCGGTGAAGTACGACCGCAGCTCGCGGCGCAGCTCCTCTTGTTCCGGGGTGTAACTGATGCGCATTTCAGCCGTCCTTAAATCAACGACGTTCGGAGTAACAAGCCTCGTCACAGGCCGCAGCTCGACCAACGGCTACCCGTTCGCCTTCCCGGTTGTAACACGTTCTAGTCTGGGAATCCAGCGAGCGTTTCCCCAGAGGTGTCAGGGTCCTATGGTGGACCTACATGTTGATGAGGCGAGTCCTCTAGGTGAAAACCAGGTTCAAGGAGGGTGCTGTGCGGGTGATCGTGGACCGTGACCGGTGCGAAGGTAACGCAGTGTGCTTGGGAATCGCCCCGGATATCTTCGACCTGGACGACGAGGACTACGCCGTGGTGAAGCTCGACCCGATTCCCGCCGATCAGGAGCAGCTGGCCGAGCAGGCGATCGCCGAATGCCCGCGCGCGGCACTTCTGCGCGGCGACGAATCTTCGGCCCGGCGCGCGTAACCCCGAAACTAGAGGTATTCATAAATTGACTAGCAGCACGAACGCGATCGATCTCTCCGGAAAGGTCGCGGTGGTGACCGGTGCAGCCGCGGGTTTGGGACGCGCCGAGGCGCTCGGCCTGGCCCGCCAGGGCGCGACCGTCGTGGTCAACGACATCGCCGCCGCGTTGGACGCCTCCGACGTCATCGACGAGATCAATTCCGCCGGGTCGAAGGCCGTCGCCGTGGCCGGCGACATCAGCGAACGCGCCACCGCCGACGAACTGGTTGCTCAGGCCGACTCCCTGGGTGGCCTCGACATCGTGGTGAACAACGCCGGGATCACCCGCGACCGGATGCTGTTCAACATGTCCGACGAGGAGTGGGATCTCGTCATCGCCGTGCACCTGCGCGGTCACTTCCTGCTGACCCGCAACGCGGCGACCTACTGGCGCTTGAAGGCAAAGGACGCAGGCGGTCAGATCTTCGGGCGGATCGTCAACACCGCGTCGGAGGCCGGGTTGGTCGGTCCGGTGGGGCAGGCGAACTACGGCGCTGCCAAGGCGGGCATCATCTCGCTCACCCTGACGGCCGCACGGGCGCTGAGCCGCTACGGCGTGTGCGCCAATGCCATCTGTCCCCGCGCCCGCACCGCGATGACGGCCGACGTGTTCGGCGCCGCACCCGAGGTGGGAGCGGGCGGCGTCGACCCCCTGTCGCCCGAGCACGTGGTCAGTCTGGTGAAGTTCCTGTCGTCCCCGGCGGCCGCCGAGGTGAACGGCCAGGTGTTCATCGTCTACGGTCCACAGGTGACATTGGTCGCTGCGCCGACCGTGGAGCAACAATTCAGCGCCGACGGCGCCGCTTGGGACCCTGCGCGGCTGAGTTCGACGCTCCAGGATTACTTTGCTGGCCGTGATCCTGAGCACAATTTCTCGGCCACCGCGTTGATGCAATAATAGCCGCCGACGGGCTGGTCGATCAGGGGGAAATCGCCAGGTAGAACGTGTGTCAGTTTGACACGTGTCAAGTGCTTCTGACCTGCCGAATTAACGGATCGGATAAAACAGGTGCTGTTCATTGACATGGTCAACTTCTTCTGGATTAATATGATCCGGCTCACACCGAGCCACACGCGACCGTAGACGATGCAAAGGCCGGACATAGAATTCGCCGAGACCAGACCGAGGGGGGAACCGCGTTGAGGGAACAACTCGCGGTTCCCGCCCGCGCCGTCGGCGGATTTTTCGAAATGATGATGGATACCGGCCGGGCGGCGTTGCGCCGGCCGTTCCAATTCGGTGAGTTTCTCGATCAGACGTGGATGATCGCTCGCGTGTCGCTGGTGCCCACGCTGTTGGTATCCATCCCGTTCACCGTCCTGGTGGCCTTCACCCTCAACATCCTGCTCCGCGAGATCGGCGCCGCCGACCTGTCCGGCGCCGGGACGGCGTTTGGCACCATCACCCAGCTGGGCCCGGTGGTGACCGTGCTCGTTGTGGCCGGCGCCGGCGCCACCGCGATCTGTGCCGACCTCGGCGCCCGCACCATCCGCGAGGAGATCGACGCGATGCGGGTGCTGGGCATCGACCCGATCCAGCGGCTGGTGGTGCCGCGTGTGTTGGCCTCCACGGTGGTGGCGCTGCTGCTCAACGGGCTGGTGTGTGCCATCGGTCTCTCCGGCGGTTACGTGTTCTCCGTCTTCCTGCAGGGCGTCAACCCCGGTGCCTTCATCAACGGATTGACCGTGCTGACCGGGCTGCGTGAGCTGGTGCTGGCCGAAGTCAAGGCGCTGCTGTTCGGTGTGATGGCCGGCATGGTGGGCTGCTACCGCGGCCTGACCGTCAAGGGCGGCCCCAAGGGCGTCGGCAACGCGGTCAACGAAACGGTGGTCTACGCCTTCATCTGTCTGTTCGTGATCAACGTGGTGATGACCGCCGTCGGCGTGCGAATCTCGGCGAAGTGACGAAACAAATGAGCACGCAATGAGTTACGACGCCACCCTGCGCTTCCGCAGGCTGTTCACCCGGCTGCAAGAGCCGGTCGACGACTTCGGCGAGCAGGCGTTGTTCTACGGGCAGACCATGCGGTATGTCCCCAATGCGCTCACCCGCTACCGCAAGGAGACCATTAGGCTGATCGCCGAGATGACGATGGGTGCCGGGGCCCTCGTCATGATCGGCGGCACGGTCGGTGTGGCGGCCTTTTTGACCCTGGCCTCCGGTGGTGTCATTGCCGTGCAGGGCTATTCGTCGCTGGGCAACATCGGCATCGAGGCGCTGACCGGATTCCTCTCGGCGTTCCTGAACGTCCGGGTCGTCGCACCGGTGATCGCCGGCATCGCGCTGGCGGCCACCATCGGTGCCGGTGCCACAGCGCAATTGGGAGCCATGCGGGTTTCCGAGGAGATCGACGCCGTGGAATGCATGGCGGTGCACTCGGTGTCCTACCTGGTATCAACGCGCCTGATTGCCGGGCTCATCGCGATCATCCCGCTGTACTCGCTGTCGGTGCTGGCCGCGTTCTTCGCCGCCCGCTTCACCACGGTCTACATCAACGGGCAGTCAAAGGGCCTCTACGACCACTACTTCAATACCTTCCTGATCCCGTCGGACCTGCTGTGGTCTTTCCTGCAAGCCATCGTGATGTCCATCGCGGTCATGCTCGTCCATACCTACTACGGCTACAACGCCCGCGGCGGCCCGGTCGGCGTGGGCATCGCGGTCGGCCAGGCCGTGCGGACGTCGCTGATCGTGGTGGTCGTCATCACCTTGTTCATCTCGCTCGCTGTATACGGGGCGTCCGGTAACTTCAACCTCTCCGGATAAGAGGACCGCTTAATAGGACATGGTGAACACAGACGCGCGACGCACAACCGTCCGGCTGGCAGCAGCGGTGCTGGCCGGCCTGATGGTAGCTTTCGCCGTACTGACCTACCTTTCCTACACGGCGGCCTTCGCGTCAATCGACACCGTCACGGTGTCGGCGCCCCGGGCCGGGCTGGTGATGGAGAAGGGCGCCAAGGTCAAGTACCGGGGCATCCAGATCGGCAAGGTCGAAACCATCGAGTATTCCGGGGACCAGGCGCGGCTCACGCTAGGGATCAACAGCGACGCCCTGCATTTCATTCCGTCCAACGCGGCGGTGCACATCGCGGGTAACACCATCTTCGGCGCCAAGGCGGTGGAATTCGTTCCGCCCCAAGCGCCGTCACGCACGTCGCTGCGCCCGCAGGCGCATGTCGCGGCCTCTTCGGTGCAGCTGGAAGTCAACACGTTGTTCCAGTCGTTGATGGACCTGCTGCACAAGATCGACCCCGTCGAACTCAACGGGACGCTGAGCGCGTTCGCGGAAGGTTTGCGCGGTCACGGCGACGACCTGGGCGGCACCTTGTCGGGCCTGAACACCCTGACGCGCCAGGCCAACCCGAAGCTGGCCGCCCTGCAGGAGGACTTCCGCAGGACCGGGGTGGTGGCCAACGTGTACGCCGACGCGGCGCCCGATCTGACCACCGTCATCGACAACCTGCCGACGATCAACAAGACGGTCGTGGACCAGCAGAAGAACCTCAACGACACGCTGTTGGCCACCATCGGCCTGTCGAACAACGCGTATGACACCCTGGCCCCGGCCGAACAGGATTTCATCGACACGATCAACCGGCTGCGGGCCCCGCTCAAAGTGACCGCCGACTACTCGCCGGAATTCGGCTGCCTGTTCGCCGGAATCGAGCGCGGTATCAAGGAATTCGCGCCACTGCTGGGCGTCCGCAAGGCGGGCCTGTTCACGTCGTCGAGCTTCGTGCTGGGCGCGCCGTCGTACACCTATCCGGAATCGTTGCCGATCGTGAACGCCTCGGGTGGTCCGAATTGCCGCGGGTTGCCTGACATCCCGACCAAGCAGACCGGCGGCTCGTTCTACCGGGCGAAGTTCCTGGTGACCGACAACGCGAACATTCCCTACGAGCCGTTCACCGAACTGCAGTTCGACGCACCGTCGACGTTGCAGTTCTTGTTCCACGGAGCCTTCGCGGAACGGGATGACTTCTGATGCCGGAGAGTTCGGGTATGCCCTCGCACCGCGAGATGATGATCAAGGTCAGCATCTTCGCGGTGGCTATGCTGCTGGTGTCGGCGGGGCTGGTGGTGGTGTTCGCCGACTTCCGCTTCGGTCCCGAAAGCACCTATCACGCAACGTTTACCGACGTGTCGCGGCTGAAGTCCGGCCAAAAGGTGCGCATCGCCGGGGTGCCGGTCGGTGCGGTGTCGGACGTCAAGCTCAACCCCGACAACACCATCGACGTGACGTTCGGAGTAGACAAGCGCTACACGCTCTACTCGTCGACCCGGGCGGTGATCCGCTACGAGAACCTGGTCGGTGACCGGTATCTGGAGATCACCTCGGGCCCCGGAGAACTACGAAAGCTGCCGCCCGGTGGAACCATCAACAGCCAACACACCCAGCCCGCACTGGATCTCGATGCGCTGCTGGGCGGGCTGCGTCCGGTGCTCAAAGGACTTGACGCCGACAAGGTCAACACCATCAGCAGCGCCGTCATCCAGTTGCTGCAGGGCCAGGGCGGTGCGTTGGCCAACGTGTTGGCCGACACCAGCGCCTTCTCCTCGGCCCTGGGTCAGCGCGACCAGCTCATCGGCGACGTGACCAACAACCTCAACACAGTGCTGACGACCGTCGACCAACGCAGCGCACAATTCTCGGCCAGCGTCGACCAGTTGCAGCAACTGATCACCGGGCTCGCCCAGCATAAGGACGACATCGCCGGCGCCATCCCGCCCCTGGCGTCGACGACGACGGATCTGACGCAGCTGCTGAAGAATTCGCGCCGCCCGCTGCAGGGCATCCTGGAGAACACCCGCCCGCTGGCCACCGAACTCGACAACCGGAAGGCCGAGGTCAACAACGACGTCGAGCAACTCGGCGAGGACTATCTGCGGCTGTCCGCGTTGGGCGCCTACGGGGCGTTCTTCAACATCTACTTCTGCTCCGTGACGATCAAGATCAACGGCCCGGCCGGTAGCGACATTCTGCTGCCGCTTGGCGGCCAGGTGGATCCCAGCAAGGGGAGGTGCGCTTTTGCCAAGTAATGCAAGGCGTGAGCGTGATCCATTGCGCACCGGCATTTTCGGTGTGGTGCTGGTGGTGTGTGTGGTGCTCATCGCGTTCGGTTACGCCGGATTGCCGTTCTGGCCACAGGGCAAGATCTTTGACGCCTATTTCACCGACGCCGGCGGCATCAATCCCGGCAATGCCGTTTATGTTTCGGGCTTCAAGGTCGGCAAGGTGACCTCGGTGGGCCTGGCCGGTGACAGCGCCAAGATCAGCTTCAGCGTCGACCGTCACGTCGCCGTGGGTGACCAGTCGCTGGCCGCGATCCGCACCGACACCATCCTCGGTGAGCGCTCCATCTCGGTGACCCCGGCCGGTGGCGGCAAGGCGACCACCATCCCGCTCAGCCGCACGACGACGCCATACACGCTCGCCGGTGCGCTCGAGGACCTGGGACAAGATGCCAACAACCTGGACAAGCCGCAGTTCGAGAAGGCGCTGAACGTGCTGACCGACACGCTGCACGACGCCAACCCGCAGCTTCGTGGGGCGCTGGACGGTGTGACGTCGCTGTCGCGCGCTTTGGATCGCCGCGACGAGGCGCTGCAAAGCCTACTGGCGCACGCGAAGTCGGTCACCAGGATGTTGTCGCAACGGGCCGAGCAGGTCAACAGACTGGTCGACGACGGCAACGAGTTGTTCGCCGCCCTCGACGAACGGCGCCGCGCGCTGGCCCAGCTGATCTCGGGGATCGATGATCTCTCGACGCAGATCTCCGGTTTCGTCGCCGACAACCGCAAGGAATTCGGTCCGGCGCTGGGCAAGCTCAACGACGTGCTGAGTAACCTCAACGAGCGCCGCGACTACATTACCGAGGCCCTCAAGCGGCTGCCCACCTACGCCACCGAGCTGGGCGAGGTGGTCGGTTCCGGTCCCGGGTTCAACGTCAACGTCTACGGCGTGATCCCGGCGCCGCTGCTTGCCACCATGTTCGACTTCTTCTACCAGCCCGGCAAGATGCCCGCCAGCCTCGCGGACTACCTGCGCGGCTTGATTCAGGAGCGCTGGATCATCCGGCCGAAGTCACCATGACGCAGCGGATCGTGCGCAGCCGGGGACTGCGCTACGCCACCATCATCGCGCTCGTCGCGGTGCTGGTGGGCGGCGTGTATGTGCTGTCGTCGCAAGGGAATAACCGCAAGATCATCGGCCATTTCACCTCTGCGGTCGGCCTGTATCCCGGTGATCAGGTGCGCATCCTCGGTGTCCCGGTCGGGACCATCGACACGATCGAGCCGCGGCCGTCCGACGTCACGATCACCATGTCGGTGAGCAAGGACGTGAAAGTCCCGAAGGACGCCAAGGCGATCATCATGTCGCCAAACCTGGTGGCGGCCCGTTTCATTCAGCTGACCCCGGCGTACACCGGCGGCCCGGAGATGGCCGACGGCGCCAGCATCGGCCTGGGCCGCACCGCGGTGCCGGTGGAATGGGACGAGGTCAAGGAGTCGCTGACCCAGCTGGCCGCGCAACTCGGCCCGACGGCCGGATCGATGCAGGGACCGTTGAGTGCGGCGATCAACCAGGCCGCGGACACCTTCGACGGCAAGGGCCAGTCGTTCCACAACGCCCTGCGTGAGCTCTCGCAAGCCGCTGGGCGGCTGGGGGATTCGCGCGGCGACATCTTCGGCACGGTGAAGAACCTGCAGGTGCTGGTCAACGCGTTGTCGTCCAGTAACGAACAGATCGTGCAGTTCGCCGGGAACGTCGCCTCGGTGTCGCAGGTGCTCGCCGACAGCTCACGCCACCTAGACACCACGCTGGGCACGCTCAACAAAGCGCTGTCGGACATTCGAGGATTCCTGCACGAGAACAACTCGACGATTGTCGATACGGTCAACAACCTCAATGATTTCGCGAAGACGCTGAGCGACCAGAGCGACAACATCGAGCAGGTGCTGCACGTGGCGGGCCCGGGTATCGCCAACTTCTACAATATCTACGACCCCGCCCAGGGCGCGCTCAGCGGTCTGCTGTCGATACCGGAATTCGCCAACCCCGTGCAGTTCATCTGCGGTGGGTCCTTCGAGACCGCCGGCGGGCCGCGGGCGCCCGACTACTTCAAGCGCGCCGAGCTCTGCCGTGAGCGGCTGGGTCCGGTGCTGCGCCGGCTCACTGTTAACTACCCGCCGGTGATGTTCCACCCGCTCAACACGATCACGGCGTACAAGGGCCAGATCATCTACGACACTCCGCAGACGCAGGCCAAGGCCGCGACCCCGGTACCCCAGCTGACCTGGGTCCCGGCCAAGGGTGCCCAGACGCCGCCCGCCGCGCAGAACCCGGCGGATCTGCAGGCCTTGCTGGTCCCGACAGCCCCGCAGGCCGCGCCCGCGCCGGGACAACCGGCGCCGGGCGGCGCCCCTCCCGCGCCCGGCCCCGCACCAGGAAGCGCGTTCGGTCCGCTGCCGGGCCCGGCGCCCAATGGGCCGGCACCCAACGCGCCGGCGGCCGGCTTGGGCGGTGGCGGATGAACCGGATGTGGTTGCGCGCCGGCGGATTGGCGACGGGCAGCATGCTGCTGGCGGGATGCCAATTCAACGGACTGAACTCGCTGGTGATGCCCGGCACAGCAGGTCACGGCAGCGGCGCCTACTCGATCACCGTCGAACTGCCGGACGTGGCGACCCTGCCGCAGAACTCTCCGGTCATGGTGGACGACGTCACCGTCGGCAGCGTCGCGGGCATCTCGGCCGAACAACGCGCCGACGGATCGTTCTATGCGGCAGTGAGATTGGCGCTGGACAAAAACGTGGTGCTGCCCGCCAACTCGACCGCGACGGTCGCCCAGACCTCACTGCTCGGTTCGATGCACATCGACTTGGCTCGCCCGAAGGACAAGCCGGCCGTCGGCAAGCTGAAGGACGGGTCGAAGATCGCGGAGGCCAACACGGGTCGCTACCCCACCACCGAAGAGGTGCTCTCGGCGCTCGGCGTGGTGGTGAACAAGGGCAATGTCGGTGCGCTGGAAGAGATCACCGATGAGACCTACCGCGCGGTCGCCGGCCGGCAGGACCAATTCGTCGACCTGATCCCGCGGCTCGCGGAACTGACCTCGGGACTCAACCGTCAGGTCAACGACATCATCGACGCCGTGGACGGATTGAACCGATTCTCGGCGGCCCTGGCGCATGACAAGGACAACTTGGGCCGGGCGCTGGACACGCTGCCCGAGGCGATTCGCGTGCTCAACAAGAATCGTGGGCACATCGTCGAGGCCTTCGGCGCGCTGCACAAATTGGCGGATGTCACCTCGAACATCCTGGCGAAGACGAAGGTCGACTTCGCCGCCGATTTGAAGGACCTGTACTCGGTGGTCAAGACCCTCAACGACAACCGGCGCAACTTTGTCACCTCGCTGCAGCTGCTCTTGACGTTCCCGTTTCCCAACTTCGGCATCAAGCAGGCGGTGCGCGGCGACTACCTCAACGTGTTCACCACCTTCGATCTCACCCTGCGCCGCCTCGGTGAAACGTTTTTCACCACAGCGTATTTCGACCCGAACATGGCCCACATGAACGAGATCCTCAACCCACCCGACTTCTTGACCGGCGAACTGGCCAACTTGTCCGGGCAGGCCGCGGATCCGTTCAAGATTCCGCCCGGCACGGCTTCGGGGCAATAGGGGGCCGCGCAGATGCATGACAGACTGATCAAGATCCAGCTGGCGATCTTCGCGGTGATCACGGCCCTAACGCTGAGCGTGATGGGGATCTTCTACCTGCGCCTGCCCGCGACGTTCGGTATCGGAACCTACGGCGTGAGCGCCGATTTCGTTGCCGGCGGCGGCCTGTACAAGAACGCCAACGTCACCTACCGCGGCGTCGCGGTGGGCCGCGTCGAGTCGGTGGGGCTCAGCCCCAACGGCGTCATCGCCGATATGCGACTGAACAGCGGCACCGCCATTCCGTCGAACGTCACCGCCACCGTGAAGAGTGTGTCGGCAGTGGGCGAACAGTACATCGATTTGGTGCCCCCCAGCTCGCCGGCATCGACCAAGTTGACCAACGGATTTCGCATCCAGCGGCAGAACACCCGGATCGGCCGGGACGTCGCCGACCTGTTGAAACGCTCGGAGGCCCTGGTCAACAGCCTGGGCGATACCCGGCTGCGCGAGCTGCTGCACGAAACGTTCATTGCGGCAAACGGTTCCGGCCCCGAGCTGGCCCGGCTGTTCGAGTCCGCCCGGCTGCTGGTGGACGAGGCCAACGCCAACTATCCGCAAGTCTCGCAGTTGATCGATGAGGCCGGCCCGTTCCTGCAGGCCCAGATCCGCGCCGGCGGTGACATCAAGTCGCTGTCCGACGGGCTGGCGCGGTTCACCTCCGAGGTCCGTCAGGCCGACCCGCAGCTGCGCGACACCCTGGCGACCGCTCCGGGCGCCACCGACGAGGCCAGCACCGCGTTCTCGGGCATCCGTCCCTCCTTCCCGGCTTTGGCCGCCAGCCTGGCCAACCTCGGGCGGGTCGGCGTGATCTATCACAAGTCGATCGAGCAGCTGCTGGTTGTCCTGCCGGCGCTGTTCGCCGCCATCACCACCGCCGCGGGCGGTGGGCCGCAGGATGAGGGCGCCAAGCTGGACTTCAAGCTCGACCTCAACGACCCGCCGCCGTGCGCGGTCGGCTTCTTGCCACCGCCGCTGATGCGCACCCCGGCCGACGAGACGGTGCGCGAGCTACCGAAGGACATGTACTGCAAGACCGCGCAAAACGATCCCAGCACCGTGCGCGGCGCCCGCAACTACCCGTGCCAGGAGTTCCCCGGCAAGCGCGCCCCGACGGTCCAGTTGTGCAGGGATCCGAAGGGCTACGTGCCGATCGGCCGGAACCCGTGGCGCGGCCCGCCGGTGCCGTACGACACCCCGGTGACCAACGGCTTGAACGTGTTGCCTCCCAACAAGTTCCCGTACATTCCGCCGGGGGCCGAGCCGGATCCGGGTACACCCATCGTTGGGCCACCGCCCCCGGGCGTGGTGCCCGGGCCGGGCCCGTTGCCGAACAAGCAGCCGGCGTTCGACCCGCCGCCGCCCAATGACAACGGGCCACCGCCGCCGTTCACTTCGTGGCAGCCGCCCGGTGTGCCACCGGTGCCGCCTGCGCTTCCGTACCCGAAGTGGCTGCCCCCGCCGCCGGCGCCGGAGGGCATCAGCCCGCCGCCAGCGGGCCCGGGACCGGAGAAGCCGTGGGGGCCGCCGCCCGGAGGGCAGCCACAGGCCAGCGGCCCGGCATATGCCACCTACGACCAGAAGACCGGCGCGTTTATCGATCCGGCCGGCGGCACTGGTATCTTCGCGGCCGGCGCCACCGGCACCTCCGGCGCCGAGAATTGGGTGGACCTCATGCTTGATCCAAGGCCGATGTGATGGACCCTGCCGTGGCTGACGAACAAACGAACAAACCACGCGTGCGCCGTCGGGCCTCCCGCGCGGCGGGGCCGGCCAAGGGTGGTTCGGCCCGGGAAGTCACGGTCCGCACTGACGTTGCGCCCGCGCCGACGCCGCCGCCCAAACCCGTCAAGGCCCTCAAGTCCATCAAGCCTCCGCCGCGGCGGCAGGCGCACCGTGCCCTGGTCGCGCGCATCTCGTTCGCGGCCGCGCTGCTGGCGGTCGGTGCGCTGGTCGCTTGCGTGGTGGCGCTGATCGCTTCGCAGCGCCACGCCACCGCGGCGCAGGCACGCGATCAGCGTTTTGTCGACACCGCGACGCAGACGGTGGTCAACATGTTCAGCTACAAGCAGGACAACATCGACGAAAGCGTGAATCGGTTCGTCAACGGCACCAGCGGCCCGCTGCGCGGCATGTTGAGCGCCAACAACAACGTCGAGAACCTCAAGGGCCTGTTCCGCTCGACCAATGCGACGTCGGAAGCCGTCATCAACGGCGCCGCGCTGGAAGGCGTTGACGCCGTTACCGATAACGCGTCGGTGCTGGTGTCGGTTCGCGTCACGGTCGCCGACATCGACGGGGTCAACAAGCCGTCCATGCCCTACCGTCTGCGTGTCATCGTGCACGAAGACGACGCCGGGAAGATGACCGGCTACGACCTGAAATATCCAGACGGGGGTAATTGATGCGCTGGCGGCGTTGGCTGCTGGTCGTCGCGGGCTACCTGCTGGCGGTGGCGTTCGTCGGGCTGTCGGCGGTGGCCGGCTTGATGTACTGGGACCGGGTGCAGATTCGTGGTGAGCAGGCGGCGCGTGCGGTATTGCCGGGGCTGGCGGCCAAGGAGATTCCCGAGGTCTTCGCCTACGACTACCAAACCGTCGAGCGGAGCCTGTCGGCGGCGTATCCGCTGTTGACCCCCGACTATCGCGCCGAGTTCCAGAAAAGCGTCAACAACCAGATCATCCCCGAAGCCAAGAAGCGCGAAGTGGTCGTGCAGGCCAACGTCGTTGGCGTTGGGGTGATGTCGGCCAAACGGGAGTCGGCATCGGTGATGGTCTTCATGAATCGCACGGTGACCGACAAATCACGCCAACCGTTGTACGACGGCAGCCGGCTGCGGGTGGACTTCAAAAAGATCGGCAAGCAGTGGCTGATCGCCTACATCACGCCGATCTAGCCGAGTCGTGATCGGCCGGCCTCAGTAGCACATCGCAATGCCGTTGCAGTACAACGGGTAACGATTGATCGGGCTGGGCGGCGGGCCGATCATCGCCAACGAGAATGGCTGTTTCTTCATCTCCGGCTGCATTCCGCACACGGGGCCGTGCAGCGTCGTGTGGGTGCCGCTCATCGTCTCGTCGCTGAACGCGAAGGTTTCGGTGGACGGCGCGGTGCCGCCGCCCGGGCATGCCACCCCGTCGGCCTTGTCGACCTTGAAGGTCCATAGCATGCTGGACATCCGGGCCCGGCCGCTGAAGTTCTGTTGCTTGTCGGCGGCGCTGATCTGCTCGGGCGTCGAACTCACGATGTTGAGCGCGCAGTTCATCGCGAACACGATCGGATCGGAATAGTCGTTCATGTTCCGGGTGCCCGAGGGCTGATCGCAGAGCGCCGAGATGGTCCAGGTGACCCCGGAGACGCCCGCCTCGTTGAAGCTGTAGGTGCCGTCCGCCGGCGGCCCGAGCGCTTTGGCCGGTTCAGAAGATTGCAGCGCGATCCCCACCGCGACGGCCGTACAGATGCCCGCACCCGCGGCCATTGCCTGCCGGAGCTTCATGCGATGCCCCCTCCTTCGCGAGCGACCCTGCACCTGAGTATCACAGCCTTCGGGCGTCGACACCATGGGGTCTCGCGGATGCTAATCGACGTCATCGGGCCGGGATTCGGCGAGCGCGTCGAGGAACGACCTCGCCCACCGGTCCACGTCGTGAGCCAGCACCTGGCGACGCAGTGACCGCATCCGGCGGCGTCCCTCTTCGTCGGACTGGTTGAGCGCGTCCTCGATCGAATCCTTGACGCCCTCGAGGTCGTGCGGATTGACCAGATACGCCTGGCGCAGTTCGGCGGCGGCGCCGGTGAATTCGGAGAGCACGAGTGCGCCGCCGAGATCGCTGCGGCAGGCGACATACTCCTTGGCGACCAGGTTCATCCCGTCGCGCAGCGGGGTGACCAGCATGACGTCGGCGGCCACGAAGAACGCGATGAGTTCGTCACGGGGGACCGGTCGGTGCAGGTAGTGCACCACGGGATGCCCGACTTCGCCGTACTCGCCGTTGATGTGGCCGACCTGGCGTTCGATGTCGTTGCGCAGCTGCTGGTAGCTGTCCACCCGTTCACGGCTCGGTGTCGCCAGCTGGACCAGCACGGTGTCGTCGCGCTTGGCGCGGCCCTCCGCGAGCAGCTCCGAAAAGGCTTTCAGGCGAACGTCGATGCCCTTGGTGTAGTCGAGGCGGTCGACGCCCAGCAGCACCTTGCGCGGGTTGCCCAGCTCGGCACGGAGCTGCCGGGCGCGGCGCTTGATGTCGCGGTGGCGGGCCGCCCGGTCCAGCGCGGTGGAATCGATGGAGATGGGGAAGGCGCCCACCCGAACGACGCGGGAGCCCAGATCCACCTCGCCGTAGCGCGACCGCACGCCCACCGCCCCGCGTGAGGTGTTGGCACCGATCAGCCGCCGGGCCAAAAACAAGAAGTTCTGCCCGCCGCCGGTCAGATGGAACCCGACCAGGTCGGCGCCGAGCAGACCCTCGACGATCTCGGTCCGCCACGGCAACTGCATGAACAACTCGACCGGCGGGAAAGGGATGTGCAGGAAAAACCCGATGGTCAGGTCGGGCCGCAGCTCGCGCAGCATCTTCGGGACCAGCTGCAGCTGGTAGTCCTGCACCCAGACCGTCGCGCCTTTTGCGGCGGCGCGGGACGTGGCTTCGGCGAAGCGGCGGTTGACGTCGACATAGCGGTCCCACCACTCGCGGTGGTAGATCGGTTTGACGATGACGTCGTGATACAGCGGCCACAGCGTGGCGTTCGAGAAACCCTCGTAGTACTCGGCGACGTCGGCCACGCTCAGCCTGACCGCGCGGAGCTCCAGGTCTTCCTCGACGATCGGTTCGTCATCGTGGTCGGTGTCCTCGTCGACGATCCCGGGCCAGCCGACCCACGCCCCGCGCCGGCGGCGCAGCAGGGGCTCGAGGGCGGTGACCAATCCTCCGGGGCTGCGTTTCCATGCCGTGGTGCCGTCGGGAAGCCGCTCCTGGTCCACCGGCAGCCGGTTGGCGACTACGACGAAGTCGGAGTTCCCGTATCTAGCCGCCTTTGAGCGTCGCCCACCCCGGGAAGACATTTATGCGTCGAGCTTCGAAGGTCCAATACCCAGCATGGAAAGGAACACCCGGCACTCGTCGGCGTCGGTGGCGTACGCCGCGACGACCCGCCTCGCCTGGCTCGCGGTGCTGTCGGCCACCGGTTCGACGTCGCCGATTTCGCCGGGATCAGATTTAGTAGGCATGGCTTAACTGTAAGCGACGCTGCTGACCGGTCGCAGCCGTCTCACCAGCTAATGGGCTCTGGCGACGCTTATGGCTGGTTTGCAGGGGTGCGCCGCGCCGCCCGCGAAGATCCGATCAACGGTCGCCGCGGTGATGCAGGATAAGCGGGTGGTCGATCAGCGCGCCGATAACGACGTGGTGATGTTCTTGATCCTGGGGTGCGTGCGGGCCGGTGGCGGAGCACCCCAGCGGGCGCCCCGGTTACACACTGGCCGTAATGTCTAAACAAGTCGGACCTGACAACAAGCGAGGTGGGCGGAATGACTCTTTCCGAGCAAGCCGGTGCGCGGGCGGCCAACGCCGGCGCCGAGGAGCTGGTGACCTACGAAACTCTCGACGAGGGTCTCATCGCCCGAATCTGGCTCAACCGGCCCGACGCGCACAACGCGCAGAGCCGCGGGCTGCTGGTTCAGCTCGACGAGGCGTTCCTGCGCGCCGAAGCCGATGACGCCGTGCGGGTGGTGATTTTGGCCGCGCGCGGCAAGAACTTCTCCGCCGGCCACGACCTCGGCTCGGAGTTGGCGCTCGCCGAGCGGGCGCCCGGGGCGGGACAGCATCCGACGTTCCGCATCAACGGCGCCACCCGCGACCCGGTGGCGGAGAAGACGTATCTGCAGGAGTGGCACTACTTTTTCCAAAACACCTGCCGCTGGCGCGATCTGCGCAAGATCACCATCGCCCAGGTGCAGGGCAACGCGATCTCGGCCGGCCTCATGCTGATCTGGGCGTGCGATCTGATCGTCGCCGCCGACAACGCGAAGTTCAGCGACGTGGTCGGCGTCCGGATGGGCATGCCGGGCGTCGAGTACTACGCCCACCCTTGGGAATTCGGCCCCCGCAAGGCCAAAGAACTGCTGCTGACCGGTGATGCGCTGGACGCCGACGAGGCCTACCGCCTCGGCATGGTGTCCAAGGTCTTCCCCGCCGACGAATTGGCCAACAAGACACTGGATTTCGCGCGGCGCATCGCCGAGCGGCCCACGATGGCCGCCCTGCTGATCAAGGATTCGGTGAACGCGGCCTCCGATGCAATGGGCTTCACCGAGGCGCTGCGGCACGCGTTTCACATTCACGAACTAGGGCACGCGCACTGGGCGGCACACAACGAGAACAGGTATCCCATCGGCCTGCCGCCCGACGTCGAGGACTGGCGCAACGCCAAGCCGACCAGGCTGGCCCGTCGCGACACCCCGTAGCGCGCGGCAGGGGTGTAACGAGACCGGGGGAGCGATATTCACCCGGAGGGGACATGCTTCTATAGCTAGAACCTGTTCGGAGTTGAAGGGGCCTCGCGTGCAGCTATCTTTCCAAGACCGGACCTACCTGATCACCGGGGGCGGCAGCGGAATCGGCAAGGGCGTGGCCGCCGGACTGGTCTCGGCCGGGGCATCGGTGATGATCGTCGGCCGCAACCCGGACCGCCTGGCGGGCGCCGTCGAGGAAATCGAGCCGCTGGCCGCCAACGGCGGCGCGATCCGCTACGAGCCCACGGACGTCACCAACGAGGACGAGGTGGTTCGCGCGGTCGACGCCGCAACGGCCTGGCACGGTCGGCTGCACGGGGCGGTGCACTGCGCCGGGGGCTCGTTGACGGTCGGGCCGATCACCCACACCGACTCCGAGGCATGGCGAAACACCGTCGACCTCAACGTCAACGGCACCATGTACGTGCTCAAGCACGTCGGGCGCGAACTGGTGCGCGGCGGCGGCGGCTCGTTCATCGGGATCTCCTCGATCGCCGCCAGCAACACCCATCGCTGGTTCGGGCCGTACGGCGTCACCAAGTCGGCCATCGACCACATGATGATGCTGGCCGCCGACGAACTCGGAGAGTCGTGGGTGCGCGTCAACAGCATCCGTCCGGGTTTGATTCGCACCGATCTTGTTGACGCAAGCGTGATTCAGTCGCCGGAGATCAGCGCGGACTACGCGCTGTGCACGCCGCTGCCCCGGGTGGGCGAGGTCGAGGACGTGGCGAACCTGGCGATGTTCCTGCTCAGCGACGCGGCCGCCTGGATCACCGGCCAGTGCATCAACGTCGATGGCGGACACATCTTGCGCCGCGGCCCCGACTACTCCTCGATGATGGTGCAGATGTTCGGCCAGGACGCGCTGCGCGGAGTGGTCTGAGCCGGGGAAATCGCATGAAAAGGCTTGACGGCAAAAGAATCCTGGTTACCGGCGCCGCGTCGGGCATCGGTCAGGCCACCGCGCTGCGCTTGCTGGACGAGGGCGCCGCCGTCGCGGCCTCCGACGTCGCCGCCGACGGCCTGAACACAACCAGGGCGCGGGCCCACCAGGCCGGCACCGCCGAGCGGCTGTCCACCGTGCCGATGGATGTCGGCAGCGAGGCTTCGGTGATAGACGGGGTGCGCGCGGCGGTCGAGCAGCTGGGTGGGCTTGACTCGCTGGTCAACGCCGCCGGCATCCTGCGGGCCGCGCACACCCACGAGACCAGCCTCGAGCTGTGGAATCGGATCGTCGGCGTGAATCTGACCGGGACCTTCCTGGTGGTCCGGGAAGCGCTTCCGTCCCTGCTGGCCAACCCCCGCAGCGCGGTCGTCAACTTCAGCTCCACGTCGGCGTCGTTCGCCCACCCCTATATGGCCGCCTACGCCGCCAGCAAGGGCGGCATCCAGGCCTTCACCCACTCGCTGGCGCTCGAATACGCGCGCGGCGGTTTGCGCGCGGTGTGCGTCGCACCGGGCAGCATCAAGTCCGGGATCACCGACGCCACCGGCGAATACATTCCCAAAGACGCTGACTGGTCACTGTTTTCGAGGCTGATGCCGGTGCTGCCCACAACCGTCGAATCTAGCGGCGCCGGGATGGCCGAGCCCACCGCCGTCGCCGGGGTGATCGCCATGCTGGTGTCCGACGACGGGGCGTTCATCACCGGCACCGAAATCCGCATCGATGGCGGCACCCATGCTTGAAAGCTGGGGCTAGTTGACGCAGGGCACGCCGCCGCCGTCGATCGGCCTGCCCTGATCGGGCGTCGGATAGGTCGTGGTCGTGCCGTTGTAGTAGTAGCTCTTGGCCTTGGTGGACGTGGTGCTGGAGCTGGTGCTCGTGGTGTCGTCCAGCTGCGTCTCGTCGGGGGTGGGCATCGAGAAATTGGTGTCCACGGTAAGGCGGATGTGTCCGGGCTGCACCGCGGAGCTGGGCTGCTTGGGCGGGTCCACGCCGAGCAGGTTGGCCAGGTTGAGCGCATCGGTTTGTGCGCCGGTTCCGTACTCGATCGCTGTGGAGGTCGGATCGCCGGATTCGCGGTCGCGGACCTGACCCTGGGTGTAGCCCTTCCTTTTCAGCGCGCGGGATACTTCGGTGGCCAGGCCGCTCATGCTGCCCGCGTTGACCACGTCGACGATAGTGGACGGATCGGGCTTCACGGCCGTCGTGGTGGGCGCGGTCGTCGTGGTGTCGGCGCCGATCGCCGCAGCCACCTCGGCCCTGATCGCCGCCGGGTCGACGATGTTGACGTCCTGGCCGTCGATGTTGTCGTAGCGCACCACCGGCAGCGTCCGGAACTCGACGTTGCCGCCGGCCAGCCCACCCAGGCGCTGGATCATGTCGTCGTTCCACCCCGCCGAGAGCACCACGTCCTTGCGCGCCACCGCCATCAGATTCTTGAGCTTGTCGATGTTGGTGAAGGTGCCCGCGGCCTGCAGTTCCTGCATGACCGACGAGATGAACGCCTGCTGCCGGTGGGTGCGGTCCAGGTCCCCGTTGTCCAGGCCGTGCCGCTGCCGGACGAACGACAGCGCCTCGGAGGCGTCCAGGCGCTGCCGCCCGGCCGGGAAGTCGGCGCCCGAATACGAGTCGTAGACGGGGTGGTTCAGGCACACTTCGACGCCGCCGAGGGTCTGCGCCAGGTCGAAGAATCCGGCCAGGTTGATCTCGGCGAAGTAGTCGATGGGGACACCGGTCAGGTTTCGCACCGCGCGCAGCGTCGCCGCCCGACCGGCTTCGCGGCCCTTGGTCTCGAGTTCCTTCTGGGTGGTGTCGCCCTGGTTGGCCAGCTTTTGGGCGACGTACTGCTTGGTGAGCCCGTATGCCTCTTTGATCTTGATGTGGGTGTACCCCGGCACCCCGGTGAAGGGCACCCAGTCGTCGCGCGGGATCGAGAAGGCGACGACCTTGTTGTCGGCGCTGACGTGCACGAGGATCATCGTGTTGGTGTTGTAGCCGCCGTCGTCGGAGTCGCCGGCGTGCAGATGCTTCAGGATCGAGCTGGGCAGGTCGTTGCCGTCCTGGTCCTTACGCGAGTCCAGCCCGATCAGCAAGATGTTCATGTTGTCGCCTACAGACCGCGGGTCGTCGGGCAGCAGGGCGTTCGACACGGTGATCCCGCCCAGCGCGCCGTGCGCCACGTAGTACCCCGCACCGGTCAGGCCGACGGCCGCCACGGAGACCAGCGCGCCCAGGGTGCGCGTCAGCCCTTTGCGGAGACGGGAGGGTTGACGGACGGCTCGATGACGGCGATGCGCGCCGCCCGAGCGGGCCATCACAAACCTCTGCCCACGCCCAGCACATCACCAGGCACCGCAACGGCGCTCTGCGGCGATGTCGCTTCAAGCATGGTGACAATTATGCGTTAGCTCGCTATGAAGCCCCCAATCGAGAGCACCCGTCACACGGTCGACGGGAGCGCATTCGGCGGGCCGGCCGAACTCAATTAGCGCCCGATATCCGCGCTCTACCAGCGAGTTTGCCTGGCGTCCGGCGTCCTGGTCGCCAAACCGTATCGTGCTGGTCACGCCGCCGTCCGGATCGAGCCGAAGTTGTTACCGGGCGGACACCGCCCGGCGGCCCGCTCTCGCATCAAACCGCCCAGCAAACGCCGCCGCCGGCTGTCGGGGCTTGACCAGGTCCTCACCCGAGGAATAGACGAGCGTGATGTTGGCGCCGGTGACGATCTCGGCGAGGTAGACGCCCAGCGGTTCGACTTCGTAGTAGTAGTGGAGGTTGCCGTTGGTATCCACCGTCGACGCGCATGAATAGTCGGGTGCACCGCATCGTTGCGTGACGGGTATCGCCAGGACGGTGAGCAGCGCGACGACGGCAACGGCGACGATCAGCGGGATCCTGGTAGCCGCCGACCTCGATTGCGCCGGATTGACCACGGTTGGAGTGTATGCGGCTGGTCCGGTCGGTACCGGCGCGGGCGTTTGGCCGCCCGGGTACGGCGGGGTACGCACCATGGGCCGCGCGAGGGACTGAGCATGATCCGCACCCGCCTGCGGCCGTCCGACGTCATAACCACCCGAGCGCTTGACGCCCTCGGAACCACCCGAGCGTCAGCCGCCGGGATAACGAACAGGATTGGAGACAGATATGCGCGCGGAGGAAGGCGACGAATCCGTCAAGGACTATGCGCACGAGGGGCAGGAAACCCTCGGCCGCATCAAGGCTTCGCAGCACGCGGGCGGTCGCCTCGGCGACATCGCCCGGCGCTTCGCGGGCCTGTGGCGAGGCCAACGGCGTCCCGAAGACGGCGGTCCCGCCGCGTAACCGCTTCAGCTGCCGGCTAACCCGGCGCCGGATGCCGGTGGACCCAGGGGCGCGCCTCTTCCAATTGCGCGGCCAGGCTTAGCAGATCGCCGTCTGACCCGATCGTCCCGACGAACTGCACACCCAGCGGAAGTCCGGCGTCCGTCCAATGCAGGGGCACGCTGATCGCTGGGCGGCCGGTGAGGTTGGCCAGCTGCGTGTAGGGCACCCAGCCCAGACTCTCCTGGATGAGGTCATCGAGAATTCCGCTGAGCCCCATCAGTTTTCCGGCCCGCACCCTGCTGACCAACCGGGCCACCCGCTGCAGCACGGCCGACGTCGTCGTGGCGCCGACCGCCAGCGGCGGGGTGGCCAGAGTGGGGGTCAAAAAGAAGTCGTAGCCGGCGTGGAACGCCGTCAGGGACTGGACGTAATCGTTCCTGTTTTCCAAAGCGGACATCACCGCCAGCACGCCGCCGGAGCGCCCGAGTTCGGCGATGGCCAAGGTGTCGGCCTCAAAGTCGTTGTCGCGCGCGCCGGTTCGCCTCTTGATGTCGGCGACCTGCTGATACAGCTGGGCGAACCAGATGGTCAAGAAGTCGCGCCCGAGCGCGGCATCGTCGTAGGGGGGTGCGACCTCTTCGACCTGGTGGCCCAACTCTTCGAGGAGGGCCGCGGTCTTTTCGACCGCGGCGACCGCCTCGCGGTGCGGCCGCGCGTTGATGGCCGACCGCGCCGAGTACCCGATCATCAGGGTCTTTGGCCGATGTTTGATTTGTTCACCAAAGGGTTTGTCGGGCAACGCCACTCGGTACGCCGCGCTCGGATCGGGCCCGACGATCGCATCGAGCAGCGCCGCGCTGTCGCGCACGGTGCGCGACACCACACCCTGGGTCGCCATGCCCAACAGCAGTTCACCGGTCTGCGGACCGTACGGCGCCAACCCCCGGCTGGGCTTGAGGCCCACCAGCCCGTTGCAGGCGGCGGGAATGCGGATCGACCCGCCGCCGTCGTTGGCGCCCGCCGCCGGCACGATTCCGGCCGCCACGGCCGCCCCGGATCCGCCCGACGAGCCACCGGGCGTATGCCCGATGTCCCACGGGTTGCGGGCCGGGCCCCAGTATTCGGGTTCCGTCACGCCCTTGGCCCCGAACTCCGGAGTGTTGGTCTTGCCGAAGATCACCAGGCCCGCGTCGAGGAACCGCTGGGTGACCAGGGCGTGCCGGTCGGCCACGTCATGAGCCAGCGAGCGGGACCCGCACGAGGTCGCAAAGCCGCGGTATTCCTGGCCGAGGTCCTTGATCAGGAACGGCACGCCGGCGAACGGCCCGCTCAGTGAGGGGTCGGCGGCTTGCCGGTCGGCAACGTCGTCGAGGCGGCAGACGATGGCGTTGAGCCGCGGATTCACCGCTTCCGCCCGTTGCCGCGCCAACGCGAGAAGTTCGGCAGGGGAGACCTGCTTGCTCGCGACCAGCTCGGCCAGGGCGGTCGCGTCCCGCGACATGTACTCGTCAAGATGCATGCATTCCCCTTCGCTGCGGTCCCGGTCCGGGCGGCGCCGGCAAGACCCGCCATCCCTCGGGTTGACGCCGCCGCATGCCGTAGACGTTAAGCCGACGCGAGCTTTTCCCTGACCGCGCCTTAGTATCACCTGATGCCCACGGCAGCTGAACCGTTCACGATTCAGGGCCCCGGCGGGGTGCAGATCGTCGCTGACCGCCTCGGGGATCCGCAGGCGCGCGCCGTGGTGTTCCTGCACGGCGGCGGCCAGACCCGCCGGTCGTGGGGTAAGGCGGCCGCCGCCGTCGCCGCCCGCGGGTGGCAGGCCGTCACCGTCGACCTGCGCGGCCATGGCGAATCGGATTGGTCCGATGACGGCGATTACCGCGTTGTCAGTTTCGCCGCCGACGTCCAAGAAGTGCTGCGCAGGCTGCCCCCGCAACCGGTTCTCGTCGGCGCCTCCCTGGGCGGTTTCACGTCGATGCTGCTCGCCGGGGAGCTGTCGCCGGGTATCGCCAGCGCGGTCGTGCTGGTGGACATCGTGCCGAACATGGACCAGTCCGGGGCAAACCGGATACACGCCTTCATGGCCGACCGGGTCGAGTCGGGCTTCAGCTCGCTCGATGAAGTCGCCGACGCGATCGCCGAATACAACCCGCACCGGCCGCGACCGACGGATCTGGAAGGCCTGACCACCAACCTGCGTCGCCGCGGCGATCGCTGGTACTGGCATTGGGATCCGCAGTTCATCAGTGGCACTGCGGCTTTCCCTCCTTTCGAGGTCACCGACCCCGATCGGATGCACTCCGCGGTCGAGGCCATCCTGCGTGGCGGGGTGCCCATCCTGCTGATTCGCGGGCAGATGAGCGACCTGGTCAGCCAGGAGCGCGCCGACGAATTCCTCGCGCGCTTCCCGCAAGTCGAGTTCGCCGATGTCCGCGGTGCGGGGCACATGGTGGCCGGTGACCGTAACGACATCTTTGCCGACGCTGTGCTGGACTTTCTTGCCCGGCATGTCGACGCCGGGTGAACTACGTGCTCGGAATAGATTATTCGCCATCTCATTTCAGATGGGCAGCGCTGCTACCATCTGCCGGGCACAAGCGGAGGGGGACGGCGTGACCATGCCGTGGTTGCGGGGTGTGGGACTCTTCGGGGCTGTGCTCGTGGCCGCGACGACGATGGCGAAAACCGCTGTGGCAGCGCCGCCCCCGGCCCTGCCGTTACCGCCCCCGGCGCCGGGCATCGGAGTTGATCATGAATCCGGCAGGTGCACAGCCGGATTCGCGGCACAAGGTTCCGACGGCAGCTACTACCTGATGACCAGCGGGCACTGCGACGCGCACGACGGCGCCGAATGGACCTACGGCAACGATGCCCCGCTCGGCAGGATCTCCGCGAGCGAGCACGAGGGCGACAAGAGGGACGCCGCGATCATCCGTCTCGAGCCGAGCGTCGGCATGCCGGCGGGCGACGTCGGCGGCCGGTACCAGGTGCGAGATGTGTTGAGCCGCCAGCAGATTGAGGTCGGAATGCCGTTCTGCAAGATCGGTGCCGTGACCGGTGAGACGTGTGGTGCCATCAAAGGCATCAATGGTGACGTCGTCGAAGCCAGCGTGTTCAGCCTGGACGGCGACAGCGGCAGTCCCGGCTTCGTGATGAACCCCGACGGCACCGTCAGCGCGGTCGGCCTGTTGATGTCATCGCCCGATGGTGATGACCACACGACCTACTTCATGCTCATCGATCCGCTGCTGGGCAAGTGGGGCCTGCGCGTTCTACCGTGACGGGCGCCCCGGACGGCGAAACGTGACGTAGCGTTTGCGGTTCCGGGATACCGGGTACCAGGTGGACCGGCCGTAACGCGTCGGCCCTAAAGGGCCTTAGATTTACGCCTATGTTGACGCGGCCAACGTGAAGAGGCAGCGGAACCAGCGACACGAAGGGAAGCAGTAGTGAAGCGTGGGATCGTGGTCGGCGTAGCCGGCGTGGCCCTGGTGGCCGCCGCCAGCGCCGGATGTTCGAGCAACAAATCCAATACCGGGGCGTCGGGCTCGTCGTCATCTGCGGCGGCGGGAGCGGGTCCGGTGCTCATCGTCGACGGTCAGCATCAGAACATCAGTGGGCAGGTCACCTGCAACGCCGCGGGTGACAACGTCACCATCGGCATCGGCGACCCGACCGCCGGGCTCGGCGCGGTGGTCAGCAACGGGAATCCGCCACTGGTGCACTCCGTCGGATTGGGCACCGTCAACGGGATCGCGCTCGGTTTCTCCGACGCGGCGCCCAGCCAGAGCGGCAACGCCGGAGCCGCGGTCAACGGCAAGGATTGGGCGATCAAGGGCACAGCTACCGGTACCGACATGAGCAACCCACAGCAACCGCAGCAGGTAACCAAGCCATTCGAGTTGGACGTCACCTGCCCGTAGGGCAGGTGCCATAACTCCGAAGAGGGGACGCAGTTATGTCTATGAAACGTGTCGTCGGCGCTGCCGCGTTGGCCGCCGGGCTGAGCATCTCCGCGGCGACGCTGAACGCCGGGTCGGCGTACTCCGCTCCGCTTGACCCGCCGCCGTGCCCGAATTGCCACGGTGGGGGTGGCGGTGGCGGTGGCGGGGGGAAC
>NZ_MVHG01000180.1 GCF_002086125.1 Mycobacterium arosiense ATCC BAA-1401 = DSM 45069
CAGCCCGCTACGCTGCCACCTGTACCCACCAATGAACGACTCTCGTTCGCCGTGGACCAGTTCACGGGGTCCGGTCACTACGACTTAAGGGATCACACATGAAGTCGGATACGCGAGAAGTGACCACATACTGTCGAATCTGCGAGCCGCAATGTGGGTTGATTGCAACGGTCACGGACGGGCGGTTGGTTCGCGTGCGCGGCGATCATGACCACCCTCACTCGCAGGGATTCAGTTGCGTCAAATCGCAGGCGGCAGTCGACGTCGCGTACGACCCGGACAGAGTTCTTCACCCCTTGAAGAGAATCGGTGAACCGGGCAACTTCCAGCGCGTGTCATGGAACGACGCACTCGACGACATAGCCATCCGGCTGCGCCACATCCAGCGTGAGCATGGGAAAGATGCACTGGGGTTGTTCGTCGGCAACCCGCCGGCATTCGGATACTCTGCAGCGCTCGGTCTAGCCGGGTTCAGGTCTGCAATGGGAATCCGGTGGCGCTACGGTGTCAACGCCGAAGATGCGTCGTCGCGGATGGCGGCGAATGCACTGCTCTATGGATCCGTTGCTATTGCGCCCAAGCCGGATCTGTGGAGGACTCGGTTCGCCCTTGTTATTGGGGCAAATCCGTTGATCTCCCACGGCTCGATGGTGACCGAAGCGCGGTTCAAAGATGCCCTCGACTCAATCATTGATCGCGGCGGCCGCGTCCTTGTCGTCGACCCTCGGCGCAGTGAGACCGCACGTCGATACGAGCATGTGGCGATCCGCGCTGGAACGGACCCATATTTTCTGCTTCGGAGTCCTAAATGTCGTGCTGGCTGAGGCTCGGATAGACCGTGCGTTCTTGGCGCGGCACACCACAGGATTTGCCGAACTGGTCAATCTTGTCACTACTTACACGCCTGATTACTGCGAGCAAAAGTGCGGCGTTTTGGCACAAACCATACGCGAGATCGCTCGCGCGTTCGCCTGCTCACCGTCGGCCATCGTCTACGGCAGGACCGGCACGTGCACCCAGCGGTTCGGAACGCTTAACAATCTGCTGCAGGACATCCTCACAGTCATCACCGGAAACGTTGAACGGGTGGGCGGATTCATCTTCGGCGGTGCTCCATTGGACTTCTCGCGATTCGCAATCGCCACAGGCATGGCCACATTCGGCGCTGTGCGAGCCCGCACGACAGGGATGCCCGATGTGTTCGGGATGCTGCCGTCGACATCGCTGGCAACTGACATCACCGTACCGGGTCCCGGCCAAGTGCACGGGCTGGTCACCGTCGGGGCGAATCCCGTTCTGAGCAGTCCAGTAGGCACACCACAACTGGAGTCGGCTCTAGAGCAGCTCGAGCTGCACCTATCGATCGATCTGTACGTCAACGAGACGAACAAATACGCTGACTACGTGTTGCCGTGTGTTGGGCAGTATGAGCGAAATGATTTCCCGTTAGGACCGATCGCGAATATTCTGCGCCCGTCGATTTGGGCCACGGGCCCCGTGATCGATCCTCGGGGCGAGGCACGCGACGAATTCGACATCCTAGACGAAATTGCTCGGCGTGCCGGGCGCGGTGGAGCTTATTCCGTTGCAGCGCTGCGGTGGATGGCAAAGGCCGGTATCCGCATTCATCCGCGAACAATGGTTGATGCTCTCATCCGGACCAGCCCGGCCGGTGACATGTACGGCCTTCGCCGCAGCGGCGTCTCGTTTAGCAAGCTATTGCAGCATTATCCGCATGGTAAGTCGCTCCGTTCAGAACTTCCGGTCGGCCGCCTTGAGGACTACCTGCGCACACCTGCAAAGAAGATCCCGCTAATCCCCGATGAACTTCGGTCCGAAGTACTGCGCCTACAAGCTACTGGCGAAGATTCGAAACACTTCCCCCTACGCCTGCACGGGTTGCGAGAGGCTCGCTCTCAGAACAGCTGGATGCACAACGGGCTTAGGCCTAAACGGCGGTTTACCGCATTCATGAACCCGACCGATGCCGCTGAGGCGGAGATCTGCGACAGCGACGACGTCAAAGTGGTTTCAGCCACTGGATCCATAACTGTCCCGGTCACACTCACCGGCGACATCTCGCCCGGCAATGTCGCCATTCCACATGGCTGGGGGGCACGCAGGCGGCTGGCGAAGTGCTAACGCGGAGCCGGGTGTTAACAGCAACGTCCTAGCTAGTGCTGCCTGCAGCGACATCGAAGTACTCGCCGGTATGTCGGTACTCAATGGGATTCCTGTGCGAGTGGAACGTCTCCACGCGACGTAACGCCTAGATGCGGGTAGCCCGGGTTCACTGCCGGCCCCGCTACGGCAATCCCGCGGACCCATATGGTTCGCTGGTGAGAACTCTCCGAATTCTTTTGCGTCACAGTCAGATAGCCTGCCTGATTGGCCTGACCCCGGTTGGTTGATCCACGGCTTGTGAGAGTCTTGCAGCCCACGATGTGGGCAGGAAGGCTCGACAAG
>NZ_MVHG01000181.1 GCF_002086125.1 Mycobacterium arosiense ATCC BAA-1401 = DSM 45069
TGACCGCGCTCGCTGAAATTCCCCTCTGACGCTTATCGAAATTCCCCACCCGTGTGGCTCCGCCGAGAAGGGCGGGCCTTTCTCGAAGCTGCTGGTGTCTGACGCCAGTTGCTTCATTGAAGGAGGCCCGCTTTCTCATGCTCACATGGGAGGACGACTTGGAAGTACATGCCCTACGCCGTCGTGGCTGGTCGATCTCAGCGATCGCCCGTCACACCGGCTTCGACCGCAAGACGGTCCGCAAATATCTGGCCGGTGACGGCGAACCGGGGGTTCGTGCGCGGTCGGGACCGGATCCGTTCGGTCCGTTCGTCGACTACGTCACCGCGAGGTTGACCGAGGACCCGCACCTGTGGGCGCGCACCCTGCTCGACGAGCTTGAGCAGCTGGGGTTCGGCCTGTCGTATCAGAGCCTGACCCGCAACATCCGGGCCCGCAATCTGCGGCCGGTATGCGAGGTGTGCCGCACCGCGACCGACCGCCCGAACGCAGTGATCCCGCACGCCCCGGGTGATGAAACCCAATGGGACTGGCTGGAATTGCCCGATCCACCAGCATCGTGGGGCTGGGGTAAGACCGCGCATCTGCTGGTGGGCTCGCTAGCGCATTCCGGCAAGTGGCGCGCCGCCCTGGCGCCCTTAGAAGACCAGCCGCATCTGGTTGCCTGCCTCGACCGGGTGACCCGCGGCCTGGGCGGCGTCACACGGGTGTGGCGCTTCGACCGGATGGCCACGGTGTGTGACCCCGGTAGCGGTCGGGTGACCGCGTCGTTCGCCGGGGTGGCCAAGCACTACGGGGTGTCGGTGGCGATCTGCCCGGCTCGGCGCGGCAACCGTAAAGGTGTGGTGGAGAAGGTCAATCACACTGCCGCACAGCGCTGGTGGCGCACCCTGGCTGATGAGGCCACCGCCGAGCAGGCTCAGGCCAGCGTGGATCGCTTCGCCCGGGTGCGCGGCGATACCCGGCTGCGGGCCACCGCCGACGGCCGGTCCTCGGTGGCTGTGGTGGCCACAACCGAGCCGCTGGCGCCTGCGCCGGCATTGCCCTATCCGGTGATCGTTACCGAGACCCGCACGGCGTCGCGGCAGGCGTTGGTGTCCTATCGCGGTAACCGTTACTCAGTGCCCCCGGAACTGGCCGCCGCTCAGGTCGTGGTCAGCCATCCCGTCGGTGGCCAGATCTGCGACATGGCCACCACCAGCGGGATCGTGATCGCCCGACACCGGATGGCTGCCGACGGGCTCGGGGTGATGGTGCGTGACAGCGGCCATGTCATCGCCCTCGACACCGCCGCGATGGCCACCGCGGTCACCGGACGACCGCACCGCCGCAAAGAACGCATCCCACCCGGTCCGGCTGCCAAAGCCGCTGCCGCACAACTACTCCGGCTCGACACCGAAGCAATCCAAACATCAAATCCATCAACCGATTCCACCGTCATCGACCTGTCCGCCTACGAGCGGGCCGCCCAGAACAGGACCATCCAATGACCCCCACCGGCCGCACCGGCAAGACCACCACCACGACCACCGCCGATAACGCACCGACGGCAGCCGCAAGCCGCTATCAACAGCTGCGCGCACATCTGGCCGAGCTCAAACTCACCGCTGCCGCCGAAGCCCTACCCGCGGTGCTCGACCAAGCCACCGCCGAAGGGCTCTCACTCACCGTCGCGCTGGAGCGACTGCTGGCCGTCGAAGTCGAGGCCAGCACCGCCAGACGGTTGGCGGGCCGGCTGCGGTTCGCCTGCCTGCCCACCCCGGCCACCCTCGCCGATTTCGATGTCGACGCCGCCGCCGGGATCGACCGCAACCTCATCGACGAACTGGGCACCTGCCGCTACCTGGAGTCCGCGACCAACATCCTGCTCATCGGGCCCCCGGGCACCGGCAAAACCCACCTCTCGGTGGGATTGGCGAGAGCTGCAGCACATGCCGGCTACCGCACGTACTTCACCACCGCCGCTGATCTGGCCGCCCGCTGCCACCGCGCCGCGATCGAGGGACGCTGGGCCACCACCATGCGCTTCTACGCCGGACCGACCCTGCTCGTGATCGATGAACTCGGCTACCTTCCGCTGCCCGCCGAAGCCGCCTCAGCGTTGTTTCAGGTTGTCTCCCAACGATATTTGAAGACCAGCATCGTCATCACCACCAACCGCGGGGTGGGTGCGTGGGGTGAGATCCTCGGCGACACCACCGTCGCCGCCGCCATGCTCGACCGCCTGCTGCACCGCTCCGTGGTCATCAACCTCGACGGCGAGTCCTACCGCCTACGCGACCACCACGCCGCCGCGGAAACCCTGCGCCGAACCACCACCGGCAACCGCCAACAACTACACTGACCGCTGCTCACAGGTGAGGAATTTCGGCAAGCACACCTGAGGACTTTCGACGAGCGCGATCA
>NZ_MVHG01000182.1 GCF_002086125.1 Mycobacterium arosiense ATCC BAA-1401 = DSM 45069
GGTGGGGGTGGGGGATCTTGTTTGAACGTGTGCTGGTCGACCGCCTGTATACGCGGTGTCGATCCTTGCTCGCCAGCTGCGGCTGCGCGTGCGCCTAAAGCTTGCTCGGCCGTCGCGGCTTGTTCCACGAGGGCGGCAGCTTTGGCTTGGTGGTCGTTGATGCGGCTCAGGATTTGCGCTTGACCCGCCGGCGAATTCGGGTCCGGGATGGCGCCGACCTCGGACGCCTCGAGTCGGGCGTTTGCATCGATGGCTCGGGCGCCTTCGAAGTTGATCCGACGGCTCTCATCGGTGATAGAGGCCCAGGTACCGTGAGAACGCGCGGTCGCATCCAGAACGAGATGGTCGGCTTGTGTGGCGACGGCGTAGGAAGCGGCCACGGCGGTTGAGAACCTCGCCCCGATTATCTGGGCGCGCGTGTCGTTGGTCCCTTGACTGAGGGTGCGAGCGTAGCTACTGAGGTCACCAAAGCCGCCGCCATCGACGGGGGTGGAGCCGAACAAATCGAAATAGCGCCGATGCTGTTCTTGTGACAGCATCTCCAGCTGCTCGATGGCATCCACGAGACAGCCCTCCTCCGCCGCGTCTGCCGTGCGTGGAGTAAACCTACCAACTGTGGCAGCTTGCTGAACTGCAGTTCGGGCAACAGCGGCGCGGCCTCAGCGCGCCGGTCACGGATGGGCGCTATGGCCTGTTACGTGCGTGTGGCTGGCCGGTCGAGATCCAGCACGGCTGTCAGTGTCTGTGTCCACCAGCGCAGTTGGCGGCGGCGGCTGGCGTCGGGTTCCTTGATGCCCGCAGTGCGACGAAATTCAGCACCGTAGGCGGGTTCGGTGGCCAGCGCCTGGTGCAGAGCGGCGACGGCGAGGCGGGTGTCGTCGCGTGGGGGGCGCCGGCCGCCGGATTTGCGCCGGGCGGCATGGAGGGCGTCAACGACAGGTTCCAAGATGCCGTCGCTGTGATCGCGCCATCCCGCGCTGTGGAGGGCCATCGCGAGCTCGCCGTATCCGTCGGCGTAGACCTCAGCGATACGGTCCACCAGCTCAGGTATCTGCGCGCCGGCGCGCACCCACTCCTGTGCGGCGTCCTCGACGGCCGCGCGGATCCGGCCGCTGCTGTGACGCAGCACAGCTGCGAGCAGCCCTTCGCGGCTACCGAAGTGATGGTTGACACCGGCGTCGGTTATGCCGACGCGCTCGGCGACGGCGCGTACTTCGACCGCCCGCGGCCCGGCCTCGATCAGCAATTCCTGAGCGGCGTAGAGGATTAACGACTGGGTTTCGTCTGGGCGGCGGCGTTTTCGAGATGGTGGCATGCAACGATCATACCTTGACGCGCCAAAGCGGCGCTGCTACGCTTTGGGGTGTCAAGGTAAAGATACGACCAAGGCCTCCGTAGCTCAGTTGGTAGAGCAGCTGACTTTTAATCTGCGGGTCCGGAGTTCGAGTCTCCGCGGGGGCACAGTTTTTCTGTATGACGCCGGTTGATGCTTGACATTTTGTCTTCGGGTGATGCCTGACGGTGTTTCGGCTGATGGTTGACAGTTACTTCGGTTGATCCTTGACACTCCTTCGATGAGGGAGTTATCCGTGGCCGAACAGAGGTATCAGGCCGTGTTGGCGGTGATCAGCGATGGGTTGTCGATCTCGCAGGTGGCCGAGAAGTTGGTTGGTGTCGCGCCAGACGCTGCACTCGTGGTTGGCCCGCTATGAGGCCCAGGGTCTTGAGGGCCTGGTGGATCGGTCGCATCGGCCGGTGAGTTGTCCACATCAAATGCCCGCGCGGGTCGAGGCGGTGCCGTTGGAGTTGCGCCGCTCGCGTCCATACTGGGGTCCGCGGCGGTTGGTGTTCGAGCTGGCGAAACGCCAGGTGTCGCCGGTGCCCTCGGAGTCAGCGGCCTACCGGGCCTTGGTGCGGGCGAACATGATCGATCCGGGTCTGCGGGATCGGCGCTCGCGCAAGTGGAAACGCTGGGAACGCGGGGCGCCGATGGAGTTGTGGCAGATGGACATCGTGGGCGGGTTCCCACTGGCTGATGGCAGCTGCGCCAAGGCGTTGACCGGGATTGATGATCATTCGCGGATGTGTGTCTGTGCGCGGTTGATGGCCCGGGAACGCACCCGGGCGGTCTGCGACGGGCTACGCGTAGCGCTACAGACCTACGGGGCGCCCGAGCAGATTCTCACCGATAACGGCAAGGTGTTCACCGGGCGGTTCAATCACCCCGTGGTCGAGGTGCTCTTTGATCGGATCTGCCGCGAACACGGCATCGAGCATCTGTTGACCCAGCCACGCAGCCCCACCACGACCGGCAAGATCGAGCGGTTCCACCGC
>NZ_MVHG01000183.1 GCF_002086125.1 Mycobacterium arosiense ATCC BAA-1401 = DSM 45069
CCCGCTGCGATACATCCGCTGTCCGGACCCCCCGAACGGACACGCCACAAACCGCGACCCGGTCAACGCAGCCCGGCGCCAATAGCCGACCCCGACCCCTGCACCGGCCAGATACAACTCGCCAACCACCCCAGCCGGCACCGGACGCAACCACTCGTCGAGCACAAAAAACGCCGCCCTCGTCACCGGCGAGCCGATCGGCGGGAACCCCGATCCCCCGGTCAGCGGCGCACTCTTGCACGCCCACATCGTGGTTTCGGTCGGGCCGTAGACATTGACCATTGCCCGCCCCGGGGCCCACCGGTCCACCAAATCCGGTGGGCACGGCTCGGCGCCGATCACCAAGTCCGCTGACTCCAGCCCTTCCGGCGAGAGCACGCTCACCGCAGACGGAGTCTGAGTCAGCACGGTGACGCCTTCGCTGACCAACAATGCGTGGAACTCCTGCGGTGACCGGGATACCGACTCGGGTACCACCACCAGCCGCCCGCCGTGCAACAACGCGCCCCAGATCTCCCAGACCGAAAAGTCAAAGGCGTAGGAGTGGAACTGCGTCCAGACTTGTCCCGGCACCAACTTCACGCCGATCTGCAGCGAGTCAAACAGCTGGGCGACGTTGTTGTGCGTGACGGCCACCCCTTTGGGCACACCGGTGGTGCCGGAGGTGTAGATGATGTGGGCCAGGTCGTCAGGGGCCGGCACCGAGACTGCTGTACTGGGTTGCGCTTCCACAGCCTCGTCGTTGACATCGATGACGACCAGGTCAAACCCATCGAGCCGCTCGGCCAGATCGGTGGTGCTGATTGCGGCCATCGGCGCAGCGTCGGCGAGCATGAACTCGATCCGGGCCGCCGGCAGCGCCGGGTCGATCGGCAGATAGGCCGCCCCGGTCTTCAGCACCGCCAAGATCGCCACGATCGCCTCGGCCGACCGCGAAAATAGCAGCGCCACAGACGCATTCGGACCCACCCCGTGACCAATCAACAGGTGCGCCAACCGGTTGGCCGCGCCATCGAGTTCCCGGTAGGTCAGTGATCGACCCTCACATACCAGCGCCACCGCCTCCGGGGTGCGGGCTACCTGTGCGGCGAACAATTCCGGGATCGACACCGGCTGCGGTGCGGGCTGGGTCAACACCGACCGATTACCCCACCCATCCAGCCGGGCGTACTCACCGGCATCCAGCACGTCGATTGACGACAGCAACCGGGAGGGGTCGGCAGTCATCGCCACCAACAACCGCTCCAATCGTCGCGCTAGATCCGCGGGGTCAAAATTCGAAAACGGCTGTCCGGCACCCGCCGTGCTGAAAAGCTGCTCGTCACCGACCCCATAGAACAACAGCCCAAAGTGACCGATCGGGCCGAAAGTGGTATAGGTCGCTGTTGCCGGAACACCAGCGAGATCGAGGGTCAATCTGGCCGGCACGAAATTCAGAACTACCCGATTTGCCGCTCGCCCGAGACCGCGAACATCACCGTCACCGTCAAGAAGGTGCACCGGGAACCGCTGATGTCTCAACGCTTCTCGTACTCGCGTGTCGACGTGCTTGCAGAATTCGCTCACTAACGAATCCGGCGACGCCGTCAAGACCAGCGGTACCACCCCGGCCACCATCCCGGGAAGCAGCTTTGACGCCGGACGCATTCGCCGGCTGACCGGGAAGTTGAGCACCACCTCCGAACCGTCGGCGTCGAATCCACCCACCAGGAGCGCGCAGGCGGCGGTGATGACCGATGATCGGCGGATGCCCAACCTCTTGGCCAGTTCTTTGATTCGGCCGATGACGAACGGGTCCAATTGAACTGGGTCAGACGGCCAATGCGAATCCTGATCGCTCACGGTTGGGGGCAACCGGTGATCCGCTCCGGTTTTCTGGGGAAGGTTCTCGCGCCAGTAGGCCTGATCTTCCAGATAATCCGTGGACGCTTCGTACTCTGACTCGCTGCTGACCAGGTCCTGCAGCGAGCCAAAGAACGCTGGCGAAACGGGCGTGTGAGAAACGATTGCGGAGTAGATGGCTGCGATCCGACGGCCTACGAGGCCAATGCCGGTTCCGTCCACAATAATGTGGTGGCTGCAGACGAACCAGTAATATTCGTCGGGCCGGGTCTTAAATAACGCGAATTTGAACAGCGGGCCGGTGAACGGCATCGGAGTGCGTTGGATCGAGGCCGCTCTGTCATGCGCTTCCTGCACGGCATCGTCCGAGCCGCTCAGGTCATAAAAGGCCAGCTCGACATCCGGGTAGTCGATCGCCCGTTG
>NZ_MVHG01000184.1 GCF_002086125.1 Mycobacterium arosiense ATCC BAA-1401 = DSM 45069
CCCGCTGCGATACATCCGCTGTCCGGACCCCCCGAACGGACACGCCACAAACCGCGACCCGGTCAACGCAGCCCGGCCCACGTACCCACACGCCACGCCGCGACCGGCCACGTACAACTCGCCAACCACCCCAGCCGGCACCGGACGCAACCACTCGTCGAGGACGAACAGCGCCGCGGTCGATACCGGCGCACCGATCGGCACCACATCGGCTCCGATCGACAGTGGCGCGCTCAACGACGCGTACACCGTGGCCTCGGTTGGGCCATAGGCGTTGATCACCACCCGCCGCGGCGCCCACGCATCAACCATCTCGACCGGGCAGACCTCACCGCCGACCAGCAACGCCACCGACTCCAGCCCCTGCGGGCACAAGGTGGCCACCGCCGACGGGGTTTGGGTGAGCACGTTGACGTGTTCGCTGACCAGCAACGCGTGGAAATCATCCGGCGAGCCGACCACCTCGTCGGGTACTACGACCAGCCGGCCACCACCAAGCAGCGCAGCCCAGATCTCCCACACCGAAAAGTCGAAAGCGTAGGAGTGGCATTGCGTCCACACCTGCGCCGGCGGCAGGTCTGAGGGCTGCGAGTCCGCCAGATGGGTCAGGTTGCGGTGGGTGACCGCCACCCCCTTCGGGACACCTGTCGTGCCCGAGGTGTAGATGAGGTAAGCGATGTTCGCCGAGTCCGGCGCCGGTGGTGCCGCGCTGGGTTGGGTGTCCGCAGCGGGATCGTTCATATCGATGAGCGCCAGATCGCATCCGTCCAGCCGCGGGCCTAGGTCCGCGGTGGTGATGACGGCGATCGGGCCGGCATCGGTGAGCATGAATCCGATCCGGGCCGCCGGCAGCGCCGGGTCGATCGCAAGGTAAGCCGCCCCGGTCTTCAGCACCGCCAGCATCGCCACGACGGCCTGGGCCGAGCGTTCCAACAGCAACGCCACGCACTGCCCCGGCCCGATACCCCGCTCGATCAGCAGGTGGGCCAAACGGTTCGCTTTCTCTTCCAGTTCCCGATACGTCAGGGCGCCGCCCTCGAAGCTGATCGCCACCGCCTCGGGAGCGCGAGCCACCTGATGGGCAAACACCACCGGAATCGACACCGGCTGCGGTGCGGGCTGGGTCAACACCGACCGATTACCCCACCCATCCAGCCGGGCGTACTCACCGGCATCCAGCACATCCACCGACGAGAGCCGTCGCCCCGGATCGGCGGTCATCGCCACCAACAACCGCTGCAACCGTCCCGCTAAGTCGCAGACGTCAGAATGCGAAAGCAGCCGCCCAGCGCCGGCCGTGCCGAGGGAGAGCTGGTCACCGTCGCCGGAGAAGACCAAGCCAAAGCCACCCCGGTGGCCAAGGTTGGTATATGACGCCGATGCCGTCACACCACCAAAAGACAGAGTGAAGCTAGACGGGAGGAAATTGACGCTGACCCTATCTGCGGACTGCCCCGGGCCGCGGCCATGGATTTTGCGCTCAAGGGCCTGCACCGGAAACCTCTGATGCCGCAGCGCTTCCCGTATTTGCGTGTCAACGTGGGCACAGAACTCGGCAACCGTCGATTCGGGCGAAAGCCGCAACACCAATGGCACCACCCCGGCCACCATCGCGGGAAGCGTCTTCAACTCCGGACCTACTCGCCTGGTGACCGGGAAGTCGAGGACCACCTCTGAGTCCTCAGCGCACCACCCGCGCACCAAAAGTGCGCACGCCGCGGTGATGACCGATGATCGCGGCACATTCCACGCGCGGGACAACTCGTCGACTCGGCGAAGGACCACAGCATCCAGCTGAACCGGCGCGGACGGACGATACGTATCGTGCTCGCCCGCGGCTTGGGGCAACCGATAGTGCGATCCGTTTTCGGCTGGCAGGTTTTCAGCCCAATAGGCCTGGTCGTCAAGGAAATCGTCGGAAGCTTCGTATTCCGACTCGCAGTCAACCAGGTCCTGTAACGAGCCGAAAATGGAGGGGGGGATGGGCGCGCCAGAAACAATTGCAGAGTAGACGGATGCAATCCTTTGGCCCACCAGCGCAATGCCGGACCCGTCTGCGACTATGTGGTGACTGCATGCGAATAAATAGAATTCATCGAGCCGCGCCCGAAACAGCGCGAATTTGAATAGCGGGCCGGTGAACGGCATCGGAGTGCGTTGGATCGAGGCCGCAATCTCATCGGCTTCCTGCACGGCATCGTCCGAGCCGCTCAGGTCATAAAAGGCCAGCTCGACATCCGGGTAGTCGATCGCCCGTTG
>NZ_MVHG01000185.1 GCF_002086125.1 Mycobacterium arosiense ATCC BAA-1401 = DSM 45069
ATCGCCGCCGGTGTGGGTGCGGGTCGGGTCAACACCGGCCGGTTGCCCCACCGATCCAGGCGGTCGCGCTCAGCGTCTGTGAGCACATCCACCGACGACAACCGCCGGTCGGAGTCGGCGGTCATCGCCACCAGCACCCGCTGGAACCGCTCGATCAGCGTTTCGACGCTACCGGTATCGAACACGTCGGTGCGAAACTCCACCGTCCCACCGATCCCGGCGAGCTCACCGGCCTCGCTCCAGCGTTCGCCCAACGAGAACGTCAGGTCCACCCGGGCGGTGCGGATGTCTATCGGTACCGGGCTGACCTGCACATCACCCAACGCCAAACCGGCGGTCGGGTCCCCGGCGAAGTTCTGCCACGCCAACATCACCTGGACAAGCGGATGATGAGCCAGACTGCGGGTCGGGTTGAGCCGCTCCACCAGCACCTCGAACGGCACATCCTGATGCTCGTAGGCGGCCAGGCTACGCGCCCGCACCTGGGCCAGCAGCTCGGCGACACTGGGATCGTCGCCCACATCGACGCGCAGCACCAACGTGTTGACGAAAAAACCCACCAACTCATCGAGGGCGGGATCACCGCGCCCGGCGATCGGAAACCCTACCGCCACATCGGAACTGGCGCTCAGCTTGGCCAACAACACCGCCAAAGCGGCCTGCATCACCATGAAACTGGTCGCATTATGCTCCCGGGCCACCCGACGAACCTGCTGCTGCAACTCGGCCGGCCACTCCACCATCACGCTGGCGCCGCGGTAATCGGCCACCGCCGGATAGGGCCGGTCGGTGGGCAACACCAACCGCTCGGGCAACCCGGCCAACGCCTGCTCCCAATACGCCAACTGCCCGCCGATGCGGCTGTCGGTATCCTCGAGATCACCGAACTGCGCGCGCTGCCACAGCGTGTAATCGGCATACTGCACCGTCAACGGCGCCCACCCCGGCGCCCGCCCCGCACACCGGCTGGCATACGCCACCCCCAGATCAGCCACCAACGGGCCGATCGACAAGCCATCGGCGGCGATATGATGCACCACCGCCACCAACACGTGCTCGTCCTCAGCCACACGGAAAAGCGCTGCCCGCAACGGGATTTCAGTGGCCAAATCAAACGGATGACGCACCCAGGGACCAATGGCCTCCTCTAACCGGCTCGCCGACCAGCCGGTGGCATCGACAACCCGCCAACCCAAGTCGGCCCGCTCGGGGGCCACCACCAGCTGCTGAGGAATCCCGTCAGGGGCGACGAACAGGGTGCGCAGGCTCTCATGACGACCCACCACATCGGCCAGCGCCGCACCCAGCGCGCCGGCATCCAGCCGCCCGCCAAGCCGCAACGCCACCGCCATGTTGTAAACCGATGACGGCCCCTGCAATTGGTCGATGAACCACAACCGCTGCTGAGCGAACGACAACGGCACCACCGCGGGCCGCTCAACGGCCACCAACGGCTCCAGCCCACTCCCGTCGGCACCGATACGAGGCGCCAACTGGGCCACCGTGGGCGCCTCAAACACCGTGCGCACCGCCAAATGAGCATCCAGACCGGCGTTGACCGCGGCAACCAAGCGCATCGCAGACAGCGAATCCCCGCCCAAGTCGAAAAACGAGTCATCAATCCCGACCCGCTCAAGCCCCAGCACCTGCGCATAAATGCCGGCCAAAATCTCCTCAGTAGGACTGGCCGGGGCGCGATAGCCCGCACCCGAGGCCAAATCGGGCACCGGCAGCGCACGAACATCGAGTTTGCCGTTGACCGTCAACGGCAGCGCGTCCAAACCCACCACCGCCGCCGGCACCATATACTCCGGCAACCGCTCAGCCAATTGGGTGCGCAGCCCGGCCGGATCGGCGGTCCCGGTGACATACCCCACCAGCCGCTTGTCGCCCGGGCGGTCCTCACGGGCCACCACCACCGCCTGCTCCACACCATCCAACCCGGCCAACGCCGCGCGGACCTCACCGAGCTCGATGCGATACCCACGTATCTTGACCTGCTCATCGGCACGGCCCACATACCGCAGCTGCCCATCACCACCCCAACGCACCAAATCCCCGCTGCGATACATCCGCTGTCCGGACCCCCCGAACGGACACGCCACAAACCGCGACCCGGTCAACGCAGCCCGGC
>NZ_MVHG01000186.1 GCF_002086125.1 Mycobacterium arosiense ATCC BAA-1401 = DSM 45069
TTTCCGACGGCGGCGGGGGCGGGGGCGGCGCGGGCACACCCGCGTAGCCGCCGATCTCGGTCGGCTTGGGGAAGGACTCGTTGGAGGTGCCCTTGAGGGCGCCGTCCATCGTGGACTTCCAGATGTCCGACGGCAACCCCGAACCGTAAACGGGTGCGCCCGAGGCGGTTACCAGCGGACTGTCGCCCTTGGCCGTGCCCACCCACACCGCCGTCGACAGAGACGGCGTGTAGCCGACCATCCAGGCGTCCTTATTCGAGGTGGTATCGCCGAGCTGGGTGGTGCCGGTCTTGGCGGCCGACGGCCTACCGCCGGCCAGGGCGTGGCCGCGGGAATAGGCGGCGATCGGTGCCATGGCCGCCGTGACGTTGTCGGCGACGGCCTTGGGGACGCGCTGCTCGCTCTTATCGTCGGAGTTGGCGGCGTCGAAGAGGACCTGGCCGTCGGAGTTGACGACCTTCTGCACGAAGTGCGGGCGGTGATAGACGCCGGACGCCGCGAGCGTCGCATAGGCCGAAGCCATGTCGAACACTCGGGTTTGGTACTGGCCCAGCACAATTCCGTTGTTCGGTGGTCCACCCTTGCCATCCTCCGACAGGGTGTGGGCCACGCCGGGAAAACTGGTCGCGACGCCGGCTTGGTGCGCGGCGTCGGCGACGGCCTGCGGCCCGCCCTTGAGCTTGAGCATCAGCCGGTAGTAGGAGGTGTTCAACGACATCTTGAGGGCCTGGGCGAGGTTACAGGTCCCGCAGCTTTCCCCCTCGACGTTGGTGATCTTGATGCCATCGACCGTCAGCGGCGAGCTGTCCACCTGATAACCCAGCCCGATGCCCTGTTCGAGCGCGGCCACCAGCGCGAACACCTTGAACGACGATCCGGTCTGCAGTCCGGCCTGAGCGAAGTCGAACCCGTAGGCGTCGGTGCCGCCGAAGTACGCGCGGATGGCCCCGTCATGCGGATCGACCGAAACCACGGCCGAACGCATGTCGGGATCCTGGCCGTCGAGGTATTTCGACACCGCCTTCTCTGCGGCCTGTTGGGCCTTCGGATCGATGGTGGTGGTGACCTGCAGGCCCTGGGTGTTCAGGGTCCGCTCATCGATGTTGAACAGCTCCATCAGCTCTTTGGTCACCTGACGCTCGATCAGCCCGTTGGGTCCGGTCGTCTGGTTCTGTGCGCGCGCCTGATCGGGCGGCACGGTCGGCGGAAATACCTGCGCGGAACGGTCATTGGGAGACAGCGCCTTGGTTTCCACCATGCCGTCGAGCACCCACGCCCAGCGGGCCCGGGCGCCCTGCGGATCGAGTGCCGGGTCGAGCGAGGACGGCCGCCGGATGAGCGCAGCCAGCAACGCGCCCTCGGAGACCGTGAGCTGCTCGACAGGTTTGTTGAAGTAGGCCTTGGCGGCGGCCGAGATCCCGTAGGCGCCCCGGCCGAAGTAAATGATGTTCAGATAGGCCTGCAGGACATCGTCTTTCGACCACTCCCCCGACATCTTGGTGGCAATGACCAGTTCCTTGGCCTTGCGCATCAGGCCGCTGATCCCGTGCTGGGCCGAACCCACCAGCGCGTTCTTCACGTACTGCTGGGTGATGGTCGACCCGCCCTGCAGGTCGCCGCTGCCGAAGAGGTTGTTGTTCACGGCGCGCACGAACCCGCTGAAATCGAATCCCGGGTTCGAGTAGAAATTGCGATCCTCGGCGGCGATCACCGCCTGGCGCACATGCACCGGAACTTGGCTGATATTTACGTCGACCCGATTACCTTCGGGGGGAATGATTTTGGCGATCTCCGAACCGTCGCTGGCCAGGATGGTGGAAACCTGGTTGGTGCGAAGGTCGCCCGGCTTGGGAATGTCGACGATGAAGTACGCCATCGCGAACGTGACGATCGGCAGGAGGACCAGTACCGCCGCGCACAGATAGGCCCCGCGCCGCACCCAGAGCCAGTTGATCTGCTCGGTCCAGGCCCAGTCGCGCCACGGCGGGAGGGGCCGGCCACCCGGCCCGCCGGGTCCACCCG
>NZ_MVHG01000187.1 GCF_002086125.1 Mycobacterium arosiense ATCC BAA-1401 = DSM 45069
CGGGTGGTCCGGGTGGGCATGTGCCGACCCCGGGTTCGGGTGGTCCGGGTGGGCATGTGCCGACCCCGGGTTCGGGTGGTCCGGGTGGGCATGTGCCGACCCCGGGTTCGGGTGGTCCGGGTGGGCATGTGCCGACCCCGGGTTCGGGTGGTCCGGGTGGGCATGTGCCGACCCCGGGTTCGGGTGGTCCGGGTGGGCATGTGCCGACCCCGGGTTCGGGTGGTCCGGGTGGGCATGTGCCGACCCCGGGTTCGGGTGGTCCGGGTGGGCATGTGCCGACCCCGGGTTCGGGTGGTCCGGGTGGGCATGTGCCGACCCCGGGTTCGGGTGGTCCGGGTGGGCATGTGCCGACCCCGGGTTCGGGTGGTCCGGGTGGGCATGTGCCGACCCCGGGTTCGGGTAGCCCGGGCGGGCACGTCCCCACGCCCGGCTCCGGCGGTCCGGGCGGTTTGGGCGGCGGCCACGTCCCCACACCTCCCGCCAGCGGCCCCGGAGGTGGCCTCGGTGGTTTCGGCGGCGGTCATGCTCCAGCGCCCGGCGGTGGCCTTGGTGGTTTCGGCGGTGGTCATGCTCCGGCGCCCGGCGGCGGACACAGCGGCGGCGGCCTTGGTGGTTTCGGCGGCGGACACAGCGGCGGATTCGGTGGCGGGCACGGTGGCGGCGGCTTCGGTGGCGGGCACAGCGGCGGCGGACACCACTAGTCCGGTTTGCCAAGCAACACACAGCAACCGCCGCCTGCTTCTCCCAAGATCACACGCGTAGGGTCGGGGTATTGAGGCTGGCGAAAGAATGCCCGCCTCAGCCGCCAGAATTTCATCAGCCCAGCAACGTGTGCGGGCTTGCGGCCCGCGCTTTGCGGTGACAGAAATCCTTGGTGATCACTGAACAGTGGTGTCGTCAACCGGGGTGTTGAGCGACACAGCAAATGGTGCAGGGGGAACTTTAGCGATGGCGGGCATCGTGCTTGGCGTCGAGATGACGCCGACGAAGGTGCGCATGGTCCTGGTCGAAGGCGAAAGCGCCGACGGGGTCACCGTCGACGAGGACGACTTCGACGTCGACACCCAACGCACTGCTCTGCCCGGCATGGTCCCCAACGCGGTGATTTCGGCCATCCTCGGAACCCGGGAGGGCGCCGCCGGCGGTGGCTACCAGCTGCTGTCGACGGGTGTGACCTGGACCGACCACGTCGAAGCGGCAATGCTGCGCGATGCCCTCATTTCGCACAAGATCGAAAACGTCATGCTGGTCTCGGCCTTCATGGCCGCGGTCGCGCTGACCCAGGCCGTCGGCGACGCCACCGACTACGCGCGCACCGCGCTGCTGTTCGTCGAGCCCTACAGCGCCACCTTGGCCGTCGTCGATACCGCCGACGGCTCGGTCTCGGAGGTGCGCCGCAGATCCCTCGCGGACGACGAAGACCAAGCGGTCGCCGAACTCGTCGACATGGCTTCCGGGGCCGCGGCACTCGAAACCCACCCCGAAGGCCTGGTTCTGGTCGGTTCGGGGGTCGATATCCCGCTGATCAAGCCGGTGCTGGAGGCCGCGACCTCGCTCGAGTTGTCCGTGCCCGACGAGCCGGAGATGGCCCTGGCGCGAGGCGCCGCGCTGGCGTCGGCGAACGCGCCGCTGTTCGCGTCGTCGACGGCCGCGCTGGCATACGCGCTGGATCCTGGCACCGGAGAGGTCGACCCGTTGCTCCTCGCCGGTCAGCACCCCGGCCTGCTGCCCGGATATCAGCCCGAATACGGCAGCCACTTCGCGGCGCTGGCCGCCGATGCCGACAAGGGCAAGACCAACGTCGCCTACAGCGCTGTGCCCGACGAAGACGCCGAGGCCAAGACCATTATCGCTCTCGACGAACGCGCGCGCCGGCGCAGGTCGGTGTTGCTGGCCAGCAGCTCGCTGGCGGTGATCTTCATCGCGGCCGTGGTGGCGCTGGAAATCGCATTGGCCATCAGCATCCGTCCGACCGTCGCCCTGCGGCCCAGCCCCAACGAAAACATCGTCGCCC
>NZ_MVHG01000188.1 GCF_002086125.1 Mycobacterium arosiense ATCC BAA-1401 = DSM 45069
AAGAGGCCATAGGACATGTAGTGTGGTCTCGGGGGGGCGGAGATGTGTTTATGTGACTGGGGGTGTGTACTGCGGGGCGAGCGCGGGGCGCTCGACGGGCGGCGGTGTGTACTGCGGCGCGGGCCGGGTCGGGGCGCGACGCACCGGTGCCGCGGGCGGCGTCGTGACGGGGGCCTGCGGCGCGGGATGCTGCACCGGCGACGGCGCGGGTGCCGGGGCGGCCACCTCCGACGGGCTGGGCGCGGGTGCGGGCGGCGATGGCGCCGGGCTCGGGGTGGGCAACTGCGCCTGCGGTGGGTTGCTCGGCGGGGCCGCCGGCAGCTGCACTCCCGGCGTGGCGACGCTGACGCCGGGGTGCCGCCCGTCCGAACCCGGGCGATCCGACGTCAAAGTCACCAGCACCACCCCGCCGATCACGGCGGCGATGCCGGCCAGGGCGCTGCCGGCCAACAGCATCGACCACGGCCGGCGCGGGGGCTGCTCGTCGACGTCGGCGACGGCGCTGTACGCCCGAGCGTCGATGTCGACGTCGGCGTGGCCCCAGACGTCCAGGTAGGTCGGGGCGAGGGCGGGCGGATTCAATTCGCCGGTGCCCGGGTCCAGCGCGTAGGCCAGGGCGGCCGTCGACGACGCGAACAGCGGGGCGTTCGCCGAGGCCAGGGCCGCGCCGCGGGCCAGCGCCATGTCCGGCTCCTCGGGGCCGGTGACGGGAAGCGGCGTGGCCGCCTCGAGCGTCGATTTCAGCGCCACGATGTCGGTTCCGCAGCCGATCAGGAACACGCCGTCGGCGCGCGACCCACGCGCGTCCAGGCCGGAGACCATCGACGCCAGCTCGACGGCCAGGCCGCCCGCGCGAGCGTCGCCGATCTGGCGCCGGTGCAGATCGACGATGGAGCCGTCGGCGACGTCGACAACGGCCAGCGTCGCGTTGGCCGGCTCGACGAACAGCATCGCGAGGCGCTCGTAGCCGAGCGCGTATCCCACGGTTTGCGCGAGCGCGGCCGCGGCCAGCAACGGTGCGACCAGCATCACGCCGTCGAGTTCGCGGGTGGCGATCGCCTCCCGCAGCGCCCCGACGCCGGCGGGGTCGCTCCAGGTGACCCCGATCGAGGTCAGCCGGTGGCCACCCTCGAGCACTCCTTCGCGGGTGCCGATGATCGCGTCGATCACCTGATCGACCGCGCGGGTCGCCGAATCACCCGAATTCCCCGCGGCTTTAACCGCGAACTCTTCTTGTTCGACGGTCACGCCGTCGGCATTTTGGCCTTCGATCGCCACCAGGCGGACTGTCCTGGGAGCCATCGACACCCCAAGCACGATGTCCACGTAACGCCTCCAAGGTCTTTTTCAACGCCCTGCGCGAGGGCATGACGGGACGAACCCCGTCCGAACTTGGTGACCTAAACGTTACGCGTGTGCGGCTAACCCCGCAGGCGGTATGCGTGAGCAGGAATGACGCTAGTAACCCGGCCCGAGGAACGGATTCTGGGAGCTCCCCGGATACTGCGCGTTACCCGGGTACTGCGGATACTGATTCCCCGGATACGGCTGGTACGGCTGATACTGCGGATACTGCGGGGTCGAAGGAGCCTGTTGCTGCGGTACCGGCACCGGGATCGGCACCGGCAGCAGCGGAACGTGTATCCATTCCGTCGTCATGGGCACGGTCGTGCTGGTGGTCGTCGGCGGCGGCGGAGGCTCGGGCGGCGTGGTGGTGGTTTCCATCGGTGGCGGCGGCGCCGTCGTGGTGACCGTCGGTTGCGGTGGCACCGTCGTGGTGACCGTCGGTCGCGGCGGCGCCGTGGTGGGCGGCGCCGTATGCCTGGGGGTGTAGGCGGGCGCCGGCGGTGCGGTGGTGACCACCACCGGGGGTGGTGGCGGCGACGGCGGCGGTTCCGGCGGTGGCGGCGCCGGGCTGGGGATCGGTTGCGCACTGGGC
>NZ_MVHG01000189.1 GCF_002086125.1 Mycobacterium arosiense ATCC BAA-1401 = DSM 45069
CTTGTCGAGCCTTCCTGCCCACGTCGTGGGCCGCAAGACTCTCATAGGCCATGGATCAACCGATCGGGGTCAGGCCAATCGCAATCACGAAAATCACCGCCGACGCGGTGATCGCGGCCCACCGCCATGCACCTGACCAAGCCACTTGCGAACGATGACTAAATCCGTGACTCGCGGCATTACCGACCTGTACGGCCACAATTGCTACCGTTACAGCTAGTACCGCCGAGCAGATGACAACTAGCCAAAGACCCCACCCCACTTGCGCGACATGGGGTACTCCGAATATCACTTTGGAAAAGGACGTGACCGTAGCGATGTTGACTAAAGCGATGGCTAGACATCCAACGCCGGCCACAAGTACCGCCCACGCGATTGGCACCGCCCATCGAAGACTAAAATTTGTTCTGCCCCAATTAATTTGGGCAAACAAGGCTACGGCGGCGACCGCGCCGGTGATGAGAGTAATAAGCCCCCAATTGCCGTGAAAATCCATACCGCCAACGCTGAGTGGCCCGAGGGACGCCCACGTGCCGATGCTGCCGACAACTATCCCTACGCTCGCAACGATTGCCGCGATCAAGTTCGGGAGATAGAAAGGTGCGAAGCTAAGCGGCGCCGGCAGAGCGTAGTCCAGTGGTCGGTCAGCAGAGGGCCACGGCGTCGCGCCTGGCGGGCGGATGAAGTCCGTACTCTCTGGATCGTTGCCCATCGCTGCCATACCGACCCCGCTTGGTCTCCGTTTGATGAGGTTGCCCTATTCGCCGATGGGAGCGTACGGGGTGCCGCGCTTACGCACATCTGGATTGTGAAAATTCCCGTCGCGCGGTCGTCGCCCGTTCGGTCAGCCCCGCCAAGTAGCGCGCCCGTCACGGCTATCGGCAGAGTGGCTTGACTACGCGAAAGCTCGGACGGAGGACGGGCACGCGAGTTCGGGTCGCAGCATAAAGTCGGTACATGGCAGACGATGAACCAATACGCATCGCTAACGCCGCGGGCGGGGAGGGCTCGTACGAATTCACGGACCTACCGCTCACGCCCAATTTGTTCGCGGCATTGGCACAGAAACTGTTTGCTGGTCGCTTACTGCGACGCAAAGAGATTGCGACCGAGGTCGTAACGTACCACCTGGAACGCGGCGGACTGCCGGCAAACGGAAGCCTTCCGAGCGTTGTCAAAAAGGCGTTTAGCACAATGTCCGAGCGAGGAGTCGCTGCACCATCTGGCGGTTACGGCATTTGGCGCTTCGCTGACTTGCGTGGAAGTGACGATGTTGACCTAGCCGACGACGATGTCCTCGACGATGCGGTCACGGCCGGTGCGATCTTGCACGAGTATTTGTATGCATACGATCTGCCTGCCTACGCCAAGCTTGCCCGTAGTCAGGGCAGCGAGCGATGGCCGCACAAAATCGGCATGACCACGGTCGATGTCGAGTCCAGAATCGGTGAGCAGGTAGGCACGGCGCTACCAGAACGTCCACGCATCGTGCTCACACATACATGCAGCGACGCTGCGCTGCTCGAGAAAGCCCTTCACGCCACGCTTGAACTTCGGGGGCAAAAAGTAAGCGATGCGCCGGGTAACGAGTGGTACAACACGAACGCTGACGAGATCCGATTGCTAATTGACTTATTGACGAATCGGGGCGCTTCATCATAACTTCGTTGAACTTGTGCACATGCGTATATGGCCACCCCGAAGGGAGCAGGGCCAGCCGGGGTTGCGTCCGCCAAGGTGGTGTACGAGTCGGGGACCGATTTGGTGACCGGCGTGTCGTAGCCGAGTGATTGAAGGT